>JBEKZC010000099.1:0-9083 GCA_049510295.1 Verrucomicrobiota bacterium | reverse complement strand
TGATGCCGGTGGCATTCGCCCTTCCAAACCTCGTCGCCTCAAAACTTGAACTCTTAAATGTGTCAACCATGTCTATGCCCTCCGTGTCAACCATGTCTATGCCCCGTGCCGTGAGGGCGGACGTCATTGCAGTTTTTCACCGTGGAGCATGGCGCAAACACGCCCGTTCATGGTATGATTCATACAGCAAGCTATTGAAAGCGCTCATCGAAACCAGAAACACGAGGCCGGAACGGGTCTTCCTCGTCGGCGTCGAACTCAAATCGCGCAACCATTCGGACACGCGCGATTCGCTCGCCGAACTCGGTGAACTGGCCACAACGGCGGGCGGTGAAGTCATCGGCAATGGCGCGCAAAAAACGGAATCGCTGAATCCCGCCACGTTCATCGGCAAGGGCAAGGCGGCTGAATTCGCGGACTTCTGCCGGCGGCAGGACGTGGACACGGTGATATTCGACGACGATCTTTCGCCGGCGCAAAGCCGCAACCTCGAAAAAATTTTCAACTGCAAGATTCTCGACCGCACGTCGCTCATCCTCGACATCTTCGCCCAACGCGCCCGCACGCGCGAAGGCAAGCTGCAGATCGAACTCGCGCAGCTTCAGCATCTGCTGCCGCGACTCACAAAATATTGGGGTCACTTGTCGCGGCAAAAAGGCGGCATCGGCATGCGCGGCGGTGAAGGCGAAACGCAATTGGAAACCGACCGCCGCCGCGTGCAGGATCGCATTGCGAAAATTTCCCGCGAACTGGAATTGGTGCGGCAACAGCGCGGAATTCAGCGCACCGGACGCCAGCGCAACAACTGGCCGCTGGCCTCCATCGTCGGTTACACGAACGCGGGCAAATCCACATTGCTCAACGCGCTCACCGGCGCGGACGTTTTGGTGAAGGACATTTTGTTCGCCACGCTCGACCCAACGACACGCCGGTTGCGCCTGCCAACAAACCAGAATGTGTTGCTCACCGACACCGTCGGTTTCATCCGCAAACTGCCGCACGGACTTGTTGAAGCGTTCAAGGCGACGCTGGAGGAAGTGGTGCAGGCCGATTTGCTGCTGCACGTCGTGGACATCAGCCATCCGCAGGCCGAGGAACAAATTGCCGCCGTAAACGCCGTGCTGGCCGAAATCGGCGCGGGCGGGAAACCGACGCTGATGGTTTTCAACAAAATGGACCGGCTTGACCCCGACGGAACCGGGGCCGGCGGTACATTGAGCCGTTTGCAGGAACGGCATCAAAACGCCGTCACGATTTCGGCCGTGACCGGTGAAGGTATTGTGTCATTGCTTGCGGAAATCGGAACGCAGTTGCGTCCCAAACGCGAGTTTCTCGAATTGCGCGTGCCGCACGAACAGGCGGCGGTGATTGCGCGGCTGCACAAGGTCGGGCAGGTCATTTCGCGCAATTATCGCGGCCCGGCGGCGCGGTTCAAAGTCCGTATTCCGCCGCAGCACCACGACGAATTCGCGCCTTACATCGTGCGCGAGGCGCAGGCCGCGTCGTAACTGCGGCGGGTAGGGCGGCGCTGCCGGGTATGATGGGCGCGCAGCAGTGAGCATCTCAAAACTTGTAGCAGCGGACGTGAGTCCGCTCCAATTCCATGCAAAACCCGGGAAAAGTGAGCCGACTCACGTCGGCTGCTACGATGAGAGGATGTTTTGAGACAGTCTCAGCAGCACGGCCCTGCCGCCTGGAATATGCGCCGATCAAAATCCGTTGCTTGCCCTGATGCAGCAGACGGCAGTATCATTGCCACAAACATCGGTTATGTCACAAACCGGGCGCCAGTCACTTAACACCAGCACCGTCCTCTGCGTCATCATGGGCGGCGGCCAGGGCTCGCGGCTGTTTCCGTTGACGAAGGATCGCTCCAAACCCGCCGTGCCGCTGGCCGGCAAATACCGGCTCGTGGACATCCCGATCTCGAACTGCATCAACTCCGGGTTCCGGCGGATTTACATTTTGACAATGTTCAACTCCACCTCGCTGCACAGCCACATTTCGCGAACGTATAAATTCGACCAGTTCACCAGCGGGTTTGTGGAAATTCTCGCGGCGCAACGGACGCTCACCGACGCTTCCTGGTATGAAGGCACCGCCGACGCCGTGCGAAAAAATCTGATTCACTTTCTCAATCACGATTTCGATTACCTGATCATTTTGAGCGGCGACCAGTTATACCGGATGGATTTTCGTCCCATGGTCGCCCAACACGTCGAGACCGGCGCGGACATCACCGTCGCGACGATTCCGGTCGGGCGGCGCGAGGCGCAATCGCTGGGCATCCTGCAAATCGGCGCGGACCACCGCGTCACGCGATTTGAGGAAAAGCCAAAAGACCCCGCGGCGCTTGATTCATTGCGGGTGGACCCGGATTGGTATCCGAAACTCGGCATTGTCGAGCCTGCAGCGCAGGGCGAATTGTTCCTCGCGTCCATGGGCATTTACGTTTTCAACCGCGATTTGATCCGCAGCCTGCTCGACAATCCACTGCCCGATTTCGGCAAACATATCATTCCCCAGGCCATCAATGAGCGCCGCGTTTGCTCCCACGTTTTCCAGGGTTATTGGGAGGACATCGGCACCATCCGTTCGTTCTTTGAGGCGAACCTCGATCTCGTTTCCGAACTGCCGCGCTTCAATTTTTTTGACATGAATGCGCCGATTTTCAGCCGGCCGCGCTTTCTGCCCGGCTCAAAAATCAACGGCGCGCAGATTGATCACGCGGTGATTGCCGACGGCTGCATCATCAATCACGCGCGCATTGCCAACAGCATCATCGGTCTGCGCACGGTCGTCGGCGCGGGCACGGAATTGAACCGCGTCATCGGCCTGGGCAGCGATTATTACGAATCGCAGGAATCCGTGGACCGGCATGAACGCGAAGGCAAACCGCGCATCGGCATCGGCACGAACTGCAAGATCGAAAACACCATCATTGACAAGAACGCGCGCATCGGAAACAACGTCGTCATCTCGCCCGCCGGCAAGCCCGAAAAGCTCGACCACGAACTCTGCTACATCCGCGACGGCATCATCATCATTCCCAAAAATGCCATCATCCCGCACGGAACGGTGATTTGAAATGACCAGTTTTTGGGCTGACCATTCGGCAAATCCAGTTGCAGGTTTTCGTGAGATGGCAAACGATTCTCCTGCTCCGTAGCGGCGTCTCGGCAGAGCGCCGCAAATTTCTCTTTTCCAAACGGCGGCTCTCTGTCGAGGAGCCGCTACGGTCATTTTCAATTTGCGGCTTTTTCCCGAAAGCCGCTACGCTTCGCAGCATGAAACCCGCGCCGCTCACGCCGCAGCCGGAATGGCATCATCTGCCGCGCCTCGCGCCGGAGTGTTATCGCGGGTTCGCCGTGGTGCAGTGGACCATCACGCTGGAACGCCGCGCCACGGGCTGGCTGGACGAAACGTTTCACCGGCACTTCCGCGAATTGCTGCTCCACGCCGCCGCGCGCGAAGGCTTGTTCTGTCCGGTCTATGTCCTCATGCCCGACCATCTGCACCTGCTCTGGATGGGATTGCGCGCGGACAGCGACCAGCGCAACGCGATGAAATTCCTGCGCAAACATCTGGCCGTGGAACTGGCGCGGCGCTCGCCGACCGGCGTGGAATTTGAACTGCAAAAACAATCGCATGACAGCGTGCTGCGGGAAAAAGACCGGATGCGCGGCGCGTTTGAAAAATCCTGCTTTTACCTCCTCGACAATCCGTGCCGCAAGAAACTGGCGGATCATCCGCGCGACTGGCCGCACTTGGGCGCGGTCGTGCCGGGCCATCCCTTTCTGCATCCGCTGGGTGAGGATTTTTGGGAACAGTTCTGGAAACTTTACATGGAGAAAAAGGAGCCGATGCCGGCGTAGCGGCGTCTCGGCAGAGCGCCGCAAACTTCCGCAGGAATTTCAAATGGCGGCTTTCGCCCGAAAGCCGCTACGCCGAAGGCGGACTTGTCGCGTCGAAATTGGATGAAGGCGGACGGGGCGCACCCGCAAACGGGACGCCCTGTTGGGTTGCAAGGCTTACAATGTAGTGCCTGCCGGTCCCTTCAGGCCGGACAAATAAGCACGCACATTTTTCTTGTCGTTCACGACTGCTTACCCACGGGTTGCTATCGTCATCGCACTGGCTTAGTTCACAAAGTTGACTTCGCCACATAGCAAAAACTATGAACGCGAAACGTGCAAAACGAAGACGCAATTCAAATTTTCACAAGAGAAAAAAGTGGGATGTTTTATGGTTGCCGAATAAACGTCGCCGAGCGGAAAAATGGGTTTCACCTTGTTCAGTTGATTTTGGATGCGGCCAATGATCTGGCTTTGTTGAAGGCGGACGGGCTGTTTGCGCCGCCGCCCATTGCCGCCAGTCGCACGGTGAATCTGGGCAGTACGGTGGCGACCATCGGTTTTCCCGACATCGGTTTGCAGGGGTTCGCGCCCAAGCTGGCCAAGGGGGAAATCGCGTCGCTGTCGGGCCTTCGCCGCGCCGTAGTGTCTTGATCTTTCCAAATTCCACACGAGTCCGGTGCAATCAGTTTTCATCGCTATGTCAAAAGCTTCGGCCACGCAGGCCGGGCGCGGCGGATGACCCGCGCTATTTTCAAATCAGCGTGCCGGTGCAGCCGGGCAATTCTGGCGGGGCGCTGGTGGATGACCGGGGCAACGTCATCGGCATCGTGTCGGCCAAGTTGGATGCGTCGGCGGCGCTGGCGGCGAGCGGGGCGTTGCCGGAGAATGTCAATTACGCGGTCAAGAGCAGTCTGCTGTTGAGCTTCCTGGAATCCGTGCCGGCGGTTTCGGCCAAACTCAAAGCATCGGTCACGGCTGACCGGAAGTTCGAGGGCGTGGTGAAATCGGCGCAGCAAGCCGCTGTCTTGGTCTTGGTTTATTGAGCGGGCGTAGCGGCGTCTCGGCAGAGCCCCGCCATTTTGTATTCGGTCAGCGGCGGTCTGCCGACGCGCCGCTACGGAGCAAAAAACTTTCGGCTCGCGGGGACGCTCGCCCCACCAAAATAAATCCGTGTTCATCCGCGTTTATCTGTGGTTATTCACTGCCATTTACTTTCCCTCGTGCCACTGTTAAAACTTCCGTGTGCTCAACGCCGCCGCCATCTGGAAAAATCTCGACTCGCCACGCCGGCTGTTTTTGATCGCCGGGCCGTGCGTGATTGAAAACGAAAAGCTGTGCCTGCACGTCGCCGGCGCACTGAAGAAAACCTGCGCCCGACTGGGCATCTTTTACGTCTTCAAAGCCAGCTTCGACAAGGCCAACCGCACGTCGGCCAGATCCTTTCGCGGGCCGGGCCTCGACGAAGGCCTGCGCGTGCTCGGCAAGGTCCGCGCCGAATTTGGCGTGCCGGTGCTGACCGATGTTCACACCGAAACGCAGGCCGCCATCGCGGGCGAAGTCGTGGACATTTTGCAAATTCCCGCGTTCCTCTGCCGCCAGACGGATTTGATTGAAGCCGCGGCCGCCACCGGCCGGATCATCAATTTGAAAAAGGGCCAGTTCCTTTCGCCGGCCGAAATGGGCCGGGTCGCTGAAAAGGCCCGGCGCGCCGGGGCGAAAAAAATCCTGCTCACCGAGCGCGGGACGACGTTCGGCTACAACAATCTCGTCGCCGACATGCGCTCGATTCCAATCATGAAACGTTCCGGTTTCCCGGTCATTTTTGATGCAACGCATTCCGTGCAATTGCCCGGCGGCGGCGGCGACAAATCATCCGGCCAGCGCGAATTTGCGCCGGTGCTGGCGCGGTGTGCGCTGGCGGCGGGCGCCAACGGCCTTTTTATCGAAACGCATCCGCGACCGGAACGCGCGCTCAGCGACGGGCCGAACATGATTCCGCTGGCGGAAATGCCCGTGCTGTTGCGGGGATTGCTCAAAATATTCAACGCGGTGAAAAGGTGAACATCCAACATCCAACATCCAACATCCAACATCCAATCCTTTTGCGCGGCGGCGGCCATTGGATGTTCAGAGTTGGATGTTGGTTGTTGGATGTTTCCAGTTTTTAATTTCCATGGCCCAACGGATTTCCAAATCTCTCACCTCGCGTCTCAACCGCATAAAACTCTTCCTGTGCGACGTGGACGGCGTGCTGACCGACGGCTCGGTGTTCATCGGCGGAGCGCAGGAAATCAAGCGGTTCAACATCCGGGACGGCCTGGGCCTGGTATTTCTGCGCCGGGCCGGCTTCCAGGTCGGGTGGGTCTCGGCGCGGCGGTCGGCGGTGACGGAACTGCGGGCGGCCGAACTGCAAATTGATTTTCTCGTCCAGCAAACCGACCGGATCAGCAAGATCGGCGCGGTCGAAAAACTTTTGCGCCGCGCGAAACTGGATTGGGACGCGGTATGTTTTGTTGGCGATGACGTCGTGGATTTGGGGCCGCTGAAACGCGCGGGGTTCGCCGTCGCGGTGGGTGACGCCCGGCCCGAGGTGAAAGCGGCGGCGCATTTCGTCACGCGCGCGCCGGGTGGGCGCGGCGCGGTGCGCGAAATTGCGGAAATGCTTTTAAAAGCGCAGGGCAAATGGGATGTGGTCGTGGCGCATTACGCGAAATGAATGCAAAAGCGAACATCACACGGGCATTACTGGCCGCGGGCGCGGGGTTGTTGTTCGCCGTCGCGCCCGGCGTTCGCGCGCAACAAAACGGCCTCCAGCACGCGAACAATTTCACTTCCACCGAATACTACGGGCCGACAAATCAACAACAAATCAAATCAATTTTGTCCGGCGCCGAGGCGTTGCCCCAGCCGGGCGGACTGCTCATCATCAAACAACTCAAGCTCGAAATGTTCAACCCAAACGGCGAGCTGGAATGGGTTGTGAATGCGCCGGAATGCGTTTATGACACGTTCAAAGGCGTGGCGAATTCGCCGGGGCATTTACAGGTGCGGACGGGCGATGGAAAATTCCGCGTCGAGGGCGAAGGTTTTTTGTGGCGGCAAAGCGATTCCTTCCTCACCATCTCAAATAATGTGCACACCGTGGTTGAAAACGGGGCAATAATGAATACCAAGCCATGAAACGTTTCAGTCTCATAGTGATTGCCGTGTGGTGCGGCTGGATGGTTCACGCGCAAACAAACGTGACCGCGCAAAGTTCCCCGGCAAGTGCCACAACCAATTCGCCCGACGCGACGCCTCCGCCGCGCGCCCCGACGCTGATTGATTCCGACAACAGCGCGGATTTTGATTTGAACGGACATCAGGCAATTTATCGCGGACACGTGCGCGTGGACGATCCGGAAATGAAGCTCACCTGTGCCTGGCTCGTCGCGGATGTGCCGCAGGCGGGCGGGCACCCGAATCACATCGTCGCCGAGACGAATGTGGTGATTGATTTCACGGACACCAAAGGCCAGACCAATCATGTGACCAGTGACAAGGCGGTTTATCTTTACAGCGTGCAAAACGGCGTGACGAACGAGACGGTCACGTTCACGGGCAATTCGCAGCCGGTGATGGAAAACGCGCAAGGCACGCAGGCGGGTGATGTTATCATCTGGGATCGCGCGAACAACAAAATCCATTTCGACAATCCGCACATGATTCTCCGACAAAACCTCAATGGCGCCACGGCGGAGACGAATTCGCCGCCGGTAAAAACGAATTTTCCGCCGGGAACAATTGAAAACACCGACAAAAACGCCAGCAACCACATCGGCGACCGCCCAGCGTTCTGATCTTTGCATGGAAACCACCCCGCCATCATCGAACGGCCCGCTGCTCGCCACTGAAAATCTGGTGAAGGAGTATCACGGTCGCCGGGTGGTGAACGACGTGTCCATCTCCGTGGGCGCGGGCGAAATCGTCGGGTTGCTCGGCCCGAATGGCGCGGGCAAGACGACGACGTTCAACATGGTCGTCGGTCTCGTGAAACCGGACGGGGGCGCGGTGAAATTTCAAGGCCGCGGCATCACGCGCCTGCCGATGCACCGGCGCGCGCGGCTGGGCATCGGTTATTTGACGCAGGAACCGTCGGTGTTCCGCAAACTCACGGTTGAGGAAAACATTCTGGCGATCCTCGAAATGTGCAGGCTGTCGCGTGACGAACGCGCCGTGCGGTTGAAGTATTTGCTCGATGAACTGGCTTTGACGCCGCTGGCCAAAAACAAGGCCTACACGCTCAGCGGCGGCGAAAAACGGCGGCTGGAAATCACCCGCGCGCTGGTGACGAGCCCCAGGTTGATGCTGCTGGACGAGCCGTTTAGCGGCATTGATCCGATTGCGGTCTATGAAGTGCAGAAGATTGTGCGCCGGTTGAAGGAACGCGGGCTGGGCATTTTGGTCACCGACCACAATGTGCGCGAGACCTTGAAGTTGATTGACCGTGGCTACATCATCCACAAAGGCCAGGTGCTGGTGGAGGGCTCGTCGGAATTTCTGGCGAACGACCCGAAGGCGCGCGAAATTTACCTGGGACCGGAATTCAACCTGTAAATATGCAACACCAGATCGTCACGGTCGAGCAGTTCTACCAGGAACACAAAACCACGCTGCAAATGCGGCTCGTTGTCGGCGAACGCGGACTGAAGCGCATCATCCGCGAGCCGACCGTCAACCGGCCCGGCCTGGCCCTGAGCGGATTCACGCACTATTTCGCCTACAAACGGGTGCAGGTTTTAGGCAACGCGGAAGTGTATTATTTGCGGTCGCTCAAAACCGCCGAACGCGCCAAACGTTACGACCATTTCTTTGCCTTTAAAATCCCGTGCCTCGTCTTCAGCCGCGGTCTTCGTCCGGACAAGGAATTTCTGGCCGCCGCCAAAAAAGCGGGGGTGCCGGTTTTTCAATGCCCGATGGTCACGATGAAGTTCATCAATGCCGCGACCCTCGAACTCGAAACGATGTTTGCGCCGCGCGGCTCGGAGATGGGCAGCATGGTGGACATCCTCGGCGTGGGGGTGCTGATTCGCGGGGAGAGTGGCATCGGCAAAAGCGAGGCGGTGCTGGCGCTCATCGAGCGCGGCTACAGCCTGGTCTCCGACGACGTGACGAAAGTCTCCCTGCTGGACGGCCGCGAAGTCGTCGGCACCTGCGCGGAATTGACGCGCGACCACATGGAAATCC
>JBEKZC010000098.1:0-9296 GCA_049510295.1 Verrucomicrobiota bacterium | reverse complement strand
CGCGCCAACAAGAGCGCGATTGCCCCACCGGCCAGGACCAAAGCACCGGTTGTCGGCTCCGGCACAGCGAAGGGAGTGGTCGATAGCTCCACATTATTGAAGTACATGTCAGTGGGGGCACCGCCACCTTGGTTGCCCTGAAAAGTCATCTGGAGAAAGCTCTCCCCACCAGCCACAATGGCAGGAAGAAAGCTCGAATAGTTAAATGTGACTGTTTCCGACTGCAGGGTCGGGTCACCGCTGTAGAAGTAGAAGTTGGGCTCACCGTTCTGGTTGTTGCCAGTGAAGCCAGTCGCTTGGGAATATGTCCCCCAAGTCGCTGCCGCATTACCACCATCGCCTACGTTATGATATCCATAACCTGGTGCATTGAGCACAAGATTGTAAATCTGAAAATATCCCGACGTAGCTGCACCCGATGCAACAGATATAGTGAACGTGATATAGGAGTTCGCATTAAAGGCCGCTATTTGGGCGGGGCTGAACTGAAGTTCGAGACTAGGGTATCCAAAACTGCCGGCATGACCGGCTGCGGACATATCGAGACTTAGCGGGTAACCGGACACCCCGGCCGCCACAAAGCTGGCTGTCGGATCCGATGTAATCGGGTCACTGTTATTAGGATCGATCCATCCTGCATTCAGGGGATCGCTGCTGCCTTGAAAACTACCGAGGATAGTTTGGGCGTGAGCACTGACTGCGATGAAACCGATCGCAGCCAGGGCCAAGCAGGTAATTTTCGTTATGTGCAAAACAGGGATTGTTTTCATAGGTTTTTTAAGGTTACTAGTTTCTGAACTGAACTGAATACAACAGATTATCAAAACTCCCGTCGTAATGGAATGGATAAAACTATGAAAAATGGGCCATTTTATCATCCCCAAAAGGCATCTTTGTCTTTGTTTCACAATAGCTTACAATTTTTCTGTCTTATTTTGAGGACGGGTTCTCAAGGCCATTTGTAATAACTACGTAACCGTTTTTCAAAATGGCTGTTGGAAATTATGCCCAAGGACCTGCCGAACTTCGACGCCGTCAAGGCGGCACTGGTTAAGTTGAAGTGATTTCCGGCTGCCACCGGACCCGTTCAGGCCGCCCGCCCAAGCGACCTGACTTTTTTGGCGGGGAGATTTTGTAGAGCAGACATTCCTGTCTGCTGGTGGCGGAACTTTCCAGTTCCGCTTTGGGGCAACTGGCAAGTCGCCCAAACCCGCAGGCTGGAAAGCCTGCGCTACCATGGTTGTTTATTATTTAGGCGGGATGTTCGCGGCTGACGCCCATTCGCTCAATCGGGCCGGACGACCGCATCAAAAAAATCTGGCCGAAGGTGAAGCCGGACGAACACGCGGAAGAAGTGCTGGCGATGTTGTAAAATCTGACAGGTGCGCGAAAATCGCCGGAGGCATTTTGAATAAAATCAGGCCCCGAAGGGTCTCGTTTTGCGACACCCCATCCATCTGTGCTTGGATTCAGGAACTTACAGGGCCCGTCCTTCCGAAAGTATTGAGACGCGGCACGATGCTCCATCGGGCATTATTCGTGCTTGAACAGGTGCTTGCAACGTGCAGTCTAAGGAAAATTAGGATGGATTGAAGTCATGATTAACCGCTGGCAATGGGCATGGGTTTGTGCCGTTTCCAGCTTGCTGCTGCTGTTTTGCGGCTTGCTGGTGCCGGCGTATTTGCGGGCGGTGGATGTCAATGTCATTCAACGGGCGGGGCGGGACACGCCGGCCCTGACCGCACAGGGGCTGTCGCTCGTGAACCAGCAGAACCTGGGGACCGCCTGGCTGTTTTTTCAGGCGGCGCAAGCGGAGGGAATTTCCGGCCGGGAAAATCTCGGCTTGGCCGTGACCAATGCGATGCGGCAGCATCCCGACTGGCTGGTTTGGGGCAACGACTCCGCGTTGAAGCGTCTTTTCGGAAATGATTCCCCGTTGCCGGAACCTTTCACCGGGTTCATCGTCCGGCAGAAAAACCGGGAGGCCGCGCTGGATCTGCTGCGCGCCTCAACCAGTCCTACCGTCCAGGAGTTGCTGCGCTGTCGCGAGCTGACCGGCACCACCCTGTTCACGCCGTCGCAGTCGGCTTCCGGCCAGGCCTTTGATGTGGCGGTGACGACCTGTGGATTGTTGGTGGAGGAAGGACGGTTGACGACGGGTTTGGGCGACAACGTATTCAAATTGGCCTCGACCGCCAACCGCGGCGGGAGTTCGCAACCGTTGGAGCAGGTACTGATGGATTTGATGTCGCTGGGCCGGCGATTCAGTTGGGACCAGCTCGTGGCGTTCACCTGCCGCATCGAGGACACCGGGACGTTACATGTTCTCGCCGACCAGGTCCGCGATGCCAACGGGCAGTTGCCCGTGCTTTTCTCCGCCGTGGCGCTTTCCGGCAAGCCGGCGGCGGTGGTGAAATATGTCACACATTTTCCACAGACCGCATTGACCGATCTCGGATACAGTCTCCGGTTCGGCACGGGCGGGGTGAACGAACTGCTGGCGCGCGACCAGTTGCTATACCGCGCCGGTTCCCGCCTGCACCTGGGAGTGGATTGCAGCCTGCGGCTGCCGTGGCTGGCGTTCATGCTGAAATGGCTGGGCTATCTGTCGAGTGGATTTCTTCTGGCTGCATCGCTGCATTTTGCGCGGCCGGCCGTATCGTCTCTGGAACAACCGCTGCAGGTGCGCGGGTTCCATGTGGTCCGCGAGAGTTTGTTTGCGCTGGGTTTCCTGCTGGTGGTGCTGCTTCTGAGCGAGCCGTTTCTCGCCCAGGACACACGGAAAGAGGAGTACGCCTTTCGACTGCACGTGCCCACGACGGGCCCGGTGGTCCTGGCCGGATTCGCCCGCAATCATCCCAACATTATGAACAACATGATCCTGCTGACCCTGCTGCTGTTCTTCGTGCTGCAGGCGCTGATCTACATCGCGTGCCTCGTGAAGCTGGCGGAAATCCGCCGGCAGAACGTCACGCCGCGCTTCAAGCTCAGGCTGCTCGAAAACGAAGACCACCTGTTTGACGCCGGCCTGTACCTGGGCTTCGTCGGCACCATCATCTCGCTGATCCTCGTCTCGATGGGGGTCATCAAATTCAGCCTGATGGCCGCCTATTCGTCCACGTCCTTCGGCATCATCTTCGTGTGCGTGTTTAAAATCTTCAACCTGCGTCCGGCCCGCCGGCGATTGTTGCTGGAAGCCGAAGCCGAAGTCGCCGGGCCCTTCGCGCCCACCACCGCGCCAACGCTCGTCACGCCGTCATGAACCGCAGCATCCTCATTGTCATCTGCGACTTCCTGCTGCTGAGCCTGCTGACGTTCTCGACGGACCTCAGCAAGATGGCCGGCGAGAACGAGGGCTCCGCGGCGACCGTCAAGGTGGACGTCATGCCCAAAACGGGAGACAACAACTCGAAGGATCTCGCGGCGGTCATGCAACAGGCGCTCACCGAGGAGCAAAAAAACCGCGAACAGTTGCAGGCGGAACTGGCCCGGGTCCGCGAGGACGCCCGGCAGCAACAGGAGCAGTTGCAACAGAAGCAATCGAATCTCGAACAGCAGTACGCCACGGCTCAGGCCAACATCCAGACGCTCAACCAGAAATTGCAAAGCAGTTCCGCCGAAACCTCGATGACCCGGGAACAGCTCGCGGCGAAGGAGGCTGAAATCCAAAAGCAGACCGACCTGGCCGCCGCCCTGCAGAAACAACTCGCCCAACTCGCGAAAAACAACCAGATTGCCCAGGACGAAAAGCAGAAGCTGGCCAGCCAGCTCCAGATGGCGGAAGTTGAGAAGCGGGCCGCCGCCGAAAAAGCCGCCCTGATGCAGCAACAGGTGCAGGTCGAGCGCGCCGCCAACGCCAGGCTGGCCGAAGGCTTCAAGGCGCTGGCGACCAATTCCAGCGCCCTGACCCAGGAAATCCGGGAGAACCGGGCCCTGGCTCCCAACACCATCTTCAGTGAGTTTGTCAGCAACCGGGTCCAGACCAGTTTCGTCGCGTCCCGGACCGGCCTGTTCGGCATCGATTTGGGCAAGAACAAAACCACCGAAACGGTGCTGGCCACCGACGGCAACAAGACGTATGCCTTGTGCCATGTGCAGGACACGCCGTTGACGTTGTGGGACCCGGGCACGGACTGGGAGGGGCTCACCGGAACGCTGGCCCACAACCAAGCGCAGGTTCCCATCCACTCGTTGTCCTTTCACATTCAGGATCCGCGTGTGGTGTTCATGCCGGTCACGAAGGCGGAAGCCGCCCAACTCGGCTGCAAAATCTATCCGACTGCATCAGATCCGTACAAATTCCAGGATGCGGTGGTGATCGGCGCGCAAGGGGACTATTACGGCCAAAGCAGCTTCCAGATTGATCTGAACACGCCGGCATACGTCAAACTGGACCGCAACCTTTTGAAGGGGCTGTTCGGAAAATTCAATCCTTCGCGCGGCGACCTGGTTTTCAGCCGGACCGGCGAGCTGTTGGGGATCATGGCCAACAGCACCTACTGTCTGGTGCTGCATGACTTTGCTTCGGAGGTAACCTTCCCCTTTGGCCGGGACATTCGCGCCCGGCACACCGGCGACGACTTGTCCCGGCTTTATTCATACGTATTCAACTTGCCCACCAGGCTGAAATGACCGGGGATCACGCTGCGGTCGGACGCGCAATCCCAGCACACGGGTGAGACCCTGTCCCGGATGTTTTCCTACGTCTTCCAATTGCCGTCCAAGTTGCAGTAATCCGGAGACTAAAAGGCGTCGGTGAAGTCGGATCATATTTACCGGTAAAAGCCGGCAAACATTCACGACTTGTCGCGCATTCCAAAACCCTTGCCACCGAGGGAGTATTTGCTATACTATTAATTAGTATTTGATAATATAATAGTTAAGCTTTAACACATTAAAATAATAAATCTAATACATTAGACCATTTAACCGCCACCGGTTGCAATACCATCAACTGGTGGCTTAAGCTATCCATGAAAACTCATTCCGGAAATTTTGCAACCACCGCATTGGGATTGGCTGCACTGGCGGTCAATTTATCAGTCACTCAACCGGCCAACGCGGCTTTCTGGATCACCGGCAGCCCTTTGCTTCCCACCCGCTTTGGTCACACCGCGACGTTGCTGCCCAACGGAAAGGTGCTGGTCGCCGGGGGTATGACGACCGGTTACATTTATCTTTCCAGCGCGGAACTGTATGATCCGGCCACCGGGACGTGGAGCAACACCAGCCCGATGACCACCAACCGTTATTCCCATACTGCGACGCTGCTGCGCAACGGAAAGGTGCTCGTGGCAGGGGGCAACAGTGATAATGGGTATCTTTCCAGCGCGGAACTGTACGACCCGGTCACCGGCACATGGACCAATACCGGCGCGCTCGCCATCGGCCGTGAGTATCACACCGCGACGCTGTTGACCAATGGTCAGGTGCTGGTCATGGGGGGTGCCGGCTACGACGGCTATCTTTCCAGCGCGGAACTGTACGATCCAGCCACCGGGACGTGGACCAATACCGGGGCGTTGATCACCGCACGTGACGTTCACACGGCGACGTTACTGCCCAACGGGAAGGTGCTGGTCATGGGGGGCGCCGGCTACGACGGCTATCTTTCCAGCGCGGAATTGTACGATCCGGCCGCCGGGACGAACATGTCAACCGGCGCGCTGAATGACGCGCGTTCTTATCAGACGGCGACTTTATTGTTCAACGGAAAGGTGTTGACTGCGGGAGGGTATGGTGACAACGGTTATCTTTCCAGCGCGGAATTGTACGATCCGGCCGCCGGGACGAACACGCCGACCGGCGCGTTGAACAGCACGCGCTCCGATCACACGGCAACCTTGCTGCCCAATGGACAGGTGCTGGTCATGGGGGGCTATAATGACACCAACGACGGCCTTGCCAGTGCCGAGTTGTACGACCCGGCCACGGGGACGTGGACGACGACCAGCACAATGAACACCGGGCGCGGGGATCAAACGGCAACCTTGCTGGCCAGCGGGAAAGTGCTGGCCGTGGGCGGCTGGGATGACAACTACGATTCCAGCGCGGAGTCATACGATTCCGGAACCGTGACGGCGAACACCCTGATCAATCCCGCAAAACTGCCCAACGGCGCGTTTCAATTCGCCTTCACCGGCAACCCCAACGGGACAAACACCGTTTTGACTGTGACGAACCCAATATTGCCAATGGTCAACTGGTTCGTGCTCGGTGTGGTTGCGGAATTTTCGCCCGGCCTGTTCCTGTTCACCGACCCGCAGGCGACAAATGGCGGACAGCGATTCTTTCGCATCCGCTCGCCATAATTGCTTCCGGCCGTGGTATCATGGACGCGCAGTGGTGCGCCCCGACAACGGGTGTGTTCGCCCGACACGCAATCTTGGTTTGACAGGCGCGGGCGGAATCTGGCATATCTCCCGCACGAGAAAGGGAAAGTTAAACACAAAGCAAAAAAACGATTATGTCAATTCCCATCGGATCAAAAGCTCCCGACTTCGCCCTCAAGTCCAAGCAGGCGTCCGGCTTGGTGGACGTGAAACTCAGCAACAACTTCGGCAGGAAGAACACCGTGTTGCTGTTCTTCCCGCTCGCGTTCACGAGCGTTTGCACGAAGGAAATGTGCGACCTGACCGCCGGGCTCAACGCCTACCAAGGCCTCGGCGCGGACGTCATCGGCATCAGCGTGGACAGCCCCTTTGCGCAGGAAGCTTGGGCGCAAAAGGAAAAAATCGGCATCACGCTCGTCAGTGATTTGAACAAAACGGTGATTAAATCTTACAACGTCGTGTTCCCGATGCTGGCCGGCGTGGGCGACACGGCGGCGCGCGCCGCGTTCGTGATTGATAAGAAAGGCGTGGTACAATACAGCGAACAGACGCCGACGCCGAAAGACCTGCCAAACTTTGACGCCATCAAGGCAATGCTGGCGAAGTTGAAGTAATTTCCGGCTGCCACCGGACCCGTTGAGGCCGCTCATCCGGGCGGCCTGATTTTTTTAGGGGCGGGGGGAGATATGGTGAACCTTGAGCATTCCCAAGAATCTCGTAGTCGCGGACGTAAGTCCGCGCATTCTTTTCCGGGTGAGGATCAGCGCCGACTCACGTCGGCGGCTACGGTTCAAGGGCACAAATCACGAACCCTCAATTTTGTGGAATCTTTCCCTTCCATCCGATGGAGCGGAGCAACGGTATTTAATTTGCGGGTTACAGCTTTGGCGGAACGTTTGAAGAGAGCGTCCATTCGCTCATGGGGCGCAGATTGCCGCATTCCGGGCAGGACGTTGCGGCAAATTGAGTTCCGCAGTTGGGACAAACGCCGTGCGTTTCAAACGTGTCGAAGGTCTTCCGGCAATTGCCGCAACCCCAGAAGGCACCGCGGGGCGGAGCGAGTTTGCAGGCCGGGCAGGCGAAGCCATCGTGACGCGGCGCATTGGCGATGCGGGCCAGTGCGCGGGCCTGCGTCAAACCGCCCCAGCAATTCAACACAATGAGCACGCAAATACCGCCCAGCATGAGGTTTTGTTGCAATACGGCCAGTCCGATCAACGCCGCCACGCCAATGAATCCAACGATGCTGGCAATCATCAAACTTTTCGCGCGTCCAAACACAAACCAAAGCAGCGACCGCAAAATTTGTCCGCCGTCGAGCGGATAAATCGGCAGCATGTTGAAAACGAGCAGGACGATGTTGATGGAAAAAAGCATGAAGGCAAAATTGAAGGCGTTTGGATTCGTCTCCTCCCAGCCGGTGGATCTTCCAATGACCAATAAAATCCCGAACAATGGGAACAGCAACACATTCACCAGCGGCCCGGCGGCGATGCTCCACAGCGTCGCGCCGGGACGCTGCGGCGGCGACACATAAGCCACGCCGCCAAGTACCCACAGCACAATGTCATGAGTTTTCCCGCCCACGGAGCGGCACGCCAGTTGGTGTCCGAACTCATGAATCAACACGATCAGGAATAACGAGAAACATTCCAACACGCTCCACAGCAGAGACGAATAACCCCTCGCTTGTTGGACGAAATAGACGACCGCCAAAAACCACGCCCAATGTAAATAGACGGTGATGCCGAAAAGTTGAAAGAGTCGGATGGAGCCTTTTCGCGTTGGCATTTGTTGAAAATACCAGAACTGGCGTGATGGAACAAGTTTGTTGGCCGGATTTCCGTTTCCATTTCGTAACACTACTTTAACCGGACCGTCATTGAGTCTGGCACGAGGCGGGGTAAGTTATCCAAAATGGTGCCGCGTATTTTGATTGTGGATGATGAGCTCGATTTCGTCGAGTTGGTGCAATATCGCCTCGTTGGTTTGGGTTGCGAATTTATCGTGGCCAACAACGGGGTGCAGGCGTTAAGCCAGGCGCGGCAGTTCAAACCTGATTTGATCCTGCTCGACATCCTGCTGCCCGACCTCGACGGTCTGTCTGTTTGTAAAATTCTGCGCCGCCAGCCGGCCACCAAAAAGACCCCCGTGATTTTCATGAGCGCGCTTTCCAGCGAAGTGACCAAACGCACCGTGGCGGTGCATGCCGAGGATTTTTTCATCAAGCCGCTCGACTTGGAACGACTCGAACGCCGCATCGCCGAGCTGCTCCACCTCGAACCGGCGGTGAAGTAAATGTAGCGTAGGTGGGGCGACAGCTTGTCGGGATGAAGCCTTGGCGAAGGCCGACGCTCGCGAGCCGTCGTAGCCGCGGACGTCAGTCCGCGCCAATTAAATCAAAGGAAATTTGCGCCGACTGACGTCGGCGGCTACACAAGCGCCGGACAAGTTCTGGCAAAGGGGCGAAGTTTGGCACTCCGCCAATGCCAATCAGGAAATCGTTGCTTTCCGCCGACGGGAGTGATAAAGCGGTGACATAAACGGTGGATGCAGCGAGCCTTGGAATCGCAATCTGCGATTGTAAGGAACGCCAAGTTTGCCAATTAACTTACGCACCCTAAACGATTGGAAAATTGCACGCATTTTTTAAGATGCAAAAATTATTTTCGGCGTGAAACTTTAAACATAGCGAAAATACCAACCAACGCACAAATCAAGTAGGGAATTGCCATTTTAAAATGATTTTTGCTTTATCATTTTCGTTATCCTGGGGCTGGCCAGTTGCGGCCTCTGTTGGAGGAATACTGGTGTTTATTGGACTTCTTATGGAAAAGCTAGTGTAGTGTCCCATAAATAGCTAGACATATTCCGATTTGCTGCCAAAATTTGCAGCATGGCCAAATTCGCTCCTGCCGTCACGCTTTCGGACCCCGATCGCGCTCAACTTCAACAATGGGTCCG
>JBEKZC010000097.1:0-9701 GCA_049510295.1 Verrucomicrobiota bacterium | reverse complement strand
CACGAAAAAAATCGCCGGCATCCACAACGCCAACCTGATCGAATACCGCGAGCGCTACGACATTTCCGAGTTTCTGCGCCTCTTCGGGCAGAGCGACTCCGCGCACAACATCAAGCTCGACCTCGGCTTGGAGATGCCCAAGTTGCAGGCCGGGCAGCTTTACTTCCTGTCGCCCACCTTTGTGAACTGACGTGAAAGGCGTCACCGTCATCGCGCACCCGCTGGTGCAGCACAACCTCACCCGGTTGCGCGACAAACGGACACAGCCCCAGGAATTCCGCCGTCTGCTGGGCGAAATCGCCTCGCTGATGCTTTACGAAGCCACCCGCTCGTTCGCCACCCGTCCCACTTCCGTGCAAACGCCGCTCGCACCCGCCCGCGGCTTCCGGATCGGACGCGAAGTCGTTCTCGTGCCCGTGCTCCGCGCCGGCCTCGGCATGCTCGATTCCATTTTGCAACTGATTCCCAACGCCCGCGTCGGTTTCATCGGCCTCAAGCGTGAGGAAACGACATTGCGCGCGCAATTTTACCACAAAAGTCTGCCGAAAAACCTGAGCCGGTTTGAAGTCATTTTGATTGATCCCATGCTGGCGACCGGCGGCAGCGCCGTGGCCGCGCTGGATTTGCTCGCCGAGCAGGGCGCGAAACAGGTGCGGCTCGTGAATCTGGTCGCCGCGCCCGAAGGCATTCGCCGCGTGCGGAAAAGTTATCCGAAACTGCCGATTTTCACCGCCGCCATTGACCGGCGGCTGAACAACAAAGGTTATATTTTGCCCGGCCTCGGCGACGTGGGCGACCGGCTTTTTGGAACTTAACCACGGATAAACACAGATGGACACGGATGCAGAAGGACAGATCCGCCAGGATTGATTTAAATTTATTCGCGCAAATGAATGTAACCCATGACTCTTTTTTATCCGTGTTAATCCGTGTCCATCCGTGGTTTATTGATTAAATGAAGCGTTCGGAAACATTGCTCATGGTCGCGGACAGCGAACGCGACGCGAACATGCTTTACGCCACCGGCCTGTTCGTGCCCGACCCGTTCATCTACCTGCGCACGACCGGCCGGCCGATCATCGTGATGAGTGATTTGGAAATTGACCGCGCCCGCGCCCAAGCCCCGCACTGCCGCGTCGCGTCACTCGGCCAATATCGGCAAAAACTCCGCGCCCGGGGAATCACGCAGCCCGCCCTCGCCCACGTCGTCCGGCAAATTTTGCAGGAAAAAGGAATCCGCCGCGTCACCGTGCCGGATGATTTTCCGCTCGGCCTGGCGACGGACCTGGAAAAACTTGGCGTCCCGGTCAACGCCCGTCCGGGTAATTTTTTCCCGGAACGCGAAATCAAATCCGCCGACGAAGTCCGGAAAATTTCCGCCGCGCTGGTGATGGCCGAGGTCGGCATGGCCGAGGCGATGCAGGTCCTGCGCACGGCCAAAATCGGCCGCGACCGCAAGCTCCTTTACCATAACGTCCCGCTGACTTCGGAAAAACTGCGGTCGGTGATTGATTGTGCGATTCTTCAGGCGTGCGGGCTGGCCGCCAACACCATCGTGGCTGGCGGACGGCAGGCGTGCGATCCGCACGAACGCGGTTACGGACCACTGCGCGCGCACGAGCCGATCATCATTGATATTTTCCCGCGCTCGCAAAAAACCGGTTACTTCGGCGACATCACCCGCACCGTCGTGCGCGGGCGTGCCAGCGAAGCGGTTGCCAAACTTTACGACACCGTGTTGCGCGGACAAAAAATCGCGTTCCGAAAAATCCGCGCGAACCTTCCCACCGGTGATGCCCATCGCGCCGTGCAGGAATACTTTGAGCAGCAAGGTTACAAAACCCGCCGCCACCACGGGCGCATGGAAGGATTCTTTCACGGCACGGGGCACGGACTCGGTTTGGAGATCCACGAATCGCCGCGCGTGGGCGCAAATTCCACCGGCAAACTCCGCCCCGGCCACGTCGTGACTGTCGAGCCCGGGCTTTATTATCCGGAAATCGGCGGCGTGCGATTGGAAGACGTCGCGCTCGTCACGAACAACGGCGCGCGCAACCTGACGCGATTTGAGAAGGTGCTGGAAATCTGACTGCGCTAATTTGCGTGTCTCAACTGAGCCGTACTGGCGCAAAAAATTCTTTCAACCCATGCAAATGCTTGTAAATTCAAGGAAATTGATTTGGCACGCGCGCAGCTTGTTGAATGAAAACAGCAGACGCGCTGTCAATTAATTGATTGGTTTATGTTTAATTTGTTCGATCCAGTATATTGGTTGTTTGCGATTCCCGGATTGCTTCTGGGCATCTGGGCGCAAATCAAGTTGTCCCACGCTTACGGCAAATACAGCCAGGTGCCGGTGGAATCCGGCATGACGGGTGCCCAGGCCGCACGCGAAATCCTTGACCAGGCCGGCCTCACCAATGTGCCAGTGGAGGAAATCCCCGGACGCCTGAGCGACCATTACGACCCGATGAAGCGCGCGCTGTTCCTGTCATCGGACAATTTCAATGGCCGGACGGTGGCCGCCGTCGGCGTCGCCGCGCATGAGTCCGGCCACGCGCTCCAGCATCAGGCGGCTTACGGGCTGTTCCAGGCCCGCATGGCCTTGGTGCCGGTGACGCAGTTCGCAAACGCCGCCTACGTGGGCATTTTGCTGCTCGGCATGTTCTTGGGCCTGATGAAAATCGCTCTTCCCATCATCATTATCACTTTCAGCATAATCACCCTGTTCCAGCTCGTTACCTTGCCGGTGGAATACGACGCCAGCCGCCGGGCCAAGGAACAATTGTTCCGGCTGGGCCTCGTACATGAAAGCGAGCGCACGGGGGTGAGCAAGGTTCTGGACGCCGCGGCGCTGACTTACGTGGCCGCACTGGTCAGCAGCGTGATGACGTTGCTTTACTACATCACCCTCGCGCGCGACAGCCGGAGATAAATCTTTGGGAGGGACGGCGCTCGCCTCGGCGAAGCCTGGGTGTCGCCGTCCCAAAAATAAATCAGGGTCGCCGACACGGCAGCCTTGCTTTGGTTTTAATTTTCTTGCCGGCTGGCATTTAGACCGTAACGTTTCCCCGTTGTATGGCGGGCAAGAGGCAAAAACGCAAAGCAGCCGAATCCAAACGGCGCGCAACCCGACCCTTGGTTGCCGCGCGCCGCGCAAAAGTTTCCGCGCGCGCGCCCGTTGCGCCTGCCCCGCCGAAACCGGTCGGTGAAGGTGACACCACGCAATTCATCAAACGGGAAAGTTCCACTTACGACGGCGACACGGCCATCAAACTTTACCTGCGCGAAATCGGGCAGGTGAAATTGCTCACGCCACAGGAGGAAATCCAACTGGCCGCGCGCATTAAAAAGGGCGACAAAAAAGCGCGCGAGCTGATGATCAAGGCCAACCTCCGCCTGGTCGTAAAAATCGCGCGCGATTACGATGGCATCGGACTGCCGCTGCTGGATTTGATCAGCGAAGGCAACATCGGCCTGATGAAGGCCGTCGAGCGCTTTGATCCGAAAAAGGGCGGCAAACTTTCGACCTACGGTTCGTGGTGGATCAAGCAGTCCATCAAACGCGCGCTCGCCAATCAATCCAAGACCATCCGCCTGCCGGTGCATCTGGTGGACAAGATTTCCAAGATGCGCCGCATTGGGATGCGTTTGCAGGAGGAGTTTGGCCGCGAACCGACCGACGAGGAACTGGCCGACGAACTCGACGTGACCGCCGCCCGCATCCGGCAGATGCGGCAGGTTGCGATTCGCCCGGCATCGCTCGACGCACCCATCGGCGACGACGACTCGAATTATTTTTCCGACGTCGTCGAGGATGAAAACGCCACCTCGCCCTACGAAAATCTGAAAGACAAAACCATCACCGGCATGTTGCAGGACATGGTCGGGCACCTCGACGCGCGCGAAGCGACAATTTTGCGCTTCCGTTTCGGCCTCGACGGCGGCACGGAAAAAACCCTGGAGGAGGTCGGCCGGAAATTCGGCGTCACGCGCGAGCGCGTCCGCCAGATCCAGAATCTTGCGTTGAGAAAACTCCGCAAAATGATCGAAAAACTCGAAGCCTCCAAAAACAAGGAAAACTGACGCCATGTCTCAAACCACCGCCACGCCCAGGGAAATCGAACAGGCCATCCGCAACATTCCGGACTTTCCCAAGCCGGGCATCCAGTTCAAGGACATCACGCCCGTGCTGGCCGATGCCCGGTTGTTTTCCGGCGCGATTGATTTGCTCACGGAAAGATTCAAACCCGGTTCGGTGGACGCGGTGGTGGGCATTGACGCACGGGGATTTATTTTTGCCGCCGCCGCGGCCGTGAAATTGCGCGCCGGGTTCGTCCCCGTCCGTAAAAAAGGCAAGCTGCCCCACAAAACCATCGAACAGGATTACGCGCTCGAATACGGCATGGCGACCGTCGCCATGCACGTGGACGCGCTCAAGCCGGGCGCGCGTGTGGTGTTGATTGACGATCTGCTCGCGACGGGCGGCACTTCCGCCGCCGCGGCCGCGCTGGTAAAAAAACTCGGCGCCAACATCCTTGAAATCGGTTTCCTCATCGAACTGAAATTCCTCAACGGCCGCGAGAAACTGAAGGGCTGGCCGGTGCGCTCCATCATTGTTTATTGAGCCGCGCCACGGAAAATAAAAACGCCGGTGCTTTCTCAGCGAAACCTCGCTCACCGTCCACGCGAAGCCGGGATGTTGATTATCAGCAACTCGCAGGGTTTAACCACAATGGCACAAAGGCGCGAAAAATCGAACCGCGGTCATCTGATTATCTTGACGAAATCCGTCAATTTCTTCCCGGTATAGAAGTTTATCCATTTGCCGGTCGCATCAGCATAGGCCAGACACCGGTATCCTTTGCATTGAACCCATATCAGTTCCTTGAAAATTGGAACCAGCCTGTTGGTTTGGTTGTTTTTTCTGTCTGATTGATCGCCTTTTTTCATTGGAACGGCAACACGTTAGCACGCTTGCCCTGTTCATGCCAGTGGTAACAACTCTCAACTTTCAACTCCCCTGTCGCGCCATAGCGAATAGCGAAGGCGGATCAACCGTCTGAAAAACCATTGCCGTGCCAGGGACACGGGCGTAGCATCGCATCCTGAAATCAGGAAAATGGGCATGAAAACGATTGGTTTTCCGGGCAAAGATTTGTTTCTAAAATCCACCCCTTGGCTATGAAAACTGAATTTTCCCGGAGACGCTGGACGGTCGAGGAAGATCAGTTGCTGGGAACCAAATCCGACCGTGCGCTCGCGCGAAAGCTGGCCCGCTCCATTGGCTCAGTCCGGAAAAGGCGGAGTCTCAAACACATTCGCCTGATGAAACAATGGACACTGGAGGATGACAAACTTCTGGGCACCCGGCCGGATGAACAAGTGGCCGCGTTGCTCAGACGTCCCCGTTATCAAGTGGCCTATCGCCGACGCCAGCTTGGCATCCCATTCAAGCATCCCGATTATCACGTCTGGAAATCCGGTGAGATTGCCATGCTGGGCTGGCGACCGGATCGCCAGGTAGCCGCACTGACCGGGCGTACCGTCAAAAACGTGCGTCACAAACGTCTGAAACTTGGGATCGCCTTCTTCAATCCCGAATTCCGTCCGTGGACACGCGAAGAAGACAAATTGCTGGGCACCATGCCAGACGCCGAAGTAGCCAGGCGGATAAAGCGAAACAACGTGGCCGTTCTCAAACGCCGTCTTCGCTTGGGAATTCCCAATCGCGTCCCGGCGCGTCATGTCTGGACGCAGAAACAAATCGCCCTGCTCGGCACCATGCCCGACCGGAAATTGGCCGAACAAATTCGCTGCCCGGACTATGTGGTGACATTCAAGCGCCGGTCATTGAAAATCCCCGCTTGGTGCAGGCGGCAATAAACCTCCGTCATTTGCGCAATGGAGTATTGTTGACACCGCATCTGCCGGGCGTAGTCAAGTTTGGCATCCCTTGGACGGGGGCAATCCCAAACTGAGCGGCGGGTTGATGTGCGCGGCTCGGCTCAAATTCATTAGCAAGCTTTCCTCGTCCGGCCGCCGCGCACACCAACCCGCCGCAAATTTGACTCCCCACCCGATCTCGCACTGCGCAATTGAGTTTTCAACCGCCAATTTCCCGTTACATTGTCGCCGATGCACTGGCTGCAAGCGCTGGATACAAGCCTGTTTGATTTCATCAACCGGTCGTTGGCCAACTCGTTCTGCGACTGGCTCATGCCGGTTTTGAGCGGCAACGCCCTGTTCTTTCCCGCCGTGTTCCTGCTCGGCGTCGGCCTGCTTTGGAAAGGCAATGTCCGCCTGCGCCTTTGCCTGCTGCTGCTGCTCTTGATCCTGCCGCTGGGCGACAGCCTGGTCACCAACACCATCAAACACGCCGTCGCCCGGCCGCGCCCGTTCGTCACACTGCCCGAGGCGCGGCTGTTCGGCACCGTCGGCAAAGGCTATATCCCGTCTGAGGCAGGTGACAGCGGCAGGGAGATGTCCACCGATAAAGGCAGCCGCACCAGCATGCCGTCGTCGCACGCGGCCAATTGGTTTGCCGCCACGATGATTCTTTTTATTTTTTACCGGCGCAGTCTTTGGTTCATGCTGCCGATGGCGCTCGCCGTTTCACTTTCGCGCGTCTATAACGGCGTTCATTATCCCAGCGACGTGCTCGTCGGCGCGATTCTGGGCGCGGGTTACGCGGCGGCGGGAGCGATTGCGCTGCAAGCGGGGTGGCGGTGGATTGGGAAAAAATGGTTCCCGGTCTGGCACGTGCAATTGCCCTCGCTCTTGAATGCAGAAACACAAAACTCTCCGGCCCTCGACACTCGACACCCGACACTCGACACGCACTGGCTGCGCCTCGGCTACATCGTAATCTTCGTCATGCTCATCGCGCGCTGGCTTTACATCGCCAGCGGCACGATTGAGTTGGAAAAGGACGAAGCCTACCAGTGGCTTTGGTCAAAACACCTTGCGCTGTCGTATTACAGCAAACCGCCCGGCATTGCGCTGATCCAGTTTGCGGGCACTTCGCTG
Organism: Verrucomicrobiota bacterium; assembly: GCA_049510295.1. Taxonomy (GTDB): domain Bacteria; phylum Verrucomicrobiota; class Verrucomicrobiia; order Limisphaerales; family UBA11358; genus UBA11358. The sequence continues at coordinate 2,672 of JBEKZC010000097.1, read as the reverse complement.
TGGGGTGACACGCAATTCGGCATCCGGTTTTTCCCGCCGTTGTTCGCCGCCATTTTGAGCGTGATGGTGCTGCGCTTCTTCGCCCGCGAAGTCAGCGCGCGGGCGGGGTTTTGGCTGTTGCTCATCGTCACCGCCGTGCCGCTGCCGGGCATTGGGACGATTTTGATAACGCCGGATCCACCGATGGTGTTGTGCTGGATGTGGGCGCTGGTGGCCGGCTGGCGCGCGGCGCAGCCGGAGGGCAAAACCCGCGACTGGCTGGTTGTCGGCCTCGCCATGGGCCTCGGTTTTCTCTGCAAATACACCGCGGCCTGCCAGATTGCGTGCTGGGCAATTTTCTTCGCGCTTTGGCCCGCAACCCGCGTGCATCTGCGACGGCCCGGCCCGTGGCTCGCGTTGCTGATTTTTCTGGTTTGCACCACACCGGTCATCATCTGGAACGCGCAACACGGCTGGATCACCGCTTATCACGTCGCCGGCAATGCCGGTCTGGACAGCCGGTGGCAGCCAACGATGCGCTACTTTTGGGATTTTCTGTTCGTTGAAGCGGGTTTGCTGAATCCGATTTTCTTCGTCGGCGCACTTTGGGCAATGTTCGCCTTTTGGAAACAGCCCCGACACAAGATGTCGGGGCTGTGGCTTTACTTTTTCTGCATGGGCGCTCCGGTTTTTCTCGGTTATTGGCTTTACTCGTTTCATTCGCGGATTTTGCCCAATTGGATTGCGCCCGCCGTGGTGCCGATGTTTTGTCTGATGGTCGCGTATTGGGACGAGCGGCGGCGCATCGCCAAACCTTTTCTGGCGACTGGCCTCGCGCTGGGCTTCTTCGCCGTTGCGATCCTGTTTCAGAGCAATCTCATTGGCAAAGTCGCCGGACAATTATTGCCCGGTGAAAAAGACCCCTTGCGCCGCGTGCGCGCGTGGAGGCCGACCGCCGCGCTGATCGAAGGCGAACGCGAAAAATTGGCGGCCGGGGGCAAGCCCGCGTTTATCATCGCCGATCATTACGGCATGACCGGGCTGTTTACATTCTATTTGCCGCAGGCAAAAGCCGCATTGCAATCCGGGCCGCTCGTTTATTGCGTGGATTCGGATGAACCGAAAAACCAATTGTATTTTTGGCCCGAATACGACTACCGCGCCCGGCGCCAGGGTCAAAACGCCATTTACGTCAGCGAACTTGACCCCTACCCGCTCGAACCCGGCTGGTTTTGGAAATGGCTGAAGCATCAAACGGTCGGTTACGGCAAAGTGTCGCCGCCCTTTCCCCTGCCGCCGCGAATGCTCCAGGAATTCGAGTCCGTCACCGACCTCGGCGAATTCGAAATCAAAATCGGCAACCGCGTCTTCCGCCGCGTGCATCTCTGGGCATGCCACAATCTGCGCTGATTGCGGGCAAAAAACTGTGAATGCCGCCGTCTCGTCCTCGTCTTCACCTGCCGAGCCGAAGCGTCGGCGCGAAGGCTGGTCCTCGATTCTCCTCCGTGTTCGCGATTACGATCTGGCTGCGACGCTGGACTCCGGCCAGGCCTTCCGCTGGCATCCCTGCAACGATTCCTGGGTGGGCGTCGTCGGCCAACGTTGGGTGCGCTTGACGCAAAGGCGCGACGGCATTCGCGCTGAAACCGCCGGGCCGGTCGCCGACTGGCGGTGGTTGCGCGACTATTTGCAAACCGAAACGGATTTGGACGCCGTGCTCAAAACTTTTCCCGATGACGCGCCGATGCGCGATGCGGTTGCCGCATGTCGCGGTTTGCGCGTGCTGCGGCAGGACCCGTGGGAATGTCTCGCGTCGTTTATTTTGTCCTCGACCAAACAAATCGTCCAAATCCGGCAAATCGTCGCCCTGCTCTGCGAACGATTCGGCGAGTCTATCACTACGAACCTTGTAGCCGCCGACGTCAGTCGGCGCACTTTTCCATTACAAGAAGTCAGCGCGGACTCACGTCCGCGGCTACGGTTCGGCGGTTCTGGTTTGAACAAAAATCATTTATCCCATTCCTTTCCCACTGCCGAACGGCTCGCCGCCGCCACCGAAGCCGAACTCCGCGCGTGCAAAATGGGTTTTCGCGCGCCGCATCTGCTCGCCGCCGCACGTCGGCTTGCCGATGGCAAATTCGATTTGGAACGGCTCCGCCATCTGACCCTGGCGGAAGCGCGCGGGGAATTGACGGCCCTCCGCGGCGTCGGCGGCAAAATCGCCGATTGCGTCCTGCTGTTTGCTTATGGCTTCGATGGCGCGTTCCCGGTGGATGTCTGGGTCGAGCGCGCGCTGCGTGAACTTTATTTCCCGCGCCGCCGGGTCGGTGACAAACGGCTGCGTCATTTTGCCGCGACGCATTTCGGGCCGCACGCCGGTTACGCCCAGCAATATCTTTTTCATTACATACGGACGAAAATGAAATGATGATGCGAGTCAGATTTGACGAGTCTTCCGACAAAGCCGGAGGCTTACACGTAAAAATTACAATAGGCTTTCCCGATGTTTTCAATGGGTGACGTGATGTGAAATGAGGACTCTTCAAGTGCGGCCACTAAATCAAGGATGACGTCCGCCCTCACGGCACGGGGCATAGACATGGTTGACACGGAGGGCATAGACATGGTTGACACATTTAAGAGTTCAAGTTTTGAGGCGACGAGGTTTGGAAGGGCGAATGCCACCGGCATCA
>JBEKZC010000096.1:0-10298 GCA_049510295.1 Verrucomicrobiota bacterium | reverse complement strand
TCCGTCGAGGAATGCATGAAGCTGATGACCGAACACCGCGTGCGGCATTTGCCGGTGGTGGAAGGTGAAAAAGTCGTCGGCCTCATCTCCATCGGCGACCTGGTGAACTGGACCATCTCCACCCAAAACGCGACGATTGACCAGATGACGCATTACATCACCGGCGGGTATCCCACCTGATCAAAACGCTGGCGGAAACATCCAACAACGAACATTCAACGCCCAACATCCAAGTGAACTTCCGGCATGCATAACCACCTGCTTGCGACACCGACTTTGTCGCGTGCTCGCGGAAACGGAGTTTATCGGAGTTGGATGTTCGATGTTGGGTGTTGAATGTTGGATGTTCTCCTTCATTCCAACCCGGTGTGATTCTACGGCTTGGCGGGTGGCGAATTCGTGCCTGCTTTGGCCGCCGGTTCGGCATCGGAGGGATTGACCCGTTTGGCGACGAAGTCTTCCTCGGCAAAATCGCCCACCTTGCGGTGCAATTTGATTTCATCGCCTGACACCTTGCCCGTGTATTCGATGCGGAGCTCGTTGTCGCCAAACTTGAGCGGTTCGACGAAGAAGATTCCGTTCGTGGTGATGGTGCCTTCGGTGATAACCACTTCGTTCGTGCCTTGTTCCCGCTCGCCCGTGGCCGTACCGGTCAGGTTGGTCCCGGCAACTTTGAATTCGTAGGTATATTTTTGCAGACCGATTTGGCTGTCAAACTGCCCTTTCCATTTTCCGGCAACGGTTGTGTCGGCGCACCAGGCGGAGCCGGCCAATGCCAGTGTGAGCGCCGCCAGCGCGATTGATTTGGTATAGGTCTTCATATTTTTGTGGTTTGATTCGAACGGCCATAGGAAGCCAGAATCGGGCGGGAGAGGAAAGGGAAAAGCGGCGGAGGGCCGCCGCACTCCAAGACGCTGGCGCGCGACACGATGATTCCTTGAAATACGCGAAGCGTCTTGGAGTGCGCCAGTCCTCTGGCGCTTTCGAATCGCGTTCCTCGCAACCCGGGCTCAATGATGGAATCCCGTTGGGATTCTTCAGTTGTGTCTCAAGGATTAAAATCTGATGATGCGATACTGAAAATTTTATCCCACTTGTATGAATCCGCATTGGCAAACTCGGACAACAGTTGGGAAAGACCTTTGAGTGTTACAAAATGAATATGAGTTAGAACGAATGGCAAACCAACTGGCAATTTCTTGTCCACATAAAATTCGCACTGGTCAACTTGAACGGGATCGCTTTCAAGCTGTCCGTCGTCTCTGTAACTAGCAGTCCACAGCGCATTGTCAGGCACAACAACTAGCGGCATTACGAACGAACAAGACCGAGAAACGGGGTTGCTAATTACAGCCCCAAAAGCAAGATCATGCGAAGATGCCAGTGCCTGAGACCACTTGTCAAAAATCTCTGAATCGCCGTCCGAGCAAAGTTTGTTATCCTTTCTCTTCAAGCGCAAAATGCTCTTGCCAACAAAACTTCCTGATTTGTATAAGGAGCACGCATCGCTAACTTTTCTTAAGTGCGATTTTTTATCCTCACCCGTTGCGATAAAAACAAGATAAGATTCTTCGTCAGTCCTTGGTCTGCCACACACAACCACAGGTAAATCGGGATTTAAGTTCTTACATTCAACGGCTAAGTAAATACTTCTTGAGCGATCGTATCTTCCAGTAATTTGACACCGATAATCAAATTGCCGCGTTTTACCCGTTACTTGATCTGTGTAAGTCCCGCCATGACTAGGACGCATGACTAAAGCTTGTGAGTAAGGAGGCGGAGGATATTGGACATTCGTTAAAATACCACCAACGCGCATCTCGTGGCCAAAATCGTCTTCCTTAAGGACGACGTCTTTAATATCGGACATCGAAATTGACACGTTAGCGACCTTTCTATTCTACAACTTCAATTCCATATCTGTCACCGCACCGAATGCGCATTCGTAACGTGCGCGGCGTATTTCTCCAGCACGCCACGGGTGTAACTCGGCCTCGGCGATTCCGCAAATAAAATATCTTGGTCAAGTTTGCAATTGCGTGACACGCCGTCTCTGCGCTGCTACATTGCCGGCCGATATTGAACTCGTAAATCGAAAATGACCATGCGCTCCGACATCATCAAAAAAGGCTTTGAACGCGCGCCGCACCGCTCGCTGCTCCGCGCCACCGGCTCCATCGAATCCGAAGCCGACTGGGACAAGCCGTTCATCGCCATCTGCAATTCCTACACCGATTGCATCCCGGGCCACGCCCACCTGAATGAGGTCGGCATGCTCGTCAAACGCCTCGTGCGCGAGGCGGGCGGCGTGCCGTTCATTTTCAACACCATCGGCGTGGACGACGGCATCGCCATGGGCCACTCCGGCATGCTCTATTCCCTGCCGTCCCGCGAACTGATCGCCGATTGTGTCGAGACGATGCTCAAGGCGCACTGCTTCGACGGCATGGTTTGCATCCCGAATTGCGACAAGATTGTCCCGGGCATGTTGATGGCCGCCATGCGCGTCAACATCCCGACCGTGTTCGTCAGCGGCGGTCCGATGGCGGCGGGCATTGCCGAACAAAAGGCGACGCACGAAGACCTCGCGTCTTATCTTCAGCCGGCCACCGGCAAGTCGGATTTGATTTCCGTTTTCAAAGGCGTCGCCGAACTCCAGGCGGGCAAGATCACGGAAGAGCAGTTGAAAAAGCTCGAACAAACCGCGTGCCCGACCTGCGGCTCCTGTTCCGGGATGTTCACGGCCAACTCGATGAACTGCCTTTGCGAAGCGCTCGGCATGGCGTTGCCCGGCAACGGCACCGTGCTGGCCGTGTCGAAAGAACGCGAAGCCCTCTACGACCGCGCGGCGCGCGCCATCATCAAGCTCGTCGAACATGACCTCAAACCGCGCGACATCGCCACGCTGGAAGCGTTCGACAACTCCATCATGCTCGACGTCGCGATGGGCGGTTCGACGAACACGGTTCTGCACACCCTCGCCATCGCGCGCGAAGCCGGTATTCCCTACGACATCAAGCGCATTGACGACATCTCGCGCCGCATCCCGTGCGTGTGCAAGGTTTCGCCGTCTTCGAATTACCACGTGCAGGACGTGCATCGCGCCGGCGGCATCCACACCATCCTCGGCGAATTGAAACGCATGGGTGTGCTCAACACCTCGTGCAAAACCGTCACCGGCAAAACCATTGGTGAGAACATTGATGAATGGGACATCCGCTCCAAAAAATGCAGCGCCTGGGCCAAATCGGTGCGTGTCTCCGGCGCGTCGGCCATTGTGGTGGATCCGAACGATAAGATGGGCCCCGCCGCCCGCACCACCAGCGGCAATCTCGCGCCCAAGCCCATGCTGTTCTTCCCCGGCGACCCGCTGGCCATCACGTTCTGGCGCGCTGCCGCCGCATGGAACGCCGGCGACATCGAGGCGCTGCTGGCTTTGCATGACAAAAAAGCGGTGGTGAAGATGCCTTGGCCGCCGGCGTTCGTTGCAACGACATCCGTGTTGCATGACAAGAAAGTGGTGGTGAAGATGCCCAGTGGTGTTGTGTTGAAAGGCCACGACCAACTTCGTTCAGCCATCGAACAGCAACTTAAGGAATCAAAGGGCCTGGTCCGCGCCGAACTCGGCGAGTTCCGCAAGTTGCCCGTCCTGCTCATGTGGCGCTACGAAAAAGGCGGCACCCGGACGCCATACGCCATGGTGCGCGCCAAAAAGACGAAAAACTGGGTCATCACCCGCGCCGAATTCGACACCGACCCGAAGCATCTCGCCAAGGTCCAACCCAGCGGCCTCATGCCCTACGATTCGGCGTTCATGTTCGACGCGAACGATTGCATCCGTACCAAGGAAACCGCTTACACACCGGACGGCGGCCTCGCGATTCTCTACGGCCAGCTTGCGCCGGAAGGCAGTGTGGTGAAAACCGCCGGCATCAGCGCGGAGTTCAAGAAAAACTGCGGTCCGGGATTCGTTTTCGAAGGCCCCTGTGTAATCTTCGAGAGCCAGGACGACGCCTGCGTCGGCATTCTGGCCGGCAAGGTCAAGGCCGGCGATGTGGTCATCATCCGCAACGAAGGTCCGCGCGGCGGTCCGGGCATGCAGGAAATGCTTTCACCCACCAGCTACATTGCCGGCCTGGGCCTCGGCGACAAATGCGCGCTGATCACCGACGGCCGGTTCAGCGGCGGCACGGCGGGCGCCTGCATCTGCCACGTCTCGCCGGAGGCTGAGGAAGGCGGCCCGATTGGCCTGCTCAAAGCCGGCGATCGCATTCGCATTGATTTTCCGAATCGCCGGATTGACATCCTCGTTTCCGAAGCCGAGCTGGCCGAGCGCAAGAAGACCTGGCAGCCCGGGAAGCGTGATTTGACCGGCTGGCTGGCGCGTTATCGGAAGCTCGTCACCAACGCGAGCCAGGGCGGCGTATTGCAGGCGTAGCGGCTTTCGGCAGAAAGCCGCCATTCTTTCAAAACCGACCTGCGGCGCTCTGCCGAGGCGCCGCTACGAGGTTTCCGCTCGTCTCGAGGTTCTGTCGGATAAACCCGGTATCAGCAAAAAAAGTTGCGCGGGACGCGCCGCCGATTCAGAGTAGTTGCGACCGGCGGGAGAGATGGCCGAGTGGTTGAAGGCACACGCCTGGAAAGCGTGCATACTCCAAAAGGGTATCGAGGGTTCGAATCCCTCTCTCTCCGCCAAAATTTTTCGAGGAAAAATTTTGGCGAGATCTCGTACCTTGTCAAAATTAAATTTTGACAAGACGGATCCGCCAGGAATGGCATGATGCACCACGTTTATATTCTTCTTAACGAGGCCAAAACGCGAACCTATACCGGCGTTGCAGATGATGTTGATAAACGTTTAGGCGAACATAATGCGGGCAGAGTTAAATCCTCGAGGCCATATCGTCCTTATAAGGTAATTCATACTGAATCGTTTAAAACATTGAGTGAAGCTCGACAGAAAGAGAAATTTTATAAATCGGCAACTGGCCGTCGAAGATTAAAAAAACATGTTTTTTAAGTGAACCTTCCGACGAAGGCGGGCTGAAATCATCGTTTGGGGATGCGCTCCGAACTGCGGCCCGGCAGGCCAAGAAATTTCAAAATTATTTCGGCGACGCGCCGGCGATGCTCAGGGTGATTTCGATGATATCGGAAACCTTGTCCTCGAACTGACCGGGATTGATGTTGAAATCGCTGCGCTTGATGGTGAAGTTGGCGCGGATGACCAGCAGATCGCCCTTCTGGTTCGGCACGCGCTCGCCGAGCTTGTCCTTCAGACAGGTCAGTTTTACCGGCACGGTGAATTCCTTGGACACTCCCTTGAGCGTGAACGTGCCGATCACGTCCGCCGTCGTGGTGTCGCCGGCGGTCTGAACGTTTTTGAAATTCTTCGATTCAAAAGTGATCTCGGGAAACTTTGTTGCATCGAGCCATTTGTCGCTCAGCATGTGCTGTTTTTGCATCGGATTCGGCAGCATGAGCGACGCGGTGGCCACGGTGATTCTGCCTTTCGTCGCGCCGGGATTCTCCGGGTCGAACGTGACCGTGCCGGTAACGCCGCTGGCGCTGCCGTTGATGGCCTCCAGCGGCGCATCGAGTTTGAACCCGGCGTTGTTAATGCCCTTGGGGTCTTTGAAGTCGAACGTCTGTGGCGCGGCGAGAGCAGCGCCCGTCAAGGCGATGAATGCCAGGATGGTGAGTTTCGTTTTCATAATCTGGTTTCGATTTATGGTTGCTTTGATTTTGCCGGGACAAAAAAGGAAACGCCAGCCAGGAATCCTGCGCCCAACAAGGCGACGCCCAGAAAATCAACGCCGGGAACAAATTTATCCTGCCATTGAATTCCCTCCAGGCCCGTGACTTCATCCACGACTTTCTTCGGAACGCGCGTTTTCGTCCAGCCGCGATTCGCTCCAGCTGCCACCCAGAAGGCGATTGCGCCAACAACCAGAACCGCAGCGATGATACGAAAGGTCCGTTTCATGGATTCGTCCCGGCAGCTTAGTTCAGGTCGAACAAAATCACCTGCGCCGGTCCGGCTGATTCGATAATCAGCCTGCCCTCATCGGAGACCGCCGCACCGTCGCCGGCTTTCCGAACGGTGATCATTTTTGCTCAAACCTGCTGCACGAGTTCTTTTGCCTCATACCGCACCTTGGGCAGGCTCGCGTATTTGTCGGTGGCGGCGCGATAACCCAGCGCGCAGGCCACCACCGTCGCGTAGCCACTGCCGTCCAACCCCAGCACGCGGTCATATTCGGCGGGGTTGAGGCCTTCCATCGGACAGGCGTCCACGCCCAGCACGGCGGCGCAGGTCATCAAATTGCCGAGCGCGATGTAGGTTTGCCGGGCTGCCCATTCGTGGGCGGTTTTACCGCGCGGACCGTTGACGATGTCGCCCAGCATCAGGTCGCGGTAAAAGTTCAGCGATTCGGCGGGAATTTTACGGATGTCGCTGGTGCGTTGGATGAGTTTGGTCACGTCGGCCCCGGTGATTTTGGTGCGGGCGGTGAACACGACAAAGTGCGAAGCGTCCACGACCTGCTTTTGATTCCACGAATGCGGCAGCAGTTCGGCGCGTTTGACGGGGTTGTTGATGACGAGGAAACGATACGGCTGCAGGCCGTAGGAAGTCGGCGTGAGCACGAGCGCGCGCTCCAGGGTTTGCCAGACATCGGCGGGGATTTTTTTGGTCGCGTCAAAAACTTTCGTGGCGTAGCGCCACTGCAGCGCATTCAGCAATTGTTGGGTAACTCCGTTATTCATGGTTCAAATTAGATTTTATCTTTGCTCAGAGTGGCACAACCTTTTTGGAAAAGCAAATCATGCGGTTGGATGAATTGGGGCCTCTGAAAAAAACCGGTTCATCGTAGCGGCGTGTCGGCAGACCGCCGCATTTCTTCGGGAAACGAAATTATCCGGCTTTCTGCCGAAAGCCGCTACGCCTGTTTTTCAGTGGTCTCAATTTTTACAGCGGTTTTGACTTTCGGTTATGGTCAGGTCAATTTATAACCCGGCATGAGTTCGCCCAATCTTCGCATTCGCCGCGCCACCACGGACGATTTTCAAAGTCTGAAATCGCTTTGGAATTCCATGCGCCTGCCGACGGGTGAATTGGAAAAGCGGCTGACCGAATTCCAGGTGATTGAAACTGCCGACGGACAAATCGTCGGCGCGATCGGTGTTCAAATCATCCGCCAGCACGCCCTGCTCCACAGCGAAGGTTATACGGATTTTGCCATGGCCGATGCCGCGCGGCAATTGTTCTGGGAACGCATCCAGACCATTGCCGCCCATCACGGTGTCTTTCGGTTGTGGACGCAGGAAAATTCGCCGTTCTGGGTTCGTTGGGGCTTTCAACCCGCCACGATCGAGCTTCTTGAGCGCCTGCCCGGGGAATGGAAACGTTCCGAAGGAAAATGGCTTACCATCCAGCTTAAAAACGAGGAAGCCATCGCCGCGCTTGAAAAAGAGCTTGAGACATTCAGGGAATCGGAAAAAAAACGCACCGCTGAAACACTGGATCAAGCCCGCACAATGACGACCACCATCACCGTCATCGCGTTTGTCGTGGGGATCGTCCTCATCGGCGTCGCACTTTACCTGTTTATGCACCGGATTTTATCCCTGCCGACGCATTGAAGGCGGGTTGAACTCGTCCGCGTGGTAGGAGCTGCGCACCATCGGGCCGCTGGCGACGTGAACAAAGCCCAGCTCCCCTGCCCGTCTGCCGTATTCTTCAAATTTCGCGGGTGAAACAAATTCCACCACCGGCAGATGTCTCAGCGTGGGCTGGAGATACTGGCCGAGCGTGAGAATGTCGCAACCCGCACGGCGCAAATCTTCCAGTGCCACCATGACTTCCGCTTCCGCCTCGCCCAAACCGAGCATCATGCCGGACTTGGTGTAAATTGTGTCGCCGCGTTTCGCCTTCACTTTCCGCAGCACGCCCAACGAACGGTCGTAAGTCGCGCGATGACGCACGGACGGCGTCAGCCGCCGCACCGTTTCGAGATTGTGATTGAAAATGTGCGGGTTGGCCGCAAGCACGGCTTCAATCGCAGCGTCGCTCTCGTTGAAATCCGGCACGAGCACTTCAATCACAATGCCCGGATTCAACTCGCGCACGGCTTCAACCGTTTTCCGGAAATGGTCCGCGCCGCCATCCGCCAGATCGTCGCGGGCGACGGCGGTGATGACGATGTGTCGCAGCCGCATCCGCCGCGTCGCCTCGGCCACGCGCATCGGCTCGTCCGCTTCGAGCGGCAGCGGCCTGGCCGTTGACACCGCGCAAAAGCCGCAGGCGCGCGTGCAGCGGTCGCCGGCAATCATGAACGTCGCCGTGCCCTTTTCCCAGCATTCCCAGTGGTTCGGGCACCTGGCGCTTTCGCAGACCGTGTGCAGCTTCAGCTCGTCCAGCAGGCTGCGTGTGCGCGCGAAACTGTCCGACGTGGGCAGCGTGACGCGCAGCCATTCCGGCAAACGCGGTCGCGGTTTTAATTCAGTTGTCGTCACAAATTTATTTTAACCACGGATGGACACGGATGCACACGGATAAAATCAAACGCGGAATGACGGAGGGAAATTCCCCCTCGCCTCATGAGGAACGAGCGGGGGGGGATTTCCCCCAACAAAATTTCGTGCGTTGAACCCTTGAACCGTAGCCGCCGACGTGAGTCGGCGCTGAATTTCTCATTGGACTCAAAGTGCGCGGACTGACGTCCGCGGCTACGAGGTTCATGGAGAGGGAGAAGATGACGCGGTCGCCCGGTTTTTCGATGCTCCTCAAATCCGTGTCTATCCGTGTCCATGCGTGGTTGTATCAAGTTTCTTCCAGAATTTTGCCAGTTCTTCCGGCCCGAAATCTGCCAGCACTTTTCCATTCGCCTCAATCACCGGCGCCAGCTCCTGGCCGGACAACCGGACCATTTCCTCATAAGCCGCTTCGTCGGCAATGACATCCAGCTTTTCATATTGGATGTCGTGGTCGTCGAGCCAGCGCATGGCTTTGTGACACCATGGGCAATACGGCTTGATGAATAAACGGATTTTCATCAAAAAATCCTATTGTTTTCTTCCCCTAAACGCGATGCGTGCTTTGGATGAGTAACTTTTTATCAAATCGAAATAACCAGTTTCTTTCAATTTTCTATGAAATTCCGTTTCAGGCATTCCAATATTTTCGGTGTGTTCCAGAATCGCCGCGTTTATGACGTGATAAATCTCCTCTAGACATTTTTGGCAATTTTCCAAAAAGTTCCAAATTTGATCTCTTCCTTCGTGCGTAGTGGTGTCGAACCATTCTTGCTTGGTAAGTTTGTGAATAAAGATGTTTCTCCCTTCGAGAAAAATCTCCAGCAGTTTAATGAACGCATCGTTCATATCAGCACGCTCCTTTAACTTCTTTATCAACTTTCCGAGCGTGTTTTTGTTGAGCGTTTCGATTTCGTCCCAGGTCGGTTTTTCGTTTGGATAAATAGTTCCTATAAATGAGGACAAACTATGTTCAGTGTCTTGAGTCATCAAGAATAGTAGCGCGATTTGACAAAGGATTTCATCTTCGGATGGGATATCCTTTTTCACGATCCAGTGTTAAAGTTTTCTGCAAAATTTATCCACCGATCTGCTTTTTGTATTGCTCCGGCGACAGCAGCGCGTTCAGTTCAGCGGGATGGCTCAATTTGATTTTGTAAAACCAGCCGCTGTCATGCGGTTCGCTGTTCACCAGCGCCGGGTCGTCCACCACGGATTTGTTCGCCTCCAGAATCTCACCGCTCAACGGCGAATAAATGTCGCTCGCGGTCTTAACCGATTCCACCACGGCGCAGGCGTCGCCGGCCTTGACCTTCCGGCCCGGGTCCGGCAGTTCGACGAAGACGATGTCAGTCAGTTCGTGTTGCGCGTGGTCGGTGATGCCGATGGTGGCGGTGGCGCCGCTGACCCGCACCCATTCGTGAGATTTCGTGTATTTCAAATCCGCAGGAACATTACTCATAAATTTTGCCTAATTTCACCATCAAGACGCCTGTACGCAAAGAAGAAATTTGGGACACGGATTTCACGAATTGGCACAAATTAAATTCCTCGTTATTTCGTGAATATTTATGCAATTCATGTCTTATACCAATTCCCAAAGACAATCGGCGTTATGGGTAGGGCGGCGCAGCAGCGCACTCGTGTCCAGCTAATTGACCGCAGAGCCGCACGACAACCTTAATTTTGTTGAAGATCGTGAACGTGGGGATTGTTACGAACATGGGCGTTGGAGTGGGATGTTTTAGGGTTCCTCAGCAGCT
>JBEKZC010000095.1:0-10350 GCA_049510295.1 Verrucomicrobiota bacterium | reverse complement strand
GATCGGGATTAAACAAAAGTATTGATTGTGCGCCCAGTTTCGTAAGGATTAGGGACAATGAAATTATTTTGGAAAGCATCAAGTTTGGGATTATTTGCCTGTGGCCTGCTGTTCACCGGTGTCATTTTCACTGGATGCTACTCGTCATCGAGCGATCCCATCTTTTCCGACACCCCCACTCCGCCGGTAATGACCGGCTCGCCGGCCACCGGCTATACTGCAACGGAAGTCGCCCGTTTTCACGTCGGTGACACCGTCATCGTGACCTTGACAGGCCTTCCGTCTGATATTCCTATACACCAGGAACCCATCAAGGAAGACGGCACAATCACCATGCCCGATATCGGGCATGTTCAAGCTGCGGGTAAAACTGCGGGTGAACTTCAGAACGAAATATATAACCTCTATGTGCCGAAACTTTACCGCCATCTCACGGTCACCGTGAATACCGGAGATCGCGTCTACTACGTTACCGGTGAAGTCAAACAGCCCGGACGCCAGCTCTACGCCGGCCAAATGACCGTCACCAAGGCCATTACGACCGCGGGCGACTTCACTGATTTTGCCAATCACAAAAAAGTCTGGCTCATCCGCGCCAACGGCCAGCGCATCAAAGTCAATTGCGTCGAAGCGTTGCGAGACCCGTACAAAGATCTGCCGGTTTATCCCAACGACCAAATCCAGGTGCCGCGTCGACTTTGGTGATGATTCAACTCAACATCCTTTCGGGAAGAAAGGCGGGCGCTCAATCGGCAGCCCGCCGTTTTCCTTTCCGCATCGGACGTGCGGCGGGAAACGAACTGCAACTCGACGATGACGGCATTTGGGATCAGCACCTCACACTGGAATTTAACCGGCAGAAAGGTTTCACGCTCGCAACCGCACCAAACGCCCTGACCACCGTCAACGGCGAACCCGTCCAGACCGCGATTCTTCGGAACGGTGACATTATCACCCTCGGTTCCGCCAAACTCCAGTTCTGGCTTGCCGCCGCCCGCCAGCGCAGCCTGCACCTGCGTGAAGCATTCGTCTGGGTGTTGCTGGCGGCTGTCACTGCCGCCCAATTTGCATTGATTTACTGGCTCATCCGTTAATGCCGGAAATGCCGCGCGCCGGTGAATGCCATTGCCATATTTCGTTCGTCCGCCGCCGCGATTGCTTCTGCGTCGCGCACCGAACCGCCCGGTTGAATCGCCGCCGTTGCGCCCGCTTCCGCCGCCGCAATCAAACCGTCCGGGAACGGGAAAAACGCGTCGCTGCAAACCACGCTGCCTTTCAGCGAAAGCTTGGCCTCGCCCGCCTTCCAGACCGCAATCCGGCTTGCGTCCACGCGGCTCATTTGTCCCGCGCCAATGCCCAGTGTCCGGTCGGCCGCCGCATAAACAATCGCGTTTGACTTCACGTGCTTGACCACACGCCAGCCAAAAAGCATTGCGCGCAATTCATTGTCCGTCGGCTGCCGGCGGGTGACGATTTTCAAATCCGCGCGGGCGGCCGTTTTCAAATCACGCTCCTGCAACAAAAACGAATTTGCCCCGACACTTCGCACGTCCAGCGACCGTGCGGCGAGCGGCGATTTCAAGACTTTGAGCAGCCTTAGATTTTTTTTCTTTTGCAAAATCACCAGCGCTTCCGCCGAAAAATCCGGCGCGACGATGACCTCGCTGAAAATTTCCGCGATGACCTCCGCGCACGCGCCGTCGAGCGGACGGTTCACAGCGATGATGCCGCCAAACGGCGCCTGTTTGTCCGTCGCAAACGCCTTGTCCCACGCCTCACGCAAATTTGTGCTTTGGCCGACCCCACACGGATTGGTGTGCTTCAAAATCGCCAGCGTCGGCGGGTCGTCCGAAAATTCCGCAATCAAATTCGCCGCCGCCGTCAAATCCAGAATGTTGTTGTAGGAAAGTTCCTTGCCGTGCAGTTGCTGGAAAAATTCATTGAAGCCGCCGTAAAGCGCCGCCGCTTGATGCGGATTTTCACCGTAACGCAGCGGCTGCGCCAGCGGCGCGAAAACATTGAGTGAAGATGGCAGGCTGGAAGCCTCCGCCACGTTGAATTCTTTTTGCAGATGCGCGGCGATGGCGCCGTCATAGGCGGCAGTGCGCGCAAAAACTTTCGCTGCCAGTTTGCGTCGCAGTTCGAGCGTCGTGTCGCCGTTGGCCGAAATCTGTTCCGCGACTTCAGCGTAGTCCAGCGGATCAACGACAACCGTGACACTGTCGTGATTTTTTGCCGCGCTGCGGAGCATCGAAGGCCCGCCGATGTCAATGTTCTCAATCGCGTCGTGCAAAGTGACATCCGGCTTCGCCACCGTTTGCTCGAATGGATAAAGGTTCACCACGACGAGATCAATCGGCTGAATGTTATGCGTGCGGACGGCGGCTTCGTGCGTTTTGTTGCCGCGAATGAACAGCAAGCCGCCGTGGACTTTTGGGTGGAGCGTTTTGACGCGGCCATCGAGCATTTCGGGAAAGCCGGTGTGTTCGCTGACGTCTTTCACCGTGAGCCCGGCCTCGCGCAGCGTTTTGGCGGTGCCACCGGTGGAAATAATTTCAATTCCGGCTTTGGCCAGAATTTGTGCGAACGGAATCAAACCCGTTTTGTCCGAAACTGAAATCAACGCCCGTTGAATTTTTGCCATAGCCTGACCAAAATCCCCCATGACTGCCGCTGCCGTCAACGGCAAATCATGGGTTCGACGGCGCGGGTTTTTGAATCATGTCCTCGCCGATGGCGCGTTCGAGCCTGGCGCGGGCGGCGGCATAATCATGCAACGCCTGGATTTGTGTCGTGCGCGCCTGCGTCAGCGAAGTCTCGGCGTCGAACACGTCGAGTTGCGTGCTGGTGCCGGCCTCGGCACGCGCTCTCGCTTCACGCAGGGCTTCGTCGGCCTGCTCCTGCACTTTTTGCTGTGACTCCAGAACTTCACGCGCCTCGATGAAATCGGAATAGGCCGTGCGAACTTCGAGCTCAATTTGGCGTCCCTTGTCGTCCACGTCCGTCTTGGATTTTTCGTACAGCGCCCTGGCTTGGACAACTTTGCCGTGCGTGAGCATTCCGTCAAAAATGTCCCAGCTCAACTGTCCGCCGGCGTTCCAGCCGCGAATATCGTGATCGAGTTCGACCGGCTGCGTATATTGCGCATTATACCAGCCATAACCCGCGAAGACCTGAACCGTCGGTTTGTAGCCGGCCTTGGCGTTGACGACATTGAGGCGTTGCAACTCCGCCGTTTTGCGCGCGGCGACAAGTTCCGTGCGTCTGGCCAGTGCCTGCTGAATCGCCGCCGGCAAATCCACCTGATACGGTGCGGCGTCGAGCGTATCCGTCAGGTTCAATGGAATGTCCTCCCAAATTTCACGCGGCAGATTGTAACCCAGCAGATTCGACAAATTGTTTTTGGCGATGCGATAATTGTTTCGCGCCTGAATCAGGGCCGGACGTTCATTGGCGACAGCGACTTCGGCGCGGAGCACATTGAAGTGCGGCACGGTGCCGGCATCGTAGCGGCGTTGCTGGTCTTCGAGTTCCTTTTGGAGCAGGTTGACCGAGGCTTCATGCACGGTGATTTGCTGGGCGGCAAGCAGCACGTCGTAATACGCCACTCGCGCACCAAGCAACGTGTCGGCAATCACGGTCTGATATTGCGCCAGTGCCTGCTGCTTTGTGACGCTGGCTGTGCGCAACGCTGTGACCATTTTCCCGCCCTCATAAATGGATTGGACGATTTGAACGCCTGAATTCCAGTTTTGATGCGGCAGCGTTACGGTTTCTCCTGGAAAAGGAAGACTTTCAATCGCGTGAGGATCGGTATCCTTGTATTGGCCGTTGGCTTGAACCTGGGGCAGGGCGACGGCGCGGGTTTGCACGACGACCCCCTGCTGGGCTTCGAGGTCGCTCTTGGCCTTGAGGATCGTGGCGTTTTGTGAGAGCGCGATATTGAGGCAGTCGGTCAGCGACAGCGGACGCGTGATCCAGCCAGGCAGGCTGGTATTTGTGTTTTGCGCTGTTGTGTTCCAGACAAAACAAATGAACATCCCAACGCAGAAAAACAACTTTTTCATACGGCCATGAATCTATCAGTTGGGCAATTCGGTGCAAACTTGCAATTTTTTGTTGCATGGGTTCTCCTTTGCCCGATGTGGTGGCGAAGAATATTTATTTTAACCTTCGGTTTTGCACTGGCTGCGATTTTTATCGCTGGCTGTTCCTCGAACTCTTCAAACGTCTTTCAAGGCTATATTGAGGGCGAATACGTTTACGCGGCGTCGCCGCTCGGCGGCGCGCTGACGAACCTGGCCGTTGCGCGCGGCGACGAGGTCAAAGCCGGGCAGTTGTTGTTTGAGTTGGAACGCGGGGCGGAAGCCGCTGCTGTCCAACAGGCGGAAAAAAATCTTGCGCAGGCGAAAGCCAATCTTGCGCTTTCCGAAGCCGAATTCGCCCGCCGCCAACAATTGCGCAACGATCAGGGGGTGATTTCCGCCGAAGAACTCGACCAGACCCGCGCGCAACGCGATGCCGACCAGGCCCAGGTGGAATCACAAACCGCCGCGCTGGACAAGGCGCGCTGGTCGTTCGACCAAAAACAACAATTTGCGCCGGCGAACGCGTTTGTGCATGACACGTTGTATCGCGCCGGCGAATGGGTTGCGTCGGGCAATCCGGTCGTCGAGCTATTGCCGCCAGCCAATATCAAAGTGCGCTTTTTCGTTCCCCAGGCGGTGCTGCCGCGGATCAAAACCGGCCAGACCGTCAGCGTGACATTCGACGGCGGCCAGCACGCCTATTCGGCCACCGTCAATTTCATTTCGACGCGGGCCGAATTCACCCCGCCTGTGATTTACAGCCGCGAGAACCGCTCCAAGCTCGTTTTTATGATTGAGGCGAAATTTTCTCCGGCGGATGCAGCCGACCTTCGTCCCGGCCAGCCGGTGGATGTGGAAGTGAAATGAAAACGTGAAACGTGATGCGTGATGCTTGAAAAACCATTGTCGCCAGAATGCAATTCACGCAACACGCTTCACGCATCACGCTGTTTTATTCGATTCAATAAATTGACATGAACCCGCCTGACCTTGTCATTGACGTGCAGGGCATCACGAAGCGGTTCGGCAACCGCACGGTCGTGAACAACATTCCCATGCAAGTGCGGCGCGGGGAGATTTATGGCTTTCTGGGCCCGAACGGCAGCGGCAAAACGACGTTTCTGCGGATGTTGTGCGGTTTGCTCCGGCCCGACGGCGGCAACGGACGTTGTCTGGGCTTCGACATTCGCGGCGAATCCGGCGAGATCAAGAAGAACATCGGCTACATGACGCAGCGGTTCAGCTTTTACGAAGACCTGACCATCGAGGAAAATCTGGATTTCATCGCGCGCATTTACGGCGTGCCGGGACGCAAAGCCGCCGTTGAAAAAAGCCTCGAACGGCTCGGTATGACCGCGCGCCGACGGCAGCTCGCCGGCACACTTTCGGGCGGCTGGAAACAGCGGCTGGCGTTGTCCGCCTGCCTGATTCACGAGCCGCAACTGCTGCTGCTCGACGAGCCGACGGCGGGCGTTGACCCGAAGGCGCGCCGCGATTTTTGGGAGGAAATTCACCAGCTTGCCGCCGGCGGATTGACCGTGCTCATCACGACGCATTACATGGACGAGGCCGAGCGTTGCCATCGGCTGGCCTACATCGCCTACGGCAATTTGCTCGCCAGCGGCAGCGTCGCGGAAGTCGTGAAAGCCGCCGGGCTGACAACTTGGGAGGTCACGGGGCCGGATTTGCCGAAGCTTGCGGAAAAAATCCGCGGCAAACCCGGTGTCGAACAGGTTGTCGCGTTTGGCACGACGTTGCATGTGAGTGGACGTGACGCGGCGCGGCTGCGCGAAAGTGTCAGTCCCTGGATGGCTGGCACGTATCGCTGGCAGCAGAGCCAATCCGGTCTGGAGGACGTATTCATCAGCTTGATGGAAACGGCAAAGGACAATTTTTCGTGAAACTGTCCAATCATGGTAGCAGCCGACGTCAGTCGGCTCCAATTTTCTTCGCAAAAGGAAGAATGAGTCTCCTCACGTCGGCTGCTACAAAATGGAGGGAGGCGCTGCCGTGAAACTGCACGAATTCAACTGGCGGCGGTTCTGGACGATTGTCGGCAAGGAATTCATCCAAATGCGCCGCGACCGGCTGACGTTCGCCATGATGATCGGCATCCCGCTGGTCCAGCTCATTCTTTTCGGCTACGCCATCAATTCCGATCCGAAGCATCTGCCCACGGCGGTTTATTCGGCGGACAACAGCGTGTTTTCGCGCACGATTGTGTGGGGTTTGCGCAACAGCAGTTATTTCGACATTGTCCGTGAGGCCAGGAACGAGGCGGAAATTCAAAGGCTGCTCGCGCAAGGCACAGTTCAATTTACGGTGGACATCCCGGTGGATTTTTCGCGCAAATTGCTGCGCGGCGAACGCCCGGATTTGCTGCTGGAAGCCGACGCGACCGATCCTTCGGCGGTGGGTTATGCCATCGCCGCAATTAATCTGCTGACGACGACCGTGCTGGATCGCGATCTCACCGGGCCGCTGGCGAAATTGCGGGGAATGCCGCCGCCGGTCAATCTGGTGGTGCATCAACATTACAATCCGGAAAACATCACGCAGTATAACATTGTGCCCGGACTCATGGGCGTGATGCTGACGATGACCATGATCATCATCACCGCGCTCGCCATCACGCGCGAGCGGGAGCGCGGCACGATGGAAAACCTGCTTTCAACGCCGGCGCGTCCGGGTGAGGTGATGATTGGCAAAATCGTGCCTTACATCACGGTCGGCTACATCCAGGTCTTCCTGATTTTGCTGGCGTCGAAGTTTCTGTTCAATGTGCCGGTTGTGGGCAGCGTGTCGTTGCTGCTGGTGCTGACGTTTCTGTTCATCGTGGCGAATCTCGCGGTCGGCATCACGTTTTCGACCATCGCCAAAAACCAGCTTCAGGCGGTGCAAATGGCGTTCTTCTTTTTCCTGCCGTCTTTGTTGTTGTCCGGCTACATGTTTCCGTTTCGAGGAATGCCGGGCTGGGCGCAGGACATCGGCGAAATTCTGCCGCTGACACATTTTCTGCGCATTGTGCGCGGGATTCTGCTGAAAGGAAACGGTTTCGTCGAAATCGCGCCCGACCTTTGGCCGATTGCGCTGTTTCTGGTCGTGATGCTGGCCATCGGCATCAAACGTTACCGGCAGACGCTGGATTGAACGGTTATTTTAGCGGCATAATTCATTGTCATTCAAGTGGTTGCCGGCTAAACTTGCAAATTGGGCCCACTTCGGTTCTCCTTATTCTAAATGTGGCGATTTAGTTGCTTGGTTTTAACCATCGGACTGGCGCTGGCCGGCAAAGTTTTGATCGGTGCGGAATCAGCCCAGGTCAATTTGGATTATGTGGCGCAGCGCGCTCTCGAACGGGCGCGCCAGCCTTTCCACTCGCCGCGCGCCGATGTGCCGAAGGTGTTGCGGCAGGAAAATCTCAATTATGACAAGTATCGTGAGATTGAGTTCCGGCACGATCGGGCGTTATGGGCGGCGGATGGCCTGCCGTTTCGCGTGGAGTTTTTTCATCCGGGCTACCTCTACCAGGAACCGGTTCACGTCTATGAATTCACGGCGACACATGTGCAGCCCATCCGGTTCGTGCAGGACTTTTTCAATTACCGCGCGTTGCACATTCAAAACGAGATCCCCGCGGATACGGGTTACGCCGGGTTCCGCCTGTTGAATCAATTGAACGATTCGAACAAGTGGGATGAAATCGGCGCGTTTCTCGGTGCGAGCTATTTCCGGTTGCTCGGCAAGGGGCAGCGTTACGGGCAGTCCGCGCGCGGCCTGGCCCTGGACAGCGGTGAACCGGATCGTCCGGAGGAATTTCCCATTTTTACCGACTGGTGGCTGGGCAAGCCGCAACCGGACGCCCGGGGACTGACCCTGTTTGCCATGCTCGACAGCGTCAGTTGCGTGGGGGCGTATCAACTGCTCATCCGTCCCGGTGAGACCACCGTGGTTGACGTGGAGGCGGTGCTGTATTTCCGCGAGACGAACATGGTTCAAGCTGTGGATGCGAACCGGCTGCCCATCAGAACCATCGGCCTGGCCCCCCTGACGAGCATGTTTTGGTTCGGCAAAAATTCCGAGCGCAAATTCGATGATTACCGTCCCGAAGTTCATGACACCGACGGCCTGCTCGCCCGCATGGATGGTGGCGAAGTGCTCTGGCATCCACTCGACAATCCCGCCGTCATGCGCCACCAGGTTTTTTTCGCGCCGAACATCCGCGGCTTCGGCCTGCTCCAGCGCGAGCGCACCTTTGCGGCATATCAGGACAGCTTCAACTTCTACCAACTGGTGCCCACCGTGTGGGTCGAACCGCATGGGAATTGGGGCGACGGCGACCTGCATCTCGTGCAATTGAGCGCGAATTACGAGGGTTTTGACAACATCGTCGCGTTTTGGGATCCGAGAAACAAACCCGCGCCGCTGAAACCATTTCACTTTGGATACACACTCTCCTGGACGCGCGGAGCGGACATGAAACTGTCCGACAACAAGGTTGTGTCCACGCGCATCGGCCTGGGCCCGAACTGCGCGAATTGCCGGCAAATCGTGATTGATTTTGCCGGGCCCGGGCTTGACGCCATTTCCGAAGGCGATCCGCCGCAGGCCATCGCCAATTGCAGCACCAACGCGGCGATTGTGGACAATCAAATCTTTCACCTTTCCGAATTGAACGCCTGGCGGGTCATTTTGAAAATGCAGCCCAACTCCGGCAACACCGACCCGGTGGACCTGCGCTGCACGTTGCAAAAGGGAACCAACATTTTGAGCGAAACCTGGACTTACCAATGGAGTCCGCCATGAACGGCATTGGCGCACTGACCGATTCCTACGGCCATCTGGCGGGCCGCCGGCTCGAAGAATGGAACGCTGCGTATGAGAAGGTGGAGAATTATTTCCACGCCCTGCGCGTCCGCAACAAAGCCCTGCTCGGCCAGCTGGTGCTCCGTGTGCTCGAACGCGCCGCGCACCGCGCGCCCGTCGAGCCGGAACGCTCCGCCACCCAGCTCGCCGCCGAGGAAATGGATCGTATTGTGATTGAGTGGTTTGCCGAGGTGTTGCAGGAACCGCCGGCCAATGCCGACCAAATGCTCTCCACGCGCGGGCGGCTCGCGCTGCTGCTCGCCGACATGCCGGGCCGATGGCAGGAACAATTTTTGCGGCCCGGCCCGTGGCCGGAGGAATTTATCAGCGCCATGCGCGAAACCTATCTGCGCGCCGGGCCGGATTTTCAGCTCTCAAAAATGACGCCGCGCCCCTTCGATCTTGGCCCGATTACAACACTGACGAATCTGGGCAAGCTGCCCTATCTCAAAATGGTTCTGGCCTGGACGCTGTTTGCCTTGCTGCTGGTGGCCATTTTCATCCTCACGCACTAAGCCATGTCCGGCGTTTCTCAATCTGCCCCGGCCTCAAGCCAGTCACCGCCATTGCGGGTGATGTCCGCACCGCGCATTGAGCGGCATGGCTGGCGGCTGTTCATCTTTTATTCATGCGCGTTCCTGCTGACAGGTTTGGTCTCGATGCTCTTTGCCGATTTGCTGTGGCGGAAGGGCTGGTCCGCGTCGCGCACCGTGCTGCTGGTTTTGTTTGTGATTTTGTTTTTGTTCATTGCCATCGGTTGCATGCACGGCCTGTATGGTTTTGTGTTGCGGATGTTCGGCGACGACCGCTGCATCACGCGTCTGAAGGAATATCGCGGCCAAAGCATTGCCGGCATCAGCACGGCGATTGTCTTTCCGGTTTACAACGAAGACGTCGTGCGCGTCTGCGAGGGCTTGCGCACGACGTATGAATCTTTGGAAAAAACCGGCCAGCTTGAACGCTTCGACTTTTTCATCTTGAGCGACTCCACCAATCCCGACAAATGGATCGAGGAAGAACGGCGCTGGTATGATTTGGTTCATGAACTTGACGCGCTGGGCCGCATTCACTATCGCCGCCGGTTGAACAACGAAAGCCGCAAGAGCGGGAACGTACGCGACTTTCTCAATGCCTGGGGCCGCCGCTACCGCTATTTCCTGGTGTGCGACGCCGACAGCGTCATGCGCGGCAAAACGCTCGTGGACCTGGTGAAATTGATGGAAACGCATCCGACCGTCGGATTGATTCAAACCGTGCCGGCGGTGGTCAACGCCGAAACATTGTTTGGACGCATCCAGCAATTTGCCAACCGCCTTTACGCGCCGCTGTTCATTGCCGGATTGAATTACTGGGCGCTCGATCTGGGAAATTATTGGGGGCACAACGCCATCATCCG
>JBEKZC010000094.1:0-10686 GCA_049510295.1 Verrucomicrobiota bacterium | reverse complement strand
CTCCACGCCTTCGCCCGCCTCGGCGCGTTCCATTTCCTCGTCATATTGCATCTGCAAATCATCGAACTTCTTTTTGAAGCTGCCGATGATTTCGTTGATCTTGTTGCGGATCGGCGACGGATCAATCTCGATGCGGTCATAAACCGTCGCGAGTTTGCGCAGAAGCGTCTTCGTGATTTTGCGATTCGCCGGGATGATGATTTCCCCCGTCTCGGAATTGACCACGTCGAGCGGAATTTTTTCGCCGAGCAAAATGTTGCTCAACGCCTCGGTCAATTGATCGCGCAATTCATCGGTCTTTTTCTTGTGATCCTCCTCAATCTGCTTCGCGTGGCGTTTTTCCTCGCCGGCGGATGATTTGGTGTCACGATCGGTTTCCTTCTTCGACGACACCTTCACGTCCATGACGATGCCGTAAGTGCCGGAAGGAATCTTGAGCGACGTGTCCTTCACGTCGGCGGCCTTTTCCCCGAAAATGGCGCGGAGCAAACGCTCTTCCGGCGCGAGCTCGGTTTCCGATTTCGGCGTGATTTTGCCAACCAGAATGTCGCCGGGCTTCACTTCCGCTCCGATGCGGATGACGCCATCCGGCCCGAGGTTTTTGAGCGCCTCATCGCCGAGATTCGGGATGTCGCGCGTGATTTCCTCCGGGCCGAGCTTGGTGTCACGCGCGGCCACTTCAAATTCATCAATGTGAATGCTCGTGAAAATGTCTTCCTTCACGATTTTTTCGCTGATGAGGATGGCGTCCTCGAAGTTGTAGCCGTTCCACGGCATGAACGCGACGAGCACGTTGCGGCCGAGGGCGAGTTCGCTGTTCCGGGTGCAGGGACCGTCGGCAATGACCTGCCCCTTCTTCACGTGATCGTCCTTGTGCACCAGCGTTTTTTGATTGATGCACGTTGCGGCGTTCGACCGCATGAATTTGCGGATCGGATAAACCCACACGCCCTTTTCGGGGTCGTGTTTGATTTTCTTTTTCGTCTCCGGCAGTTTGCCGTCTTCGGTTATGATGACGCGATCGCCGCTGACGGAAGCAACTTTGCCGCTTTCTTCCGCGACCACCACGGCGCGCGAGTCGCGGGCGACGCGGTCTTCCAGACCGGTTGCCACCAGTGGCGCTTCGGTCACCAGCAACGGCACCGCCTGGCGTTGCATGTTTGAACCCATCAACGCGCGGTTGGCGTCGTCGTGTTCCAGGAACGGAATCAGCGACGCGGCGATGGACACCAACTGCTTGGGCGAAACGTCCATGTAATCCACCCGCGCAGGTTCAACATCAATGAAGTCGGTCCGGGCGCGGCAAACGACCCGGTCGGTCGTGAATTTGCCCTTGTCGTCAATCGGCGAGTTCGCCTGCGCAATGATGAATTGTTCCTCGCGGTCGGCGGTCAGGTAATCAATGTGATTGGTGACGCGCCCGTTTTCGACCTTGCGATAAGGCGTTTCGAGGAAGCCGAAATCGTTGATGCGCGCGAATGTCGCCAGTGACGCAATCAGACCGATGTTTGGGCCTTCCGGCGTCTCAATCGGGCAAATGCGTCCGTAGTGCGACGGATGAACATCGCGCACTTCAAATCCGGCGCGGTCGCGGCTCAAGCCACCCGGCCCCAGCGCGGACAGCCGGCGCTTGTGCGTCAACTCGGCCAGCGGATTGATTTGATCCATGAACTGGCTGAGTTGCGAGCGGCCAAAGAAATCGCGAATGACCGCCGAGAGCGCCTTGGGATTGATGAGCTTTTGCGGCGCCATTTGCTCGACGCTTTGATCGAACAACGTCATGCGTTCCTTGACGAGGCGTTCCGTGCGCGAAAGCCCGACCCGGCACTGGTTGGCGAGCAACTCGCCGACCGTGCGGATGCGGCGGCTGCCCAGGTGGTCAATGTCATCCACGCTGCCTTCGCCCTTCTTGAGGCGGAGCAGATATTTCGTCGCGGCCACCAAATCGTGCTTCGTGAGAATGCGCGATTCTTCCTTGTCCTTGAGGCCGAGTTTTTGATTGATCTTGTAGCGGCCCACGCGGCCCAAATCGTAACGTTTCGGGTCGAAGAACAACCGCTTGAGCAGCGCCCGCGCATTGGCGGCGGTCGGCGGGTCGCCCGGACGCAGGCGGCGGTAAATGTCCTTGAGCGCCTCTTCCTCATTTTTGGCCGGGTCTTTCTTCAGGCATTTAATCATGATGCCATCGTCGGGCGTGGTGTTCACGACCTTGATTTTGTTCACCCCCAGCTCGGCGATTTGTTTGACCACGGCCTTGGAAAGCGGCTCGAAAGCGCGGGCCACCACCAGACCCTTTTCCTGATCCACCGCGTCCTGAATCAAAACGCAATTCGGCAAATCTTCGAGTTTCTCGGCTTCCTTGATCGTGAGTTCCTCGATTTCGTAAAAGAGCTTGAGGATTTCCTCATCCGTGCCGCGGGTTTTCTCGCCGTTGTCCTTGCCCTTGCCAATGCCGCCCTCGACATCCAAAAAGCTCAACGCGCGGAAAAACGTCGTCGTCAAAAATTTCCGGCGGCGTTTCTTGCGGTCGAGATAAACGTAAAGCAAATCGCTCGTGTCGAATTGCGCTTCATACCACGAACCGCGGTCGGGAATGACACGGAAGCTGTGCAGCATTTTCCCGTTCGGATGCTGCGTGGCCTCGAACGCAATGCCCGGGGAACGGTGCAACTGGCTGACGACAACGCGCTCCGCCCCGTTGATGACGAACGTGCCTTGCGGCGTCATCAGCGGCAGTTCGCCCATGAAAACTTTTTCTTCCTTGGCGCTTTTGCCCTCTTCCTTGAGCAGGAACGTGACATAAAGCGGCGCGCCGTAGGTCAGGCCTTCACGCAGGCATTCGAGCCAGTCCAGTTTCGGCTCGCCGATTTCGTAGGAATCGTAATCGAGCACGCACTTGCCATCGTAGCTCTCGATGGGAAATACTTCGAGGAAGACCGCCTCCAGGCCGATGTGTTTCCGGCGCTTTTTGGGCGCCGCGTCCGCTTGCAGGAATTCCTTGTAGGAATTGGTCTGCAATTCGATCATGTTCGGCGGCACGACAATCTCTTTGATTTTGCCGAAATTGATTCTTTCAGTGACTCGCGATGGCATTTGGACTTTCTGGTTTGGCTGGCAACCGTGCCCGCCGGCAATTTTCAATCAACGACACAAGGCAAGGACGCTGCGTTCAACAGTGAACTTGCCTGAACTCAGACCGCTACCGGCGGCCGCTTGTTGCTGCTGTTTGTAACTAATAAAAGTTTTGTTCCGCCTTGCGAAAACCGGGTGGCGGTCCCGCCTCGCGGGACCACCGCCTCAAAGTTCGCCAGTTACTTGACCTCCACTTTGGCGCCCGCTTCTTCCAGCTTCTTCCTGGCCGCGTCAGCGTCGGCTTTCGGAGCGCCTTCCAGCACGGGCTTGGGCGCGCCTTCCACCAGCGCCTTGGCTTCCGCCAGACCGAGACCCGCTTTCACTTCGCGGACGGCTTTGATGGTGGCGATTTTCTTGTCCGCCGGGGCGGACACCAGAATCACGTCAAACGTGGTCTTCGCTTCCGTGACCGGCGCAGCCGCACCCGCAGCCGGAGCCGCGGCAGCCACCGGTGCGGCGGCAGTCACGCCCCATTTTTCTTCCAGTTTCTTGACCAGGTCGGCGGCTTCAATCACCGTCAACTTGCTCAATTCTTCCACGAGGTTTGCAATGTCAGCCATGTTACCTTTCTTGTCGTCTCGTCGTCTGCCGTGGTCCGCCTTCGCCCTGCTTCGGCGCGACACGCCACGGCTTTTTTAAGTTCGTTCGTGAACCGACGATTTACGTTGTTGTTTGTTTGTTTGTCCGACCGCTGTTCAAAGCGGACGGAAATTGTTTCAACTTTTCTCGGCTTTCGCCTTGATCACCCGCGCGAGTTGCGTCGCGGGCGTGTTGATTAAAACGACCAGCTTCGTCGCCAGCGCGTTCAACAGGCCCAGCAACCTGGCGCGCAACACGTCCAGGCTCGGCAGATCGGCCAGGGCCACAATCGCCGCCTGTTCCAGACGCTGGTCGTTCAAATAACCAAACTGCACCTTCAACCGGTCGAACTCCGCCCCAAAATTTTTCACCACCTTCGCCGCGGACGAAATGTCCTTCTGGCCGGTGACCACGGCGAGTTGGCCGCCGAGCGAGCCGTTCAATTCGCCGACGCCGGCTTCCTTGGCCGCGATTTGGAACAGGGAGTTCTTGACGATGTGAATCTCCGCGCCGGCTTTTTGCAGGCGCTTCCGCAGCTCGGTCATATGGGACACCTTGAGTCCCTTGTAATTCACCACGATGAAGAATGGCGAGCCATTCAACCGCCCGATGTATTCCTTCGTTAAAATTTGTTTTTCAGCACGCATGATTCAAAATGGTTCCGGGTTAATGGGTCGTAAACTCGCGCACATCCAGCCGCACCGGCGGACTCATCGTCGCCGAAAGCGTGCAGGAGTTGATATAGGTGCCCTTGACACTGTTCGGACGCGCCTTGGCCACGGCTTCAATCACCGCGCGCGCGTTTTCCTCGATCTGATTGGCCGGAAACGACGCCTTGCCGACGGCCACATGAACATTGCCCGCCTTGTCCACCTTGAACTCAACGCGACCGGCCTTGACTTCCTTCACCGCCCTGGCGGTGTCGTCCGTCACGGTGCCGGTCTTCGGGTTTGGCATCAGACCGCGCGGGCCAAGCACCTTGCCCAGCTTGCGCACTTCAGCCATCGCTTCGGGCGTGGCCACCGCCACATCAAAATCAGCCCAGCCGCCCTGGCACTTTGCAATCATGTCTTCAAAACCAACGTATTCCGCACCGGCGGCCTTGGCCGCGTCTGCGGCCGCGCCGCTCCTGGCGAACACGAGCACGCGCACGGTTTTGCCGCTGCCGTGGGGAAGCGGAACCGTGCCGCGGACCATCTGGTCGGAATGTTTCGGGTCCACACCCAGACGGAACGCGAGATCAATGGTTTCGTTGAATTTCGCCTTGGGAAATTTCGCGAGGACGCCAACGGCATCCTTGAGTGGATACGCCTTTTTGGCGTCCACCACTTCGAGCGCTTTTTTGTATCGTTTACTGGGCATTTGTTTTGGTGCGGTGCCAGCGAATCTTTGATGACTCTCCCGCGGTTGTTTGGTTTATCCGACGACTTCAATTCCCATGCTGCGCGCCGTGCCGGCGATGACCCGGAACGCGGCTTCCTCCGAAGTCGCATTCAAATCCTTTGATTTCATTTTTACGATGTCCAAAACCTGTTTGCGCGTCACCTTGCCGACCTTTTCCTTGTTCGGCTCCTTGGAACCGGCGGTGATGCCCGCGGCTTTTTTCAACAGAATGGACGCCGGCGGCGATTTGGTGATGAACTTGAACGACTTGTCCTGAAAAACGGTGATGACGACGGGGATGATGAGTCCCGCGTCGGCCTTGGTCGCCGCGTTAAATTCCTTGCAGAAGCCCATGATGTTGACGCCGTGCTGGCCGAGCGCCGGGCCGACCGGCGGCGCGGGATTGGCCTGGCCCGCCGGAATCTGCAGCTTGATGATGCCTGTGACTTTCTTTGCCATAAAATTTATCGTAGCGGCGCGTCGGCAGACCGCCGCAAATTTTTCTTTCATTCAGCGGCGCTCTACCGAGACGCCGCTACAAATTTACGCTTTCTCCACCTGCCAATATTCGAGTTCGACCGGCGTATTGCGGCCGAAAATGTTGACGGTGACCTTCAATTTGCCGCGTTCGGGATCAATTTCCTCAATCACGCCGCTGAAATTGAGGAACGGCCCGTTGTTGATTTTGATCGTTTCGCCGACTTCAAAATTGACCTTCGGTTTTTCCGTCTCTTCCGACGCGGAAATTTGCGCCTTGATGGATTCGACTTCTTCCGTCGGCGTTGGCACGGGCGGCTCGCCGCCGACAAAACCAATCACGCCCTGCGTTTCCTTGATGAAATACCACGGTTTCTCGATGATCCGGTTGTTTTCATCGAGCAGCGCCATGTCCACAAACACGTAGCCCGGCCACAATTTGCGGCTGGACACGGTCTTCTTTTGGTTGCGCACCTCGACGACCTTTTCCATCGGGACGAGGACTTCCCTGACATAGTCCTGCATCTCGTCGGTCTTGATGCGCTTCTCAATGCTTTCCTTGACCTTCTGCTCCTGGCCGGAAAGCGTATGGATGACAAACCATTGGCTGCGCATGGTGCTCAAAGTGTAAAGAATATAAAATACAGGATGCGATCCACCACTTCGGTGAATGTGCCGAGCAAAGCAATTGAAATCATGATGACCGCTGTCGAGCCTTTCAGTTCCACCCATGTCGGCCACGAACATTTTTTCAATTCTTCGCGCGTTTCCTGCACATAGTTGGCCAATTGCCGGACCTGCCCCTGCCACCAAAGGTAGGCAAAGAACAACCCGACGACGACCGCCCAAAATATAATGCTGGTCCAACCGCTCATAATTCATTCACTACACTTCACTCACAAATTTTCCTGGCCTGCCGGCCCGCAACTCGGAGCTTTTCGCTCATTTACCCCAGCCCGTCCCGCCCTGCGGGACTGGCGGAGAGGGAGGGATTCGAACCCCCGTCGGGTGTTAACCCGAAGCGGTTTTCAAGACCGCCGCGATAGACCACTCTGCCACCTCTCCGTTCGCAGACTGGCTTGCCGAGCCATAGCTCAAAGCACTTCAATTCGTTCCGCCTTCGCGCTTCGCGCTTCGACGCGGCACTTCGCTTTCACTTCGTTCCAGCGAAGGCTGGCACGGCAGGAGGGACTTGAACCCCCAACCAACGGTTTTGGAGACCGCTACTCTGCCAATTGAGCTACTGCCGTATCCGCCCAATCTCGTTAGTGTTTCTGACAAAAAAGGAGCCGCAGGGTTCATCCCCCCGCGCTCCAAAGTTGAAAACCGTCGTTAGGCGATGACTTCCGTCACGCGGCCCGCGCCAATGGTGCGACCGCCTTCGCGAATCGCAAACCGCTGGCCTCTTTCCATGGCCACCGGCGAGATGACCTTTACCTCCACCGAAACATTGTCGCCCGGCATCACCATTTCCACCCCCGGCGCGAGGGTCACCGTCCCGGTTACGTCCGTGGTGCGGAAGTAAAATTGCGGACGGTAGTTCGTGAAGAACGGCGTGTGCCGGCCGCCTTCCTCCTTCGACAACACATAGACTTCCGCCTTGAAATGCATGTGCGGGGTGATGCTGCCCGGTTTGGCCAGCACCATGCCGCGCTCGACTTCTTCCTTCTTGATGCCGCGCAGCAGCACGCCGACGTTGTCGCCCGCCGTCGCCTTGTCCAGCAGCTTGCGGAACATTTCAATGTCGGTGGCAACCGTCTTGCGGGTGTCCTTGAGGCCGACGATTTCAACATCGGACATGCGTTCCAGCACACCACGCTCCACGCGACCGGTGACAACCGTACCGCGGCCTTCAATGTTGAACACGTCTTCGATGCACATCAGGAACGGCTTGTCCACTTCGCGCATCGGCAGCGGAATGAACGCGTCGATGGCTTCCATCAATTTCTGGATGGATTCTTCGGCGACCTTGTCTCCGGCCAGCGCCGCCTTGGAGCTGCCGCGAACGATGGGTGTCTTCTCACCCGGAAATTCATATTTGGTCAGCAGGTCGCGGACTTCCATTTCCACCAGGTCCAGCAACTCCTTGTCATCCACGAGGTCAACCTTGTTCAGGTAAACTACGATGGCGGGCACACCCACCTGGCGGGCCAGCAGCACGTGCTCCTTGGTTTGAGGCATCGGACCTTCCGAGGCATCCACCACCAGGATGGCGCCGTCCATCTGGGCCGCCCCGGTAATCATGTTCTTGATGAAGTCGGCATGGCCCGGGCAGTCAATGTGGGCGTAATGACGCTTGTCGCTCTGATACTCGACGTGAGAAACCGCGATGGTCAGGGTCTTGGTCTCATCACGCACCGTGCCACCCTTGGTAATTTCCGCGTAAGACTTGACTTGGGCCAGGCCCTTTGCCGCCTGCACCTTGACAATTGCCGCTGTCAAAGTGGACTTGCCGTGGTCAATATGTCCGATCGTGCCGACGTTAACGTGCGGTTTCGTTCGTTGAAATTGCTCTTTAGCCATTGTTGTCTCCTGCGTTTAGTTTTTGGTTAACGGTCAAATCTGCGAACTGGAGCCCATGATCAGGGTTGAACTGATGACCTCGTCCTTACCAAGGACGCGCTCTACCAACTGAGCTACATGGGCGCATTATCATTAGTCCAATCCGATACACAAACACAAAACGACAAAAAAACCCATTCCCCTCATTTTTTTCTGTCGAAAATTCAAGGGGCAACTGGCTGTTTTTGTCTATTTACGGCTCGACTTGCGGTGGCAAATTATGAAACCCCCGCCGCCCTGTCAACAGGTATTTTTTTTTTTCCGGGCGGCTTTTTTGGCCAAAAACCCCATGCCCAATGTCGGTTTTCATTAAATCGGGTAAGACCCGAGACCCAAGGCGCCAGACCCGAATTTAACCGCGGATGGACACGGATGAACACGGATTGGAACCGCGAAAAGACGCAAAATCATTTGCCGCAAAAAGGCACAAAAGACGCGATAGGACGCGATAGGTTTTTACGCTAATTGCACTAATTCGCGCTGATTGGCGGAATTCGCGTAAACGTCATTTATTTTCCCGGGTCAGTTCCCGTTGTAAATTTGGCGCAGAACTCTTTCAGCGCTTCGGACAGTTTTGATTTCAACACCGCCTCGGGAAGCAGGAATGGCTTTTCGGTAATGGTGGTCTCGGCTTTTCCAGTCATAAACACGAATGTCCCGGTCAGTTTCCCCATGACGTGGCTGGTAAAATCGCCGCGGAGGTCGCCGTTCGGCTCAAAGGTATAATTGCCTTTTACCTTGGGCTGCTCCGGGTCGGGATGACAGAAACCTCCGGCCAGTTCGTTGCCGTCGATCTGGACATCAAACTGTCTGGCCAACTCTTGAAGTTCGGGGAAGGTCGGGGGTCTTCCCAGTTGATGCGTTACGGTAAAAGCCATGGTCGAGATTTACGATTTCGGCATTCAGCATTCAGTGCTTTGTTTTAGCCTTCAGCCTTTGTGTAAGCGACCTCACCTTTTTTTGAGAGCGCGATGATTTTCGCGGCGACCAACCCGCCGATGGTTTCATCCAATTCACCGGACGAGAGCGCCTTGCCAAACAGCGCCTGAATTTGAGACTCCAGCGTCTTCCGCCTTTTGGGACGGTTGGTCTGAGTCGTTTTGAAATAAGTGGCCAGCAACTTCACCCGCTCGGTTCGATTCATCAGCACCGGGATTTCGCTGAACGCGGCATGCCGGGCGGCGAGGACCCCGTTGTCTTTGAGATGTCCAATCAATGCGTCGAAGTCCTTGTCCTTCGACACGATGTGGAAGTATCCCTGCGGATCGGCTTTCCTTGCCTCTCCGGTGTAATGGGCGAGGACCAGATCGAGCGCATTCTTGCTGCTGCGACCGGTTTCCACCAACACGACTTGTCCGGCGTACTTGAGGAGTTTGCGCGCTAACGCCACCGGCAGGCGTTTTTGGCGTTCGCCCAGGACGAAGGTAACCTTGACCGGTTTGTTCGCGATTCGATCCAGATCGGTCTCCTGGACATTTTCAAAATCGACAAAAATATAATTGGTCCGGCTCATTTGGTCCTCGTAACGGTTCTCCTTCTCGTCGCGCCGAAATCCCATGAAGGCGGGTGAAGGCTAAACGCTCAAGGCCAAAGGCGAAAGGTGTTTTCAGAACCCGTCGGTTTCAGCATTTAGCCTTTAGCCTTATCATCCGGCGGTTTCGGCTTTGCTTGATGTCTTCACAGTTTAGTCCTGCGCCTATGACACCACTTGCACCGTTTGGTAAGAACCGGCTGGTGCGCCATTATTCAACGCCAGGTTTCCGGGCTGATAGGAACTGTCATTCTTGCAACGGATGGCGACGCTGTTGCTCAATGTGGAATTGTCCGCAATGGTTCTCGGCTTTGGAAAGAGCCATAGGACACTCCATGATTCGTGAATCTGGGCGAGCGCATACTTGGCGTCGAGCGAGGCATATTGCGCCGAGATATTTGGGTCAGCTTGCAATCCAAGACTTATTGCCTTTCCCAGCATCCAACTGAAGGTGATGTCGGAAAGGCCGGTTTCGGGGTATCCGCCGCCAACGTCACAGTGGACACCGGAGAACCAGACCTGTTCCAACACTTGGCCGGCCACTGGCGGCGCAGGCGGAGTCCAGAGGGTTGGCGGAAATTCCTGCCGGCGTTCGTCAATGGCCAGCGCCTGGTAAGCGTTCAAAACATCCGGATGCAGGCTCGTGTCCAGAAAACCGTAAATCAGAGGGTCAACACCACCAAAGATCGCGGGAATTCCCAGCGCCCCAACTGTGTCCCAAACACCAACCATTTTGATTTTGGCGTCGAAGAGATTGTAATTATTCAGGCTGGCCAGAAGCGCGGCTCGTTGATTCGGATTCCGGTATGCTTGAAACGCAGTATTGATCAGATTGTCGTCAAAGGACGCGGTTGGCAAACCGCAGATCGCAATCATTCCCGTCAGACTGCGGGCAGTGAATGCGCCGCGACTGAAACCGAATATAAAGATTTCATCGCCCTGCTCATACACGTGAGCGATTTTAGTATAGCCATCCTTGATTTTTTGAAAGAGGCCGTCACCGAATGCGCCCCCTGCAACTT
>JBEKZC010000093.1:0-11230 GCA_049510295.1 Verrucomicrobiota bacterium | reverse complement strand
GAATAATTCCAACGTGGTTTTCTATTGGGTGGATGGAGCGACCAATCGCGTCATTCAATGCTCGGCCACAGTCCAATGTAAAACCATCACAGGTCAGGCGGTGTTTAACATCTATCGGCCAAGCGTAACCTTTGCAGACGAGCCGCCGTCATGGGCAACAAATGATGTGATAGATGGAACGTTATCTTTGGTGCTTGGCAATGCGGGTGGAAACGGAAGCATGTTTTATAGAATTGATGTCTCATCAGTCTATTCTGGGAAAACTGATTTTACTCAACTCATCAAGAGAAGCGCTGCGAATGGAAATACGTCAGACAACACAAGCGGCCAATATTGGATGGACAATACGCGCTTTTATTT
This sequence comes from Verrucomicrobiota bacterium, assembly GCA_049510295.1. Lineage (GTDB taxonomy): Bacteria > Verrucomicrobiota > Verrucomicrobiia > Limisphaerales > UBA11358 > UBA11358. The sequence continues at coordinate 10,870 of JBEKZC010000093.1, read as the reverse complement.
GTCTCAAAGTAGTGCTGATGCCATATTTACCGTATTAGCTAATTCCGCTAAGTCTTTAATTTTTAATGATGGGCCAAGTTTTGCTTTAGCGCATTCGATTTTCAACAGCACGACAAGTATTTTCGACCAGTTTGAAGATTACGTTATGTTTCGTCCTGATAATGGTAACGCAAACAACAACATTTACGTTCCGCTCGGCAAAATAACTTGGTCATGGTCGGCAGCTACAACTTACTCTGGTGGCGTGTGGTCAACTCCGACATATTCCATCACCAGACCAAGCTCACCAGATGGTGGCTATGAATTTCCACAATGGCCACAAACCTACCACAACAACTAGAAAGGAATATCTATGTTACGCTATGCTTGTTTTATCTTGTTTATTGGAGTAATTGCGCTTAAAACTTCAACCACAGATGCGCAGTCCCTCCTTGGTAAAGAGAATAACCCCGTTGAAATTCTTGGTGAAGCAACGAATGGTTTGCAACCACGTCTTTTGATTGAGAAATATGGATCAGATTGGAGTGTGGAAATAGACTTATATGCGCGAACCAATTTTGAAAAAAACGCGTGGCTTAAAATAACCAACCGCGTCGGTTCGAAGCTACAACTCTGGTTGACTAACGGAATTGAGTTGCAACTCACAAATTCAAGCATCTTGGCCGCAATGAATCTTCCTTCTCAAACCACAGTTTCCAATATCATGCGCGGTGTCCATCCATCAAACAAGCGAGGTTTGCAATGGTGGCCGGTTGTAGGTCATGGAGTGGCTGCTGGTGAATCCTATACAGCGGCAGGTTTCAGTTTGCAGTCTGATTTTGACATTTCTTTTACCAATGATGTCATGCTTCAAATCACGCCTTTGATTTACAAAGTTGAAACCAATGAAGTCATGGCACATTTAACTGAATTCCCGCCAATTAAAATGAAGCTTCTATCGAATGGAAAAGTTCAAAAACTACCATGAAAAATATCAAATCGGCAGTTAGAATTTTATTCACTGCCGGCTCACGGGTTTGAGGGTTGAGGTATAAAAAAGGGTTGGCTTGCGGGTTTGGGCATTGCCACAAGGTAAGGCATGAAAAAACAAACTCGACACAAGCCAGCCGGAAACGGGTCGGAAACGGGTCGGTTTCGAAACGGGTCGGTTCCTAGTTTTGTAGTATTGGTTGGCTTTTCAAACCCGTCGTGCTTTTGCAACATTGCCGGGCAGCCTTGGTTCAAGGCGTCGCACTGTTCTCCATCGCCAGGCCGTTCACGTTTGCCGAATTCCGCTCCGCCATCAGCGGCAGCCAGTTCGACTTGCAGGCGCGGGTGGATGATCCGACGGCCAAAAACGGGTCCTGAGTATTGACACAAAACACCGCGTAGCAACGCCCCCTACGCGGTCCACATCTTGTGACGGACTTGGGAAGTTAAACGTGACTATTACGGCTCGGTATATTTTATGGTTGGCTGTATTTGAATTTCCTGTCAACAAGTTGTGGCAACGGATATCCTTGTCTCGGTTTGGCGAACATGGTTGAAAGCATCGCGCATGAAACAAGAAAGAGACTAAATTTATTTCCTATGACTCGCCTCGACCAGGCCCTGGTTGAACGCGGCCTTTGTGAAAGCCGCGAACGCGCCAAACGCGCCATTCTTGCCGGACAAGTCCGCATCAACGCCCAGTCCGCCCACAAACCCAGCGACTCCGTCAAACCCGATGACCGGCTCACCTTGGACGCGAACGAGAAATACGTCAGCCGCGGCGGCCACAAACTGGAACACGCCCTGCGCCATCTTCATTTGGATGTTACCGGGCTGATGGCGCTCGACCTGGGCGCGTCCACCGGCGGATTCACCGATTGTTTGTTGCAACACGGCGCGGCGAAAGTTTATGCCGTGGACGTTGGCCGGGGGCAATTCGCCTGGAAGCTCCGGCACGACCCCCGCGTCGTCGTCATGGAGAAGACCAACGCGCGGCATCTGACACCGGAACATTTCGGAGGGGCGAGTTCCACAAGCCCCAAACTGAACAATGTCAAATCAAAGTCAGGGGCTCGTATAACTCGCCCCTCCGAAAACGAATTCCGCGGCTTTGATTTGATAACCATAGACTGCTCGTTTATTTCGTTGCGAAATATTTTGCCCGCCGCCATTGCATTATTGCGGCCCGATGGCAGAATTGTCGCGCTCATCAAACCGCAGTTTGAAGCCGGCAAAGCCGAAGCCGACAAGGGTCGCGGCGTCATCAGCGACCCGTCGGTGCATGAGCGCGTGCTCAATGAACTGCGGGGATTCGTCCGCGCGCAACCCGGGTTGCGCTGGCAGGGCGTGGTGGAATCACCGTTGCTCGGACCGGCGGGCAACAAGGAATTTTTGGCGCTGATTGAAAAAACAAGCTGACAAAATCAAACGCGTCGGACTCATCGGCAATTCCGATAAAGCCGCCTGCGCCGACAGCGTTCGCAAGGCCGCGCGACTCATCCAACGCGCCGGACGAAAGGTGTTGTGCGACGCCGGGACCGCCCGGCTGGCCGGATTGAAAAGTTCCGTGTGCGGCGACGCTGCCGCACTGGCGCGCGAAGCGGACCTGTTGCTGGTGTTTGGCGGCGACGGCACGATGCTGCACGTCGCCCGCGAAATCGCCGGCTCGGCCACGCCGATGCTCGGCGTCAATATCGGCGGCCTTGGCTTTCTCACCGCCGTGCCGTCGGATGAACTGACCCGCGCCTTGGCGCGCGTCTGGCGCGGTGAATTCAAATACGAATCCCGCGTTTTAATCGAAGTCGGCGGCCGCTGCCAGGGACGGCGGATTCATGAAACCGCGCTCAATGACATTGTGGTCAGCCGCGGCGGGATTTCACGGCTCATCAAACTCGATGTAAGCGTGGATGGTGAACTGGTCGCGCGCTACCACGGCGACGGATTAATCATCAGTTCGCCAACGGGTTCAACGGCGTATTCGCTGGCGGCGGGTGGCGCCATTGTTTTGCCCACCGCCGAAGTGTTTGCGCTCACACCGATTTGTCCGCACACGCTGTCAAATCGTCCGCTCATTTTGCCGCTGGCTTCAACCATTCGCGTCAAGGCCATCAGTTCGCCGCCGGCGACGTTTTTGAGCGCGGACGGACAGTTTGTCGCCGAGCTTGGCGCAGGCGACGAGGTGACGATTCGCCGCAGCCGGGGTACGGTCCGGCTGATGCATCTGGCGGACAGTTCGTTTTTGGAGGCGTTGCGCCGCAAACTGCACTGGCGCGGAGCGTATTTATGAAAGGCTGAAAGCTAAAGGCTAAAGGCTGAATGAAGGAGAAACCCAAATTTAAATTAATGAATGTTTTCCCTTTGGCCTTTCCTGCCCGCCATAGCCTTGGCGACGGCGGGAGCCTTCGGCCTTCAGCCTTTTACAATCATGGTTCGACTTAAGGACATTGCCCGGTACGCCGGCGTCTCGGTGATGACGGTCTCAAAGGCGTTGCGCGACGAGCCGGATGTGTCGTCGGCCACAAAGTCGCGCATCAAGTCGCTGGCGCAACAAATGGGTTACGTTCCCGACTCGTCCGCGCAAGGGCTGCGCAACCGGACGACCAAATTATTCGGCCTGGTCATTCCGTCGAGCACGAATCCGATTTTTGCGCGCGTCATTTTCGCCATCGAGGAACGCGCGCACGAACTGGGCTACGACATTTTGCTCACGCATACGCACAACCTGCCGGACCGCGAAGAGGTTTGCATCCGGCGGCTGTTGTCGCGGCGCGTGGATGGGCTGTTCATTTCGCCGGTGTATCGCTTTGAGGCCGAGGCGCGAATTTATCAGGAGGTGCTGGCACGCCAAATCCCGACGGTTTTAATCGGTCCGCCCGCGCCATTTTGCAAATCGTTCGTCAGCGTGGAAATTGATGAACAGGTTGCCAGCTACACCGCGACGCAACATTTGCTGAAGCTCGGCCACAAACGCATTGCCTATCTCACCGGCTCACCCACGGCGCCGTGGGTACACGAGCGATTTGAAGGCTACCGCCGCGCATTGCGCGAAGCCGGATTGGACGTGGACGACAAGCTGGTTTTTCAGGCTGGCAGCACCATTGAAGACGGCACCAAAGCCGCGCTGCAAATGCTGAATGAATCGTGTGGTGCAACCGCCGTTCAAACCATCAACGACCTCGTCGCCATTGGATGCGCGGACGCGTTGTTCTCGAAAGGTTTGCGGATTCCGGAGGACATTTCGCTCGTGGGTTTTGGCAACATCCTGACGGCGGAATATTTTCGCGTGCCGCTGACGACCATCCGCCAGCCAAAGTTCCGGCTCGGCATGGCCGCCGTGGAAGCGATGATGAATTTGCTGAAGGGCCAGCGGGTTGAAACGAAACGCTTGTCCGCCGAACTCATCGAGCGCAAGAGCACTGCGCCGCCGCGAACGGTTTCCCATCAAACGAGTTGAAGTGGCTTCGCCTGCTTTGACAGCCGCCAGTAAGACCAAACAAGTTTTGCGGCGGTTCATACGGAATTGCGTCCGAAGTGCTACGAATTGATTGACGCTCCTCCTCTCCCGCCCTGCGGGCACCCTCTCCCCCGCGGGCAGCAGGGGAGAGGGCTGGGGCGAGGGGGCGCTTCGTCAGATTGTTTAAATGTTCGCCTCGGCTTTTATGGTAGTTTGATCGCACATTGGTATTAAACCGCTCCCAGCCGGAACGCCGCGAGCGAAGTGTAGCGCGCCCCGGTCGGGGACAATTCGCTCCGGATTATTTCAATTTCGTGCGCCGTCCATTCGCCGAACAGCCGCTTTTCGAGCGGCTGCGCCCGGGCGGCAAGATCCCGGATGTCAGCCGGCTTCGGATTTTTCAGGCGGCCCAACGTGGCATGGCCCGTGAAATTCTTCTCGCCCGGTTCGGGACTGAACGGGCCGACAGCGGTTTCAACCTGCTGCTGCAAATCCACCAGCCGCCCTGCCCGGTCATTGATACCCACCCAGATGACCCGGGGCGAGCGGGGATTCGGGAAAAAACCGACGCCCTCGGCGCGCAAGGACAAGGGCCGGGCATTCCGGCAAACGGCACCGGCCGATTTCTTCAAGTCTTCGACGCCATCCGCCGGAACATCGCCCAGGAACCGGAGCGTGAGATGAAATTGATCCGGCCGCGCCCAGCGGACCACGTCGCGCGGCACGAGCGGCTGCAATTCCTGCTGGACGCGGATGATTTCATCCCGGACCGGCTCCGGGATGGAAATTGCCACAAACAGCCGGAGATGGTCGGCTGGACTGTCATTTGCCATGGTTCCTCAAATTTGTTGTGCGAATTGCCGGAATTCAAGATCGGATTGCGACCCCTGGGAGCGCCGGCGCTCCCAGCAAGAAACAAACTGAAGCTAAGACTCCAACGCCAAATTGACGCCCCGTTTTTGATTCGACAGTCAACACTCAACTTCCAACACTCACCCCATGTCATTGCCAGCTAAAGAAAATTCTCATTCTTTTGTCGCAAAACCGCCCCGGACGTCACTATAGAATGACGGTATGAGTTCGCTGGGACTGGGCATTACATGGACCTAACCGACAAAGAATACGTCGAGCGTTGCCGCGATGGACATCAGGAGGATTTCCGCGTGCTGGTGGATCGTTATCAGAAACCGCTGTTCGCCTATCTGGCGGGGCGGCTTCGGGATGGCCGGCAGGTGGAAGAAGCGGCGCAGGAATCGTTTGTCAGGGCCTTCCTGTCCTTGAAAAAGCTTCGGAAGCCGGAATCGTTTTACTCCTGGCTGCTGGGCATTGCCGGACGGGTCGCCAAGGAACAACTGCGCTCCCTGAAGCATCGCCAGCAGGATTGTGAAGTGACGGAATCCATCATGGCCAACGTCGCCGACAGCCGGGAAGATTATCCGTTGGAAGAAGCCATCGCTGCCCTGTCCGAAACCTATCGTCAGGTGATACTGCTGCGGTATTACGAGGGGCTCTCCTGTCAGGAGATCGCCACACGCCTCGATCTGCCGCTCGGCACGGTCACCAAAACGCTTTCGCGAGCCTATACCTTGCTCCGTCAGGAGCTCGCCGCCCGCGAAAGCGCGGAACCAACAGTCAACCAAACAGAACTGCCATGAACTGCGCTGAATGCCGGGAAAACCTGGTCGCCTGCGTGGAAGGATTGCTCGACCGTGAGGAATCGCTCCAGTGTCAGGCACACCTTGAAACCTGCGCGGCCTGCCGGACCGAGCACGCGGCCATCACCCGTTTACAACGGCAACTGGTGGCCCGCGGTCAAGCGACCGCCGAGGTGTCACTGGTCGAGCCGGTGATGCGCCGGGTTCATCGGGAACAGTTCAAACCGGAAAGAGAAACAATTATGAGCACAATATTGAAACATCGTTGGGGATTCGGGTTGGGCGCAACTGCAAGCGCGGCTGCCATCATTCTGATCGCCCTCCTAAGCACACCAAAAATACAAGCCGCTGCCGTCGAGGTCATGACCAAAGGCGCCCAAGCTGTAGCCAAACTCACCACCATCCACCTGCGCGGGCAACTGCGCACTGAACCACAAGACAACTTCAGCTACATCAATCCCGACTCCGGGTTTTATACCATCGAACTGTGGAAGCAGTTCGAGCCGGAGCTGAAATGGCGCATCGAAAAGCCCGGGCGGGTCGCGGCCATGGACGGGCAGTCAACCGTGATGCTCATCAAAACCGCCAACCTCGCGGTGAAAGTGCCGAAGCCCACGAAGAGCGCGTTTGACACCGATTGGCTGCACAAGATCGCCAACCTGAGCAACACCATCACCAATGAACTCAAAAACGCCATTGCGAAGGGATGGAAACTGAACCTTGCGGAAGAACGCGCTGCGGATGGCCGGACAAAAAAGGTCGTTACCATCGAAGCCAAATCCGGCCTGCCGGACAACGATTACCTCAAAAACAGCTTCTTTGACAACGCCGACACACGCCGGGTATATGCCTTCAACGACCAGACTGAATTGCTGGAATCGGTGAAGATTTATATTCATGCCGCGTCGGGCGACAAGTTGATTTTTGAACTTGATCAGATTGACTATAACCAGCCGATTGACCCGGCGGTGTTCCAACTCAAGTTGCCGGCTAATGTGAGTTGGTTCCAAAACGAAATGCAGATGCTGCCCGACAACGAAAAATACGCGTCCATGACCGCAGAACAAGCCACGCGCGCCTATTTCGAGGCCCTCGGACGTCAGGACTGGACTGAAGCTGAAAAATTCCGGAGATCGATGGTTGATGACCAAACCAAGCAAATCGTTGGCGGTCTTGAGGTCGTCAGCATTGGCACGGCTTTCACTTCCAAGAATTATCCTGGCCAGTTTGTCCCTTACGAGATCAAGCTTAAGAACGGCGACGTGATAAAGCACAACCTGGCACTCAAGAAGGATGGAAAGACCGGCCGCTGGTGGGACGATGGCGGTGGGTTCTGATCCGCCATTCTCATCACCCTCTCAAAACGCGACATCCGGGCGGAATTCGCAAGAGTTCCGCCCTTGTTGTACGCTCAGGCAGCGGCAAACACTCTCAGAAATCAACCACGGCATGTCGTTGATCTATGGGTACACCGGCGTCTCGCCGGCAAATAGACAAGTCCGTCGCAGTGGCACGAGCCGGCGGGACCCTGGCGCTCCCGGGAAGGAACAAGCTGAAGCTTGAACTCCAACGCCAAGCCTATGCCCTGTTTTTTATTCGACACTCAACGCTCAACTCTCAACACTCAACCCCATGAAACGGCCTGCCGATTACCACCTGCACACGCCGCTTTGCCGGCACGCGACCGGCGAACCGGGCGATTACGCCGCGCGCGCCGTTGCCATCGGCCTTACGGAAATCGGCTTCTCCGACCATTCGCCGATGCCGCGCGACGATTTCGACAACTGGCGGATGCGCGCCGATCAGCTCGACGAATACGTCGCCAAGGTCCGGCAGGCACAGAAGAATTTCCCGGACCTGACCATCCGCCTGGCGCTGGAAGTGGATTATCTGCCCGGTTACGAAGATTGGATTCGCGGACTCGCCGCGCGGCATCCGTGGGATTATCTCATCGGTTCGGTGCATTACGTCTCCGATTCCTGGGCCATAGACAATCCGCAGAAAATTTCCGAGTGGAAAAACCGCGACGCCTTCGAGGTCTGGTCGGCTTACTTCGAGAGGCTGACCAAAGCGACGGAGGCCGGCTTCTTTGATATCATCGGCCATGCCGACTTGCCGAAAAAATTCGGTCACCGTCCGGAGCGCGATTGCACGCCGCTCTACGAAACATTTCTCACAGCGGCCCAAAAGAACAATTGCGCCATCGAACTCAACACCGCCGGTTTGCGGAAAGATTGCAAGGAAATCTATCCGAACCGCGAAATCCTCCAGCTCGCGTTTCAAAAAGGCGTGCCGATCACGTTTGGCTCGGACGCCCACGCGCCGGAGGAAGTCGGGATGAATTTTGCCGAAGCCATCCAGCTTGCACACTCTGTCGGCTACAAGAAAAGCTGCCGGTTCACCCAGCGAAAATGTCGAATGGTGACATTTTGATTTAAGACCTTTCGGGTTATGTTCACGACCAAACGGACAAAAAACCAGCTCGCCGCCTTCGTCTGCCTGGCTCTTGCCCTGGTCACAACCGCGCTCTACTGGCCGGTTTCTCATCACAATTTTGTCAACTTCGATGACGACGATTACATCACCAACAATTCCCACGTTCAGGCCGGGCTGACCTGGGCCGGGGTGATCTGGGCTTTCCAAACCGGAGCCGCCGCCAACTGGCATCCGTTGACCTGGCTTTCGCACATGCTGGATTGCCAGTTGTATGGTTTGAATCCCGGCGGCCATCACTCGACCAATCTGCTTTTTCACGTCGCCAATACTTTGCTGCTGTTCCTTTGGTTGAGGCAACTCACCGGAGCCTTGTGGCGCAGCGCTTTTGTGGCTGCTTTATTCGCCTGGCATCCCTTGCACGTCGAATCAGTGGCGTGGGCGGCGGAACGCAAGGATGTGTTGAGCGCATTCTTCTGGATGTTGACATTGATGGCATACACGAGCTACGCCCGCAGGGTGACAGGTGTCAGGTGTCAAGTGACACGAACGGAAGAAATCGTTCCCGCGCCCAACTCGTCACGTGTCACGTGTCACGTGTCACTCTATTACTTCCTTGCGCTGCTGTTCTTCGCTTGCGGACTGATGTCCAAGCCGATGGTGGTGACGTTGCCTTTCGTTTTGCTGCTGCTTGATTTCTGGCCCTTGAACCGGTTCTCCAGTTTCCAGTTCCAGATTTCAAGTTCTGAAGAACCCTCAACCCTCAACCACCAACTCTCAACTGAATCAGCCTTCCGGCTGATTTATGAAAAACTGCCTTTCTTCGCGCTCACACTGGCAGCAAGCGTTGTGACCTATTTTGTGCAAACTTCGGGCCGGGCGCTTTGGTCGTCGGCTGCATTGCCTTTTTCGTCCCGTGTGGCAAACGCTTTGTGGGCCTACGAGCGTTACATCTCCAAAACATTTTGGCCGGCTGATCTCTCAATTTTTTACCCGTATCCGCATCATTGGCCAGCCGGTTTGGCGATTGGTGCGGCATTATTGCTGATAATGTGGTCGGGATTATTCATCTGGCGCGCCCGGCAAAATCCGTATTTGCTCGTCGGCTGGTTCTGGTTTTTGGGAACGCTCATCCCCACCATCGGCCTGGTGCAAGTCGGCTCGCAATCCATGGCCGACCGTTACGTGTATATTCCCAGCGTTGGTCTGTTCATTATGATTGTGTGGGGCGTTGACGATTTTTTCAACTGGCGTCCCCACTGGCGGCGTATTACGACTTTTGCCGGGGGTGTGACGCTGGCGGGTTGCTTGGTTTGCACTGAAATTCAACTGAGTTACTGGCAGAACAGCATAAAACTCTTCCGCCACGCCATTGAAGTGACAACCGATAATTTCGTCGCCTACACCTGCCTGGGCGAAACCCTTAGTGACTTGGGCCTGAAAAAGGAGGCGATGATGCTTTGCGCTGAAGCGGTAAAAATTGCGCCGAACAGCCCGGTGGCACAATATAATTTCGGCATGGCTTTGTTGCAGAACAACAGGCTGGACGAAGCTCTGGCACATCTTGACGCCGCTGCGCGGCTGGCTCCTCACAATTCCGAGGTTCAATACAACCTTGGCCTGTTTTTGTTGCTGCACAACAAACCGGATGAAGCCGCGAGTCATTTCGCCGCCACTCTCGTTGAAAGGCCGGACTTCGCAGAGGCGCATTACCACCTGGCGCAGGCTTTGTCCCAACAACACAAATCAAAGGAAGCCATTTTTCATTACCGCGAGGCGTTGCGTCTCAAGCCGGAATTTCCCGAAGCAAAAGCCGCGCTCGACCAAATTCTTTCCACCAATCCAAATCTGAAAGCCGAACCTTGAACCGCTCGACACCGCCGGCTGATTTTGGAAGACTCTTGCCCTGTGAAACAATCAATCGTCACTTTGGACATGGAAGGCGTGTTGACGCCGGAAATCTGGATTGCCGTCGCCGAAAAAACCGGCATCCCGGAATTGCGCCGCACCACGCGCGACGAGCCGGATTATGACAAGCTCATGCTGGGGCGGCTCGCCATTCTCGACCGGCACAGCCTGAAACTTTCCGAGATCCAGCAGGTCATCGGCACGCTGCGGCCGCTGCCCGGCAGCAGGAAATTCCTGGATGAATTGCGCTCGTTCGTGCAGGTCATCGTTCTTTCCGACACGTTCGAGCAATTCGCCTCTCCCCTGCTCCGCCAGCTCGGCTGGCCGGTGCTCCTGTGTCACCGGCTCGTCGTCGAAAACGACCGCATCGTGGATTACCAGTTGCGCATCCGGGAGCAGAAGCGCGAGGCCGTGGCCGCCTTCAAACGGATGAATTACCACGTCATCTCCG
>JBEKZC010000092.1:0-11787 GCA_049510295.1 Verrucomicrobiota bacterium | reverse complement strand
GGGTGAAACCGTGAACGGCAGGTCGATCAGTGTAATCAGCACGGTCTTCCCTCGGAAATCGAATTTGGCGATCGCCCAGGCCGCCGCGACGCCAAAGACACAGTTCAATGGCACGGCAATGCCGGCCACAATGAACGTCAGCTTGATGGCCGCCAGCGTGTCTGCGTCGTTGAAGGTGCACAAATAATAGCCCACGCCCTTGGCAAACGCCTCGGCAAACACCGCCGCCAGCGGCACGACCAGGAACAAACCCAGAAACAACAGCGCGACGCCGATGAACAGCCGGCGCACAAACGGCGGCTCGGCCGTCACGCGGCGTTGGGCGGCGTGGCGGGGGGCGGGAAGAGTGGATGCGGAGACCATAAATCAAACCGGGGTGTGATAATGATGACTCCACCACTGGATAAAATTGATGGTGAGCAGCAACACGAAGGAAGCGACCAGCATGGCAACCGCAATGGCCGTCGTACCGGAATAATCGAATTCCTCGAGCTTGGTGTAGATGAGCAGCGGCGTGATTTCGGTTTTCATCGGCATGTTGCCGGCGATGAAAACGACCGAGCCGTATTCGCCCAGCGCCCGCGCGAACGCCAGCGTAAAACCGGTCAGCAACGCCGGCCGCAGCATCGGCAGAATGACCCGCCAGAAGGTTTGCCAGCGGGTCGCTCCCAGGCTGGCGGCGGACTCTTCAAAGCCGGGATCGAGGTCTTCCAGCACCGGCTGCACGGTGCGGACAATGAACGGCAGCCCGATGAAAGTGAGCGCAACGAATACACCGAGCCGCGTGAAGGCAACCTGGATGCCAAGCGGTTCAAGCCATTGGCCGATCCAGCCGTGCGGCGCATACACCGCCGTCAGCGCGATGCCGGCCACTGCCGTCGGCAACGCAAACGGCAGGTCCACCAAGGCGTCCACGAACCGTTTGCCCCAAAACTGGTAACGCACCAGCACCCACGCAACCAGCAGGCCGAAAAACAGATTCGTCAGCGCCGCCAGAAACGACGCGCCGAAACTCAGACGGTACGACGCCAGCACGCGCGGCGTGGTGACGGTGTGCCAGAACTGCTCCCACGTCAACTCGCTCGTTTTCCAAATCGTGCAGGCCAGTGGAATCAGGACGATGAGACTGAGATAAAGCAGCGTGTAGCCGAGCGTCAGCTTGAAACCGGGCAACACGCTGGTTGTTTTCCTTGCCATGCAAATCGTCTGTCAGCGATATAACCGTTGTTAACTTGCAACGAAAGCAATTCTTTGCGCGGCAGCGGGAAGCAACCCGGAGTTGACGGTTATAGTGATGGGGTTAAATCTGCGCGTCATAAGGTTTGGATGATGGTGTTTGACTGGTTTCGGTTTGGAGCCGGCTCACGACTTCTTCCGCCCGAAGATTGGGCAGAAAACCCACCGCGCCGCGCGTGTTGAAACAGGCGCGGCTGACTTCCCGGATGCCGAGGTCGCGGCAGAATTCCTGAAAGTCCAGCAGGGACAGGAAGTGCAGGTTGTGCGTGCGATACCACGGCGCCGGCAGCGAGCGGGTGATCGGCGTGCGGCCCCAAAACAACATCTGCAGGCGGACGCGGACATGGGCGAAATTGGTGTAAGCAACAATGACCTCCCGCCCGACGCGGAAGGCTTCACGAAGAATGTCCGCCGGAGCCAACAGCTCCTGAAACGTGCCCAGCAACAGCACATGATCGAACGCCCCGGAGGCGTATTGATCCAGCCCCTCGGCAATGTCCCCCTGATGCACCACCAGCCCGCGTTCGATGCACCGCGAGACCAAGACCGGATCGCGCTCGACGCCCTCAGCGCGGACTTTGTGGGTTTTCACCAACCGCTCCAGGAACGCGCCGTCGCCGGACCCCAAGTCCAGCACACGCGCGTTGGGCGGCAGCCATTCGATCACCTGGTCGTAAAGTGCGGGATGCATGGGATTTAGGCGGGACCGTGCGCCGCGCGGGAGTCGTATTCCTGGTTGAGAAAATGGCTCAACGCCCGGGAAAATTCCGGGTTGTGGATCAAAAATGAGTCGTGGCCGTAAGGCGTCGGCAGGTTCAGATAGGTTACCGCCAGGTTGTGCCGCTTGAGCAGTTTGACCAGATCACGCGACTGGGACGGCGGATACAACCAGTCGGATTCGAAGGAAATCACCAGGAACCGTGCCCGCACCTTGTCTAGTGCCTCGCGCGCCTCGCGGCCCGCCAGAAAATCAAAACGGTCAATCGCCTTGGTCAGGTAAAGATAGGAGTTGGGATCAAACCGGCGGACAAAACTGTCGCCCTGATGGTGCAGATAGCTTTCGACGGAGAAGAAATCCGGGAACAGGTCCTCCGGCTTGGCAGCGCGCTGCAAACGGCGGCCGAACTTGGCGCGCAGTGAATATTCGCTGAGGTAGGTCACATGGCCGACCATGCGCGCCACCGCGAGCCCATGCGCGGGACGGGCACCGTCCGGGTTGTCGTAATAATGGCCGTCGCGCCACTGGGAATCGGTGAGGATCGCCTGCCGTCCGATTTCATTGAAGGCGATCTGCATGGCGTGATGGGCCGTGCAGGTGGCAATGGGCACGCAGTTCCTGACCCGTTCCGGATAATCCGTCGCCCAGACCAGCGCCTGCATTCCGCCCATCGAACCGCCGGTGACGGCGAAAATTTCCGGGAGCTGGAGATGGTCGAGCAACGCCGCCTGCGCGCGCACCATGTCGCGGATGGTCACCGGCGGAAAGTCGGTGGCGAAGGGACGCCCGGTTTCCGGATTCAGAGACGACGGTCCGGTGCTGCCGGAGCAACCGCCCAAAACATTGGGGCAGACGACAAAAAAACGGTCGGTGTCAATCGCCTTGCCCGGCCCCACGTGAAAATCCCACCAGCCGGGCCGGTGCGTGGCGGGGTTGAGTCCAGCCATGTGCGCGTCGCCGGACAGGGCATGACAAACGAGAATCACGTTGTCCCGCCGCGGCGACAATTTGCCGAGCGTCTGGTAAACGATTTGAATTTCCTTGAACTCATGTCCGGACTCGGTGACAAAGCCCGGCAGCGTCGCCACCTGCGAATGCGTCACCCCCAGGTCGGAGTGATATTCCCCGAGCACCTGGTCCTGCAAATCGCCTTCGAGCATTTGTTTTTCAGACATAATTTCGCCGCTTCCCCATCCGCCCAGCCTGCCGGAAACAACAGGCAAGCGGAACCAATTTTTTGGCTCCGCCGGCCGTTTCCCATCTTTGAATGTTATGGCGCCGCCTGCTTGAGCGCCTCGTCAATGTCCGCCTTGATGTCCTCAACGTCTTCCAAACCAACGGAAAGGCGGACATAGTCCGGCGTGGCGCCGGTTTCTTCCAATTCGGCCAGCGTCAACTGCGAGTGCGTGGTCGAAGCCGGATGAATCACCAGCGTCTTGGCGTCACCGATGTTGGCAAGGTGCGAGAGCAGCTTCACCGAGTTGATGAATTTCTTGCCCGCTTCCAGTCCGCCCTTGACGCCAAAGCCGACCAGACCGCCGAAACCGTGCTTCAGATACTTCGAGGCGACCTTGTAGCTCGGATCGTCCGGCAGGCCGGGATAAGTCACCCAGGTCACCAGCGGATGCTGCTTGAGCCACCGGGCAACTTCGAGCGCGTTGGCGGAATGTTGTTTCTGCCGGAGCGGCAACGTTTCCAGTCCCTGCAAAAAGAGGAACGAGTTGAACGGACTGAGCGCCGCGCCGATGTCGCGCAGCAGGGTGACGCGCACCTTGAGGATGAAGGCCACGTTGCCCATACCGGGCACGTTGCTCAATGCATCCCAATAAACCAGGCCGTGATAGCTCGGATCGGGTTCGGTGAATTCCGGGAACTTGCCGTTGTTCCACTTGAATTTGCCGGAGTCCACGATGACGCCGCCAATGGACGTGCCGTGACCGCCGACGTATTTCGTGGCCGACGTGACGATGATGTCCGCGCCGTGATCAAACGGCCGCACCAGCCCAACCCCAACCGTGTTGTCCACCACGAGCGGGATGCCGGCCTCGTGCGCAATTTTGGCGAGCGCCGCGAAATCCGGCACATCGAGTTTTGGATTGCCTACGGTCTCGGCATAAATGGCGCGGGTCTTTGGTGTGATGGCCTTGCGAAACGCTTCCGGGTCGCGGGAGTTCACGAACTTCGCCGTGCGGCCCAGCTTGGGCAGGGTGTAATGGAAAAGCTGGTAGGTGCCGCCGTAAAGGTTGTTGCCCGCCACTATTTCGTCACCCAGCCGTGTGATGGCCAGCAATGCAAAGGTGATGGCTGCCGAACCGGATGCAACGCCGAGTGCACCGGTACCGCCTTCCAACGCGGCGATGCGCTGTTCGAAGACATCGGTGGTAGGGTTCATTATGCGGGTGTAAATGTTGCCGAATTCCTTCAGGGCAAACAGATTTGCCGCGTGGTCGGTGTTTTTGAAAACGTAGGAAGTCGTCTGGTAAATCGGCACGGCGCGCGAGCCGGTGGTGGGATCGGGGACCTGGCCGGCGTGAAGCGCCAGCGTGTTGAGGCCTTTTGTCTGGGTGCTCATGATATGTATGGTTTGTTAGCGATGGTTGATGATATTGCGGAAGTGGCCGAAGGCAATTGCGCATCGCGGGAAACAGCGATGCGAAGCATGCGACGCCACAGGATGTTTGCGGATTTGGGGATGGATAAATTGAACGGCTGAAGGCCGAAACCGGCCGCGTGAACTAACGCGTTCGGAGGAGACGCGCGACGAAAGCGCAAACCGCCGGCCGGCCTCCAGCCTGAATTGTCTGTTGATTAGAATTCCCATTTGGTGGTGATGCCCCAGACGCCGTTGGCTTCGTTGTTCAGCACGGTGCCGAAATGTCCGTAGCCCACCGCCAGCGTCAGGTGTTTGTTGACCACATAGGCGGCGTCAATCGTCCACCAGTCGCCCGCTTTTCCGGTCAGACTTTGACCACCCACGGCAACGGTCTTGTAATCGGTGGGTTGCTGCCGGTATTCCGCCGCCAGCGCAAAGGAATCAGTCACGAACACAACGACGTTGCCTTCAAACAGGAAGTTGTAACTGTCCGTGAAGCCGAGCAGTCCGTTCCAGACGCCCTCGGTCGCGCGACCGCCCAGCTCCACCAGCACCGGACGCGGCAACTGGGTGAACAGCTTGGAAGCATAGAGCGTGAAGTCCACCCCGTCGTTTTGACTGACACCGATGGCATTCAACGTTCCCTTGAGCTGGTTGTTAATGTCGTTGTAGGAATCGTTGTATTTGTAATGCACGCCAAAGGTCAGCGCCGGGATCCACTTCTGGTCGAACTCGCCTTCCTTCAGGATTTGCACCCGCGCGTTGAAGTTATGCAGTTCGACGGAGGTTTCTGAGAGGTTGAGTCCTGTCGCCCGATAAACTGCCAGTGGCAAATTGCCGAGGTTGAAGTTCTCGAAGCCGTAGCCCAGTTCGAGACGGCTCAAAGGCGTTTCCGTCAACGTCAATGCCTCGAGGTCCTGGCCGTGGCCGAGGTCAACGTAGGCAAAGCCAATGGCGGGCCGGCCGACGGGTTCACCGTTGCGCGGCGGATTCACCAGATAAGCCGACAACGTCGAGAAAATACCGCCGTTGCCTTCGATCTGGTGCAACGGCAGGGGCGGCGGCTTTTCACTCTTCGCCGATGTGGTGGCGTTTGCGGGCGTGGCATTGGTGGTCTCGGCCCTGACGCCGCCCGTAGAAGCGAGCAGCAGCGCCGCAAACAGGAGCACGAGACGCGTGTGCCGGTTTTGAATGGATTGAATGACTCGGACAAACAGATTGATTTTCATTGGCTGATTTTCTTTTTTAGCCAGCAAACCTCCGGTGGTCCGGTCGGGCTGAACAAACATTGATTGATGATTTTTGGGGCCTTCAGTTTTCTGATCGGTTTTAATTGGATGTTTTACCGGCGGGAATCAAACCGGTGATGTCGTCGGCATTGGTGTCAATATCGGCAAACAGCCACGTCGAAAGGTAGCGTTCGGTTGACGACGGCACGATGGCGACGATGGTCTTTCCCCTGTTTTCCGGGCGTTTGGCCAGTTGCAATGCCGCCCAAATCGCCGCGCCGCTGGAAATGCCCACGGGAATGCCGTCCAACTGGTTGACCTCCTTGGAAACCGGGCCGGAATCCTCCTCGTTCACCTGGATGACCTCGTCCACGATTTTCACGTTCAGGTTGGCGGGAATGAAACCGGCGCCGATGCCCTGCAATTTGTGCGGGCCGGCCTGGCCGCCGGAAATGACCGGTGACTTCGCCGGCTCGACGGCAACGGCCTTGAATGACGGCTTGCGTTTCTTGATGACTTCCGCAACGCCGGTGATGGTGCCGCCGGTGCCGACGCCCGCGACGACAAAATCCACCTTGCCGTCGGTGTCGCGCCAGATTTCCTCGGCGGTTGTTTTGCGATGGATTTCCGGGTTTGCCGGATTGGAAAACTGCTGGGGAATGAAACTGTTGGGAATTTGTTTGTTCAGTTCCTCGGCCCTGGCAATCGCGCCTTTCATGCCTTTGGCGCCCTCGGTGAGCACGAGTTTCGCGCCGAGAATTTTCAACAGCTTGCGGCGCTCCAAACTCATCGTTTCGGGCATCGTCAAAATCAATTTCAATCCCTTGGCGGCGGCGACAAACGCCAGCGCAATGCCGGTGTTGCCGCTGGTCGGCTCGATGAGCACGGTGCCCTGGCTGATGGCCCCGGACTTGAGCGCGTCGTCAATCATGGCGATGCCGATGCGGTCCTTGACGCTGGACAGCGGGTTGAAGAATTCGAGTTTAAGCAGCACGTCGGCGATGGCGCCGTGTTTTTTCGCCGTGCGGTTCAGGCGCACGAGCGGGGTGTTGCCAATGGTTTCAGTAATGTCATTGAATATTCGGCTCATATAATGTTGGTGTTATAGGTTTGGTGCGTAAGCGATGAATTGGCGGTATTCGGTCAAAATAGTTTTGAGCGCCACGACAAATGCGCATTCCTTCAAATAGACCGGCGGCGCCTGGGGCGTTTCGAGAATGATTTCAAACGGACGCGGGCGGACCTTCGGCGGCGCGCTCAACACGCCGTCGTAAGCATCGCGGATGACGCCGTTGCGCGCCTGGAAGCCGTCAATGATCGAACGCTGGTCGCGCGGCAGAAATTTCCCGGCGGCCTGCAACGCGGGCTCAATGAGATGCCTGGTCAACGTCGCGCCGCGCACGATGCCGTAAAAGCCGTCGCTCGTGTCATCGGTGTGCAGCGAAATGATGCCATTAAAGGAACGCGAAATGAGTTCCGCCTGCAACAGCCGGACTTCGGGTTCGCTGGAGTTGCCCCAGAATTCGCGGTTCAAATCCCTGCCGTTGCGCGAGTGGCGCGTGCTGTCCTCAAAACCGGTCGGATTGCAGACGGGGTAAAACGACAGGTAATAACCGGTGGCCAGTTCCGGTTTCGCTTCGAGCAATTTGAGGAATTGGACCACCGCGCGTACCCCTTCCGGCTCGTCGCCATGAATGCCCGCAAAAATCCCGACGCGGATCGGCGTATCGCCGCCTTTTGGCCCGACAAATAAATAACGCGGCAGTTCGTAGGTCCTGCCGCCGGCCTCAAAGCGCGCATCGTGGTTCGCCACGAGGTTTGGTGAATGGGCGGCGATTTGATCCAGCGGGGCGAGCAGGTCGGCGATGGAACGCAGGCGCGCCGGCGGCGGTTGGGCGATGGCCGGGGATTGAGTTGCAACGATTGACATAATGTTTTCGATTTGGGCTTGTGGTTTCTCTTTTGCGGGGGAACCACGAACCGGTTTCAGGGTTGGAAGATCTGGTCAAAGACGCCGCCATCGGCGAAATGGGTTTTTTGCGCCTTTTGCCAGCCGCCGAAAACCTCGTCCACCGTGACGAGTTTCACCGGGGCAAACTGGCCGGCATATTTCGCCGCGGCCTTTTCCGAGCGCGGACGGTAAAAATTCCGGCCGGCGATGTCCTGGCCTTCGTCGGAGTAAAGGTATTCGAGATAAGCCTTCGCCACGTCGGACGTGCCGCGCTTCTTCGCCACCTTGTCCACGACGGCCACCGGCGGCTCGGCCAGGATGCTCAACGGCGGCGTGACGATGTCAAACTTGTCCACGCCGAATTGCTTGATGGCGAGATGCGCCTCATTTTCCCACGCGAGCAGCACGTCGCCGATTTCGCGCTCAACGAACGTCGTGGTTGAGCCGCGCGCGCCGGAATCGAGCACGGGCACGTTCTTGTAAAGCCGCTTGATGAAGTCGCGCGCTTTGGCGTCGTCGTGGCCATATTTGTCGAGCGCGTAAGCCCACGCGGCGAGGTAATTCCAGCGCGCACCCCCCGAGGTTTTCGGATTCGGCGTCACGACCACAACATTTGGTTTCACGAGGTCGTCCCAATCCTTGATGCCTTTCGGATTTCCCTTGCGCACGAGAAACACGATGGTCGAGGTGTAGGGCGTGCTGTTGTCCGGCAGACGTTTTTGCCAGTCGGCGGGCAACAGTTTTGACTGTTGCGAAATCGCGTCAATGTCGTAAGCCAGCGCGAGCGTCACCACGTCGGCTTCGAGACCGTTGATGACGGACTGCGCCTGTTTGCCGGAGCCGCCGTGCGATTGCGCGACGACCACGTTGTCGCCGGTTTTCGCCTTCCAATATCTGGCGAACGCGGCGTTGTAATCCTGATACAACTCGCGCGTGGGGTCGTAGGAAACGTTCAGGAGTTTGATTTCCTTCGCGCTGGCCGCAATGGCGGGAGCGAAGGCCAGCAGGACCAGAATTTTCAGAAATGTTTTCATCGGATCGTATTTTTGGTCTTTGATTGGTCAAAAGCCAATTTGCACACGGGTAAAGACCACATTTTCCGAATGACCGGTGACACTGCCCGGCGGAGATGCGGCCGCGCTGCCGGTGGCGGTCCCACCGCCGCTAAATGAGGTATGGGAGAAACTGGCGTTCACCCGGATGTTCCGGTTCAAATACCAGTTCAATCCTGCTGACCATGACCGCGCCTCGGAAGCCGAGGCCGCCGGATTCGCGTAAAATGGAAAGGTCGCGTTGTCAACGTCCAGTTCCGCGTAACGGCCCACCACTTGCAGCGCGCCCCACTGACCGTTATGGGGATTAAACGGATGATTCGGTGTCACACCATTGAAGGTGGCGTCGTCACCCGTCAACACCCAGCCGCCCGAAATTTCCCAGGCGGTGTTTTGCAAATCCGCCGAATGAGTGCCGTTGCGAACGTCCTGGTCGGAAATCGCATATTCACCCATCAAACTCAGCGGGCCATAGTAATAATAGCCCTGCGGTGACAGCCGCCAGTGGGTGTGGGCGGCCACCACGCCGTTGGTGTAGGCGAAGAACTGCTGCTGGCCGTCCGTGAAGTATCCCGGCTGTGACCCGCCCGTCGTGTTGGGCAAATCGAGGGTGTTGGTAATGGACGAATCCCCCCAACTGCCGCCGACGCCAATGCCGAAATTTTGCAACGCGGCAATGCTGGTTGCTTTGAACGGCTGGATGAACAATCGCCCGTCAAATTCCCGGTCATCCTGGAAACCGATGTTGCTCGAGTTGCGGGCGTCGCCCACGCCGTTGAAGATGCCTGCAGCATAACTCAACACGCCGCCGGCAATGTCACCGTGCAGTTCGAAACCCAGGTCCCGGTTCGGCACCAGGTCCGTGACCAGCGAACGTTCATTTAAAGAGGTGTTAACGTCCGCCTGCAATTGCTCCAGCCCGACCGGCGCCTTGAATTTGCCCGCCTGGATCTGGAACGCCGGCGAGTAGCGATAATTCACATAGGCATCGTAAATACTCGGCGTGGTCGCCGAGCTGGAAGCCCCGGGTGTGCCGTTCCCAAAATCCGGCACGAAAAGGAAGTCAAAGTCGCGGAACACGGTTCCGGAAAGGATCGGGCGCGCCCGGCGCAACAAAATGCTGTCGTTGCCCGGCACCTTGTCGTTTTGCTGAAAGGTGCGGCTGTCCACCTGCACCACGCCGTGCAGGGCCACCACGAAATTTGAATCGGCGGAACCGAAGCTGAAACCATTCGCGCCGACCATGATGCGTGGCTGGGTTTTGGCCAGAGCGGCGGCGGACTCTTGGTCCAGTTCGCGCTGGCGTCCGAGAATCCGCAGCTTTTGGTCAAGATCCTGAATTTGCTGCTGGGCAGTGTTGGTGTTGGTCTGCTGGTCCAACTCGCGCTGATGTTCGAGCGCCTGAACTTTTTGGCCGAGTTCCTGGACTTCTTTCTTCAAGGCCTCAATCTCCGCCGCTTCCACGGACTGGGTGGTCCCGCCACTCGCAGTGTAAGCGGGGATTTTGGCTTGCACGGCGCCAGTGGAGTTGGTGGCCGTGTCATCGGCAGACCATGTGGGGAAGACAAGCTGCATCCCGGCAAAGGTCGCAAGAATCAACTGATTTAGTTTCATGTTGTCTTTGTTTGTTGCTTTATTTCGCCTGCCGGTTGTCCGGCCGGCATTCGTTTGTTTCAGGCTCCAGCTCTCCGGTCGGCCCAAATGGCTTGAGCGTGGGTTTTCTCCAGCCGCACACGCTCGGTTTTTTCTATCTGCGTAACTTGTGAATCGTGAACGATGATTTGCACCACGCCGTAGCGCAATGATCCAACCTGCCGACGAACGACTTCCAGCCAGTTTAATTTCTCGTCGGCGTCCTTCTCCGGTTTAATCTGAATCAAACTCATATCAATAAAATTTCAAACTAATTTACAAAGCCAGATTGATGTTTTTAATAGCGACTTTTCTTATCGTCATTCTAACGAAATAAAAGCCGCTGCTCCAGTGGCCGCAAACTTCCGCCAAACGCAGCAACTTGAAGCTATTTGGTTAATTTCATTCTTCATTCTATAAACGACTTAATTTGTCGTTATTATCCGCGACTGGCCAGATTTGTCAATTGGTTTTTTGAATTTTTTTCTAAATGCCTTCCCCGCCTATAAAACCGGACGAAATCTCCTGTTTTGACACTGGCACGCCCTTGGAAACTTCGGCGAGCGTTGCGTGCTCCATCAACCCGGCAACGTAATTGCGTGCATCGAGAAACACCCGTCTGAACCGGCAAACCGGCTCCTGTGAACACCGCTTGTAACCGGTGACCGAAACACAATCAATCGGCGCTAAAATACCGTCAAATAGCCGCACCACCTCGCCCATCGTAATCTTGCCTGGGTTTCTGGCGAGCACATATCCGCCGCGCACACCTGCCACGCTGTCCACCCAACCCTGCGCCTTGAGTTTGAGCATGATTTGCTCAAGAAAGCGTTTGGGAACGTCGTTCCGCCGGGCCAGCTCACGAATCGGTATCGGTGCGCCGCCGAAATGATCCACCAAGGTGAACAAGGCGCGCAGCGCATAATCAGTTTTCTTCGACACTCGCATGACGAAAAAACGATACGCCAGGTCGAGATTAAGTCAATTGCGGTTTTTATGGCCTATTCAGCAGACGTCGAATCAACTGCTGATGATACGACGACCTTCATCCAGGAAGATGCCTTTGAAATTCATTTCCAGCGCCTGGGGATTGCTGGCCTTGGACATGGCCTCCTTCTCGGTCACGCGTCCCGCCTTGACCAAATCGAATAATGACTGATTGAACGTGAGCATGCCATCATCCAGGCTCGTTTCAATGGCGGCGGGCAATTTGTCGAGGCGGTTTTCTTCGAGGAGTTTTTTGACCATCGGTGTGTTGATGAGGATTTCCAAAGCCGGGGTTGATTTGCCGTCCAGAGTGCCGACCATGCGCTGGCAGACCACCGCGTACAAGGTGGCGGCGATTTGCCGGCGGATTTGCTCGCGCTCTTCGGCCT
>JBEKZC010000091.1:0-12008 GCA_049510295.1 Verrucomicrobiota bacterium | reverse complement strand
AGCTTAAATTCATGGAGCAGTGCCGGGAGGTGATGCGGTTTCACCGGCTGGCGCTGCGCACGGAGGAGGCGTATTTGCAGTGGATCAAGCGGTTCATTTTTTTCCACGGCAAGCGGCATCCCAAAGACATGGGGGAGCCGGAGGTGCAGGCGTTTCTGACGCATCTGGCGGCGGACCGGCTGGTGGCGGCCAGCACGCAAAACCAAGCGTTGGGGGCGTTATTGTTCATGTATCAAAAGGTGCTGGGGCGGGATCTGGAGTTTATGGAGGGGTTTGACCGGGCGCAGCGGCGGCAGCGGGTGCCGGTGGTATTGAGCCGCGAAGAAGTGCAGCGGTTGTTGACGGCGGTGCCGGAGAAATACCGGTTGTTCTGCCAATTGCTTTACGGAACGGGCTTGCGCCTGATGGAGGGGTTGCGGCTGCGGGTGAAGGATGTGGATTTTGCGCGGAACCAGATTGTGATCCATGATGGCAAGGGAGAGAAGGACCGGGTGACGATGTTGCCGGAGTCCTTGCGGACGGCCCTAACGGAACAACTTAAACGGGTAAAATTATTGCATGAAAAGGACTTGGCGGCGGGGTTGGGAACGGTCTGGCTGCCGGGGGCTTTGAAGGTGAAGTATCCGGGCGCGGAACGGGAATGGGTGTGGCAATGGGTTTTTCCCGCGTCGGGATTATCGAACGATCCGCGGGCCAGCAACAGCTCGACACCTCGCCCCGGCCCTCTCCCCGGTCGAGGCGGAGAGGGAGGAATTTTGCGGCGGCATCATTTAAATGAAGACGAGTGTGCAACGGGTGATGAAGGCGGCGGTGGCCGTGGCGCGGATTGACAAGCGGGCGAGCTGCCACACGTTGCGGCATTCGTTCGCCACACATTTGCTGGAGGCGGGCTATGACATCCGCACGGTGCAGGAGTTGCTCGGACATAAAGACGTCAGCACCACCCAAATTTATACGCATGTCATGCAGAAACCGGGGATTGGAGTCCGTAGTCCGCTGGATAGGATTTGAAGCCGCGTAAAAGGCTTCTGGCCTCACGCGGCAGGCTGCGTAAAAGGCTGCGCCTCACGCGGCGGGCTGCGTAAAAGGCTGCGCCTCACGCGGCGGGCTGCGTAAAAGGCTGCGCCTCACGCGGTGGAAACATCGAACTCCGCTATTGCGCGAGCGGGCATTCAACATTGAATAAAGGCCGGCTGAAGCCGGGACACCAAACGCTGGCGGGGCGTCCCTACCTTTCGTGTCTATTGTGTGTTTTGTAGTTAAAGTTTGGGTCTCGCAGAGCTCGCCCCTCCGGGGGCGATGGTTAAATGGGGTCTCGTGTAACTCAGCCCTCCGAATCAGTCTGCGGCGGCGCGGCAGCGCCGCCCTACCATTGCGAAAATTGAACGTTTTTTACCTCTGCAGAACCTCGAACCCTCCGTCGTTCCTCGGGCGGAACTATGGAGGGCATCCACCTTCGCCCGGCTATGGTGGACAGGGGCTATACAGGGCGAGCATTCAACTCCGATAAATCGCGAGCGGGCTCCGACTTGCGTCGCGAGCAGGCTTTCAACTGCACCCCGAATGCCTTCGGGGCTCAACCGACCTATCATCTTCCCAACCAGTGCGGCAGGAACGTGGTCAAGGCGGGAAAATAAGTGATCAACAGCAGGCCAACGAAGAGGACGCATTGCATCGGGATGACGGCCCGCGAAACTTGCAGGACCGGTTTTTTGAAACGATAGGACGAAAGAAAAATGTTGATGCCGGCGGTCGGGGTCAACAGCCCCAGTTCCAGGTTGGCCAGGAAAATGATCCCCAGGTGTACCGGGTCAATGCCATAGGCCATGCCCAGCGGCACGATGATCGGCACCACCACCACAATCGCGGAATACATGTCCATCACGCAGCCCACCACCAGCAGACACACATTCAGCGCGAGGAGGAAGGCATACTTGGAATGGACAGTCCCGGTGACCCATTCCACGGCGCGGCCCGGAATCTGGGCGTCAATCAAGTAATTGGTGAATCCCAGGGCCACGCCCAGAATGAGCAGCACACCGCCCACCAGCAGCCCGCACTCAGCCATGACGCGCGCAACGTCCCGCGGCCCCTTGAAGTCGCGATAGAAGAAGGTCTCGACGACAAACGCATAAAAGGCGGTGACGGCCGCCGCTTCAACCGGGGTGGCGAATCCGCCAAAGAGCGCGACCAGCGCGACGATGGGCAGGAGCAATTCCCACTTGGCCGCCCAGACCGCGCGTCCCGCCTCGCTCCGGTCGAAGCCGCGGCGGCTGCCGGTGTTTTTTGGTCCCAGGCGCATGCCCAGCCAGATGGCCATGCCCACCAGCAGCACGCCGGGGCCAAGGCCGGCGAGAAACATTTTTTCAATGGTCACGCCGGCGCCCGTGGCGTTGGAACTGGCGACGATGGCGAAAAGAATCAGCGGGAGCGAAGGCGGGAACAGCAGCCCCAGGCCGCCCGAGCCGGTGAGGATTCCCAAGGTGGAACGTTCGGAATAACCCGCGCCCATCAGCACCGGCATGAGCAGTCCGCCCAGCGCGAGAATGGTCACGCCCGACGCGCCGGTGAAGGAAGAGAAAAACGCGCACGCCAGGACGGTGACAATGGCCGGGCCGCCGCGGAATTGCCCCAACCAGGCCTGGAAAACCCGGATCAGCCGTTTGGATGCCCCGCCTTCAGCGAGAAAATAGCCGGCCAGCGTGAACAGCGGGAGCGTCGGCAGCGTGGGGTTGGTCACCATCGAATAGTGCGTCAACGAAATCGAGGCGATGGGTATGTCTTCACCCCAAAATAAAATCAGGGCCGCGCCGCCCAGCATGACAAAGATGGGCGCGCCGAGCACCACCGCCGCCAGCAAGGCCACCAGTCCGGGCACCACCAGCCGGGCGGGTGACAGTGGCGGATGAAACCCGATCCAAATCATGCTTCCGGCCACCAGCAACGCGACCAGCCGTCCGCGCCAGGTGTCCGCCGCATGCCACAGCAGGCGCAACGCAATGACGCCAAAGCCCAGCGGCATGATGAGTTGAACGATCCACACCGGAATTCCATAGGCCAGAATTTTGCCGTCCCCTTTTTCCGACTGCACCAGTTGCAGCGCCGCCAGACAGAGAAAAACGGTGATGCCCGCGGCAAAGGCGCTGCTGAAGACGCGTGCGAACGTCTGCCAGCGGCCGGTGAGAAAATTGGTCAGCGTCGAGAGGCTGAGCAGACGGCGGTCGCGCGCGGCAACCATGCCGCCCAACAGGCCGATGATCAAAACCAGATGCTGTTGCAGGGACGCCCCGCCGTGGAGGCCGCCGTGGAACAGTTTGCGTCCGACGATTTCGGTGAGCGGCAGAATCGTCAGAGCAGCCAGGGTCAGCGCGAGAAAAAGATTCTCGGTCTGCCAGAGCCAGCGTAAGCGGCCGGCCGGCTCCCGGACCGGTTCGACCAGTTGGGAAACTGCAACGGGCGTTTCGCTGGTCACTTCCCGGCTCCTTCTTGCGCGGCGCGGAATGTTTTCAACTGGCTCATGACCTCATCATAGATGTCAGCCGGAACAACCGTCCCGCGGATTTTGGGCCAGGCCTGCTCGACGGTCCGATCCCATTCGGCGTCGAGTTCCGGCGTCAACGTGTGGATTTTCAGTCCGCGTTTGCGCATCGCCTCAATGGATTCCACGTTTTCGCGCCGGCCGTCGGCCTTGATGAGTTTGCCGGCTTCCCGGGCTGATTTGCGCAGGGCTTCCTGAGCCTCGGGCGAAAGGCTGTCCCAGGTTTTTTTATTGATGATGGCGGCGCCGACCAGCGGCACCCAGTTCATGTCGAGCATATTGGGAGCGGCCGAGTCAACTTGAGTGGCCAGGGCGAACGTCGGCGGCAGGCACAAGCAATCAATTAATCCCGTCTCGAGGCCGGGCAGAATGTCGGCGACTTCCAGCAGGACGGCATTGCAGCCGACCGAGTGATAAAGCTCCAATTCGGCGGGACGGTTGGCGGAGATAAACAGCTTGGTCTTCCGGAGATCGTCGGGCGAAACCATGGGTTGCTTGGAGAAGAAGCGGACGAAGCCGGTGTCGGTCCAGAAGAGCACGACGAAACCCTTTGCTTCCAGACGTTTTTCGAGCATCGGCTGCAATTTCTCGCCGATGTAATCCACCTCCTCGAGCGTGCGAAAGCACTTCGGGATGGTTTGCAGCCCGGCCACCGCCGGCTCAATCTCCGTCAGGCCCGTGGTCGTCACCATCGCGGCCTGCAACTGGCCCAGGCGCATGCGGCGCACCATGTCGGCCTCGCTGCCCATGGTGCCGTCGGCGTAAATCGTCAGTTGCACACCGCCGCCCGGCGCCGAGCGCCATTGTTCGCCCATGGCTTGAAGATGTTTGGTGTAGGACGATCCTTTCGGCGCCAGCGTCCCCATCCGCACCTTCACCGGTTCGGCACCCACCACGCGATGAACCGGAATGAGGAATCCCAGAACCAACGCCACCGATGTGAATTTTGCAAATATATTCATTTTGATTCGACCAAAAATAATTCTGATTGGCGTGACAGGAGCCAGCGCGCCCGGCGCTGCATCACGGTATTCCGCAGCCGGATGTCCGGATTGGCATCAGGATTGACAGCCAATGCCCGGTTCAACAGCGATTCAAATTCCTTCACGTCCTGTTTTTGAATGGCCACCGCCTCCGCCAGGGCGACCAGCGGCGAGGCGTCGGTTCCCCTGGCCAGAGCCATGGCGCGTTCGAAATGTTTGCGGGCGCGCGCCGCCGGATCGCCGGCCGCGCCCGACCGGCTCATCTCGTAAGAGATCATGAAGGTGTGAATCCCGCCATGGCCGTAGCTCTCGTCCAGCTCCAGCGCCCGGTCCATCAACGCTTCCATGGCCGGAATCTGTCCGACGAGTTCGGGGTTGTCCTTGGAAAGGGAAATCGCCGAAGCCCACGCCGCCGCCGTCCAATAGAGCAGCGGCACATCCGGTTTCGTGGCCGTGCGGACGGTTGCTTTGGGATTCGCCAGCAAAGCCTTCCCGAAGCCGGGGTGCTTCACTTCGAGACCGCGCAAGCCGTAGTTCTGGGCGCGCAGGTAGAGACGCCGGGCCCGCGCCCGTATCGCCTCGGCGGCGGCGAAGTCCTGCGGTTCCACCTCATCGGCCTCCTCCTGCACAAAGGCATAGGCATATTGGGTAAATCCGCTGGCCGCCGAAGTCAGCAGGCCCAGATGCCGCGGGTTCTCCGTCAGCAGACTCTCCGTGAGTTTCAGGCCGAACGGCGCCGCTGCCTTGACCAGCTCGGGATCATCATCGCTGGCATAAGTGGCGCCGCTTTGGGCCACGGCATCGGACGCCTGGTTGAGCGCATAGCGATGAATGGAGCAGCCGCTGCCGGCAAACCACGCCAGCAGCAGGCAGCCGGGAACCACCTGTGAAAACAGGGGCCTTCGCATCGCAATTCTCTCAACCATCAAATCTCAATCCTCAACTTTCTTGATCTTCCGGGCGGTTCAGCCGTCTTTCAGAAATGTGGCATTATCGGCGAAGCACGGATTCAATCGCAAGCCGCATTACAACGGAATTTGGGGCTGTAGCGGCGGTCTATGACCACCACAGAACAATCACCAGACCAAAACGGCGCCGCTCACAGCCAAACCGCTTCGCGGTTTTGTATTTGCGAAAATTCTGCCGCAGCTTACGATGCTTGTCGCGTGAGGCAAAGATGGCCTTTTACGCGTGCGGTCGAATCTGCATGGCTCATTCCGAGCGCCCCGAAACATCGCGCGTTGAAGCGGAATAAATTTCCGCACTCCCATCCCCACCGCGCCGGCAGCGGAGCGTTCGGCGATTGAGGGCTTGGTGGAGAAGTGTTTGGCCGCGCGCGGGGAGAATTGCGCGGCGTGGGAGGCGGAAATCAACGCCCGCGTCGCCCGCCTCCACGGCCTGACCCCGGAAGAAATCAAACTCGTGGAGGACTCCGTGAAATGATACAGAAGCCAACAGGAAACGAAGACAGGCTTTCGGCGGCTTCGTCCTCCTTCGTTTCCTTCTGTTCAACAGGAGCGTGAAAGGGTCCTGGAATTGTGACACTTTTCTCCCGGCCCGCCGGATTCAGAAAGTGCCCGGTCCGCCGTTGGGGCTGGTCAAGGCTTCGTGATTCACCCGTTGACTCCCGTTGGTCCCGGAATATACTCGCCGCATGAACGACCGGGCCGGCGACAAATTCTCCGTGTCCGCGTCGCGTCCAAAAAAAGTGAACTCCCGCCACGTTATGAAAAAAAACAGGCTTTTTATCCTTCCGGTCTTTGCCGCGCTGGCCTTGTCATTGGCTGATGCACGCGCCGCAACACTTATCCCGGTCGTCGTTGGTGACCGCTGGGGATTTGCGGACAAGTCCGGCAACCTCGTGATCAACCCGCAATTCGAACGGGCGGAACCGTTTGCTTCGGGGCTGGCCGAAGTGCGGCTCGACAAATGGGGCTACGTGAATGTTTCGGGCAAGATGGTCGTGAACGCCCAGTTCGACAAGGCCGGCCCGTTCAGCGACGGACTGGCGGCGGTCGTGGTCGGCGGCCGCTGCGGCTATGTCAATCCCGAGGGCAAGTATGTCGTCAATCCGCAATTCGACGATGCCGGAACCTTCACCGAAGATCGCGCCTCGATCCAGCTCAACCACCGTTTTGGCTTCATTGACAAGACCGGCAAGATCGTCATCAACCCGCAGTTCGAGGACGCCGCCGGGTTTTCCGAGGGGCTGGCGGCCGTCGAACTTGGTGGCCGCTTTGGTTACATTGACCCCGCCGGCAAGATCGTCATCAACCAGCAGTTTGAAAAAGCCGGTTCGTTTTCCGAAGGACTGGCGGCAATCCGGATGGCGCGGCACTGGGGCTTTATTGACAAGACCGGGAAAATGGTCATCAGCCCGCAGTTCGACGACGCGCATTCGTTTGTGAAGGGACTGGCGCCGGCACGTCTGGGCAAGCAATGGGGTTTCATTGACACCGACGGCAAGTTCGTCATCAACCCGCAGTTCGAGGACGCCGCCGGGTTTTCCGAAGGGCTGGCGGGCGTGCGCATGGGCGGACATTGGGGGTTCATTGACAAGAGCGGCAAGATCGTCATCAACCCGCAGTTCGATGAAGCGATGGCCTTTGCCGACGGCCTGGCGCGCGTGAAGGTGGGCCGCAAAACCGGTTACGTTAATGCGGCTGGAAAATACATTTGGAATCCGTCCAACTGAACCCAAGAGACAGAAGACGGAATGTCGTATGACGAGCCGTCTTCGTTATACTTCCGTCTTCGCACTGCTTCGCCGAGACAAGTCGCCGCGCCAGGGGACCCGTCTTTGGCGAGAGGAACCGCAACAGCAACCGCTGATAAAAGTGATCGCTTAAAAATGGGACAGTAAGGCCTGGACTTTGGCATCGCCGATGCTGGTTTATACCATTATGCGGTCGAAAAGGACAATTAAAGCCTCGCCTTCGGCGGCCTTCACACTCGTGGAAATCATGATTGTGGTGGCCATTATCGGCCTGTTGGCGGCGATTGCCACTGCCAGTTTCACGCGTGCCCGCTCAACATCACAAGCCAATGCTTGCATTAACAATATGCATCAGATTGATGGTGCAGTCACTGAATGGGCGCTGGAAAATGGGAAAAAGACGGGGGACCCTGCTCCCAGCTTGACTGATGACCTGACGCCCTATCTCAGGCTAAACTCCAGCAGCAGCATTCCCAGTTGTCCGGCGGGCGGCACCTACATTATGAACACCGTGGGTGCCATTCCTCAGATCACTTGCAGCCTCAGCGACTCGGTTGATCCGCCTCACGTATTGTGGTAATAAAACACAGTATCCGCGAATTGACTGAACAAGAGGCAACTCCGACAGGTCGCGAGCCGGCGGAGAGCCCCGAGTAATGCGTCCTGCCTTTCGCGTCTTTCGTGGTTGGCCCAAGTTCGTCAGTTAATTGGTAAAAAGTGTGGATTGGCCGGGGTTTTGTGCGGTCACCCCTTGTTTTTCTCCACTACATTTTGTTTTGCGCGGTTTTGGGAGCCGTGGGCAGATCCAGTCCCAAGCGAACCAGCAGTTCAACTACCGGGCGGTCCGGGCGCGCGACCACGCGCAGACGCAGCTCACGGGTATGTTGGCTGAAAGTCTGGCGCGGGGGCGGGTGCAATTTCAGCGCGACGGAACGAGCACACAAGCGGAACGGAGGCCAGGTTGACGCGGAATCCGACACCACTAGGACAAATCGCGCGCGAACGGGCGTCACAGATTTTGCGTTAATCATCGCCGCGATTCTGAATCTTCAATCAGGTTATTCAGTTTAGGATCGTGAGGAATCCCACGCTTCCCGGTCAAATTGATATGCGCTGGAATAAGTCAACAGCGAGGCTCGACCGCAAGTGCTCAAGCACGGGTTTCTCCATGATTGAGTTGCTCTGCGTGA
The DNA here is from genome assembly GCA_049510295.1 of Verrucomicrobiota bacterium. Lineage (GTDB taxonomy): Bacteria > Verrucomicrobiota > Verrucomicrobiia > Limisphaerales > UBA11358 > UBA11358. Next base: position 3,581 of record JBEKZC010000091.1, on the reverse strand, counting down.
TGGCTGTTATTGGCATCATGGCATCGCTTCTATTGCCGGCCGTGGCGCGCGCTTATTACTGGGCCAGGGGCGTGACGGAGGAGATAGAAGCCTCTGAAGTCATGTCTCTGCTGGTCAAAGAAACCCGTCACTACTGCACGGCTAACCCCAAGTACTCTTTCGCCAGCAAGTCCGAGCTCACGGACAAATGCAATCTTTCGTTACAGTGCCAGACGTGGGTTCAGGCAGCTTCCACGGATTTTGCTGCCTTTAATTACCTTTCTCCAAGCAATGAGGTTGTGTTGGTGTTCCACGTCGGACGCAACCAAGCACTCACGTACTCCTTTAGCAAGGCAAACCTGTCCACACCGGAGCAATATTGATTATGCGTGTCCCAGGTTGGCCAGAGGTCAGGTTCAAGGACGTTGGCCTTGTAGTTCGAGGAGCTTGGTCTTACGCTCTTCTTGAAAAAACGCGACATCGTCTTTGGTGAGCACCCGCGAAGAGGTAAGGATTCTTCCGTCGGCCAACTGCGTTTTGTCGCCGCGAAGATATTTGTCCATGCTGACGATGGCTTGCCAGCCAATCTTTAAGGGCTTTTGGACAACCGTCCCGTAAATGTCGCCGGCGGCAATCCCGGCCAGCGTGTCGCTGTCTTCATCAAAGCAAACAATCTTCACCTGCCCGACCTTGCCCGCGCTGCGCACGGCGGTGAGAATTGCCGGTCCATGGTAGCCGTAAATACCGACCATGCCCGCAAGGTCGGAATGCTTCGCCAGCGCATCCTCCGCGTTTTTCTGGGCGATGGGGCTTTTGTGATCATCCGCAAGCGTGTCCACAATCTGAATGTTCGACCCGGCCAATCCGTTTTGGATGCCTTGAATACGATCTTTCGTGTTTTGCGCGTTTGGATAGCCGACGAATAAAATGATTTTGCCGCCTTGGGGCAGCGCGGCTTTGAGCAATTCCGCCGCCTGCTTTCCGGCGGCAACATTGTCCGTGCCGATGTAACAAGTGCGCTTGCTTTTTTCCGCGTCACTGTCCGCGCAGACCAAAAGCGTTTTGGCGGCGATGTTGTTCAGGAAATCCGTCTGGTTTTCGGCGTCAATCGGACTGATGGCGATGCCGTCCACGCCGCCCGCGACGAGGTCATTCAATATTTCCTGCTGCGCCTTCGCCGTGTGTTCGGCGGGAAAGCGGAAATCCAAATCCACGTCACCGAGCAGCCGCGTTGCGTAGTCGCAACCCAGGTGCACGATTGCCCAGTATTCGTCCGCCGTGTTGGCGACAAAAGCCAGCCGCAATTTTTTTTGCGATGCGCCATTGGCTGTCCCGCTGCTTTTGTTGTCGCAGCCTTGGAACAATGCCACAACACACAAGGCCAGGATGAAGCGGTGCAATTTTTTCATGATTGAATTGGGAGAATTGGTCGTCATAAATTTCGTTCTGGATCACGTTTTAGATTCCATCTTTCATTTGCAGCTTCATAACAGCAGAACAATGTATTTTCATCGTTATCACTATTCAACTCTGTTTTTTTTGCCCAAATAAAAGTGAAAAGCTCAAGGTTTGCATGGATTATGTTGTGTATTGTTCGAAACCTGACAGAGGCAGGATTGCGCGTCTTGTCGCAATCCATCGGCTCGTTCCGGCAAAATGCCGCGCGCCAAAAATTTGATCGTTGCCAAATTTCAGGTCAGCACTTTTCACATGGGCTCTCGCTGAAGCCAAGCCTGGGGTGCAATGTGCCTGGGTCGGAGCGGACCCGGAGCGGTTTGCACAGCAGGCGCCGGGTCACAATTCCAAGGCGGTGCATCATGCCTGCTCGAAACACGCCGATGTCACCGTGCCGTCGTTGGATGATTGGGAAAAGGATTGGCAGAAGAATTCGCAACGCAGCGTGCAACCCAAGTTGCTGCCGGTGGATTTCCAGTCGCCTTCGGTTGCCATCGCACAATCGAATTAACACTCTAACTCACCAGCCTATTAGGTTGGCTGGCACACAAATTTTCACGGGAGGCTCGAAAACCAAAAGTGACCCGACCCGACTTTTTGCTCTGCGGGCGATGAACACCGCCGCTGCCAAAGTTATGGTGCTGGTGTATTGAATTAAGAAACTAGGAATCAATGTTCTGGTTCATTTGTTTATAAAATGGATTTCAAAACGGCTTGTTGAAGCGGGCCGTTTATAATTATTGGCACAGGTATTACTTTATTTGTCACGAGAGAAACAAGAAGGAGATTAAGCCACATACGCGAGACTTCTATTTTTCCAGGATAGTCACCTGCAAACATTGACGTGGTACGTGCGACAGCCCCTTTGCGACGAGAGCGGTGTTGGGTTCGGAGCTCATTTGACGGAGAATTCAACGGCGCTTTGGTCGCACCATTCAATTCTGCGGAGTGACGAAACTTGGCTGCCGGAATGGAGCGGCAAACTGGGCGGCGAAAGATTTACCGGCGCGCTTGGATGTTCCGGCGATGGCGAAACTGCTGGGTTTCGCGGAGAGTGACATTCAGGTTTTGATGGCCGTGGGCAAGCTGACGCCGCTGGGCGATCCCGCACCGAATGCGCCGAAATGGTTTGCGGCTGTCGAGATGATTCGTTTGGCTACTGACAAAGATTGGTTGCACAAGGCCACGAAGGAAATTGCCAAATACTGGCGGTTCAAACGCCAGCGCCACATGAATCCCGGAAATGCGAAAGCCGGCTTCGACCCGGCCCCCGCCTCTAATCAGGCCGTATTCTCTGATCGCAACGAGCGATCAAGCCGTTAATTCATTGGAAGCTGAATAAAGTGAATTAATCGGTTTCATGGTGCTCGTTGAGACGTGAATAAAAGGTGAATGGACAAAAAAGGAGTAGGGTGTAGAATCGCAGTTAATCAGTCGGGAAAAAACTTGAAACTATGAAACCCTATGAAAACGAAATCCAAATCCATCTTTCGTGCCGGGTGTAATTCATTGGGCTTGGTCTGTGCGGTTGCGCTCGTCTTGCAGTTTGGAGTGCTTGCCGGTTCCGCCCAGACCGGCCAATACCTGTTTACCGGGTCGGAGACGACTATCACTCTGAACCCCGGCACTTATGACATCACCGCCTACGGTGCTCAGGGCGGCAACTCCTACCACAACGGCGTCGCCGGTGGACTAGGAGCCGAAATGGAAGGCCAATTTTACTTCGCGGAAATGGAGACACTGACCATTCTGGTTGGCGGCGGCGGCGACTCTGGCGTATTCGGCTACGTCGACGGCGGAGGCGGAGGCGGAGGTGGAGGCAGCTTTGTTGTCAATGGCAGCACGCCACTGGTCATCGCAGGCGGTGGCGGTGGCGGCTGTTTCTTCAGCGTCGGTGGTAACGGCCGCACTGGTGCCAACGGCGGCGGTGGCGGTGGTGGTGGCGGTGGCGGCACAGGAGGCTCTGGAGGCTTTGGCAGCGAAGCCGGCGGCGGCGGCGGCTTCTACAGCGGCGGTGGCGACGGCGGCGACGGCAGCTACAGTGGCTTCGGCGGTAATAGCTTCTACAGCGGTGGCTTTGGCGGCGGCAGCGGCAACTCTGGCGGTGGTGGCTTCGGCGGCGGCGGCGGTGGTGGTGGTGGCGGTAG
>JBEKZC010000090.1:0-12630 GCA_049510295.1 Verrucomicrobiota bacterium | reverse complement strand
CGGTGGTGGCAGAAGCTATTGGCCTTGGCAGCTCTGCGGAGTCGAGTCCGGCCAACCGGTTTCCCCTTTGCCTTCGCCACCATCCAATAAAAAACTTTTGAGACAGTCTCGCAGCGCCGCCCTACCACAAATCAAAAACGGCAGGGCTGACCTGCCGGGCAACCCCGATATTGGGGACGTGCAGCAACTTGTCCCGCTCGGCCAACCGGTTTGTTCACGGCTGCGAGTTGCTTGCAACTTGATGCGCTAAACCGTTGACGCTGCGAGTGCCGGGTCAGGGGACAGGAATCAAACCCTGTCAAACCGGTTGAAATTGCTGGGAGAAATCAAAAGGGCGCACCTCAACACCAGCATTGGAACGCCGGATTTTTCCGGCAGCAACACGCGCCGTTTGCACATCTGCCGGATGAATCCGGCGTTCCACGCGGACGCGGCATCGCGGAAAACGGAGCGCCGATCTCCGAATCGGCACGAACAGGCGATTTCTTGCGAACCTTGCCGAATCAGAGTTCGGCGCTCCGGGGGCAGTGCCCGAATGCGCCCAAACCAAAACCGGACGCTGGAATTCACTTTACTCGCAGCGTTTCTGCGGTATCCTCCAAATTCTGAATTTTTCGGAATCAGCACAGATTTATGGCAAAACTTACGGTTCGTGATTTGGATGTCCGCGGCAAACGCGTTTTTGTGCGCGTGGATTATAACGTGCCGCTGGAGGAAAAGGATGGCCAGATGGTCATCACCGATGACACCCGCATCGTGGAAACGCTGCCGACGCTGAAATTGCTCATCGAAAAGGGCGGCAAGCTCATTTTGACCGCGCATCTCGGCCGGCCCAAAGGCAAACGCGACGTGACGATGTCGCTGAAGCCGGTCGCGGTCAAATTGTCCGAACTGCTCGGCAAACGCGTCGGGTTCGTGGACGATTGCATCGGCGAAAAGGTCGAGAATGCCGTTGCCGGCATGAAAAACGGCGACGTGCTGCTGCTCGAAAACGTCCGGTATTACAACGAGGAGGAGAAAAATGACCCGGCGTTTGCCGAAAAACTGGCGAAGGTCGCCGACGTTTATGTGAACGACGCGTTCGGCTCGGCGCATCGCGCGCACGCCTCGACGGAAGGCGTCGCCCGCATCGTCGCCAAGCGCGGCGGCAAGTGCGCCGCCGGTTTGCTGATGGAGCGCGAATTGAAATTCCTCGGCGACGAACTGGAAAAACCAGCACGCCCGTTTGTCGTCATTCTCGGCGGCGCAAAAGTTTCCGACAAAATCAAAGTGATTGACCGGTTGCTGGAAAAGGCGGACACGATCTTGATTGGCGGCGCGATGGCTTACACGTTCCGCCTGGCGCAGGGTTACAAGACCGGCAAATCGCTGGTTGAACCGGATGCGATCAACATCGCCAAGTCGGCGCTCGAAAAGGCCAAGGCCAGGAAGGTTAAATTCCTTTTGCCGGTGGACGATGTGGTGGCCGTGCCGGTGAAGACCGACAAGCTTGATAAAAAGGGCAAGCCGGTCATCGAATGGCAGAATCCGCGCACCAGCTCGGACATGAATTGTCCGGACGATGCGGCAGGGCTGGACATCGGCCCCGCCACCGTGTTCGCGTATGCGGCCGAGATCATTAACGCGAAGACGATTTTGTGGAACGGCCCGATGGGTCTGTTCGAGAATAAACAATTTGCCGCCGGCACGAACGCCATCGCGCAGGCCGTGGCGGACGCGACACAAAAGAACGGCGCGAAGAGCATCATCGGTGGCGGCGACAGCGTGAAGGCGCTCAACAAGGCCAGGCTGGGCGACAAGGTGACGTTCATGAGCACCGGCGGCGGCGCGAGTTTGGAATTTTTGGAAGGCGCGGTCCTGCCCGGCGTCGCGGCGCTGTCAGACAGATGAATTTAACGCAAAGACGCAAAGGCCCAAAGCCGCGGAGATGGACAAAAAATAATTTATCCTCCTCGTCCTTCGTCCTCGTTCTCGTAATCGGGATGCCGAGGACGAGAACGAGGACGAGGACGATTTTTAAGACATGAACAAAGAACGTAAATTGATTATTGCCGGCAACTGGAAGATGAACAAAACGGCGGCCGAGGCGCTGGCGTTGGTCGGCAACCTCAAGCTGGAACTGGCCAATATCCGGGAAGTGGACATCGTCATCTGCCCGCCATTCACGGCGCTGGAATCGGTGTCGAAGGTCATCCTTGATTCGAACCTCCGGCTCGGCGCGCAAAACATGAGCGGGCAGAATTTTGGCGCGTTTACCGGCGAGATTTGCGCCGGGATGCTCAAGGAATTTTCCGTGCGCTACGTCATTCTCGGCCATTCCGAGCGGCGCCAGTATCAAAAGGAATCCAACGCGCTCATTGCCCGAAAGGCGGCGGCGGCCCATGGCGCCTCGCTTAAACCCATCGTCTGTGTTGGTGAAACGCTCGCCGAGCGCGAGGAGGGACAGACGGAAAAGGTTTTGGAGACGCAAGTGCGCGGCAGCCTCGCCGGTTTGACGAAAGAACAAATGGTTGAGACCATCGTTGCTTACGAACCGGTTTGGGCCATCGGCACGGGCAAAACGGCGACCACGCAGCAGGCGCAGGACGCGCACGCCTTCATTCGTTCGCTGCTGGTGAAGATTTTTGACGAAGCCGTCGCCAAAAAAGTCCGCATTCAATACGGCGGCAGTGTGAAACCGGCGAACGCGCGCGAGTTGATGGGCCAGCCGGACGTGGACGGCGCGCTGGTCGGCGGCGCGTCGCTCGAAGCGCGAAGTTTTGCTGACATTATCAGGAATTCAATATAGGAATTGATTATGAGTTTCATCGTTGCCGTTTTGACGGTTTTTCTGGTTATCAATTGCGCATTGTTGATTCTGCTGATTTTGATTCAACTGCCAAAAAAAGACGCCGGTGCCGGCATAGCGTTTGGCGGGGCGGCGGCGGACGCGCTGTTTGGCGCGGGTTCGGGCAATGTGCTGACCAAGGTCACGAAATACGCGACCATCATTTTCTTCGGGTTGGCCCTGGTCCTCGGCTATTTGCAAAACCAGGTGCATAATCAGGGCAACGTGTTGGAGTTTGAAAAGCAGGTGCAACAAAAACAACAAATGCAAGTGCCGGTTTCCGCGCCCCAGCCGGTGACGCCGCCCGTTTCCCAACCGGCGGCTGCGCCCACAAACGATTTGCTGTCATTGCCCCTGTCTGCGCCAACCAATGCCCCGGAGGCGCCGACGCAATCGAAATAACGCGATGGCCATTTCCCAACGCGCCCGGCGGATTTTTTTGCGGGCGCGTTTTTGTTTTGGGACGGGCGGTATTTTTTTACTTTGCGGCGTCATTTTGTTTTCCGGCTGTGTCCGCCAGGAACCGCCGGCTGACCTCATCATCCTCAACGGCGCCGAGCCGCAATCCTTGGATCCGGCCCTCCTGACCGGCCAGGCCGACATGCGGGTGGTGGTAGGTTTGTTCGAGGGATTGACGCAATTCGACCCCAAAACGGCGCGCGCGATCTCCGGCCTGGCGGAACGCTGGGAAATTTCGCCCGATGGTTGCACCTACACCTTTCATTTGCGGACGAACCTCGTCTGGTCCACCGGTGATCCCATCACGGCGGACGACGTGGTTTATTCGTGGATTCGCGCGCTCAATCCGGCCACCGCTTCCGAATACGCGGGACAACTCTTTTTCCTGAAGAACGCGGAGGATTTCAGCGCCGGCAAAATCAAGGACCCGGCGCTCGTCGGGGTTCGTGCGTCCGACCCGTTGACCGTGCGCGTCGAGCTGAACCATCCCACGCCGTTTTTCCCCGATATCTGCGCCATACCGGTGACGTGCGTGGTGCCGCGCCAGACGATTGAGAAGTTCGGCGACCGCTGGCTGATGGCGAAACCATTGCCGGTCAGCGGGCCCTACGAACTGGTTTACTGGCGTTTGAACGACAAAATCCGCCTGCGCAAAAATCCCCGCTACTGGGACGCCGCCCATACTCAATCGGGCCGCATCGACATCCTGCCGGTTGGCTCGGCGAATGCGGCGTTGAGCTTTTATGAACGCGGCGAGGCGGACATTGTTTGGGATGCGGCCTTGATTCCGGCCGGATTGCTGGATGTGCTGCTCCAGCGCCCGGACTTTCACACGTTCATCTGCCTCGACACCTACTTTTTCCGTTTCAACGTCACGCGCAAACCGTTTGATGACCCGCGGGTGCGCCAGGCGCTCGCGCTCGCAGTGGACAAGGAACGCATTGTAAAAAAAATCACCCAGGGCGGCGAGCAGCCCGCTTCGCATCTCGTCCCCGATGGCACGGCCAATTACATTTCGCCGGAAGGATTGGGTTATGATCCGGCGCGGGCGCGGAAATTACTGGCCGAGGCCGGCTATCCCGGGGGCAGGGGATTTCCCCGCTTCCAATACCTGTTCAACGCCTCGGCGGGTGGCGGTTCGAAAATTCATGAAAAGATTGCCGTGGAATTGCAGCAAATGTGGCGCGATGAACTGGGCATCCAGATGGATTTGCGGCAGGTGGAATGGGCGGCTTATTTGAACGCGCAGTCGCAACTCGACTACGACCTCTCGCGGTCGGGCTGGGTGGCCGACTACAACGACGCGAACACATTTCTCGGCTTGTTCACCAGTAATGACGGCAACAACCGCACCGGCTGGAAAAACGCGCAATACGACGACCTTATCCGGCGGGCGAACCAGGAACCGGATTTGAAGGCGCGTGAAAAACTTTTCCAGCAGGCGGAAACCATCCTCGTGCGCGACGAGGTCCCCATCGTGCCGATTTACTTTTATGTCGGCATCAACTATTACGATACCAACAAGATTCAAGGCATTTACCCGAACGTCCTGGACAACCACCCGTTGCAGTGGATACGGAAAGTGAAACCGAAATGAATCCATTGGCAATCAAAAGGCGCGGAGCATGGTAATCGAATCAATAAAAGCTGTTGGTAGCACCCGCCTTCCGCCTCCGCGGCGCGCCAAAGCGCCGCTCCGGCGCGACGGCGGCCGGCGGGTTCGATTCGGCGTCCCGCCGAATTGCATCGGCGCCCAGACGACTTGCGTGAAACGGATGGCCGATGGTGACGCGCGCCGCCAGAAGATTTCGGGCGCGCCGCCCGAAACGACCCGCGAGACGCGGGTGCTACCACATTTTTCCCCGTACTTCCGCATTTCAGCGATTAAATAAAACGACCAATGTATTTTCTCAAGCGCATCATCTTCGCCATTCCGCTGCTGCTGGTCATCAGCGCGCTGGCGTTTGCCCTGGTGCACCTTGCCCCCGGCGGGCCGTTCGACCGCGAACGCGCGCCGGCGTCGCCGGAAATCGAGCGCGCCCTGAAAGCGAAATATCATCTCGATGAACCGGTTTGGAAACAATATTTCCGCTACCTGGGCGACCTGGCGCACGGTGATTTCGGTGTCTCGCTTAAATATCGCAACCACACGGTCAACGACATCATTGCGCAGGGATTGCCGGTCTCCATGCTGCTCGGTGCGCTGGCGTTCGGCTTTGCGATGGGGGTCGGACTGCCCGTCGGTTTTTTCACCGCGGCCCGGCGCGGGCGATGGCCGGATTATGTCGGCAGTTTTTTTGCCGTGCTGATCGTGTGCGTGCCTGGTTTCGTCGTCGCGCCGCTGCTGATTCTGACATTTGCCATCAAATTAAAATGGCTGCCCGTCGGCTTGTGGGAAACCCCATGGCACATGATTTTGCCGCCCATCGCCCTCGGCCTGTTCTTCGCCGGCAAAGTCGCCCGGTTGATGCGCGAAGGAATGTTGAACGCCATGCAATCCGAATTCGTCACCGTGGCGCGCTCCAAGGGACTGGGCGAAAACCGGTTGCTGTTCCGGCACGTCTTCCGCATCGCCGTGCTGCCCGTTGTTTCCTATTCCGGTCCGATGCTGGCCGATTTGCTGACCGGTTCGTTTGTCATCGAAAACATCTTTCAAATTCCCGGCATCGGCGTTTTTCTGGTCAACAGTTCACTGAACCGCGATTACACCGTCGTGGTCGGCCTTTCGTTGCTTTATGCCGCGCTGCTCATCGGGCTGAATCTGATGGTGGATTTCGCCTACACCCTGCTCGACCCGCGCGTGAAATATGAGTGAACAAAAAGTTGAGAGTTCAAAGTTGAGAGTTGAGGGACAAAAAACAGACGCTCCCATCGTTCGAGATTCTGTCCCTCAACCCTCAACCCCTTGGCGCGGCGAAGCGGAGCGGAGACGGCTCAACCCTCAACCGCAATCAAGCCCCGGCCAGCGCGCGTGGCAGCGATTCCGGCGAAACCGCGCCGCTGTTATCAGCGCGTGGTATCTGGTTTTCCTGCTGCTCGCCATCATCGCGTGGCCCATCATCCTGAAAATTATGGGCGGCACGTTTGCCCAAATCCACAATCCCGACCAGCTTTCTGACGCGCAATTTGCGTCGCCGGGCGCTCAACACTGGTTCGGGACGGACGTCCATGGGCGCGACGTTTTTTCCCGCGTTCTGTTTGGCGCGCAAATTTCACTGCTCGTCGGCATTGTCGGCGCGGGCGTGAGCCTCGTCATCGGCGTGCTGTGGGGGGCGATTGCCGGTTACGTGGGCGGGCGCGTGGACAACGTGCTGATGCGCATCGTGGATGTGCTTTATTCACTGCCGACGGTCATTTTCGTGATCGTGCTGATAACCACACTCGGTGAAATGCTCAAGCAATCACATTTCGTCGGCAGCTCGCCGGCGCTGGCGGGGGCGCTGCGCGTGGCGCTCCTGTTCGTCGGCTTGGGCGCGGTGTCGTGGCTGACCATGGCGCGAATCGTGCGCGGGCAGGTGCTGTCGCTGCGGACGCGTGCGTTCGTGGAAGCGAGCCGCTCACTGGGCGGCGGGCCGGTGCATATTTTGGCGCGGCACATCATCCCGAACGTTTTTGGCGTCGTCATCACCTATCTCGCGCTCACCGTGCCGGCCATTATCCTGTACGAATCATTTTTAAGTTATCTCGGCCTGGGGGTGCAACCGCCGATGGCGAGCTGGGGCACGCTCATCGCGGAAGGCGTTTCGCAAATCAACCCGATCCGGATTTACTGGTGGCTCATCGCCTTTCCCGGCGGCGTGCTCGTCACGACGCTGCTGGCGCTGAACTTTCTCGGCGACGGCCTGCGCGACGCGTGGGATGTGAAAAGCAAATGATGGGTGGGGCGCATTGCCGCAATCCATGATTTTGCAATTTATAGCGCCAGCGGCGCGGTATCTTTGTAGTTTTTATCGCAATAATTATAAGCTCCGTAGCGACATCGTGAATATGCCGCTCCTGACGGAGCCTGGGTGGATTCGTTTTGACAGGCTGCAAAGATTTCGCGCGCGGCGCTGCGGCAGACCTTTCAAAACCCCCGGCGGCTTTTTGCGATTTCAGAACATCTTGTGGTAATCCCGGATTCGCCATTTCAAAAACGCCGAGCAATGCTGCGGCGTGGCTTTGTTTCGTGTCGGCCAATAAGCGTTGAAGTCTTTCTCCAGTTTTCGCAATTCACGGATGCCAGTTTGCGCCAAATGCCTTGCCTTTGAGTTTTCCCCCGCCGCCCGCGCCTGCTGCCAAAGCATGAAGTGGCATGACTGTGCGGCCATGCGCGCGGCCAAATCCAGTTCCAGCGTGAGGATATTTGTTTTGGGAGGGACGGCGTGTCTTGTCGCGCCAAAGCGAAGCAAAGGCGGACGCCGTCCCATTTTAAGAAGCGCTCCTTGTTTTTCAATTTCCTTCAAGGTGGCGCGGATGTTTTTGCCGGAAATCCACGAGTGATGTTTCAATCCGTTCCGGCAAAACAATTCGTGCTGTTCCGGCGGTGGGACGGCGATGACCGTTCCCAGCGGCGTTTCGTTGGGAACGGTGAAGTTCAATTTCCGATGTGCCCGGCCGAGCGCAAACGCCGCTTTGGCCACGTTGCCGGCCGGGTCCTTGAAAACATCGCGGCTCAAAACTGGAATCAATTTCGCCTCGTCAAAGGTTTTGGCGCACCAACTCAGCGACGCGCCGGCCAGGTAGGGGAGATAGCTGACGGCGAGCGGTTGCGGGTGTCCGCCGTCACCCCAATCGGTGATGAGATAACCCATCGCGCCGTACCGACGGCCGGCCCGGGCGGCGGCGCGCAGGTTGGCCAGTGCGTTGTCATGCCGGCCAATCAGCGTCTGCCAGGTTGAAGTGCCGGGGCAGACGTAAAACGGGATTTTTGATTTGGCAAACAACGCGGCCTCGCGGTCAAATGGATGATTCGCTTCATAACCCCAATTTAACGCAATAATGTTACCGCAATTCGATGCAGCAGTCCCGCATTGCGGGATCAGTCCGCTCTGATCATCTGTAAGATTTGAGGAAGATGGAGCCGACTCACGTCGGCTGCTACGGGAAGAAAGTTTCGCCAGTTCAGGAATCAATTTTGGATATTTCAAAATAATGTCGCCCCAGAACATCGTCCGTTTGCCGCGCGCGGAAACCTCCCGATGAATCTGTTTGAGAAAATCCAGATAAACCCGGCCCTGACCTTTTGCCACGCAAAGTTTTTTACTCCGGCCCCGGCCCAGATCCCAGGTCTCGTCGCAACCAACGTTGAAAAACCGGCTCGAAAAGTTCGGCAACAATTCATCGTAAAGTCCGCGCAGGAAGGGCAGGGCGCCGGGATGATCCGGCGCGAGCGTCGAAGGACGGCGGACAAATTCGCCGCTGTAGTCGGGGTAAGGTCCGGGGACCTCGGCCAGTTTTTTAAGCCGGGGATGCTCCAAAAAATACCGGAGGTGGCCGAAGGAATTTTGGTTGGGCACGAGGTCAATGCCAAGTTGCTGGCAGCGCGCGTCGAGCTTGCGAATTTCCTCGCCGGTCAGCGCCCCCCAGCTTTGCCAGACGGATTGGTAATGGCGGTAGGCGAACGTGTGCTCGGAATAGAGTTGAAATTCGTTGATCTTGAAATCGGCAAGGTGCTCGACCAGTTCGAGCAATGTTTCGAGCCTGGGCACGCGACCCCGCGAAATGTCGAGCATCACGCCGCGCCGCGCAAAATCCGGCCAGTCGCGGATTTTCAGGCACGGCAAACGGCGGTCGTACTGGCGCAGCAATTGTCGCATCGTCGCCAGGGCAACCCCCAGACCGGTGGCTTCACGGAATTCAATCCTTACACCTTTGCGGTCGATCGTGATCGCATAGCCTTCGGGATGGTTGGGCGCGGAGTTGCTGCGGACGACGGTGAACGTTGGCAGCGCATGCTGCCGGGCCAGCGTGAGCGTGCCCGGAAGCAGCTTCACGAAGCGAGGGCAGGGGAGTAGATTCAATGTTTTCACCAGTTTTTTGTCTCGCCCTCACCCTGACCCTCTTCCCCGGGGAGAGGGAACAGCTCTCGATCATCCCGTAATTTTCTGCGTCGCAGGTGTCAACTCCGACTGACGATAATTCCCCCTCTCCTTGTCCCGATTCCGAATCGGGATTTTAGTCCGAGGGCCGGGGTGAGGGAGAATTAATCGTTTACTTTGCAATCATTCCGGTTTTCCGCGCGTAATTGAACAAGCCGCCGGCGTCCACGACCGGGCGGACGTCGCCGAGGGGTTTGAATTTAAAAACCTTGCCGGTCGCCTTGGCGGTGACCGTGGCCGCATCGAGGTCAACGGTGACCACATCGCCATTTTTCAGCGTATCGCAAAGGCGTTCGGTGATTTCGCAGGGATAAAGTTCGCCGGTGGCGACGGAGTTGCGGAAGAAAATGCGCGCGAAACTCTCGGCCAAAACGATTTTGCAACCTGCCGAACCCAGGGCAATCGGCGCGTGCTCACGCGAACTGCCGCAGCCGAAATTTTTCCCGGCAAGGACAATCGGATATTCGCTGTCGAGCTTGCCACTTTTGACGAACCGCTCCGGATAGAGCGACTCGGGCAGGCCGCAAAGCGCGAAGCTGCCGAGTTTTTCGTATTCGTCGGGCATCGTCGGCACGAGCGTCAGATACTGCGCGGGAATGATCTGGTCGGTGTCAATGTTGTCGCGCACCACATAAACCGGCCCGGTAAAAACGGATTGCATGACGGGAATGTGCGCTGAAAGAATGTAATTTTCAATCAGATTTCGACGGTCGGCTTGGGCGGCAGAATGGTGTGTTGTTCCCGCTTCCGTAGCGCAATCACCGCAAACGCAGTTATCGTTTGGAATTGATTACAACGAGGAAAAGCAGAATCCAAAGAACGATGGCAACGGTCAGCCACAGTTTTTTCCTGTTTGCTTCCTGCCGTGAATGTTTTTTCCGCCGGCGCTTCACCGGTTGATTGGATGGCTGATTTCGTCCAATCATGTCTCTGCCATTTGCTGTTTGGATGTTTGGCGGAAGAACAGGCTTGGGATTTTGTTGAGGTGAGGCGATATCCGGCGTCAGCTTTCGCGGGGCAGGCGGCAGCGAGCCAAAATCCTTTCTTTTGAAGGGATGCGCGTACCCGATCGGCAAAGTCATCTCCCACAAAGACCGGTGCCGGATATCTTCAACTGTGGCCCTATGCTCATCAATGCAATCGGGCGGGACGGCATCAACCAAAGTCGAGAGAGCAAGTGTCATTGACCAGAACCTATGCAAACATTTGTGACTGCGATTAAACTTAACAAATTGGCTTTCCACATTGTGACGCCGAATTCCCATGGGCTGCAAGGTGGACGCCTCGACCACAATGGTATGAACGATGTTACACGGATAAGGCAGTGAAAAAGGTGTTCGTCGGGCGCCCGGTTCAGGCATTTGCAGAGTATGTACCACCAAATTGTTGGGGAAGCGAAACCGGCATATCCCGCCTTTTTGAGGTGCGGACAGGAAGCCGTTGATTTCGAAAACCTCTGCCAGAATAAATTCGTTTTCCGCACGGTCATCACGGTATTCAAGGGGGCCAATCCTTTTCGCGCTCACGAACCGGTTGGTGCAGAGTTGCAGTCTTTCCCCGGCCATCCCCTCCAATCCCGATTTTTCAAATTGTTGTCGCAGGGCTTCGGCATGACTGCCTTTGGCATGCAACACCACTGATATAAGTGACGGAGCTCCCGTTGTGTCCAGCAGGATGGTCTCCTTCAATTCATACCGGCTGGCCTGAACCGGAGCGCGTGGGGATTCAATCAACCGGGTGGCCATCGGGTCCACCGGCAGGCCGACACCATAATCAGGGATGAACCGGTTTAATGCGCCGCCACCCTGTTGTTTCATCGTTGCATCCACCCAGCGGGTTTCACCCGGCACTTCGAATTCGACAACAACGTGGTTGAACAAACCATCCATGGGCAGCATGGCCGCCATGGATTTTCTTAATTGGGTGTTCACCAATATCGGACGTGCAGATATTCCCAACCGTTTGAGCAGATGAACCAGCAGGAAGGAAAGGTCTTTGCAATCGCCATATCGCTTGCGGGCCACAATTCCCGGGGGGGTGGGCACCTGGCCGCCCGGTTCGATATTGACGCTCAAATAACGGTATTCGTCCTGGACCAGTTGAATCGCCTTTTCGACCCGAAGCAAAGTATCCGGTTCCTGGTCGGCAATTTCTTTCGCGATTTCTGCCAGGACCGTCTCATCGCCTTCTTCTTTCCATGCTTTGGCAATCGCCACCGCAACGGTTCCCCAATCCGGACAATCTGATATCTGAATCCAGGGACAGGATATGTGCCAATCCGGAGTATTTGGCTCCGGCCCGGGTTCTGCATAATTCCCGCCGGTCCAGACCCACACGACATTGCCGTTTTCGCGGTTCTCGGTTGGTTTCAAATCCGCGGAAGCTGATTTCCATTTCATGGGACGGGATTCATTAAACCGCAGGGAAAAGTGAAATTTCCCGACCGGAATTCCCTGCGGCAAAGTAAAGAAGGAGGCACAATTCCCGGGGAGCAGCCGGGGCCGGGTTTCAATGGTATGGCAGGATTCGATGATGTCACCGGGACGAACGTCCTCCAGCAATAACAGCAAGGTGCACCAACCATGGATGACGAATCTTTCCAGACCTTCTTCCCTCTGAAGCAGACGGATTTCCCCCAGATTGGTATGATCAAACTCCTGATCTCCCCGGCGAATTTTTATCCAATGCAACGTCACCAATTGAGTGCGCGGTTCAAATTGAAGCTGCCATTGAGATTGGTGTTGCACCGCCTGCATGGTCTCCAACCGCATCGCCAGGTGATAATGAGTCTGACGGTTTTCTGCATGGATTTGCCGGCTGACGAACAGATGGGTGACCTGACTTGCTTCTTTCGCCTTGAAATTGGCATCAAAGGGGCATGAAACCACCCAGGCGGGAACCGGTCCAATGCTTATGCGCTTCCTTGCGTCAACCAACACATCAGCGCTTGTGAAAGGATTGGTGTCATCGGACATTACCATTTTTTACGGATAACTGACCGGGATTTCAAACTAAAAACCCCCCGCCCGCATCCTGACGGGCGCATCTCGACACCCGCACCAAACGGAAATAACTCCCTCTCCCCCCCAAACGGGGAGAGGGATGGGGGGGGAATGTGGCCAGAACATGGGTGACAAATAAGGCCACAACATAGGTTACACTTGCTTGGATTTGCTCGGATGCTGGCGGACGTAGGCCGAAGGCCGGAGTCCACCAGCATCCGAGGCGTGCAGTTCGCCCAAGAGGAGCGAACGGAAATAAACC
>JBEKZC010000009.1:0-83061 GCA_049510295.1 Verrucomicrobiota bacterium | reverse complement strand
GTGCTTTTGCCTTGTTCATAGAGTTGGATGATGCGCTGACGGGTCGCTAAAGGAATCGCTCGCATGCCCCATTCCTGTCATATTGCCGCCATCACGTCAAGCTATATCATTTATGGAAATGCTCTAAGCAGCGGATTTTTTGCCCAAAGCGGCGAGCCGCTGAAATTTTCGTTCTTCCAATTCCCTTTCGGTGCGCTTGTATTCCGCCCACTCCTCCGCAAATGGCTTGTCGCCGGGCTTTCGTTTGCAGACTGACTGAATGGACCGGATCGCCGCTTCAACTTGCGCGCGTGAATATTTCTTCCGTGCCATGACGCGATTGTGCACCCGTCAACCTGTGGCGGCCAGATTTTTTCGGAAAAAACCACAGAAGCAAACGAAGTGAACGAAGTTTCTAATCTTTGCTTCCTTCGTTCCCTTCTGTGGAAATGGACTGTCGGATGTTACGGCCAAAAAGTGCGGTTGGCTTCTTTCGCCCCTCCCGGGGCTTGCGTCCATTCCATATTATTCCCACGGTTTCACCGTGGGCTACTCTCTGTCGGACCTCCGGTCCTGTGCCAACATTCGTGTTAATTCGTGTAATTCGTGTCAAAAGCGTTTCTTTGCGCCTTTTGCCTGCCCTCCATAGCAGTACTGCGAAGGACGGGTGCCTTTTTGCGGCAAACAGAATCAGCGTTCATCAGCGTCAATCAGCGGTTAAAAAATCTTGGTGTCTTGGCGTTGAAGCTGTTCGCGTATTCTGTGTGGTTCGCGGTTTGAAAAACCTTTGTGTTCTCTTCTTTTGTGGCTAAAATCTGCCTGTTCCAGCGTCCCTTCAGGACGCATCTCCATTTCCCATTTACCGGGGACGTTGTCCCCGGCTAATTTCCATTGCCGCTCCGCGGCAAAACTTACATTCGCGGCAATTCGTGTAATTCGTGTCAAAGCGTTTGCGGTCTTTGTGCTCATTCCCGTCCGGCCGCCGCAATGAATGGCTTCAATTCCTTCATCAGGTCCGCGAACATGTCGAACGATACCTGTTGCGCGCCGTCGCTCCAGGCTTCCGCCGGGTTGGGATGCACTTCAATCAACAGGGCGTCCGCGCCCATCGCCACCGCGCCCTTGCACATCGCCGCCACCAGGTCCGCGCGTCCGGCTCCCTGGCTCGGATCAATCACGATCGGACAGTGCGATTCGCGCTTGATGATGGGAATGGTCGAAAGGTCCAGCGTGTTGCGCGTGTAGGTCTCGAACGTGCGAATGCCGCGTTCGCAGAACAGGAGGTTCGGATTTTCGTTGGCGAGGACATATTCGCCCGCGAGCAGCCACTCCTCGATTTTCATCGAAAGTCCGCGCTTGAGCAGGACGGGTTTGCCGGTCCTGGCGGCGGCAATCAAAAGTTGGAAGTTCTGCGAATTGCGCGCACCGATCTGGATGATGTCTGTGTATTCGGCCACCATTTCGGCGTGGTTTTCGGAAAGCAGTTCGGTGATGACGGCCAGCCCGGTGGCGCGCCGCGCCTTGTCGAGCAGCTTCAGGCCCTTTTCGCCCAGTCCCTGGAATTCGTAGGGCGATGTGCGCGGCTTGAACGCCCCACCGCGCAGGAAGGTCGCCCCGGCGGCCTTCACCGCCTCGGCGGTGGCGAGCAGTTGCTTCTCGCTTTCGACCGAGCACGGGCCGGCCATGACGTGGAATTGTTCGCCGCCGATGACGTGTTCGCGGACGCGGATGGTGGAGTTGGCCGGGTGCGCCTCGCGGCTGATGAGCTTGTAACGCTTCTGGATGGGCGTGACGCTTTCGACCGCGCGCGGGAATTGCGAGACCAGCGTTTCGAGGTTGGCATGGGTGAGTTCGTCGCCGATGGCGCCGATGACGGTGCGCGCCACGCCGCGCATGACGTGGGGGATGTAGCCGAGGTTGCGGATTTCCTTGAGGACGGAGCGCTCCTCCTTCCTCGAAATCCGGGGTTTAAGCACGATGATCATGGGTTGTTTACGGGTTGGCCGAAGGTCGCAAAACAAAAACGCCGCAGGCGTCAAGGCGACCTGCGGCGATTTGTTTGGTTAAAGTTCTATCGCAGCCGCAAGTGCGCGCCTGCCGGCCAAAACCAATAAAAGAAATACCGGTTGCTGGCTGCATTGTTCACTTGCTTGCTGTTCACGAGGCAAAGATAGCAGAACGGAATCCTCAGTCAAGCATGGTGGTGGTGTCTCCGGGCGGGGGATGGTTTGCCTTCGGAGGGCGGAGTGCCACGACGCCCCAATCTCTTCGCAAAGTTTGGGTCTCGCGGAGCCCGACCCTCCGACAGATTTGGGCTCGCAGAGCTCGCCCCTCCGAACAAAATCAGACGTTGAATTTGAACAGCAGCACGTCGCCGTCCTTGACGACGTAATCGCGGCCTTCGATGCGGTAGTGGCCGGTTTCGCGGGCGTGGCCGACCGAGCCGCACTTCACCAAGTCATCCCAGTTCACCGTCTCCGCCTTGATGAACCCGCGCTCGAAGTCGGTGTGAATGGTGCCGGCGGCCTTCACGGCCGTGTCGCCGGCGTGAATCGTCCACGCGCGGACCTCCTTTTCATTGAAGGTGAAAAACGTCCGCAGGCCGAGCACGTGATACGCGGCCCGAATGAGTTGCCCGGCGCCGGATTCGGCCACGCCGAGTTCCTTCAAAAATTCCTTCGCCTCGTCCGGCGCCAAATCAACCAGGTCGCTTTCAATCTGCGCGCTGACGACGACGGCTTCGCAGGCGAGCTGCGTCTTCACGTGGTCGCGCACTTTTTGGACGAAGGGATTTTGGCCGGCGGTGGCGAGATCGCCCTCCTTCACGTTGCACGCGAAAACCACTGGTTTGTCGGTCAGGAGGAAGAAGCCGCGCAGGATGATTTTTTCATCGGGCGAAAGGGGTAGCGCCAGCGTGTTGGCCGGCTTGCCCGTGTCCAGATGAGCGCCAACCTTTTCCAGCAGGTGCTCCTCCAGTTGCGCATGTTTGTCCGCGCGTTTCACGTCCTTGGCGATTTTTTCCCGCCGCTTTTTGACCGCCTCGATGTCGGCCAGCACGAGTTCGGTGGTAACGATTTCGATGTCGCGCACGGGATCCACACTGCCCGTGACATGGACGATGTCGGGGTCTTCGAAGCAACGGACGACATGCAGGATGGCGTCCACTTCGCGGATGTGGCTCAAAAACTTGTTGCCCAGGCCTTCGCCGTGCGACGAGCCTTTCACGAGGCCGGCGATGTCCACGAATTCAATCGTCGTGGGAATGATGGTCTGCGTTTTCGCAATCCTGGCGAGCGGTTCGAGCCGCGGCTCCGGCACGGAAACGACGCCGAGGTTCGGCTCGATGGTGCAAAAAGGGTAATTCTCCGCCGGCGCCTTGTGCGAGCGGGTGACGGCATTGAACAACGTGGATTTCCCGACGTTGGGCAGACCGACGATTCCAGCTTTTAACATAGTTTGATGGTGGAAAAATTTTCGCGCAGCGGCATTTTAGAATCCATGTCTATGCCGCGCCAACTGCAACGCGATGTGCCCGCCGTCGTATAATCCGATGCCAAGCAGGCAAATCCCGGAAAAGCGCTCCATGCGCAGCAGGGTTTGTTCGCTGAACTGCCTTCGCTTGCGCGCCACGCCGTAGCTGAGCGCGCAGAACCACAAATTCGCGCCCAGCGCCACGCCGGCAATGAACGCCGCTTTGGCGGTGATGGTGTCCTCCACCCACTCGTAGGAGGTGAAATAGGCCTCGTGCGACATGAAGTAGGCGGCCGCCACGATCCAAAACAACAACACGCCCACGTTGCCCAACACGCGCGCGAAGCCGATCATGAACGCTGAGTGCGGGTGTAATTTTTCGTCAATGCGCTGCTCAATCCGGCTGGCCGCCGCGCCGAGTTGCGTGGGCGCGATCACGGTTTTTGCCGAAAGAAATTTTACGCCCAGAAACAGCATGAACGCGAAGCTGAACACTTCCATGGACGTTTTCACAATCGGGCTGCCAAAGAAGGACGAAAATCCTGTGAATGCAATTGTGCAATAAATCACATCCATGACCGAAGCGCCGAGGCCGATGCGCCCCGCCCATTTGAAGCCACGCCGCGCGCCCTCGTTGATGATGGTGAGATTCACCGGGCCGACGGGCACGGAAAGCAGGAAGCCACTGACAAAACCGGTCAGGGCGGAAAGTAAAATGGGTGGCAGTTCCGGCATGGTTTTCAGTGCGCTGTGTCCGGTTCGTCCTCGTCTTCATCTTCAATTTCCCGGCGCCAGGCGCGCGAAATGCTCGGCCGCACAAATCCGTAAATCAAATACGCCGTGAAAAACAGCGGTAGAAGGAACACCAGGATTTTCCCCCGTAAAACGACCACACCGCCGACAAACAAAATCGCCACCAGCGTTTTGGTGAAGGTCCGGGTCGCACGCAAGTCCAGTGATTTGAAGCTTGGGTAACGCACGTGGCTCACCATCATCCACGACAAGAACAGCATCAGCACCGGCAGCAAAAACCGCCATTTGCCCTTGGGGAAATCCTTTTCCTCCACCCACATGATGAAGAGCGTCAGCGACGCCACCAAGGCCGCCGCCGAGGGAATGGGAAAGCCGACAAATTCCCTGCCGCTGCCGCCCGGCTGCGTGGACAGCACATTGAACCGAGCCAGCCGGAAGGCGCCGCAAATCAGATAAATGGAGGCGATGAACCAGCCGATTTCCGGATGTTCGGGAAACACGTCGCGCAGCACGATCCGGTGCACCAGGAACGCCGGGGCGACGCCGAACGAAATCAAATCCGCCAGCGAATCGAATTCACGTCCGAACGGGCTGTCGGCACCGCCCCAACGCGCCACGCGCCCGTCGAACAAATCGCAAACACACGCGAGCAAAATGAATATGAGGGCGAGGTAAATCTGGCTGACATAATTATCGCCCAGCGGGTCGGCCTCGACGATTTTGGTCAGCGCCACGAAGCCGCAGAACAGATTGCCCGCGGTCAGCAGGTTCGGCAGAAAATAAATTTTCAACCGGCTTTCATCCGAATCGTCGGGCAGTGTTGTTTGTGGAACGGACCCGCTCATAATTCAAACAAACGCGGCAATCACGGTTTCGCCGCCGATCACCTTGTCGCCGGGATTCACTTTGATTTTGGCGCGGCGTGGCAGATAAACCTCCACGCGCGACCCAAATTGAATCAGGCTGATGCGTTCGCCGCGCTGGACGGCGTCGTTTGGACTGATCCACGGCACGATGCGGCGCGCGATGAGGCCGGCGATGAGGCGCACGCCGACTTTTTCGCCGCGCGGCTCGGCGGCGTCAAGGCCGATGAGCACGTTTTCATTAAACCGCGCGGAGTCGGTTTTCATCGCGTTGAGGTATTGGCCGGGCGTGTGCTTGAAAAAAGCGATGCGGCCCGTCACCGGCGCACATTGGACATGAACGTCAATCACTGAAAGAAAAATCGAAATGCGCTGGCATTCGCCACCCATGAATTCCGTCTCGGTTGTCGTGTCAATCACGTCCACTTTGCCGTGACCGGGCGCAATGACGAGGTCAGGGCCGGCCGGCACCATCGGGTCGGGGTCGCGGAAGAAATAAAAGGTGAAGACGGTGAACAACCCCCAAAGGCCGACAAGCGCCCAGGTCAAATATTGCAGTACGAATGCCCCGATAACTTTGGCCAGCAAGGCACCCACCAGCAGCGCAATCACCGCCGCACCGGACAAACCGATGAGGCGTAATGCGGCAAGCACGGCTTTTCCCGAGTGTTTCACGCGACCATGATAAAAATTTTGCGCGCCACTTGCAATTCGGCATTTTCGGTGCAATTTAAGCAAGTCGTCTCATCCGGCGCCTGCCGGCAACGCGACGAAACAAAAACCAAATTAAAACGATCATGTCATTGCACACTCCTGATCTGACCAAACAACCCCCGCGCAGTCCGCGTGTCCGCCTGGGCGGCTACGTGATTCTGCCGCGCTGCCTCGACAAGGGCCGGGCGGAAATCGCCGGCAAAAACGGCGATTACCATTACGCCTGCCCGCTCGACCAGCAGTTTTTGACGTTCGCGGGCATTGACCCCGAGGCGTTAAAAAAGCAACTGAACAAAAGTGACACCGAAGTTCTCGAATGGATCAACGCCCATGCGAAGCATAAACGGACCGCGCCGGAAATCGCCGCCTGGACGGCGTGGCAGGAACAGCGCGCGCCGGACAATCCGGATTCGCGCGAATTTTTCAACGGCCTGCACAAGAGCGGCGCACCCAAGCGCACGGACATCGTGACGTGGTTCGACGTTCTGGATCTGGACGATTACGTGAGTTTCGGCGGCAAGGGCTGAACGTCTCGCCGCACAATTTCTTCGCTCACCGAGCACATTACAACAAGGCCGCTCCGGGAAATCGGGGCGGCTTTTTCGTACCGTCTCGCCAAGAACGGTGGAAGCCAAATATCAACCCTCCGGCCGCGATCAAAGCAAGCTCGCTTGGTTCGGGCACGGATTGAGTGGGAAACTGTATCGCATCCAGATGGAGATACTCGTCGTTCTGGTGGGGATTTTCTCCGAAAACGGTAAAAGCCGGTTGTGCGGTTTGACCCGCCCACTGGCTGACATTCGCGCCATACCGTTCACCATTGCCATGGGCACTTTTTGATGAACACTGCGCTTGCAAAATTATCGG
The DNA here is from genome assembly GCA_049510295.1 of Verrucomicrobiota bacterium. Classification (GTDB taxonomy): domain Bacteria; phylum Verrucomicrobiota; class Verrucomicrobiia; order Limisphaerales; family UBA11358; genus UBA11358. The sequence goes on along the minus strand of JBEKZC010000009.1, from coordinate 76,414 downwards.
GAACCACCTGGGAGTCGGGATGTCGAAAAACACAACCAGCGCCTCAAATCCGAACGCTAAATAATTCGGGTCAGAATTTAACCACCAAAGATTTCCTCACTTTCCGTTTGCAGTCAGTGCCAGGAATATGTCTTCAAGCGGGCCGGCGGCACCGCTCTGCCGGCGCAGTTCATCGCGGTTGCCCACGGCAATCAATCGCCCGTTGTGAATGATGCCGATGCGGTCGGCTATTTCCTCGGCCACGCTCAACTGATGTGTGGAGACGAGCACGGTCATGCCTTTGACTGAGCGTTCTTTCAGCACGTCCTTCACCACGCGGGCGTGCTGCGGGTCCAGGCCCACCATCGGCTCGTCAATCACAAACACCTCCGGGTCGTGCAGCAGCGCGGACACGATGGCCACGCGCTGGCGCGTGCCGTGCGAAAGGCCTTCGAGCGGGTGATTCACGAATTCATCCAGATGAAAACGCGCGACCAATTCCTGCGCGTTCGTCTCGATGCTTGCGTCATCCATCTGGAACAACTGGCCGGTGAAGCGGAAAAATTCCCCGGCCGTCAACTTGTCGTAGAGAAACGGAAAATCGGGGACGTAAGCAATGCGCCGCCGCGCTTCCAGCGGTTGCAATTGCATGTCAAAACCGCACACCCGCGCACAACCGGAGGTGGGTTTCATCAGGCCGGCGAGAATTTTCAGCGTGGTTGTTTTTCCCGCGGCGTTCGGCCCCAGCATGGCGAAAAATTCGCCCCGCGGCACGGTGAGCGTAACGTCATTGACCGCCACAAGGTCGCCGAATTTCTTGACGAGATGGATGAATTCGATCATGGTGTGCGTTTCAAGAACCGCCCAGCTGGTCGAGCACCGCGGTCATGCCCCCCGGCAATTCAACGCGCAAAATTTCACCCAGGGTGCTGACGTAAATGACGATCGGATGGTCGAGCACACGCGTTTCCAGACGGTAGGCCGACACCGGTTCGCGGCCCACCATCAGCCGGTCGTGATGCGCTGCCCAGCGGAGACTGCCGGCGAGTGCAATCGGTGTTTGCGGAACGGCAGGCAAATCCAGATCGCTCAACAGTCCGCCGCCGAAATCCCCGGCGAACGTGTGCAGCAACGTGTTGGGATTTTGCAAATCGGCAAAGGTGAAATCCCGTTCGATGACCGCGCCGTCGCCGGTGATTTTCAAATGAATGGTTTGGTTGGTGGCGGCAGAATGAATTTCCACCGCGGCACCATGCGATGATAATTTCAGATATAATTCGTGCCAGGCGCGGCTGGACGAAAATTGAATGCGGCCATTGAAGGTGAGCCGGTTTGCGTATTCGCCGACACTCACGTTGCCATCAAACCGGATCTGGTAGCCGGCGCGCGCGACGATGCCTTCCGGCGGCGGTTTGTCTTCATCCAGCACGGCCATGGCCTGTTCGACGCTGGTGGAAAATTCGCAGAAGCCGGTTTTTTGCCCGTCTTGATAAACCGTGAGTGACGAGGTGTCCGGCGCGGTCAATACTTTCCGCCACACCAAATCCACCGGCACGGGAATGCCACTGCCGCGCGAACCATATTCCGAGCGCCATAACAGCACATTCATCGCGACCCAAAATGCCGCAATCGAAAGAAAGGTGAGACGCGGAATCATGCGGGCCGATCAGGATGATGGAAGGTTCAAGACCTGGCCGGCGCGAATCCGGCCCAGGTTCACGCCCGGATTCGCCGCCTGCAATGCGCTGAGTTTCACGCCGAATTTGCGCGTGATGCCCATCGCCGTTTCGCCCGCGACGACCGTGTGCGTGCGCGGCGCGGTGGCGGCTGGCTTCGGATTTGTGGGACGGCCCGTGTTCGCACCGGCTGGCGTGGTGGAAATAGTTTGCGCTGGTGGAACCGGTGTTGGATTTGTGGCTGGCTCCCGCGCGCTGTAAATGAGCGCTGGGGGCGTATTGGTTTTGGCCGCCGCCAGTTGACTTGCGTAATACGCGCGCCATTTGCCGACTTCGTCCTGCAATTGCCGGTTTTGATCGGAAAGTCTTTCCAATTGCTGCTGCGCGGCGGGTGCGCTCGGCAACGGCAATACATCCGCGGCCAGTTGCTGTTTGCAGCGGTAAATGCGCTGTTTGATGACGTCCGCGTTGTCGGCGTTTGGGTTTAACTTCAAATACTCCTGATAATGATAAACCGCCGCGGCGGGATCGGATGTCTTTTCATCGTAAAGCCAGCCGAGTTCAAAATGCGCCGTCGCTGAATGGGGATTTGCCTCCAGCGATTGCTCGAACGCTTCAATCGCGCCTTGAAAATCCATTGCGTTGACGCGGCTTTTGCCCAGAACGAAATGCGGCTCTTTTTCCTCGCTCAACTGGCTTCGCCCCGACGGCGTGCAACCACTCAACGCGACCGCGAGCCACACAACGCAGGCACCGCCCACCAACCTGAAACAAAGTGACATGACATGAACCTAAACAAACCTTCCGGCTTGCGCAATCGCGCGCTGCAAAACCGGGCTTGAGATTCTGCAGTACACGGCGCAAGTTGATGCCGGTTGCGCGCGTGGCGGAATGGCAGACGCGCCAGACTTAGGATCTGGTTCCGAAAGGATTGGAGGTTCAAGTCCTCTCGCGCGCACCAGTTTTCCTCGAGAAATTGAGGTTTCTATGACCGGAACCAAAGTTTGTCTCAGTCAAAAGGGAAGAAAAGTCCGTCTTTATGAGACAAACTTTGGTTCCGGTCATATGGAGACCTGCTCATAAATTAAGATGCGCTCACAGCCGGCGCTACAGTTCAAATCCGCTTGGCAGTTGGAAAGCGTTCTGTTTAATTGGCTGCGCCTGATGAGAAGATTGCCTGCCATTGTTCCGCTCGTTTTTTTGTTCGCGCTTTTTCCGTTCGTTGCCCCGGCACAGGAGCCGCCGTCGTGGGAAGTGATGGCGCTCAATCAAATCATTCCCGGCGCGCCAATCGGCAGCGTGGACATTGTGGGAGACACGGCGACCGGCACCAACGGCCTCTGTGTGAAATACGGCGGGACGGTGCTGACGGCAGACTGCGCGTCGGTGAACAGACAGACGGGCGAGGCGGTGGCCGACGGTCACGTGCGCATCGAGGAAGGCAATCTAATCTGGACCGGCGAACACATCCGCTACAATTTCATAACGCACCAGATGCAGAGCGAACAATTTCGCACGGGCAAACCGCCGGTGTTCGCGCAAGGCCGGCAATTACAAGGCGACACGACCAATAAAACCTACACCGCGCGCCACGCTCTGGTCACGACCGACGACGTGAGCGACCCGGCGATCCGCGTGCGCGCCAGCCGCATAAAAATTGTCCCCGGGAAATACGTCGAGATGTGGAACGCCGTGGTTTATGTGGACGGTGTGCCGACATTTTACTTTCCGTATTACCGGCGCGAACTGGGGCCGCGGGCGAACAATTGGAATTTTCTACCCGGCTACCGCAGCGCCTACGGGCCGTTTTTACTCAACACTTACACGTGGTATCTCAACGATACGGTGGACGGAAAGATTCATCTGGACTATCGCGAGAAACCGGGCGTGGGTGCGGGGCCGGACTTGAATCTGCACCTCGGTCAATGGGGCGAGGCGCAGTTCAAGTATTATTACCTGCATGACCAGGATTCGACCTCCGGCACGAATGGCACGCCGTGGACCAATGGAATTCCCGAAAACCGGCAGCGCTTTTACTTCGGCTACCAGGCGACCCCGGCCACCAATTTGAACTTGAAGGCGCTCGTGAATTACCAGAGCGATCCGCTCGTGCTGCATGATTTTTTCGAGGGCGCCTATCGCGATAATCCGCAGCCAAACACGTTCACCGAGGTCAACAAGTATTGGAACAACTGGAGTCTCGACGCCGAGACCACGCCGCAGGTAAATAATTTCTTCAACCAGGTTGAACGCCTGCCCGACGTGAGGCTCACCGGTTATCGCCAGCAGGTTTTCAACACGCCGTTTTATTACGAGAGCGAAAGTTCGGCAGGCTATTACCGGATGTATTTTGCGGACACAAACGGACCAACGCCGCCGAATTATTCCGCCTCCCGCGCGGACACGTTTCATCAATTGCTGTTGCCGGAGACATTTTTTGGCTGGCTGAACATCACCCCGCGCGTCGGCGGACGCTTCACCTATTACAGCACGGAGAGCGGACCCGGCGGCACGAACGATGAAGCCTATCGCCGCGTGTTCAATACCGGCGTTGAAACTTCGTTCAAGGCCTCCCATCTTTGGGCCGGCGCGACGAATTCACTCCTGGCCATTGATGGTTTGCGCCACATCATCGAGCCGTCGGTGACTTACGCCTATGTGCCCACGCCCAGCACGCCGCCGGCGCAACTGCCGCAATTCGATTCCGCGTTGCCCAGCCTGCTGCTGTTGCCGGTTCAATTCCCCGATTACAACAACATTGATTCCATTGACAGCGAGAATGTGATTCGTTTCGGCCTGCGCAACACGCTCCAAACCAAGCGCGACGGACAGCTCGACAATCTGCTCGATTGGAACGTGTTGTTGGACTGGCGGCTCACCCCGGGCCAGGATCAACCCAATCTCGACGAACCGTTCAGCCAGCAGGAGACGTTCAGCGATCTTTACTCCGACCTCGCGTTCAAGCCGCGCTCGTGGATCGTGCTGGATTCGCAACTGCGCTACGCCATCAACGGCGGCCATTTGAACCTGGCGTTTGATCAACTCACCTTCACGCCGAATGAACGCTGGAGCTGGGGACTCGGCTACTGGTATTTGCGCAGCGGATTTGATGGCTTTACGGAAAGTGACAATTACATCACCAGCACGTTTTTTTACCGGCTGAATGACAACTGGGGTTTCCGCACGCAGCACGATTTCAACGCCGCGGACGGCCGCTTGCAGGAACAAGATTACACGATCTATCGCGACCTGCGGAGCTGGACCGGCGCACTGACTTTCCGCCTGATGGACAACGGCAACGGCCCGAAGGACTTCACCGTCGCCTTCACCTTCTCGCTCAAGGCCGCGCCGAAAACTCACGTCGGCGACGATGTCGCCCAGCCGTATCACCTGCTCGGGGAGTAAAATTTAATCGTCTGTTCGCGGAAGAGCAGATGTGATCTTCAAGTCGTGTTCGGGGTGCAAGCTGAAGCTCGCGGCTGCATTGCCCGCCAGTCAGGCCGCCGTGAACGCCGGCAGCGACAGGCTGAACCGCGAGCCTTTGCCGGGGTCGCTTTGCACGTGAATCACGCCATGATGTTCCAGCGCAATGCGCTGGCTGATGGCCAGCCCCAGGCCCGTGCCGTTTTTTTGGTCGTGAAAAACGGCTCGAACAAGCGCTCCAGATTTTCCGGCGCGATGCCCACACCGGTATCTTGAATATTGATCCGCAATTGCCGCCCGCTGCGTTCGCCCTGCACCGCTTCCGTGTTGACGGTCAACACACCGTTCGTGCCCATCGCTTCGAGCGCGTTGAGCAGAAGATTCATGAACACCTGCTGCAATTGCGTGTCGTCGCCGCGAACGGTGTCCAGCCCGGCCTGGTAATTGCCAACAGGGTTTGGGAAATTGAGGACATCGTGAAATTGAGCGATTCAAAGCAGCCCACCACCCAACCCCGCATTTACTTATGCGAAGGGGATAATTCCGTTATTTGCCGAAAAAGTCTTTGATGGCTACAACAACACGCTGGATTTGCGCGTCGGTCAGTTCGGGATAGATCGGCAGGCTGAGGCATTCGCGCGCGGCTTTTTCGGCGACGGGGAAATCGCCGGGCTTGTGGCCGAGGTTCGCGTAGCACTTTTGCAGGTGCACCGGCCACGGATAATGCAACGCGCAACCGACGCCGTTGGCTTCGAGATGTTTCTTCAAATCATCGCGGCGCGGATGGCGCACGACGTAAAGATGATACGCGCTTTCGCCCCAGGCGGCTTCGCGCGGCAGTTGCAGCGGCGTGTCCGCCAGCAGTTCATGGTAGCGATGCGCCACCCGGCGGCGTTCCGCCGTCCATTTTGCCAGATGTTTCAGCTTCACGCCGAGCACCGCGCCTTGAAAGCCTTCCATACGGTAATTGTATCCGACTTCGTCGTGATAATAACGCACGGTGGAGCCGTGCTCGCGCAGGGCGCGGGCGCGTTTGTCAAAAGCCGGGTTGTTGGTCAACAGCGCGCCGCCCTCGCCGCAGGCTCCAAGGTTTTTGCCCGGATAAAAACTGAAACAGGAAATTTCACCGAACGTGCCGACCGTTTTGCCCTTGAACTTTGCGCCGTGCGCCTGCGCCGTGTCCTCGACCAGCGGGAGCTTGTGTTTCCGGCAAACCGCCAGAATCGGGTCCACGTCAAACGGATGGCCGTAAAGATGCACGGGCATGACGGCCTTGGTGCGCGGCGTGATGGCGCGTTCGACCAGCCTGGGGTCGAGATTGAACGTGGCGTCGTCAACGTCCACAAAAACCGGTTTCGCGCCGACATAGGAAATGGCCCAGCTCGTGGCCACGAACGTGAATGGCGTGGTGACGACCTCGTCGCCGGGGCCGACGCCGAGCAGCAGCATCGCCACGTGCAACGCCGAGGTGCCGCTGTTGAAGCCGGTGCAGTGTTCCGCGCCGATGAATCTGGCGAAGTCCTTTTCAAACTGCGCCACGTCCGGCCCGAGGCAGAACGAGCAATTGTCAATGGTCCGCGCGATGGCGGCATCAAGGTCCTTGCGCAGCGGACGCAACTGCGCCGCGAGGTCGAGATAGGGAATTTTGTCGTTCATTTCGCCGCTGAAAATAATCCGGTTGCGCGACGACAAACAATCCAAATGTTCGGCAGTTTGTTGTCGCGGCGGCCTGCGCCCGTCGCAATATAGCCAGCGGAGGTGGCGACGCTCATGGAACCCCGCTGCAATTGAGTGTTTTCACACCGGCGTTAAAATGTTTTGCAGGCTGGCCCAAACCTGTTCGGGCGAAATTGCCGCCATGCAGTGATTTGTGGCCTGGCAGACGTGCGAGTTTGGCTCGCAATGACACGGACCGCCCGTGAGGATTTGCTGGCGTTGCCCCATCGGCCCCCAACGCGCGACCGGGGTGGGACCGAACAGCGCGATAAGGGGAACGCCCAAACCGGCGGCAAAATGCATCGGCCCGGTGTCGCCGGTAATCAGGGCTCGCGCGCGTTTCAATACGGCGAGAAACCGGGCCACGTCCAGCGCTGGCAGCACCGAAACTTCCGGCGCGAGAGCTTTCAATTCGGACACCAACGCATGTTCGCGCGCATTTTGGCCGGGTGTGAATGTGAGCCGAAGCCCTGCCGCCGTGGCCATTCGGTTCAGTGCCGCCCAGTGTGACACGGGCCATTGTTTCTTCGCCGTGCCTGCACCCATGTGACAAATGATTGTTTCTTCCGGCAAAATCTGAACGGCGGATGCGGCCAAAGCGGGATCGGCGCGAATTTCGATTGCCATTGAATCTGGCGGCGTGATGTCCCAAGCCGAGAGAATGGCGAACGAGCGCAACGCTTCGTGGCGATCCAGTGGTGCCGGAGCAACGCGCCGGGTATGGCAAAAGCGGCGGCCCAGGAACCCGCCGCGAATATCCAAACCCAGCCGTTCGTGCGCGCCGCACAGCAAACTTAAAATTGCGCCACGGTCGTTGCCGCTAAAATCCACCGAACGGTCAAACCGTTCCGCCCGCAACGCGCGAATGATGGGCCAGTTTTGTTTGAAACGCACACGACCGCGCACCCGCGGGATGGACCAAAGCCGTGTCAGTGAAGGCTCGTATTGCAGCAGCGGTACGACCGCCTCCGATATCAGCGCGTGCAAGGCGCAGTCGGGATAACGCCGGCGAATGGCCTGAAGCGAGGGAATCAGCAATAGGGCGTCACCGAGGGATTTGAACTGGATCGCCAGAATTTTCAACGGCGGCGCCATATTTTTAAGAAGTGATTATGGCCGGGCGCTGCGCCGGGCGCGAGAATTTTCGGGGCCGGCCCGGATAAATTCGTCTTTACGCGCCGCGGCGGGTTGTCTATTGCTCCGCCCTGTGTCCGAGCGGCCAGACCATTTCACCACCGAACCGGGACAGCCTTTTCTCAAGGATGGGAAATTGTTCATCATCAGCCTGCGGTCGGGGCGTCTCGCCAACCGGCTGATGCTGTTCGCGCAGTTCATCGCCCTGGCGGAGGAACAGGGACACCGCATAATCAACTTCGCATTTCATTCCTACGCCCACCTTTTCGAGACCACGCGCCGGGACATCTATTGCCGGTATCCGGTTGCGAAGCAGCGGAGCTGGCTGGACGTTGTTCCCGGCGTGGCCGCCGCACTCCGCAAAACACGGATTTGTTACCAGCTGGTCTGCTACGGCAGCATTTGGAACGAGCACTTCCCGATTTTCGGCCGGAAGGTGGTCACGCTGCGCGAAAAGCCGGGGTCAAAAGTCATGCCGCTGGATGGACCGGAAATCCAGGCCCAAATCCGTGACGCCCGGATTGTCCTTGCGCATGGCTGGAAGTTTCGCGCGCCGACGGACTGGATACAGCGGCACGCGGAAAAAATCAGGGACTATTTCCGGCCCATCGAAGAGTATGAACGCGCCAGCCGCGAAGCGGTGGAACGCCTGCGGCGCGACGCGGACATCGTTGTCGGCGTTCACATTCGCCATGGAGATTATCGCGTTTGGCGGGGGGGCAGGTATTTTTTCCCCGCTGCGCGATATGCCGGCTGGATGCAGGAATTCGCCGCGCAATTCCCGGAGCGCAAAGTTGCCTTTTTCGTTTGCAGCGACGAATCGCGAACCGCAGACGAATTTCCGGGATTATCGGTCGGACTTGGCGCCGGTTCACCGGTGGGCGACCTTTGCGCCCTGGCCGGGTGTGATTATATTTTCGGCCCCCAAAGCACGTTTACGCAATGGGCTTCCTTTTACGGCAATAAACCGCTGCTGCTCCTGCACGATGCCGACGCCCGGGTGGAACTCGCAAAATTCCGCGTCTCCTATCTGGACGCCTAAAGTCAGCTTAGAAACTGGAGTTCATAGAGCTTTTGATAAATGCCACCGCACTGGATCAACTCCGCATGCCTGCCGGTTTCAACAATGCGGCCCTGGTCCAGCACCACGATCATGTCCGCATGCAGAATGGTCGAGAGCCGGTGCGCGATGCACAGGGTCGTACGGCCTTTCATCAGTTCGTCGAGCTCGGTTTGCACTTCGCGTTCGGATTCGGTGTCGAGGGCATTCGTCGCTTCATCGAGGATGAGGATGGGCGCGTTGCGCAGCACGGCGCGGGCAATGGCCAGGCGCTGGCGCTGGCCGCCGGAAAGCGTCACGCCCTTCTCGCCGATGATGGCGTCGAAGCCCTGCGGTTTTTGCGTGATGAAGTCGTAGGCATGGGCATGCCGGGCGGCGGTGATGACCTCCTCCCTGGTCGCACCGAGGCGGCCCAGCTCAATGTTTCGGCGGATGGTGTCATCGAACAAGATGGTTTCCTGCGTGACGACAGCCATCTGGTTGCGGAGATCGCGCGTGGCAAACTCCCGGATGTCCACGCCGCCAATGCGGATGGCGCCGTGTTGCGGGTCGTAAAAGCGCAGCAGTAAATTGGCGAGCGTCGTTTTACCCGATCCACTGGCCCCCACGAGGGCAACCAGCTGGCCGGCCTTGATTTCCAGGTTGATGTCATGCACCGCCGTCTTTTCACCATAGGCGAAATGGACGTGATCGAACCGGATGTCGGCACCCGCCGCCTGGAGCAGCCGGGGCGGGGCGGGCTCAGGAACGGTGCTTTGCGTTTCCAGCAGCGCGAACGCGCGTTCGCTGGCGGCGCGCGCCTGGATGATCTGGTTTTGCAACCGCGTCAGGTTTTTCATCGGCGGATACATCACGACAATGCTGAAGATCAATTGCAGAAAGTCAGTGGAATTGGGTCGTGTCTTTGACAGATAAATCAAATACGCCAGCAACAATGCCACCCCGCACGCGCCGAAAAACTCAATCAACGCGGCGGGAATCTCATTGGCGCGGATGATACGCATATAATTGCCGATTGATTTGCGAACGGTGGCACGGAATTGTTCGGCAACGATGTTTTCGAGATTGTAGGCCTTGACGACGCGGTGGCCGGTGAAGGCTTCGGTCATGATTTGCGTCAGTTCGGCAAATTGGGTCTGAATCTCACGACTGGCGCGGCGGATTTTGCGGCTGTAAATGACAATGGGGATCATGCCCGCCGGCAGCACCACCATGGTAATCAACGTGAGCCTGGGCTGCTGCCAGAGCAACATGCCCAATACGCTGACCATGATGATGGGATCCCGCACGATGACGGAAGTCGCGCCACTGAGAATATTTTGGAGCGAGGCGGTGTCGTTCATGATCCTCGAAATGAGCTGGCCCGTGGAGTTCTCGCTGTAAAAACCCGCGGAGAGATTCAACAGATGAGCAAACAGGCGCGTGCGCAGGTCCGCTATGGTCCGGACCGCCGTCCATTGCAGGAAATAAACATTCAGATAACCGAACAGTCCGCGCAAAAACGCAATGATCGGTACCGCCGCGATGAGCGCCGCCACGGCCCACTGATGGCTGTGCACGCCGCTTTCAAGCGCTGTCCGCGCATTTTTAAACCATTCCTCCGCAAAGGCCGGCAAATGACGAATCGGCAACTGCACTCCCCCTTGTTTGTCCGGCGACGGGAATACCGCCCCATAAACAAACATGGCGGTGGCAATCATCAACGGCGCAATCAGCCCGCCGATGATCCCCGTCAACACCCCGAGAAACAGCCGTACCCGATAGGGTTTGGCCAAACCCCAGACTTTGAATAAAAAGGCCAGCATAATTTCGCCTTGAAATATGCCGCCGGCGAGGAGGCAAGGCGAGCAGTTTGTCGGCGGGCAACGCGCGCGACTCCTTTTGCGTTATCCGATCATTGCCAAACCGGCCGGGGGTTCGTAAGCTCGCGGAGAAACTTAATCTCCATCGAATAATGGCAAAAAGCAGTGATTCATCGGCTCCCCTCAGCGTGATCGTTCCCTGCTTTAACGAGGAAACCGTGATTGCTGAATGTCTGGAGAGCGTGAAGTTCGCGGATGAACTCGTGCTCGTGGACTCTTTTAGCACCGACCGGACTCTCGAAATCGCGAGGCGCTACACGGATCGCATTCTTCAGCACGAATTCTGGAGTCATGGCGCGCAAAATAATTGGGCCATTCCACAAGCGAAACACGACTGGGTGCTGATCGTGGATGCCGACGAACGCGTCACGCCCGCCCTGGCCGACGAGATACGGACCCTCCTGCGTGCCCCGGCGTGTGAGGGTTACCGGGTGCGCCGAAGAAATTTTTTTCTTAACAAGGAAATCCGCCACGGCATGTGGGGTGAAGACTCGGTATTGCGGCTGTTTCGTCGCGACAAGGGCCGCTATCAGGAAAGACACGTTCATTCCCAGATTGAGCTGACGGGGCGTGTGGGGTGGTGCCGGGAAGCGATGATTCATCATTCCTATCGCAGTCTCGACGATTATATGCGCAAGATTCATCGCTTCAGCCAGGGCGGCGCTTTGAATATGCACGAACAAGGAAAACACAGCGGGGCCTGGACCATGGCGGCGCATAGCCTGGCACGCTTTCTCAAGTCGTATATTGTAAAATGGGGGTTTTTGGACGGCACGGAAGGCCTCATTATCGCCTTTATGGAGGCCGACCACGCTTTCCTCAAATACGCCAAGCTGTGGGAGTTGGAAAACAGCCACGCACGACCTTCTGCCCCTCCGTCGCCAGCACCGCCCGGCACAACCCGGTAAACCCGTGGACGTTTCTGTCATCATCGTCACCCGCAATACCTGCGCGCTCACCGGTGCGGCGGTCCGTTCGGTGCCGCCAGCGGCGGGTTCGTTGACCGGGGAAGTCATCGTCGTGGATAACGGGTCGGGTGACGACACCGCCGGAGTGCTGGTGCGCGATTTCCCATCCGTCAAACTCATCCGCTCCGAAACCAATCTCGGCTTCGCGCGCGCCTGCAATCTCGCGGCGAAACAGGCGCAGGGGGAATTTCTGCTGTTGCTCAACTCGGACGCGCGCCCGCAACCAGAGGCACTGGCGGCGGCAATCGAGTGGATGCGTGCGCATTCCGATTGCGCGGTGGCGGGAGCGCAACTGCTCAATCCGGACGGTTCACGCCAGAATTCCATCGCCAATTTCCCGACGCTGGCCACGGAACTGTTGAACAAGCCGCTGCTGCGCCGGTTGTTCCCCGGCCGGTTTCCCGGCAAGGAACATCCCTTTGGCGGGCCGGTGGATGTCGAGACGGTTGTGGGTGCCTTCATGCTGATTCGCAGGGAAGTGTGGGACAAACTCGGCGGGCTGGATGAACGATTTTTTTTCTTTTTTGAAGAAACGGATTTTTGCCTGCAAGTTTCCCGGGCGGGCCTTCGGGTGATGCACCTGCCCGACATACGGGTCTGGCATGACCAAGGACAAACAGCGAAGCAAATTTCCGCGGCGGCGCGGATTGAATATTGGCGCTCCCGTTACTCTTATTTCCGCAAACACCGCGGCGGCGGAGCCCGGTTGGCGCTTCGGGTGGGTCTGGGAGTACGTCTGTTTGCCGATGCGCTGGTGAGCGGTTTGTTGACACTGCTGTCCCCCGGTTGTTCCAATCGCTGGCGCGGAAAGTTCAACGTGTATTGGAGTCTGGTTGTCTGGCATTGCCGCGGTTGCCCCGAAGGACCGGGTCTGCCACGTTGATCCCCAAGCTTTGAATGCCAGGAAATCCAACATGGACGCAAATCCGAACATTCTGCTGATCCGCCTCAAATCCATCGGCGATGTGTTGTTCACGCTGCCCGCTGTTCACATGGTCCGGGGAAATTTCCCCGGCGCAAAAATCACGGTTCTCACTTCCCGGGAGAATGCACCGCTGCTGGCGGGTTTCCGGGAGGTGGACGAAATCATCACGCTGGATCGCACCCGCTTCCGAAGTGGAAATCCCGGGGCCATTTTGTCGGAGGCATTTTCCCTGTTTCGCCGGTTGCGCGGCGGAAAATTTTCGCTCGTTGTGGATTTTCAAGGTTACGGCGAGACGGCGTGGCTGGCACGTTTGAGTGGCGCCCCGCAGCGGTGGGGCAGCGTTTACCGCCCTGGCCGCCGCTGGGCTTACACCTGTGGTGTGACCCGCAACGATAACCTTCACCTCGCGGATTGGAATCTGTCACTGCTGCAACAATGCGGCCTGCGCCCCGTCGAAATTCGCAATGAATTTGTTCTGCCGGAAGACGCGCTCGCTGGGGCGCAACAGTTTTTTGCAGCGCACAATTTGAACATCGCCAAACCCACACTCTTCATTCAACCGTTCACCAGTTCGCCCAAAAAAAACTGGCCGCTGGAAAATTATATTTCAATTGCCGGACACTGGCGGGCGCGGGGAGTCCAGGTCCTTTTTGGCGGCGGGCCATCGGAGCGCACCTGGCTCGAACCCGTCCGCGCAGCGGGCTTTTCCGTCGCCGCCGGGACGCCGTTGCTGGTTTCCGCCGGCCTGATGCAACTTTCCATACTGGTGATCGGCGGAGTGACGGGTTTGCTGCACCTGGCGGTCGCAATGCAAAAGCGGGTTTTGATGCTGGTCGGGTACCCCGCTCATGAACCCGGTTTGCCATATCAACATCATGACTGGGCGGTCGCACCATTGACGGGGGGAAGTATTGCTGAAATTCAAACCGACGCGGTCATTGAAGCCGGCGAGCGGGCGTTCGCCGAGCTGGGCGCGGCCAAATGATTCAGCGCACCAGCCGGTAGTGCTTCTTGTTGAACCGCACCCCGAAAATTTTCTCCAGCTTCAGCATCAGCCGATGCTTTTTTTCGCGCGAAGTCAGCTTGTGATTGGGGTCGGCCTGAAATATGCCGTCCGCGGGCGGGAGCCAGATTTGCGCCGCCTTCGGATGCGTGCCGGAAAATAAGCGCAGGATTTGCGGGTCGATGTCGGCATAGACCACGGGCGATCGCGGGCCGTCGGACCAGAATTTTGCAACCGACTGCTTGCGCAGGTTCATTTGCTGTTCCGTCTTCAGCCAGCCGTAATGGTAAATCGTCGCGCCGGTGTGCGCGGCGCGGGGATAGCGCCCGCGCTTCTGGTCGGCCATCACCAGAAAGAAAAGCCCTTTCGGAGCCCAGGCGGGAATCGTGTTGCGCAGAATGCGGGGCGCGGTGCGATACCAGGCCGGCGACCACGCGTAAGTATTTTTGTTGCCGTAAAAATGGAGGTAATCGAACACCAGCGCCTCCACTTCCTCGTCGTCCAGATATTTTTCCATCGCTGCCCGGATTTTCGGCAGATCGTTTTCGTGAACGACTTCGTCGCCTTCAAGATAAAAAGCCCAGTCGCCCGTGCAATTGAACAGCGCGATGGATTTCTGCTGGCCATAGACGAAACCTTTGAAGCTGTAATCATTTCGAACCCGCTCGTTCCATTGCGTTGGAATAATCCGGATTTTCGGGTCGCCAATGCCGCGCACCATTTTCTCGGTGTCATCGTCCGACGGCCCTAAGGCAACCACAAACTCGTCCACGATGGGCAGAATGGAGTGAATGGATTCCACGAACGGGTAACCCATTTTGTGGCCGTTGCGCAGAAAAGTGAATCCGCTGACTCTCATGCGTTACTTTTGCAAAACATCCTTCACTGCGCAATATACTTCCTCAACCGTCAACATTTTCAAACAATCCATGCCGCGCTGCTCGTCGCAACCACGCACACCCGTTTCCAGACAAGGACACGGACGGCGGACGACGCGATGGCCCGTTCCCCACGGTGCCCAGATTTTGTCATCCGACGGCCCGAACACGGCGACCACCCGCGTGCCCACGGCGGCGGCAATGTGCATCGGTGCCGTATCCACACCCAGAAACAAATCCGCCTGACGGATGAGCGCGGCCAGTTGTCTCAGATTCAAATCGCCGGGCCGGGTTTGAATTTTTTGGCGGCACATTCCGGCCACCTGTTCGCAAATTTGAATTTCCTTCGTATCCGGTCCCGAAGTCACCACGACATTTGCGTTGAATTCAACCTGCATCCGGCCGATCAAAGCCGTCCACTTTTCGGATTCCCAGCATTTATAAAGCACGCGCGCCGCGGGATGCACGACCACGCGCGGGCGGGAACCGTTGTTCCAGGCCTGCCACTGGCTTTGCGCCCAGGCCAGTTCCTCCGGCGTGGAATTCAACACGAGCGCTCCCGGATCCAATTCAACGGCGGATGGCCCGGTCGCAAATGAACGAATCAACCCGGCGTTTTCCTTCACCTTGTGCGCCCGCGTTTCCGGACGCAGGCAAAGATGGGTGTAAAAGTGGTTCTTGCTCCAAAGGCCTCCCCGCGCGCGATGGCCGACCCGCTGCGGCGCACCGCACAAAAAGGCGTAAAACGCGCCGCGGTCGCTGTCGGTAAAATGCACCGCCAGATCAAACCGTTGGCGCCGCAGCGCGGCAATCAACCGGAGGCCATGCGGAATCTGCACCAGCCGCTCCCAAAATGATGCCTTGGTGCGTTTGTGCATTTGCTGGTTGCCGGTGATTTTCCCGTCCGTGTAAATGCGCGCAATCAAGGGATGATTTTGCAGCACCGGCCCGGTGCCGGAGCGGACGAGCGCGGATATTTCCGCTTCCGGGTAAAGTTGGTGCAGGAGTTCCAAGGCGGGGGTCATCAACAATACCCCGCCAATGTGGCTCATGTTGATGGCCAGAATCCGGCGGACGGGCGGGGCGACGGTGGCTGCGCTCATGTTGTATCCCGGAGCAATGCTCCAAATTTTCCTGTCCGGCGCAACCCAATTTGCTTGAAACAAAACCACCTCACGCCGCCCGGCCGGGAAAAGTCCGCCGTTGGCCGCTGGTGCCCGATGTCAATCGCCGAGCAGTTTCTTCAACTGCTCGCGGGCCGCGGTCTCGCGGGAATGGCCGGCTGCTTTCGGCGCCCAGGTGCGGTGGACAAACTCAAAATACTCGCAGAAATTGCCCGCGTGCTTTTCCAGCACCGGCTCGGCCCGGCGTTCGCGGCATTGCTGGGCCGCGCGCGGGTCGTAGTGCGCGCAGTTCAGGCAGACGCGCAGGTCGGCCCGGCATTTCATGCAGGTTTCGCCGCGCCCCGGCTGGCCGTTCAACGTCCAGGGCTCGCCGCAGTTGTGGCAGTGACGGGTCATTTGGATTTTGGATTTGTGATTTTCGATTTGCGCATGCGCAAACTTTACTCTCGTAAATCGTAAATCGTAAATCGTAAATTGGCGGCAAACCATCCGGCATGAAAAAGGTTTTGGCTTCATTTTTCTGGCTCCTGCCCGCCCTGGCCGGCGCGACAGCATATGCCACGCTGGCGTTTCGCCGGAGCGAACCGGTCAATTCCGCCTATATTCTCATCGCGGCGGTTTGCACCTACGCCATCGGCTACCGGTTTTACTCCAAATGGATTGCCGCGCGCCTGCTGGCACTCAACGACCGCCGTGCCACGCCGTGCGTCGTTCACGACGACGGCCGGGATTTCGTGAAGACGAACAAATGGATTGTCTTCGGCCATCATTTTGCGGCGATTGCCGGACCGGGACCGCTGGTCGGGCCGGTGCTGGCGGCGCAATTCGGCTACCTGCCGGGGACGCTGTGGATCCTCATCGGAGCCGTGCTCGGCGGCGCGGTGCAGGATTTCGTAATCTTGTTTTGCTCGATGCGGCGGGACGGCAAATCGCTCGGCCAGATGGTGAAGGAGGAATTGAATGCGCCGGTCGGCTTCATCGCAGTGCTGGCGATTCTGGCCATTCTGGTGATTATGCTCGCGGTCCTCGCGCTCGTCGTTGTCAAGGCCCTCGCCGAAAGTCCCTGGGGCATTTTCACCGTTGGCGCGACCATTCCCATCGCGCTGTTGATGGGCTGTTACATGCGCTTTGTGCGCGTCGGAAAGATTCTGGAAGCCTCAACCTTCGGCGTTACGCTGCTGCTGCTCGCGGTGTGGGGCGGCAAGCTGGTTTATCAAAATCCGCACTGGTCGCAGTTCTTCGGCCTGCGCGACATTACCATCGCCTGGATCATCATTGGCTATGGCGTCATCTCCAGCAGCCTGCCGGTGTGGTTGCTGCTCGCGCCGCGCGATTATCTGAGCACGTTCATGAAGCTCGGCACGATTGGCGCACTCGCGTTCGGCATCCTGCTCGTGTTGCCCAATTTGCAAATGCCCGCGCTGACGCAGTTCACGGACGGTTCCGGCCTGGTCGTCGCCGGAAAAATCTTTCCGTTCTGCTTCATCACCATCGCGTGCGGCGCGATTTCCGGTTTTCACACCCTCATCGCCAGTGGCACAACTCCCAAGCTCATCACCCGTGAAGGTTATGCACGGTCCATCGGTTATGGCGCGATGTGTTGCGAATCATTCGTGGCCATCATGGCGCTCATCGCCGCCTGCGCCTTGGAACCCGGCGTCTATTTCAGCATGAACGTCAAGGGCGATCCGGCCGCGACCGTGGCGAAAGTTTCCGCGCTCAATTTTCCCGTGACGGTGGAACAAATGGATTCGCTCGCGAATGGACTGGGCGAGAAAACCCTGTTCGGCCGCACCGGCGGCGCGGCCACACTGGCGGTCGGCATGGCGCACATTTTTTCCAAGGCCGTCAACGGTCGCGGGCTCGACCTCTGGTATCACTTCGCCATCATGTTCGAGGCCCTGTTCATCCTGACCACGGTGGATGCCGGCACGCGTGTGGGACGTTACCTGCTGCAAAGCATCCTTGGCCGCGTCTGGAAACCGCTCGGCGATCCGAAAAATTTCCTCGCCACGCCGGTGACCGCCGCGCTGATGGTCGGCGCGTGGGGACATTTTTTGATCCAGGGTGTGCGCGATCCCTTCGGCGGCGTCAACTCGCTCTGGCCGCTGTTCGGCATTGCCAACCAGATGCTCGCCGCCATTGCACTGTGCCTGGCCACGACGATTATTTTAAAAATGCAGTTGCAACCGGAGGGCGGAGATCTGCGACGCCCTGAAGTTCCTGGGTCCATGGAAAGTCAGGGGCTCGCAGAGCTCGCCCCTCCGAAAAGAAAGGGCAAACCAGGGCTCGCGCTCATCACGCTCATTCCGCTCGTTTGGCTGGTGGCGGTGACGTTCACGGCCGGCGTGGAAAAAATCTTCCATCCCGACGCGCGCATCGGATTTCTGGCGCAGGCGCAAATGCTGGCCGAAAAAACACCCGCCTTGCAAAATGCGCTCACCAACGCAAACGCTGCGGGCGATGTGACCGCCATTGACGCCGCTCTAAAAGCGTTGCACGCAAACCGCACGCTCCGGTTCAACAACCTGCTCGACGCCACCGTGGCCGGAATTTTTCTGGCTCTCGTCGTTACGATTGTTTTGTTAAGCTTGCGCGAGTGGTTTTTGCTGCTGTCGCGGCGCAAACCGGCGGTGTTGCATGAGACGGAACCGGTCTGGTTGCCGGATTACGCCGTGGCCGAAGGCAGGCCGTTGCACATCGCCGGCACAGCGGCGCTGGCCTTGGCATTGGCGAAGGAATGGTCCGGCGAATCGCATCTGGAACGCGCGCGGCAGTGCGAATGCAGCCGCGTTTGTGAAAACGCGGATGTTCCGCGAACTCACGTACGCGGCCACGACAAAGCCGCGCAACAGATTTACGTTGCAGCCACGGAACAGCGGTTCAACGGCGTGAGAAGGTGTTGTTGATTTTGCAGCCGCGCACGTGAGTTCGCGGCAAAAATATGGCCGCGTTCTCACGAACGCAGCTACGGAAAAGTGAAAATCGGATTATTTGGCGGTTCGTTTGACCCGATTCACCTGGGACATCTGCTCGTCGCGCAGGCGGCGGTGGAGGAACTGGGCCTGGACCGGCTGTTTTTCATTCCGGCGGCGCAATCGCCGTTCAAGCCGGAAAGCCGGCCCGCGCCGGCATCCGCCCGCCTGCAATGGCTGCGGCTCGCGCTCGCGGGCAAAACGAATTGTGAAGTGGACGACCAGGAAATTCGCCGGGGCGGCGTTTCCTACACCATCGAAACCCTGCGCGACTTCGTGAAACGATTCCCGAAGGCGCAGTTGTTTTATCTCATTGGTGCCGACAACGCGGCGAAGCTCAACGAATGGCGCGAAGCCGGCGAACTGGCGAAGCTCTCGGAATTTGTCGCGATTCCGCGGCCGGGCGGTGCGGCGGCGAATTTTCCGCTGCCGTTTCGCGGACGAATGCTCAAGGGTTTTCCGCTGGGCGTGTCATCGTCGGAAATCCGCGCCCGGGTGAAGGCGGGTTTGCCGGTTGACCATCTCGTGCCGCCGCCCGTGGCGGAAGCAATTCGCAATAGCCGGCTTTATGGCTGAAATCATTTGACACGAATTTCTCAAGTTCAGGCGAATAACAAACCCCTCATCCGATTCCGCTCTGCGGGACCACCCTCTCCCCGTCCGACGGGGAAAGGGCCGGGGTGAGAGTTCCCCGAATGAAAAATGCGCGCGTTAAACCCCTGAACCGTAGCCGCCGACGTGAGTCGGCGCTGACTTTCCCTGGGCTCAAAGTGCGCGGACTGATCCCGCCTTGCGGGACGGCTACGAAGTTCAGGGTGAAGGACGCGTTTAAAGAATTTGCATTCAATCTGTGTTTCATCCGTGGCCAAATTTATTCGTGTTCATCCGTGTCCATTCGTGGTTAAATTCTCCCGGCAAATATGGATTCAAAGAAACTCGCCCGGCTCTGCCGCGAATTCGCGGACAACAAAAAGGCGGAAAACATCGTCATCCTCGACGTGCGCGAGCTGTCATCGGTGACGGATTATTTTGTGATCGCGTCCGGCACGAGCGAACCGCACCTGCGCGCGATTGTGGACGAAATCACCGACAAACTGCGCAACGAGCACGGCGTGCGTCCGCGTGCGGTGGACGGCACGGTGCATGGCGCATGGGTGGTGCTGGATTTTTTCGACGTGATCGTTCACATCATGCGGCAGGACGCGCGCGACCGTTATGACCTGGAAAGTCTCTGGGGCGACGCCGCGCAGGTGAAATCGAGGAAGAAAACCACCCGAAAAAATTTGTAAGAGCCGCCGGCAGGAGGCTCGCTTTTGCAATATCAACAAATCAGAGACTTCTTACATCATCTCCGGCGGACTGTTTTTCTGCGGGATTTCGTTCGACGCTTTCACCATTTCTTCGAGGAGCTTTTTGAAATCCTCCAAACCGGTGGACGGAATGATGATGGTGTCGCGCCGCCCGCCGACGTCTTCGGTGATGCGCAGGAACCGGCCGCGCGGATTCTCCTTGAGCGTGAAAACGAAGGTCTTGCGCTCAATTTGAATCTTCTCGCTCTTCAGCGTGTCCTCTTGAACCGGCGGTTTGGGCTGGCTGTAAGGCCGGTACCCAAATGGTGATGGTCTTTCGTTTGAGATCATAATTTCCCGCTGAAGACGCCCTTAGCGCCCAATCCAGCTCTATTAGGAATTTCAACCGCAATGACCGTTTGTCAACTGACAAAATCTACAAAATGTTGGCGGCCAGTTCGGCGAGTTCGGAGCGTTCGCCCTTTTGCAATTCGATGTGCGCGGCGATGGCTTCGGAGCGGAAACGGCTGACAATGTAATTAAA
The DNA here is from genome assembly GCA_049510295.1 of Verrucomicrobiota bacterium. GTDB lineage: Bacteria > Verrucomicrobiota > Verrucomicrobiia > Limisphaerales > UBA11358 > UBA11358. The sequence continues at coordinate 55,858 of JBEKZC010000009.1, read as the reverse complement.
TCCGTTCGATGACGAGTCAACATACGGATTGTCAATTTGATACGGGTCGCCGGTGAAAATAATCTTCGTGCCGTTGCCGACGCGCGTGATGATGGTCTTGGCTTCGAGCGGCGTGAGGTTTTGCGCCTCGTCAATGATCATGAACTGGTTCGCAATGCTGCGCCCGCGAATGTAACTCAGCGCCTCGACGACGATGCTGCCGGAGCGCATGAGATCGCCGCTGCGGCGATGGTCGTGGCCCATGTTCAGATCGCTCAACATTTCGAGCGCGTCGTGAATCGGCTGCATCCACGGCGCGAGTTTTTCCTCGAGCGACCCGGGCAAAAAGCCCAGTTCCTTGCCCATCGAAATCGTCGGGCGCGCGACGACGAGCCGGCGGAATTCGCGGTCGATCACGGTGCGCTTCAATCCGGCGGCCATGGCGAGCAACGTTTTTCCGGTGCCGGCCTTGCCCATGAGCGTGACGAGCTTGACGCGGTCGTCGAGCAGCGCGTCAAAGGCGAAGTGCTGTTCGCGGTTGCGCGGCTTGATGCCCCAGACCCCTTCGCGGCAGTCAATGATCGGGATCAGCTTCGTGCCGGTGACGTCCACCTTGGTCAGCGCGGTGCGTTTGGGATTCGTTTCGTCGGTGAGCGTGCAGTATTCGTTCGGGAAATATTGTTTGCCGGAGTCCAGGTCCAATTCGCCGTTGGCGCGGAACGCGGCCATTTTGTTCGTGGCGACGGACATTTCCATCATGCCGGTGTAAAGGTCGGTGATGAACACGCGGTCGGTTTCATAATCCTCGGCCTGCAAACCCAGCGCGTCGGCCTTGATGCGGAGGTTGATGTCCTTGCTGACGAGGATCGTCGGATTTTTCGGCTGCGCTTTTTGAATGTTCGCGGCGAGCGAAAGAATCCGGCTGTCCACGCTGTTGCCATTGACGTGAGCGTCGCCGTTGACGTGGCCGTTCTTTTGAAAGGCGATTTGTAATTTGCCGCCGTTGGGCAATTTCACGCCTTCGCTCAGGCTGCCCTCGCCGCGGAAACCGTCGAGCATCCGCGACACGCTGCGCGCATTCTGGCCCAGTTCGCTGGACTCGCGCTTGAAGCGGTCAATTTCCTCGATGACTTCAATGGGAATCAGGACGTGGTTGTCCGCGAAGCTCAGCAGGGAATTGGGGTCGTGAAGGAGGACGTTGGTATCGATGATGTAATTTTTCACGTGCTGAAATCGGGGTGTTTGACCGTCTTCATCCGGCGGTGCCAGGCCTGGATTTGCTTGTGCCGCTCGGGCAGGCGGTAATGGCCGGAGTAGAGAAAATTTTCGAGCATGCCGAACAAATCGAAGTCCACAAAACGCGGGCGGTCTTCAAGGATGAACGGCAGGTGCGTCAGCATCATCTCGAACGGCAGCAGGCGTTCTTCGAGCTGCTGGAGCCAGCTTTTCTGGTCCTTGCGCCACTGGTCCAGGCAGCCGTGTCCAAACTTGCGCTCCTTGAACCGGAGAAAATCGAGCTGATCCGGCGCAGGCACAATTTCCTTCCAATAAATGTCGTTCAGCCGGAACGTTGCGCCCTCGATTTCATTTTCGATGCAGCGCCAGAGGATGGACTGGACGTCGCACCATTTGTTGGGAAACAGGCCGAGTTCGAGTTCCTCGTCCAGATATTTGGCCACGACCTGGGAATCGTCGCTGATTTCGAAAATGACGTTTTTGCCGTCCTTGATGATGGGGACACCGTAATAACGCTGCCGGGTCAGTTTCCAGACGAGGGAACGATCTTGGTTGGGGATATTGATGATTTTGAAGCGGACTCCGGCAAATTCCAAAATGCGCCGCTGAACGATGCAGAACGGACTCCACGGAAACTGAATCAGCTCAATCATGTCAAAAGTTCAAATTGCGTCACTGACGGGCGAACTTTAGGCCTCGCTCTCCACGCTGACAAGCGCAAACACCACTTTACACTTTCGCGCCGCAGGGCTAAAGTCGTCACATGGCTTCTGATTACGATGCAACGGAGTTTGTGGACACCGACTTTCAAGCGCACAAATCGCCTTACGGCACGCCCGCACCCAACGACCCGCTCCGCGCGCCGACGCGCGACGAGGTGGATCGCAAGGTCGTCGAGGCGCAGCAAAAACTCGCCGAGTTGAAACACGCGCAGGAGGACTTGGAGCGCGAACGCGCCGCGCTGGAGGAATTGCGCCGCCGCCAGACGGAATTTCAAACCGGCCGCCAGGAAATGATTCACCATCTCACGCGCGGCCTCGGCCTGCTCGAAGAGGCCGAGTTCAATGCCCGCCGCGACGCCGAGCAAATGGTCAAGACCGTTGCCGATTTTCGTGACGCGCTCGATAAAATCCAGGCCATCCACGATGAAACGTGGACGAAGGACAATTTCAGCATCGAACTCACCCGCGGCCTCACCACCATCGAAAACGCGCGCATGGAATGGAACGCCGCGCGGCTCAAATTTTCCGTCCTGGACGGCGAACCGGGTGGCGGCGACGCCGCGTCGCCAGCGCCCGAACCCGAGCGGTTGCCGTTCGCCAATGCCAGTTTTGGCGAGCTGTGCAGATTTGGTCTGGCGATGACCTGGCCGCTGGTTCTGATTGCCCTGGCCGCGCTGGGCGTGCTGGTTGCCGTTTTGATGCGGCGCTGAAATTGTCGTATGGCGTCCGCGAAGAAAAAAGTTGATCCGCTTTCCGACCGTTCGCGCGCGCTCACCGACCAGATTGCCGCCCTCGAAACCGAAATCAAGAAGCTCGATACGCAACTTCAGCGCGTGCCCACGCCGAAATTTCGTTCCACTGCCATTCCGCACGGTGCGACCATCGCTCGCGCGCACGAACCAGCCCCGCCTCCTCCGCCACCGATGCATGAGCCGGTTTTCGAAGAGGTAAAACCTTTGTCCGACACCGAGGAGACCGCCGCGCCCGACCAATTCAACGAACTGGGCGTCCGCAAATACGATTTGCCGGCGCTCTTCAATCGCATCCGGAACCATTTCCGCCGGCCAACCACGAACAATCCGCGGCTCGTCGCCTATCTGGCCGCCGGTGGCGTGCATGGCCTTCGTCCGATGCGCTACGAGAAGCGTGTCGCGCGCAACCGCTTCATCTTTTTCGCCATCATATTGTTCGTCATCCTGTTCGGCACCATCTGCGTTTTCATGCGCAGCCACTGAGTAAACTGCGGATGAAAGCGCAATTTGTTAAACTGCCGATTTTCACAAGCGACGGCCAATTTGTCGCACATTATTCAGAAAACGGTCTGGCGGAACTGAATTTCCCACAGGCAGGGACGCCGCGCTGCGGCGTCCGGACATCGCAGCTTGTCGCGCCGAAGCACAGCGAAGGCGGACGCGTCCCTACCAAAGTCCGCAACTGGTATCAGGCGACCGCTGCCGCGTTAAAAAATATTCTCGCCGGACGTTCACCTGGGAAATTTCCGCCACTTGATTTGTCCAACGGCACAACGTTTCAACGAAAGGTTTGGAACACGTTGCGAAAAATCGCCCGTGGCCAGACCAAAAGTTATGGTGAAATTGCCCGCGCCATTGGCAGACCGAGGGCCGTTCGAGCCGTCGGCAGCGCGTGCGGAGCGAATCCAATTCCGGTTTTGGTCCCCTGTCACCGCGTGCTCGCGGCGAACGGAAAACTGGGCGGGTTCTCCGGCGGATTAAATTGGAAGCGCAAGTTGCTAACGCGCGAAGGCGCGATGTTTTGGTCGGGCGGCACGGCTACGCCGCCGGGTATGTTGGCCGCGCAGCAACGCGGCCCCACATTTGATTTTAGGCAGTCAGCCGGATGATTTCGCGCAACGTCGTGCGCGGACGAAACTTCACAAAACGCTCAAGCTTTTTCACCATCGGTTTACGGCGGCGCATGTCATTGAAGCCCGGCGCGCCGGTGACGCCGAAGCCCTTGGGCGAAGGTGCGTAGGCTTTTGCATACGGCACGAGTTTAAGTTTTGATTTCGAGCCGAGTGTTTTCACGATGAGCCGCGCGAGTTCAAGGATGCTGATTTCTTCCGTGCCGCCGACGTTGAAAATTTCGCCGCGCGCCTTCTTACAATTTTGCAGCCGTACCAGCGCTTCCACCGCATCACGCACGTGGCAAAAACACCGCGTCTGCGCCCCATCGCCGAAAACCTTCAGGGGTTGGTTTTTCTGGGCCGCGGCGATGAAACGGGGCAGCACCATGCCGTAACGGCCGGTCTGACGCGGGCCGACGGTGTTGAACAGCCGCGCGATTATGACCGGCAGCGATTTTTCCCGCGCGTAAGCCAGCGCCAGAAATTCGTCGGTGAGTTTCGAGCATGCGTAACTCCAGCGCGATTGTCCGGGCGGGCCGATGAGCAGATCGTCGCCCTCACCGAACGCCGGCTTCTGGCTCTTGCCGTAAACTTCCGAGGTCGAGGTCAACAACAACGGCGTGCGTCCGGCCGCGGCGGCGCGCAACAAAACCTGCGTCTCGTGAAAACTGGATTCCAAAACGCTCAACGCGGATTTTACCACCAGTTCGACGCCAACGGTCGCCGCCAGGTGAAAAATAAATTCCGCGTTCGCGGCCAGCTTCGGCAGTTCGCGACACGCGGAAATTTTGGATTGGATCACGCGCAGACGCGGATGCGATTTGACCGCGCGCAAATTTTCCAGACTGCCCGTGGAAAGATCGTCAATGACGACGACCGTTTTGTCCTCGGCCAGCAAACGCTCGACGAGGTGCGACCCGATGAACCCTGCGCCACCGGTGACAAGGATGTGCGAGGATGGAGTCCGCCTTCGCTTTGCTTCGGCGCGACGAGGAGGGAGGGCGGAGGATGGCATTTGTGTTTTCAACGCAGTGCGTCCGCGACGGCTTCCGCCAATTTCTGCCGAAACGCCGGACTTTCGATCAACTTCGCCTCGTGTGGATTCGACAGATAACCGCCTTCAATCAAAATCGCCGGGCGATTTTGCCCGCGCAAAACCGTGTCGAACCGCGAATGACGAACGCCGCGGTCTTCAACGCCCGTCGCGCGCAACAATGCGCTGTGGACACGGACAGCGAGTTGGAGATTTTGCGCGTCATAAGCGTTGTTGGGAAAAACCTGCGACCAGATGTCCGGCCAACCGCGCGTCAATGTGGACGGCATACCGGTAGGGGTGAGGCAAAAAGTCTCCAAGCCGACGGGCTTTTTATCGAGATCGGGCGTGGAATTGAAATGCAGGCTGATAAACACATCAGCATGATGCGCCTCGGCGAAAACGACACGGTCTGAATTCGACACGGTTACGTCGCTTGTCCGCGTCAAAAAAACTTTCCAGCCATTTGTTTCGAGCAATGGCGCGAGACGTTTTGCCCAATCGAGCGTGAATTCTTTTTCAAACCGGCCGTCGAGGACGCTGTGAGTGCCAACGTTGGAGCCGCCATGGCCGGGGTCAATCACGATGACGCGATTGCCAAATGTCAGCGGCGACCCGGACAGCAACGGTTCAAGGTTTTTCTGCAAATCGAGGCCGTGGACGAAAATCTGGTCGTCAATGAATTCCGGGGCGAAACCGAGATTGACTTCCGTGCCGTTCCAAGCCGCTTCGCGGCTGCCGATGTCCAAAACCATCGTGCCGTTCGCCGAACCCACCGCATACGTGGCCACGGGGGTGTCGGACAACCAATGCGGCGCGCCGATTTTGTTTTCGGCCGCCCAGTGATCGAGCGAAGTCCACGTTGTCACTGGCGCGGCGGGTGACGGATTTATCCTAGCTGCCGGCGTTCCCAGTCTGATCGCCCGTGGGGCGGGGAATTTTTTAACGACGTTGGTATCCGACCAGTTCAATGAAGATGCTTCATTGGACATGATCGGCGACGACGAAATGATTTCTTCCGGCACGGTGGGTGTGCTGGCACATCCCACCAGAAGAATCGCCGCGCCGACAAAGATGGCCGCTGGTTTGAACATCCGGTCATTGTGCGGATGCTGAAACCGGACTCAAGCTGTTTTGGGCTTGTTGTAGGGTCGAGCCTGCGGCTCGATTCAATCTCAATCGGCGCACAGCGCCGACACTACAACAGTCAAAAGGCAGCGGCTTGTTTGCGGCGCGCGCTTGCGGCATGATTCACGCAGTGAAAATACTCGTTGCCATCACCGGAGCCAGCGGCGCGCTTTACGCGCAACGTCTGCTCGACAACCTCGACCCGCGCACGCATGAAATCCACGTCGTGATGAGTAATTACGCGCCGCAGGTCATCGCCGAAGAACTGCCCGGCGGCCTGCGCCTGCCCACCGGCGTGAAAAAACACAATGTCAAAAGCATGAACGCGCCCTTTGCCAGCGGCTCGAACCCGCCCGATGCGATGGTGGTCATTCCCTGCACGATGGGCACGATGGGCCGCATTGCGCACGGTTACAGCGAGGACGCTTTGCTGCGCGCAGCGGATGTGGTGCTGAAGGAAAGGAAAAAACTGATTCTGGTCCCGCGTGAAACGCCGTTCAGTCTGGTGCATGTCAAAAACATGGAACTGCTGCTGCTGGCGGGCGCGGTGATTCTGCCGGCAAACCCGGGTTTTTACGCGAACCCGAAAACCATCCAGGAAGTCGTGGACACCGTCGTCGCGCGCGTGCTCGATCATCTCGGCGTGGCGAACAAACTCGCGCCGCGCTGGAGCGAGGAAAGGGAATAACCACGGATGAACACAGATAAACACGGATTGATTGGCAGGGCGGGCAGTCCTCTGCCCGCCGCCCGTCAAAACACCAAGCACGGCGCGCACGGAGTGACGCGCCCTACCGGCTGATAATTTTCCCATATCCGTGTCCATCTGTGTTCATCCGTGGTTGAAAAAATGTTATCCTTGATAAAAAAATGGGCTTCCTTCGTGCGCTTTTCGCACACGGTCTTCGCCCTGCCCTTCGCGCTGGCGGCCATGGCCGTCGCCGCACGCGATAATCGCGGCTGGCCGGGTTGGCGGACGTTTGGACTGGTTCTCACAGCGATGGTCTGCGCGCGCACCTGCGCGATGGCCTTCAACCGCATCGTGGACCGCAAATTCGATGCGCTGAATCCGCGCACGGCCGGCCGTCATCTGCTCACCGGACAAATTTCACTGGCGGGGGCAATAACACTATGCCTCCTGTCGGCGACCGGTTTGGCCGCCGTCAGTTATCTCCTGAATCCGCTGTGTTTTTATCTCTCGCCGGTCGCGCTCGTGGTGATTTGTTTTTATTCGCTGACGAAGCGGTTCACGGATTACACCCACGTATTTCTTGGTATTGCGCTCGCACTCGCGCCTGTCGGCGCGTGGCTGGCGGTGAAAGGAGAATTCGGCTTTGCATCACCCGCAGGTATGTTCTCGTCACTTGAGTCCTTTTGGGCTTGGGAACAGGCAGCGCGTATTGGCATGCAGCCGGTCGTTCTTGCGTTGGCCGTCGTGTTGTGGCTGGTGGGTTTCGACATCATTTACTCGCTGCAGGATTATGAGTTCGACAAAGCGCAAGGCCTGCACTCACTCGTTGTGGCGTGGGGTCCGAAGAATGCGCTGGCGGCGGCGTTTCTCGCGCACATGGGGATGTGCGGGCTGCTGCTGGCGTTCGGTTTGCTCTGCCGGTTTCGCATCGCGTATTTCGTCGGCTGGATGATCATCGTCGGCTGCCTCGTGCTGGAACATTGGATTGCGCGCCGCCGCAGTCTCGACTGGATCAACCTCGCGTTCTTCCGGCTCAATGCCGTCGTGAGCGCCGTTTTTTTAATCGTGACGGTGGCGGAAGTGGTGTTTCAGGGCGGGTTTCATTTGCGGTGATCGATAGGAAACATCCAACACCCAACATCGAACGCCGAACATTCAATGACTTCGCGGGCCGGGAGTTTATTGGATGTTGGATGTTGGGTGTTGGATGTTTTCCCAATTTCCCGCGTAACATTTTTCGGGATTTGCTTCTGGGTTGGGTGTATGAATGGCACCAAAGTGACCCCGTCAGACAGTCCGAAATGTCCGCAATGCGGCACCCCGCTGCCGGCTGGCGCGCTTGCCGGACTTTGTCCCGCCTGCCTGTTGAAACAGGGCGCCGCCGAGACCGTCACAGGAGGACAGGCGCCACCGTTCAACCCGCCGTCCGTTTCCGAACTCGCACCGCTGTTCCCGCAGCTCGAAATCTTAGAACTCATCGGCAAAGGCGGCATGGGCGCGGTTTACAAGGCGCGGCAAAAGGAACTCGACCGCCTGGTGGCGCTGAAAATCCTTCCGCCCGGCATTGGCCGTGATGCCGCGTTTGCCGGGCGCTTCGCGCGCGAAGCCAAGGCGCTCGCAAAGCTGAATCATCCCGGCATCGTCACGCTTTACGAGTTTGGCCACGTGGACGGTTCCGGCTCTCAACCCTCAACTTTCAACTCTCAACCGCTCTACTACTTCCTGATGGAATTCGTGGACGGCGTGAACCTGCGGCAACTGCTTCATGCCGGGCGCATCGCGCCGCACGAGGCGCTGGCCATCGTCCCGCAGATCTGTGACGCGCTCCAGTTCGCCCACGACCAGGGCATCGTCCACCGCGACATCAAGCCGGAGAACATTTTGCTCGACCGCCGGGGCCGCGTGAAGGTGGCGGATTTTGGCCTGGCGAAACTGGTGGGAAGCGATACCGGGCGGAGCGCCGGCTTCCAGCACGGCGCAACTCTGGCAAACGATCCCAATGCGCCGTGCCAGAGGCCGGCGCTCCAAGAACTCACCGCTGCCGGCAAGGTCATGGGCACGCCGAATTACATGGCGCCGGAACAGGTGGAACATCCCAACGAAGTGGACAACCGCGCGGACATTTACGCGCTGGGCGTGGTGTTTTACCAGATGCTCACCGGCGAACTGCCCGGCAAACCGATTGTGCCGCCGTCGTCCCGCACGCGCGGGATTCAAATTGATGTGCGTCTCGATGAAGTCGTGCTGCGCGCCTTGGAAAAGAAACCCGAACTCCGTTTCCAGCAGGTCAGCGAAGTCAAGACGATGGTGGAAACCATCGTGTCCACGGGAAGAGCCGGCGACACGCCAGCCGGACCTGGCGTTGCGCCCGGCACACCGCCGGTGAACAAATCGCTCGTCCGTATCATTGAATTCTTGTTTGACATCACATTCACATCTCCACTGGCGATCCAGCTCATCAACGTTTCAAATCTCGGCTGGCTCGCTTTCCTTGCCTTTTTGAGTTATGTGCCGCTGCCGGGCTGGCAACGGTGTCTTGGCTTTTCCGGTTTCGCCGGTTTCTTCGGGCTGATTGGCCTTGCCTTCATGGTTGAAATGGCGAAACGGCGCAAAACGAGGCGGTCCGGAACGGCAGGTAAAGCGTTGGGAGGTGCCGGTTGGAAGACCGTCGGCGTCGGAATGGCCATTATCCTGTCGTTGCTCGTTTCTGCCGCCTTGGTCGCCAATTATTTTCGGCCGGCCAGATCCTTCTATATCGGCCAGGCTTATTTCCCCAAAGGCGATTCCATTGAAATCACCGCCGTGGAGCGATCCACCAACCGGATGGTCGTCAAAGGCCATTACAATCTGGTCAGCACCGACCAGGCATCGCTGGCGCTTTATATCACCTCGACTAACCACTCGGGTTTTCCGGAAGACGCAAGACAGTCCACAAACATTTCCAGGGGACGGGGTGATTTTGAACTGATCCATTCCCATCTGGTTCCTGGGCTGCCCCATGTGTGGATGTATGCCGATGGCGAAACACTCGCCGATCTCTATTTTGGAACCAAGGCTGAAGTCCTTGAAGAGAACAAGGCAAACTGGATCACCAATGCCACGCCTGCCTCCGCCAAACGTCATTTGCGCAAAGAAGACACCTACACCATCACTTCCGTTATCCAGGTTCTTAACCCTGTCAATCCTGCCGACATGAACGATGATTTTCAGGACGTGCGCGTGCTGGCACAGGACAAAGACTCCTGCACGGTCGAGGTGACCTATTATCCGTTCTACCGACCGGCCATTGGCGAGAACCCCAATTGGCGCACGGACGACGCTGGCATGACCCAGTACCTCAAACCAACGGCCACCGAGAACTGGGACGAAACCATGCGGCGTGATCTTATTGCGGAGCTCCGTCAGGCGGGCATTGACCCGGATCGCCTGACGGACAAACAACTCGTCGAACGGGTCTCAGCGTGGGCCATGAACCGTACCCATTCGACACATGCCTTCTCCATCTGGGGCGTCTATTTCCCGGATGGCAGGCCCGCAGTCTATTCTCCATTGCGGGACGCGTTTGATCGGGAGAAACCTGATCCGACTTGGACCGATCAACAAATGTTCGAGCAGGAGGCGCTTGGCCGTTCCATGTTCTACAACAAGGTGCATGGCGCCTGCACGTCGTCTTCAGTGTATCTGGCCACCATCTTCCGCGCCTTGGGCATCCCGACCCGTATTGTTTTCTGCATTCCCCCGTTCGACCCGAACGACGACGCCCAGGCCCGGATGTTTTATGACAACATTCACCACAATCAGGTCCGGGAGACGGTCCGGGTTGCGCTCGACGGCACGGGCGGCTTTGAAGACCACATGTTCAACGAAGTCTATGTTGATCATCGCTGGGTTCGGCTCAATTACAAAACCTTGGGACAGCCGATCCTGGACGCCCATTATTTTGGACTCTTAACGCACATTTACACCTGCTCCGACCTGAGCCAAGCGCCACTGGCGCAGACTTGGGGAATGCGTTACTTCAAATATCCGGCAGATCAGCCGAAACTCTCCTCGGTAAACCCATATCGTTTGATCTCCGTGCATGACCATTTTGGCGCCAACGCACGCCTGGACAACCCGCCGGTTCCGGTGGCCGAACTGCGGACGGTCACGATCATCGGGCTTTACCCCAAGGGTTCTCCGGCGATTCCGAAGTGGGTCACGGAGGAGACCTGGCAGAAAACCGGGACGGATTTTCTTATTGCCAGTCGGGAATGGGATCCCGATGGTTCTTACCACCAGATGAGCGCATTCGAGAAACGGGCTGGGCAGGAGTTCCTGCTTGCTGCATCGGGGCATCCAACCGTTAAGGCGCACTTGAATCATCTTACCCTGAGTAGTGGCGACGGTAGTTTCCAAGCGTACGCCGCACAGTTCGCCACTGAAGACAAGGCCAAGCTGGTCCCCGGAGTCGCCTATAACATTCAACCAATAAACACTAGCGAAACCTACCGGTGGGTCGTAGCGCCGGACATCACACTACTAATGTTGAAAGACGACAAGCTGGTGCAGAATGAAGACACCCTTGAGAAAACTGCGAATCCCCTGCCTTCGACCAACTCGACAGCCACCGCCGCGAAAAATAATGCCGAAGCTGCCGCATTGCCGGCGATCCAGGCCTGGCTGGGCCTGGTGGACAACGGACAATATGCCGAGAGCTGGCAGCAGGCGTCGGAAAGTTTTCACGTCATGGTGACGCAGGACGAGTGGGTGGACAAGGTGGAGAGTGCCCGCAAGCCGCTGGGGAAATTGTTGTCCCGCAAAGTGGAAAAAGCGGAGCCAAACGGTTCGTATTTCGTGGCGAAATTTGACAGCTCATTTGAAGGATTGAAGGCCGCGTCCGAGACGGTCACGGTTGTATTGGAAACGAACGGACAGTGGCGGACAGTGGCTTATCTCATCGTCCCCCGCGGTATCACCAACAGCGCGGCGGTTGAGCCGGCGCAAGCCTGGTTGCGGGATGTTGACAACGGCAACTACGCGCAAAGCTGGGCCGATGCCGCGGCGTATTTTCAATCGGCGATCACTTCGGACAAATGGACGGAGGCGATGCAACAGGTCCGCAAACCGTTGGGACCGCTGGTTTCCCGAAAAGTAAAGTCGGCGCAGGAACTGACGTCGCTTCCGGGCGCGCCGGACGGCCACTACATCGTCATGCAGTTTGAAACTTCCTTTGCCAACAAGAAATCCGCGATTGAAACCGTCACGTTCATGCAGGAAAAAGATGGCAAATGGAAGGCGGCGGGGTATTACATCAAATGATCTGACCAGTCAAAACCATCAACCAACGAACTCATATGAAAGGTCCTTTGCTAGTCGTGTTTGTCATCGTGATCGTCCTCCTGGTGATCTGGGATGGAGTGTGGAAGCTGATTGCCCTGTGGAAGAGTGCGCGCCACAACCAACTGGCATGGTTTATCTGCCTGGCCATCTTCAGCACCGTGGGCATTTTGCCCATTCTCTACATCCTGCTCTTCCAGAAGCCCGGGCCGCCGGCGCCGCCGCCCAAAATGTGAGCCGCCCCGGAAGATTGAAGAATTCCGAGGCATGGCTTCGGGACGGTAAAGCCGCATCCCGGGCGATTTCAGACTGAAATTGATGAAAACCGCACCGCCCTTCCTGCTCCGGCAATTTTGCGCCGCCGGGGTCGGTGTTTGCCTGCTGCTCTTGTGCTCCTGTGGCGATGATTCAACCCGTCACAACGTTCCGGCTGAGACGCCTTTCAACAACGGAGCCGGCTGGTGGCCCGCGCAGGCGATGCCGAAGGCACTCGTGCGCACGGAACATCAGAATGAGTTTCCTGCGCCGCGCGTCCCGTACCAGATGATGGTGCAGTCCGTGGCCGGTTTGGCCGCCAAGGCCGTGAATGAAGGCCGCGCCGACGAGATGGTGTGGGTGGGGACCGACAACGTTGATGTGGTGGATTGGTTCGCGCGCCTGCGGCAGCGCCAGCCGCAACTGGAGATGCGAGGAATATTCGGCCCCTGGGATCTGGTTGACCGCTACGCGAAACAGGGACTCATCAAGGGTTACATCCTTTACCGGTCTGACTCTTCCAAGGGTGAAACCAGCCAGTATCGTCCGGGCATGGACTGCTCGGTCAACGTCGCCACCAGCCTGGCCGGGCTTCTCAACGGCATCATTGTGGACGAGAGTCTTGAAGAAGAGGCCAGGGCGCACGGGCTCAAGATGCTGATGGATGTGAGGGACAAGACCCAGTCATGGTGTTTTGAGACTTACCGCGACCAGTTCAATCGCCGGATGGTTTGCGCCCAGGACCCTCGAAAATCCAACACCCGCGATCTGGCCATTGCCCAGAAGGCTTTCACCGTGTTTGGCGGCGACGAGCCAACGCCCACGGTCATGAAATGGCTCGAACCGCTCTCACCAATTCTCGGCTGGAATGGCGGAGACGAGTTCAAGACGACCGAGATGTCCACCGTTTGGGGACACATCCAGACGGCCACCGACTGGTGCGTCAACCTGCCGGTCCTGATGGCCGGCACCGAAAAGGCCGGTCAGTCCATGACCAGAAACTTTGACCCGCGAACCATCGATTGGAACGACACGCGCAGCGCCGTAAGCTTCATCGACACCGACGGCGACAACGTGCAGTGGTCCGAGATAAACTTCTTTCGCAACGACGACCAATTTTGGAGCAGCACCGGACGCGGCCGTATCCCGTTCGGTTGGTCTTGCTGCTTTTCCCAATTGGCGCAGTTGTGCCCCGAAGCCATTGACTACGCAGTCGCCACCCAGTCGCCGAACGACTCGTTCATCGAGTGGGGTGGTGGTTACTATTACCCCGATCGCTTCGGCCTCAAGCGTCCGAACCGGTGGGAACTGCTGGCCCAACACGCGCGGCGCACTCGGATCCTGATGAAGAAAAACAACACGCGTATCATCGGCTTCAACGTCACAAAGTTCGATTCTTCCGATGCCCGGAAGGCTTACGCAGTCATCGCCGGCCAGACCGACGGCTTGCTGGCCATCCTGGTCTTCCAGTATGACTGTTACGAAGCCGGCGCGGGCAAGGTGTTCTGGGTCAAGGACCGCAACGGCACCGACGTGCCGGTGATTACCGCGCGCTACTCGATCTGGGAGCACATGAACAGTCGGGAGCGTTCGGGCACACCGGCCAAAGTTGCCCGCGAGATCCGGCAGACGGTGGAGAACGCGCCACCGGACGGGTTGCCGCGCTACGACTGGGTGATCGCCCACGTGTGGTCCTGGTTCAAGCAGTCGCCCGGCACCGACGAAAACGCCGAGGACATGCCCCAGGAAGACGCCGCCGCGCAGGGCGGTTTGCGCGGCTATGCGCCCGTCACGTGGTGCGCCGGGCGGCTTCCCTCCAGCATCCGCACCGTCAGTCCCGGGGAATTGATCTGGCGGCTGCGTATGAAACACAACCCGGAGCAGACCAAAAAGTTGGTGCAGGAGTGGCAGCCATGAACGACACACCCATTTACACTTCCAAGCGGACGGGCAGGAACCTGTGGCAGGAGTATCGCATCTACCGGGACCGGCTCGAACTGCAATCCTGGTTTCTTTTCCACACCGTCGTTGTGCCGGCAAACGAAATTCAGGCTGTCGAAGTTCACCCGTCGGGTTCAATATGGGGCGTGAAGCTTGATAATTGCAACTTCTGCCGCCACGTTTTGCTGATAAAAAAATCCGGCCGGTTCAAACGCATCGGCTTTTCGCCCGACGACCCGGAAAAGTTCGTGGCCGTGTGCCAATCCATCATGCCGGGAACCGCTTGACCTCCGAAGCCTCCACGCCGTCCACAGGCGCGCCGGGCGACATCTTCGCCACTACGCACTGGACGGTCGTGCTCGCAGCCGGACGGCGCAGCACGCCGCAATCCGACCGGGCGCTGGAGGAGCTGTGCCGCGCTTACTGGTTTCCGCTCTACGCCTACGTCCGCCGACGCGGTCACACGAAGGAAGACGCCGAGGATTTGACACAGGCCTTCTTCGCGCGCTTTCTCGAAAAAAATTATCTCGCCGGCCTGGGCGCCGAGCGCGGACGGTTCCGAGCCTTCCTCCTCGCGTCCTTGAAACATTTTCTCGCCAACGAATGGGACAAATCGCGCCGCCAGAAACGTGGCGGCAACATCACACACCTCTCGCTCGACTGGCAGACCGCCGACACCCAGTTTCAAATCGCCGCCACCGCCGAGCCCAGCCCCGACAAGGCGTTCGACCGCGAATGGGCCGTGGCCCTGCTCGCCAAGGTCATCGAGCGGCTGCGCGCCGAGTGCGAGGCGGACGGTCGGGGGAAGCAATTCGCGGAGTTGAAAATCTTTCTCACCGCCGGCAAGGGCGAACTGTCCCATGCCGACGCCGCGAAAGCGATGGGTATGGACGAAGGCGCGGTGCGCGTGGCGGTCCACCGGTTGCGAAAACGCTACCGGCAACTGCTCCGCGACGAAATTGCGCAAACCCTGGCTGATGCGGCAGACGTGGACGAGGAGATGCGCGCGCTGTTCGGGGCGTTTTCAGCGTAGGACGGGCTTCCAGCCTGTCTCTGACCCACGACAACCTGCCGCCGATTCCCACAGAAACATGAAAACCGGCAAGAGGCCTTTCCTGCGCGGGAAAATATCCACTTGACAAGCATTGCAATGCTAGGCATAGTATTGCCATGCTTTCAAAAGAACTGGTAGCCGCCTCGACTGTGCCGCTGGTGCTCTCCGTGTTGACGCAGGGCGAGAGTTACGGTTACGAACTCATCCAGCGGGTGCGGGAATTGTCCGGCAACCGGATCGAATGGACCGAGGGCATGCTTTATCCCGTGTTGCACTGGATGGAAGATGAGGATTTGATCGAGGCCGAGTGGCGCGAGGCTGAAACCGGCCGGAAACGGAAATATTACCGGCTGCGCAAGGAAGGCCGCAAGGCGCTGCAGGACGAACAACAACAGTGGCTGACCGTCCACGAAACATTGACAAAACTATGGAAACCACAACCTCGTTTGATCTGAACCGCGCAGTCCAACAGTGGCGCGAAAACCTTGGTCAATCGCCTGCCTTCCGCGGCGAAAACCTCAACGAGCTCGAGTCTCACCTCAGCGATTCCATCGCCACGCTGCAAACCCGCGGACTCTCCGCCGAGGAAGCTTTCCTGATCGCCACCCGGCGCATCGGGAAAGGCGGCGCGCTCGAATCCGAGTTTGGCAAGTTGAACGGGACGGCCGTCTGGCTGGACCGGCTTTTCTGGATATTGATCGGCTATCAAGTCTGGACCTTCATCGCGGGTGCCATCGGCCTCATCACTCGCAACGCCTTGTTCTTCGGATTATATGGCTTGAACTACGACTTTAAATCACATGGTTACACCATTCCTGTCACCTTGTTTACCCTGGTGTCGCTGGCCGGATTTGCCGGCAGCTTGGCGCTTTGCTGGTGGTTGTTTAACCGGAAGGGACAACGGTTCGGCCTGTGGTTGGGCCGGCGGCTGCAACGCCGGACAACCTGGGCCCTGACCTTTGGTTTATTCTACCTGCTTTCACTTACCAACAGCCTGGTCAATGGGGGAGCGCAGTCTCTGCTGGTCAGGCTCCTGGGCCGGGAAAAAATTGACGTTATTTACATTTCACAAAGCATCTCGTTCGCCATCACCTCTTTGATTACATCGGCCGTCTTCATCGGGCTTACACTCATTCTGGCCCGCAAGCGCCTCCGCTTGAGCTAGGCGTAATAAGCTTCCCACGCTCGTCCAACCAGGCATGGGAACGCCGCCGCCGATCCGGCGTGCTACAATCGGTTGCGGATTCGAGCCGGGCCGGAGACCGGCGCTCCACTTGCAGATCTCCCGCGTTTGCTTTGCCGTGCGAAAGCTGCTTTACTTTGCGGAAGAACGAATTGACCAGTCTGACAAATGGGAACACAGCTCAAATGCCCAAAGTGCGGGTCGCTGATTTACAGCCGGCGACATCCCGTCTGCGGCCGCTGTGGGGAAAAATTACCGGAATCTCTCATGTTTAATCCGGTGGTCCACAAGAAGGTCGAGGAAATGATTGAGCAGGACAAAAAACGTGAAGCATGGGGAAGCAAATTTCCAGGCCACGACACGGGCAGTTCGGGTATCATTGGCGGAATTTGACAAAACAATGGAACAATGAATTTCTTCATTCAACGCAGCGGGTTGCGCGACCTCTATGACAAGGTCGCCGCCGGTGAACGCATTTCCGAGGCCGATGCGCTCCGGCTGTTTGAATCCAAGGACTTGAACGCCGTTGGAGCCATCGCGGACCTGGCGTGTCAAAAACGGGTTGGCAACCGCGCCAGCTACATCATCAACCGCTACATCAACTATTCGAACTACTGCATCCTGTCGTGCCAGTTCTGCTCGTTCGCGCGCAAGAAACGCGACGCCGACGGCTTCGAGTTGACTGTCGAGCAGATTGTGCAAAAGGCGCGCGAGGCGCTGACGCTTGGCATCACGGAACTGCACATCGTCGGCGGACTGCATCCGTCGCTGCCGTTCAGCTATTACACCGACATGCTCAAGGCGCTCCGCGCACTCGATGCGCCACTTCCTGGGAACGCCGGCATCTCGCCGGCGGGGTTCGAGACATGCCGCCGGGACGGCAGCGTTCCCAGGTTACATCTTAAATGTTTCACGGCCATTGAAATCCTGCATCTCGCCTGGCTCGCCAAAAAATCGGTCGAACAAACCTTGGTTGAACTGAAGGCCGCCGGGCTGGATTCGCTCACCGGCGGCGGCGCGGAAATCTTCCGAAAAGAAGTCCGCTCGACCATCGCCGAAGGCAAGGAATCCGCCGAGGAATACCTGGATGTGCATCGCACATGGCACAAGCTGGGCGGGCGCAGCACCTGCACGATGTTCTACGGCCACGTCGAATCGCTGGCCGACCGCGTGGACCATCTGCGTCAGTTGCGCGCGTTGCAGGACGAGACGCATGGCTTTGTGGGCTTCGTGCCGCTGCCGTATCAACCGGAGGACAACGACATCCCCGTGGAAAAGCCGCCGACCGGTTTCGACGCGCTGCGCACCATCGCCGTGAGCCGCATCTACCTCGACAACTTCGATCACGTCACCGCGTATTGGGTGGGCATGGGGTTGAAACTCGCGCAGGTGGCTTTGAGCTACGGCGCGGACGACCTGCACGGCACCATCATCGAGGAACACATCTTCCACATGGCCGGCGCGACGTCGCCGCAGTTGCAGACCGAGGCGGAAATGGTCAAAGCCATCCGCGAAGCCGGACGAACGCCGGTGCAGCGAAATACTTTCTACGAACCGATCAAAGTTTGGGACACCGCGCCGACAGCATCGGAAGCTGAACCTCCTGCGGGTAAATCAAAAGTGCTGGAAGACAACCTGGCGACGGCGTGATATTTCAAAAAACGGTCTCTTGACAATAGTAACATAAAGGGTACTATATGGGTGCGCTGTTTGAAATCCGCGAATACATCGAAGGCGGGCGTTCGCCATTCGCCGAATGGTTCGACGGCCTTGATCCCGTGACGGCGGCGCGGGTGGATCGCTATATCCGGCGGTTGGAATCGGGCAATTTCGGCGCGGCCAAAGTTCTGGGCGACGGCGTGTCCGAACTGCGGCTGGATTTTGGTCCGGGCTACCGGGTGTATTTTGGACGGGAGGGAAAGATGATCATCATCCTGCTGGGTGGCGGGAGCAAACGACGGCAGGATGCCGACATAGCCGCCGCTGTGGCGCGCTGGCGGCGATACCAACAAGCGAAGAAAGCAAAAGAACATGGCTCTGACTCGTGAATACAAACAAACGGTGGTGGCCCGCATCCAACGGGATGAAAAGTTTGCGCGGGCGCTCTACGCCGAGGCGTTGAACGCGCTGCTCGAAGGCGAAACGGCCGAAGGACTCTCCATGCTGCGCGATCTGGTCCATGCGCAGATCTCGTTCAAGGAACTGGCGCGACAGACCGGCTTGGGCGAAAAAACACTGCATCGGATGTTGAGCCGCCGGGGCAACCCCACCACGCGCAACCTGGCAGCCGTCATCCAAGCTATCTGCGAGGACCTAGGCGTCAAACCGCGCGTCGCTGTAGGGGTGGGTTCATGAAAGCCGAAGCCGGTCGCACCCCGGTATAGCGAAATACTTTTTACGAGCCGATCCGGGTTCTGGAGCCTTTGCAGATAGCCACCACTGAAACAACTGATAATGCCGCGCGCTCGAAAATGTTGGAAGACAATCTGGCAACGGCTTAAAGACATCCTGTCAATGTCCCAAAAACAAACCAGCGATGCCGTGGACACGGTGCGCCTCGAACAATTTAGGAAGAAGCGCGAGGAGTGGCTCTCATGCCTTAACGGAGAAGACCTTCATTCGATTTGGAAACAACAATCGTCACTGCTTTGGGATTACGCGCTTTTTCTAACAATTAGGGAACTTCGTAAAGAGGCAGCAGAGAATCCAGCGACAGGAGTTGGTTTTAACGTGCCCGTGCTTCGCCTGTTTGAAGCAGGTTTCGCAGTTATCCAAGCCACTGGCATTCGTCGCCTGACAGAAAAGCAGTGGAGAGACCGATCCGGGCACGTCATTCCGTCGAAGCGCGTGATTTCGTTGAGAGCTTTGGTTGATGACATAAGAGAAAACCGGGAACTTTTGACGCGGGAGGTCTATCTTGCCTGCCACGACCTGCCATTCGACCCCGCACCTGCCAAACAGCGTTTTTTCGACAGAATCACAACCTCTGGGCAAGGGTTTGCCTATGAGGGCATGGATACCAATGGCCCGGAGGCTTGGGGTGCATCCGAGAAAGCGCACGAGCTATTTGATAAGCTTTCCGAGAAGACTCCAGCTTCGCGTTCCCGTGACGACCTCGTGTCGCCAACCCGGTTCGACTTGTTGGATTCCAAAATCAAAAGTTGCGAAGATGTTTGTGTGCTCACCGACAAGTTCATCGCTCATGCGGCTGACCCAGTAAGCCGAGCCGGGCTAAAGCAGGAGCAAACAACGCTGTCGCTCTCTCGGCTGGCCGAATGTCATCAAGCCATGCTTCAGGTCGCGGACTTTATTGGTGGGCCACTGCTTCAGGATTCGATGAGTGCTGGCCTGCCAGCACCGCAGTTCAATCTGCTGGAAAATCTCGATAAAGTGTGGGTCAACGAAGATGGACTGGAAAAAGCACGCGAGCATTGGCAGCGATACGCTGACGAAATTGAAAAATGGAGAGAGACTTCGCTCATGTAAATTGGCGCAGTTGCTGAACACGAAGCCGCAATCACTCTCATTAGGTAGGGCGCGTCACTCCATGCGCGCCGTTGTTTAGTCACATCCATCCCAGCGCGGGCAGAGGACTGCCCCGCCCCACCTTTGCGCCTTTGCGCCTTTGCGCCTTTGCGTTAAAATCTTCGCGCATGTCCGCTGGCGCCCCCAAATTCCGCATCGGCTCGGTGCAATACCTCAACGCTGTGCCGCTCACCCGCGGCATCGAGGGCGAAGTCGTTTTTGCCACGCCCACCCAGCTCGCCGAAATGCTCCGGCGCAATGAACTCGACGCCGCGCTCGTCAGCGTTACCGAGGTTTTGCTCAATGACCGCTACGACATTCTCGACGGCATCGCCATCGCGTCGCTGGGCGAGGTTTACAGCGTGCTGCTCGCACATCGCCGTCCGCTGGAAAGCATCACGGAGGTTTTCTGCGACACCGCGTCGCTGTCGGGCCTGAATCTCTTGAAAGTTCTGCTGGCCGAACGCGGGTTGAAGCCGGAGTTCAAGCCGCTGCCCGACCCGGGCAAGGCGGCGGAGCACGACGCGGTTCTAATCATCGGCGACCCGGCGATTGATTTCCAGCGCGCGCCGCACGAGCACGAAATTTTCGATCTCGGCACGGCGTGGTATGAATTGACGAATCTGCCATTCGTCTTTGCCGTATGGGCGTTGCGGCGTGGCATCGAAAACAAGGCCCTGTGCCGCGAACTGCGGGAGGCGAGGGATTTCGGGATGGAAACGCTGGATTACCTCATCGAAATCCGCAAGGAATACGACGAGGATTTCCGCCGGGATTACCTCGGCTGGCATGTCCACTACCACCTGGCCGAGGATGAGAAACGCGGCATCGCGAAGTTCGCCAAGCTGCTGCAAAAACACGGCCTCGGCCTGGTGTATGAGCCGAAGTTTGTGCCGTAGCCGCGGATGTAAATCCGCGGATTTTGTCGGGGCAAACCGCCGATTCACATCGGCGGCTACGATTCCCCTTCCAATCGCGCCAGTGTCTCCGGGTCGCGCACGTCCACCCAGCGGCCCGGGATTTCCAAGCCCGCCAGCTTTTGCCCGGCGGCAATCATGGCGCTGATAGCGTCGGTCAACTCGTATTCGCCGCGCGGCGATTTTTTCAGCCGCGCCGTGAAACCGAACAGCGCCGGCCGGAAAATGTAAATGCCCGCGTTATACCAGACCGGGTCGCCGGGCTTCAGCCCGCCGTTGCGACGCAATTGTTCCAACTGCTCCGGCGACGGCTTTTCGACCAGCCGTTTCAGGCAAAATTGTTCGTCGAAAAAGTTCAGCCCGCCCTTGGTCGCGTCCTCGCCGCGGGTGACGGTGATGACGCCGGCAAAATTGCCTTCGCCGAAGCGCCGCAGCATTTGCGGATACGTTTCGGGCGGAACCAAGATGTCGCCGTAAGTCAGCAAAAACGGCGAGTCGCCGATAAAATCCTTTGCCAGTTCCGGCGCCTTGCCCGTGCCGTCCTGCACGGCCTGCCGGCCGAACACGATGCGCGCGTTCCATTTTTTCCCGTCGCCGAAATGATTTTCGACAACCTCAGCGCGCCAGCCGGTGACGATGAAGATGTCATGGATCCCCGCCGCGACGATGCCGGCGACGATGTGTTCGAGGATCGGTTTGCCCTGCACGCGGAGCATGGGCTTGGGCGATTCGTTGGTGAGTTCCCGCATGCGCGTGCCTTTGCCGGCGGCCAGAATGACTGCTTTCATTTCGACCACAGATGAACACAGCTTGCCGATTCGTTCAAAGCAATTTCGTAGCAGCCGTGATGAGGCTCACTATTTTCGATTTACGATACACGATTTACGCGGTCTGCGTGGATCGTGGAGTGATTCGTAAATCGTAAATCAAATATCGTAAATTCAGTCAGAGCCTCCTTACCAGTCTTCGCACCAAGTGCTACGACCCGGCAGGCGTCGGCTGCTACTCAAAACCTGGTCAGCTTTTCCAGTTCCTTCACGCGGTGGTCAATGTCGGCGCGTTTGATTTTCGTCGTCCGCGTCAGGCCGAAGCCTTCGCAGCAGAACGATGCCGTGACGCTGCCGTAAACCATCGCGCGCCGGATGTTGGAATCAATCGAGCCTTTCGCGGTGGCGAGATAACCCATCATGCCCCCGACGAATGAATCGCCCGCGCCGGTCGGGTCTTCGACGGTGTGCAGCGGATAGGCCGGGCAGATGAAAAACCCCTTTGGCCCGGACAAAATCGAGCCATGCGAACCTTTTTTGATGATGACGTATTTCGGGCCGAGCTGGCGGATTTTTTTCAGCGCGGCAAAGATGTTGTCTTCTTTGGTCAATTGTTGCGCCTCGCTGTCGTTGAGCACAAACCCGTCGAGCCGGTGAAGCAGCCGCAACAAATCCACCAGCGCGATGTTCAGCCATAAATCCATCGTGTCGGCCACGACGAATTTGGGCCGGCGCATCTGATCGAGCACGTGATGCTGGAGTGCGGGCGCGATGTTCGCCAGCAGCACAAACGGCGTGGCCTGGTGCGCCTTCGGCAGCGTCGGCGTGAAGGTCTCGAACACGCCGAGTTCGGTCAGCAGCGTGCGGCGGTTGTTCATGTTCGCCTCGTATTCACCCGACCAATGAAATGTTTTGCCGGGCAAAATCTGCAAACCTTCGAGGTCAATCTTGTGCCGCTGGTATAGTTGAAGGTATTTCTTCGGAAAATCCTCGCCGACGACGCCGATTAATTTTACGGGGCTGAAAAAGCTCGCGGCGACGGCGGCATGGCTGGCCGAGCCACCGAGCAACCGCGGATTTTCCGCGTTCGGAGTTTTAATGGAATCGAGTGCCGTTGAACCGACAATAAGAACGCTCATGTGTATTTAATAATTGGGGAATTGTCCGTGCCTTCAGACAATGAAAACGCGCCCCTCGCCCCCGGCCCTCTCCCCGATTAGCGGGGAGAGGGAAAAAGCTGTAGCGTTCGGCCTGTGGCCGAATCGAATCGAGCCACAGGCTCGACACTACAACCTCTTCGCCCCGCCCGAGCGGGGAGAGGGTGGCGCGAAGCGACGGGTGAGGGGATTTTAATTTCATAGGAAGCCGGCAATCAGTAACTGCCTTTGCCCTTTTGAATCAGTTCGATTTCGTAACCTTCCGGCGCGTCAATGAACGCGAAGACGGTTCCGGTGGAAGTGGTCGTCGGGCCGTCGGAATACTTCAGCCCGTGTTTGGCAAGGTGCTTGCCGAATTCTTCGAGGTTGTCCACCTCGAACGCCAGATGCGTGAGGTCGGGTTGCACCTGCACCAGGCCGCCGGCCGGGAAACTGCAGATTTCAATCTGCTCGTCGCTTTCGGGAGCTTTGAGAAAAACCAGTTCCGAACCGCGCGGCGATTTGTGCCGCTGGATTTCTTTGAGGCCGAGCACGTCGCGATAAAACTTGATCGTGCGTTCCAAATCGTTCACGCGGTAGCGCGTATGCAGCAGTTTTGTGACCTTGCTCATGCGCACAAAATACCGTGCGGAGGGCAGAGTGCAAATCCGCAAATCATCGCCGATTTGATGGTGCAGCGTTCGGTGTCCCGCCTTCAGGCGGCTTTCGGCGGCAAACGGCCCGGCCCGCCTGAAGGCGGGACACCCAACAGATTTGCGCACCGCGCAGTTTTTCATTTCCCCACCTGTGTTTCTGCGGCATGATGGATTTGAATTATGGGCAAACGTCGTGAAGCGCGCGAACGCGCCGTGCAATTTTTGTTTCAGCACGATTTGAACCCGCCGGAAAATCTGGATCGGGAGCTCAATGAATTCTGGGACACCCAGCGCGCTGCGGCCATTGCCGGGGAAAAAGGCCCGGCGACGTGGGGCCAGCCGGTGGAACTGCCGCCGCCCACCGCCGGGGAGGTCGAAATGCGCCTGTTCGCCGATCCGCTGATTCGCGGCACCCTGGAGCATCGCGACGCAATTGACGAGCATATCAAAAAGCATGCGAAGAACTGGGAGTTCCATCGCATCGCCACGGTGGACCGCAACATCATGCGGCTGGCGATTTACGAAATGCTGTTCCGCGAGGACATCCCGCCCATCGTCAGCATCAACGAGGCGGTGGACATCGCCAAAAAATTTTCCACGCAGGACAGCGGCAAATTCGTCAACGGCATTCTCGACAAGGTGCGCAGCGAGTTGATGCGACCGGCGAGGATAGTGAAATGAAATTTGCCGACCTCCATCTGCACACGCATTTTTCCGACGGCACGTTTTCACCGGAGGAACTGGTCGGGCACGGCGCGCGGCTCGGCTTTGCGGCGCTGGCGTTGACGGACCACGATTCGGTCGAGGGTTGCGCGCGCATGGCGGCGGCCTGCGGCGCGACGGGCATTGAATTCATCACCGGCATGGAACTCACCGCCGAGCACAACGACACCGAAGTGCACCTCCTCGGTTATTGCGTGGACCCGCAGAATCAACCGCTGCTCACGGAAATCGCCAAGTTCCAGAGCGTCCGCCAAGACCGCATCCGCGAAATGGTGGCCAAGCTTAATCAATTGAATGTGCCGCTCGCAGCGGAATCCGTCTTTGCGCTGGCCAACTGCAAATCGCCCGGCCGCCCGCACGTTGCGCGCGCGATGGTGAAGGCCGGCCTGGTCAAAAATCTGGACGAGGCGTTCGCGCGTTTTCTCAAAAAAAACCGCCCGGCATGGGTGCCCAAAGCCAAGATGTCCGCGCTGGAAGGCGTGGAATTGATCCATCAAGCCGGCGGCCTCGCCGTCATGGCCCATCCCGGTTTGAACCGCACTGACGAAATCATTCCCGTGCTCGTGGATGCCGGGCTGGACGGCATTGAATGTTTTCACACGAAACATTCGACCGCGATGTCCGAACGCTACCTGGAAATCGCCGACAAGTTTCATCTGCTCGTGACGGGCGGCTCGGATTGCCACGGTTTCAGCAAGGGCAAACCGCTCATCGGCACCGTCAAACTGCCCTACGAACACGTGGAAAAGCTCAAGTCGAAGGTCGAGAGCCGAGGGTCGAGTGCCGCGCCGATTGGGAGTCGTTAAGCCGTCAACCTCCCCCCAATTTTCATGTTTGCCGCAAACCCACCAAATTTCCAAACACAATCGGACATCGGAAGGATTTTGGCTTTCGACCCTCGACCTTCGACTCTCGACTGACCTATGGGATTATTTTCCAAATTCAAGGCCGGTCTCCAAAAAACGCACAGCCAGCTGGCGCACGAAATCAAACGCATCGTCACGCGCTCGCCCAAGCTCGATGCGGCGGCGCTCGAAGAACTTGAAGCCGCGCTCATCGCCGCCGACCTCGGCGTGGCCGTGACCGCGCAAATTGTCGCCGCCGTGAAGCACGCCTACGAAACCCAGGGCGGCGCGGGCTTTGACGTTTTCGCCATCGCGCGGCGTGAGGTTGAAAAAAATCTGTTGGCCAACAAGGCGGATTTGATCAGGGCCGCGCATGGCCCAACCGTAGTTTCCGTTGTCGGCGTCAACGGCACCGGCAAAACCACCACGGCGGCCAAGCTCGCGCATCTGATTCAAGCGCAGAAAAAAACCGCGTTGCTGGCCGCGTGTGACACCTTCCGTGCCGCCGCCATCGAACAAATCAAACTGTGGGGGCAGCGGTTGAAGGTTGAAGTCATCGCCGGCGCTTACGGCGCGGATGCGGCGTCGGTGGCGCATGATGCCGTTGCCGCCGCGCAGGCGCGCCAGGCGAATTATCTGTTCATTGACACCGCGGGCCGCCTGCACACCAAGCACAATTTGATGCAGGAATTGCAGAAGCTGCACCGTGTCATCGGCAAGCAACTGCCCGGTGCGCCGCACGAAGTGTTGCTGGTGCTCGACGCGACGACCGGCATGAACGCGTTGAACCAGGCGCGCGAGTTCAACAAGGCCGTGCCGCTCACCGGGTTGGTGGTGACCAAGCTCGATGGCACGAGCAAGGGCGGCATGGTGGTGGCGATCCAGAAGGAACTCGGCCTGCCCATCAAATTCATCGGCCTCGGCGAACAGCCGGACGACTTGCAGCCCTTCGACGCGAAACAATTCGCACAGGCGTTGTTTGAGGAATCATAGTTCTCGCCTTGTAGCCGTGGACGTGAGTCCGCGCTAAATACGTATCCTTCATGCCGCCAGCGAAAGCAGAGGAGTTTGCACGCACGTAAATCAATTTTCCGGATGGAGTCGTCGGAACGACCTGCAAGCAAACGTCAGTCCGTGTTATTTCCCATTGAAAAATATTCCCTGCCCTCTTTTCCTTGAACCTTCACCTGTGATAAGTTTGCGCCGACTGACGTCAGCAGCTACGATGCGCGGCGATGTCTGAAGCCCAATTCATGCGCCTAGCCCTCCGGCTCGCCCGGCGCGGTTACGGCACGACTTCGCCGAATCCAATGGTGGGCGCGGTATTGGTGAAAGGCGGCAAAATCATCGGACGCGGCTGGCACCGGCGCGCCGGCGGACCGCACGCGGAAATCGAGGCGCTCCGCGACGCGCAAGAACGCGGCCATAATCCGCGCGGCTCGACGCTTTTCGTAACGCTCGAACCGTGTTGCACGCAGGGTCGCACGCCGCCCTGCACGGACGCCATCATCGCCGCCGGCATCAAACGCGTTGTTATCGGCGCGGTTGACCCGAACCCGAAACATTCCAGACGGGCTTTCAAGATTCTGAAACGCGCCGGGATTGAAGTCACCTCATTTGGCAAAGGTAGGGCGCGTCACTCCGTGCGCGCCGTTCCGGGTCTTGCCAGGCGCCGGCGCGCAGAGGACTGCGCGCTCTGCCAAAAGCTCGCCAACGAATGCGTACGGTTAAATGAGTCGTTCAATCACTGGATTGTTCACCGCACACCGTTCGTCACGGTGAAGGCGGCGATGACGCTGGATGGCAAAATCGCCACGGCCAGCGGTGAATCGAAATGGATCACCGGCGAAGCCGCGCGCGCCTGCGGCATGAAATTGCGGCAGGGCGCGGATGCGGTTCTGGTGGGAATCAATACGATTCTGGCTGATGATCCGAGCCTGACATTCAGAAGTGAGAAGGCAGAAGGCAGAAGGCAGAAAGAAAGCAAGCGACTACGCCGGATCATTTTGGATTCGATGGCGCGGACGCCGTTGGCGGCGAAAGTGGTGAGCGATAAACATGCGGCGCTGACAACGATTGTTGTTAGCAAATCCGCGCCTAAGGATCGCGTGGCGGCGCTGGCCAAACGAGTGAAGGTCATTGTTGCGCCGGTTAAAAAGATGGGGCGCGTCACTCCGTGCGCGCCGTTTTCGGGAGACAATTCGCGTTCGCGGCGCGCAGAGGACTGCGCGCCCTACCAACAAATTGATCTTCGTTGGCTCATGCGAAAGCTGGGCGCGGAAAACGTGACGAGCTTGCTCGTAGAAGGCGGCGGCGAGGTGAACGCGTCGTTTTTGCTCGGCGGTTTGGCGCAGCGCATGTCGTTTTTTTACGCGCCGAAAATCCTGGGCGGGCGCGATTCGCGGAAGGCCGTTGCGGGCGAAGGCGCCCGGAACCTGGCGGAGGCAATCCAACTTCGCGACGCAGAATGGAAGCGGCTCGGGCCGGATTTGCTGCTGACGGCGCGGGTAAAGTAGGACAGGCTTCCAGCCTGTTTCCATTTTCAGAAAATCACTGACAGACCTAATGTTTTGCTCTCCGTCAAACTTTCTGGCGTGTTGTGCGAAAAATTCCTAAATTTTGGAGTCAGGCGGGATGCCTGACCTACTTTATGTTCACAGGTATTGTTGAAGAAGCGGGTGTGGTTGAGAAGATTAAGCCGGCGGCGAAATCCATCGAACTGACCGTGCGTGCCGGCGCGACCGGCCGCGGTCTGAAGCTGGGCGGCAGCCTGGCGGTGAACGGCTGTTGTCTGACGGCGGTAAAAGTGGCCACGCGCGGGAAATTCAAGCTCGCGCAATTTGATTTGCTCCGGGAAACCTGGCGGCGCACCAACCTGCAATTTGCCAAACCCGGTTCGCTGGTGAACCTGGAACGGCCGCTGCGCGCGGATGGCGAGTTCGGTGGGCATTTCGTGACCGGCCACATTGACGGTGTCGGCAAAATCATCCGCTGGGAACGCGCCGGGCAGGACCACGTGCTGGACATCGCCGCGCCACCGGACGTGATGCGTTACATCGTTTTCAAAGGCTCGGTGACGGTGGACGGCATCAGCCTCACGGTCGCCGGCGTGCAGAAAAAAGGTTTTCGTATCTGGATCATTCCGCACACCTACGAAATCACAGCCCTGCAGGAGCGGAAGGTCGGCGACGCGGTGAACCTGGAGGCCGATCTGCTGGGCAAATACGCAGAAAAATTCATCGTGGCGCGCGGCCGGCGTTGACTTGGTCAGGTTGCAATTGTCGGCACAAGTTGTTTGTGGCGGAAGAACGTGCGATGTTGACCGGACAGCCTTCCCCGCAAAGTGAAGATGCGCGAGATTGAGACAGTGAAAACAACAAAAACGGGCCCGGCTTCAAAGCCCCTGCCACCTGTGGTCCAGCGCCCGAAAAAGGGCACGACGCTGGCCGACCTGCTCGACCGTCACACGAGTGTGGGCGTGCTTTGGAAACTGGAGGACGGCCGGGTCCGCTGTGTGGCGTGCGGTCACCGGTGCCTGATCGCGCCGGGGCGGCGCGGGATTTGCAAGGTGCGCTTCAACGACGGCGGCCAGTTGCGCGTGCCGTTCGGCTATACCGCCGGCGTGGCTTGTGATCCGGTGGAGAAAAAACCGTTCTTCCATGTGCATCCCGGCAGCGACGCGCTCACCTTCGGCATGTTGGGCTGCGATTTTCATTGTTCGTATTGCCAGAACTGGGTGACGAGCCAGATGCTGCGCGATGAAGCGGCGTCTGCGCCTTTCCAAACGGCCACCCCGGAAGAATTGGTGAACGCGGCCCAACGGCACGGTGCGCGGCTGGTGGTGTCGAGTTACAACGAACCACTCATCACTGCCGAATGGGCCGTGTCCGTCTTCCAGCCCGCCAAGGCACAGGGCCTGATGTGCGCTTTTGTTTCCAATGGCAACGCGACACCGGAAGCGCTCGATTTTCTCCAGCCGTGGATCGCGGCCTACAAGGTGGACTTGAAAGGTTTTGATGATCGCCGCTATCGGACGTTTGGCGGCACGCTCGATCACGTGACCGAAACCATCAAAATGGTCCACCAACGTGGCATCTGGCTGGAGGTCGTGACCCTCGTCGTGCCGGGCTTCAACGACGACCCGAAGGAACTTCGGGACATTGCCCGGTTCCTCGCTTCGGTGAGCCGCGACATTCCGTGGCATGTCACCGCATTCCATCCGGACTACAAAATGACCGGCCCGCGCCCGACGCAGGCCGACGACTTGCTGCGCGCGGCGGAGATTGGAGCCGAAGCCGGGTTGCGCTTCGTCTATGCCGGCAATGCGCCCGGCCGGGTGGGCGGGTGGGAAAACACGCGCTGCCCCGGCTGTGGTGAAACCCTGATTGTCCGCAGCGGTTACTTGATCCGTAAATACCAAATCACTTCCGCGGGCACGTGTCCGCACTGCGGCGTGGTGATTCCCGGCCTCTGGCCAACGGACGGCCCGGCCGCCAGCCAATACCGCCGGCCGCGCCGGGTGAACTTGAAATAAAAATGTGCGCCCAATTCAAGCCCGCGTCGAAAAGCCCGGCCGTGCGTTTGCCGGCGGTGGCGGGACAATTTTATCCCGAGAACCCGGAAGAACTGCGGACACTGGTGGACAGTTTTCTGGCGGCCGCGAAAACAATCTCGGACAAAATTCCGAAAGCCATCATCGCGCCTCATGCCGGCTATCAATATTCCGGGCCAATTGCCGGCTCGGCCTACGCCTGCCTGGCGCACGGGCGTGGCGCGCTCCAGCGCGTGGTGCTGCTGGGGCCGTCGCACTTCGTGGCGTTTCCCGGATTGGCAGCCAGCAGTGCATCTGTTTTCCAGTCGCCGCTGGGTCCCATTCCCGTGGATGAGGAGGCGCTGGCCCGGGTCCGCGCGTTGCCGCAAGTGACGACATTGGATGCCGCGCACGAGCACGAACACAGTCTGGAAGTGCATCTGCCGTTTCTACAAATCGCGCTGGGCGAATTCAAACTGGTTCCGCTGGTCGTGGGCGACGCCGCGCCGGATGAGGTCGAAGCGGTGTTGAACGAACTCTGGGGCGGCCAGGAAACCTGCATCGTCGTCAGCTCGGACTTGAGTCACTACCACGACTATCGGACGGCGCAACAAATGGACCGCGAGACGGCCCGCGCCATCGAGTCGTTGAACGGGAAGGAACTCGACGCCGACCAGGCATGCGGTTGCCAGCCGATTCGCGGACTCCTGCGGGTGGTGAAGGACCGCGGCCTGCGATGCCGCACCGTGGATTTGCAGAACTCCGGCGATACTTCCGGCAGCCGCGACCGCGTCGTGGGCTACGGCGCCTTCGTCTTCACGGAAAACTGAAAATCACTCGCCGGAGACCGTCACCACGATGGTGCGGCGGCGGGGTTTGATGTCGCATTCCAAATGGAAGATTTGCTGCCAGGTGCCCAGCACCGGTTTCCGGTCGGCCACCGGCACGGTCAATAAAGTCGTACAAGCTGACCGAACATCTGAAGCAGAAGCCCCCTCGCCGTGAGTCAGGTCCGGCTTGCTTCCAAAGGCGCGAAAATTTCGGTTCCGTTTTTTTCGGGCGGCGCAAAGTCCGCGCCACAGTGCTCGCATTTTTCACGATCAATCGACCGGAGCTTTTCGCAGTTCGGGCAAGGCTCTTGTGCCGGCCATTCCTGGACACTCAAGAACGCCAGGAATCCGGGGATGCCGCAGAACAAATGGAACACCGCCCAACCCAGTTGCGCCCTGACGTCAAAGTTGTGGCGCCAGGCCAGCCATAAACCAGGCGGGACCCAAACAACCGCCGCCGCCGCGAGGCTTATCAACACCAGTTTCCACGGCATCTCCGGCAGCTCTGGACGGTCTTCCAAATAGATGCCTGCCCAAAGCACCGGAGGCATGAGCAAGCTCAATAGTTTTGCCCTGAGGGGATATTCGTTCCCGGGCGAATTCAGGTTTGGCAAATCGACGCTCTTGAACATGCCCTGCTCGCTGTCAATCCAAGCTACATGCGTCGGAAGCTTCCACCCCGCCTTTTTGTTCGCGCCATAAGGCGGAGCAACCCAGAGCGCACACTGCCCTGGTTTTTCCAGGAAGGAAACCCGGACATGCCCGTAGTCTGGATAAGCCTGTTCGTAGGGCGTCTTCCAGACCACTTTGCCTTCGGGTGTGAGCAGACGGATATGGCGTTTGGTGACCACGACCGTGTAATCCCAGTCGGCTCCGTTCAGGAATACGTCCGTTGCGCCAAGAATGGTTTCGTCCTTTTCAGTGGTAAACAGGGTGTTAATCGCGCGATTCTGGAGGTCTGCCCGGTAAATGGCAGTGGCTGTCCGGAGGGTTCGCAAAGGAACCGGCGGATAGCGGTCTCGTTCCGGAGCATTGAAGCGATCACCGCCCCCCGAGAGATCGTCTGCGAAACCGTTCGGGCCAACACTCCCGATGAACCGCCGTGTCGCGATATCGTAGCCGACCAACCGTCCGTACCGGTTCCAATAGTACCAAATCGTGTCCGGAGTTGCCTGCCAAAGAGTGAAAAAGGTTGGGGGATTCCGTCTCCTCAGGCTCGGATTTCCCCGGTCCATCGGAATCGAGGTCGTATTGCAGGCACGCCGATTAAACTCCTCCGATCCGATCACGCGTCCGGTCTTTGCATCTATAAGCGGCTTTCCATCGGGGTCAACGAATTCCGGCGGTTGGCGGTCTCCCTGGGTTTCTTTGTAGATCGTGCCGTCTTTGGTCATCACATACATCGCCCATCGGTCGGAGTTGAACAAGTTCGGAATCAAACTGGCAAGCAACGCAAACACAATGAAGGCGACGACACCGGCACCCACAGTGATGGAGGCCGTCAGTCCCAGTTTTCCCAGTGCCGGCTGGCCCTTGTAGTGGCCATCGCTATGAAAACCACCCCAAACGGCTGCTGCCAGGATTGCGATACCGATGAGCATGGCCACGAGAATCTGCCAGAATCGCCAGTTCGGTACGGCATTCGCCAGAAGTACCATGAAGGCCAGACCCAGACCGAAAGTCCGGCTGGCGTACCATCGTGCCCGCCGCAGAACGGTCAGCATTCCGGCAAAATAGAAAGCGATCCCCGCGAGGAACAACCAGGCGATCGGCAGTACCATTCCCCACTCGAAAGGCGCTGCGACGTGCCCCGGAATCCCTACCCAGGCGATAAAGCACACCAGCGGCAAGACTGCCGCCACAATGTAAATACCCAACCCGGCGATGACTTTGCCGAAGAAAATTTGGGTGCGGCTAATCGGACGATGGACCAGAAATGCCCACAGATCTCGATGCCTTTCATTGAAGATTTGCATCCACCCCAACACGGCGCCAAA
The DNA here is from genome assembly GCA_049510295.1 of Verrucomicrobiota bacterium. Classification (GTDB taxonomy): domain Bacteria; phylum Verrucomicrobiota; class Verrucomicrobiia; order Limisphaerales; family UBA11358; genus UBA11358. Next base: position 23,526 of record JBEKZC010000009.1, on the reverse strand, counting down.
GATGACGCACAACCAAGCGGTTCCCACAAATATAAGCCCCGACCCGACTGGCTGCAGGTGGTAGCCCTCCAGACTCCTTAATCCCAAGAGGACATCTTTCATCATCACGGCGTAGTCGCGCCACGACCACACCACCAGCACGGTAAAAACAACGAAGCCGAGCACAGCCAGCTTCAAATTCTCGCGCAGTTCTTTTCGAATCAGTGCTTTCATGGTTGTACCTCCGTTTCCGACAGAATGAACGATTTCTCGCCGCGTTCGCCCAGATAGCTGATAAACGCGTCCTCCAAGCTGATGGGTGCCATCTCCATCTGTAACGGTGCAAGCGCTTGCAGTGCCTGTTCGATGGCTTTGCTGTAATGAACACAAGTGACTCGAAGCTCTCGCTCTGTTCGAAACGCCTGAAGCAACCCCGGTATTTTTGGCAGGGTCGGCGGCACGCCTGAAAATCGGAGGTGCACCTCTTTGACGCTGCCCCGGAACGCCTCGACCGGGCAACAGGCGCGCAGGACACCATGATCCAGAACGGCAATATAATCCGCCACCCGCTCGACATCGGCCAGTTGGTGCGAGGAGAAGAAAATCGTCCGGTCCGACCGGCGGGTGAGGTAGATCATGGATTCAACCAGCGACCGGCGCGCCACCGGGTCCAATCCCATCGCCGGATCGTCCAGAATCAGCAGCTCGGGTTCCGGCGCCAGCATCAGGCCCAGACAAAGGCCGGCCCGCTCGCCCCGTGACAGGTCCTTCACCCGCGCCGCCAGCTTGAGGCTGAAGTGCCCGATGACTCCGCGAAAGATTTTTTCATTCCAGCGCGGATAAAATTGCGATTGGAACCCGCCACATTCCTTGACACTCATCCAGCCATAAAGCTGGTGTTCCTCGGTCAAATAACTGATGCGCGCCCGGGCTTCCGGCAGCAGGGCGCGGATGTCATGACCGAGGATGCTGCCCTCGCCACGGGTCGGTTCGAGCAGTCCCAGCAACATGCGGATGGTGGTGGTTTTGCCGGAACCGTTTCGGCCCAGAAACGCAAGCACACAACCGCGCGGCACCTCCAGATTCAGGTCAAGGACGGCTGGCTTGGTGCCAAAATACTTTGTCAAGCCGCGTGTTTGAATAACGGGTTGTTCATTCATCGTTCCGGCGCTCTCCTTTCCGGGGTTTCCACTGGCCGAGTTTTTTCTCAAAGGCTTCCCGCAGTTCCGGCGGGGTAAAATCCAACACCATCGCCTCGCCGATCACCGCATCCATCAATGGCTCCAGCCGGCGCCAGCCCTCCTCGCGCGTAAACATCTTCCGTTTGCGGGTGACAAAAACCCCGCGGCCGGCTCGGGACTCAATCAACCCCTCCCGCGCCAGATCGGCATAGGCACGGGCGACGGTGTTGGGATTGATGACCAGCCGCTCCGCCAGCACGCGAATGCTCGGCAACTGGTCATCCACGGCCAGCCTGCCGGAGGCAACGGCCATACGCACCTGATCCGTGATCTGCTTGTAGATCGGCGTGTTCGATCCGGTATTGATGTTGAGGTTAATCATCGTCACGGTTGCACACTGTACTAATATAACTAATACACTAGGACGTTGATGTCAAGTCTTTTTTTTTGCGGGCCAAAACCGTCGGGAAGTCGGGCCTTTCAGCGAGTTCTGATGGAAAGCGGGCTTGTTTGCATTCCAGCATTTTCAAACCATCATTCACCGGAGACCGTTACCACGATGGTGCGGTGGCGCGGTTTGATGTCGCATTCCAGATGGAAGATTTGCTGCCAGGTGCCCAACACCGGTTTCCGGTCGGCCACTGGGACGGTCAGAGACGGCCCGAGCAGCGTGGCCTGCAAATGCGAATGGCCGTTGCCGTCGTGCCAGGCCTGTTCGTGTCCGTAGTCGCGGCCCGGCGGAATGAGTTCGTCCAGAAGGTCAGGCAGGTCTTCCAGCAGGCCCGGCTCGAATTCGATGGTGCCCAGCGCGCCGGTGCTGCCGACGTTGAACACGTGCGCCGTCCCCGTGTGCACGCCGGAATCGTGGACAATCCGCGCCACGTCCGCCGTCAGGTCGTGCATCTGGCGGTGGCCCCGGGTTTCCAGCAGGATTTGTTTTTGATAAACCATGCCTTTCTCTTGCGCGGAATGGAACGGGAACGCAATGCTTTTTCCAGCCTCTGCCTTTTATGAACTTCAAAGTAGGGCAGGCGTCTCGCCTGCCCAAGTCGGCGAAGCCGACAGAGAATCACTTGCATCGCTTGCGCTGTCACGCAAGCTGGGCAGGCGAGACGCCTGCCCTACTCTACACTCGCCGGCTTCTTCATTCCCCGGCAGACGACAAATCCAGGAGCCGTGCCTGCGGGAGGTGACCGGCGATGATCAACCGGGCAAGGTTCACCCAGCGTTGACAGCGGTCGAGCACGATGCCGTCGGACGTGGCGATGATCTCGGCGGTATGCGACAGGACGTGGTCGGGGCTGAAGGTCAATTCCACTTCCATGTTCCAGCCGGCGGCGGCAGCGGTTTCAAGGATGAGGGTCTTGAGGCGTCCGCTGTTGGAGACCGGCTGGTCGAGCCACCAGCGGCAGCGGCTGGCGCCCAGGGCCGCAGCGGTTTCACCGATCAGACGCAGGACGGGAATGGTTTCATTTATTTTGCGATAGCGCCGGTGGATGCCGGCAATGTCCCGGCAACAGCCGTCGCGGCACAACAACACAACCCCGCCGGCCAGCGCGCTTTCGAGAACAGTCAGGACGTTGTAGCCGTCGATCCAGAGTTCCTGGCCCTGAAGCCGGCCGGGCTCGACGCGGAGTTTTTGGCGGCGTTGAACGTCTTCATGAGCGCAGGCGTGGCGGGAGACGGCCATGCGTTGGCGGGAGGTGAGGTTGTGCCGGTTGCCCACCAATTCGATGGTGGAGCGCGAGGCGTAGCCGCGGTCGAGCAGCCAGCAGAGGTCGGCGGCGGCAGCGCGGAGTGCGGGAAGTTGCCGGGCGGCAAAGAGCCGCTCGTCCTGGGGAGCGAGGCCCCGGTGTGTTTGGTGCCGTGCCACGGGAGAAATTGAAAATTTGGTGCGCATAGCAGGACTTGAACCTGCACGGGTTGCCCCACTACCACCTCAAAGTAGCGTGTCTGCCAATTCCACCATATGCGCACCCGCCCGCATAATGAACCAAGCGGCGGCGGTTTGCGCAAGTTGAATCGAATCCTGTGCGCAAGGCGCGGGCGCCCGCAAAGATTTTCGCGCGTTCTTTTTAGTCGCCCAACAACCATTGCCAGCCGCGCCAGCGATCGGGATGTGCGGGGTGGAAACCCTCGCCGCCGCGCGTCTTTTCCAAATCCCATTGCATCAGCACGCCGATGCTGTTTGCGCCGCGGCCATGCGACCGGATGGCGTCAATGCCGTAGGCATAGTCGAGCATGATTTTGAAACGGTCGGATGGCGCGCGATATAAAATGCCGCCGCCCACGCCGCTAAGCCAGTTGCCTGGTTGCTCCTCGCCAGGCAGATAATCCACAAACGCGCTGGAGGCGTTGACGCCCAGATTCCAGCGCTGGTTTTTATCGAGCGGCAAAAGGTAATTCGCGTTGAACAGCACAAATTGCCGCGCGCTGATTTCCTGGAAATAATAACCGGGCAGCGACAGCGGAAATTCCGCCACCAGCGGCAAATATCCGCCGAGGCGATACGCACTGAAACGGTCGGCGTCCACGCTCGTGCCGCCCGTCAGCCGCACATAAAAATTCTGCTGACTCTTGGGCAGCGTGTAGGACAGCGCTGCTTCGGCCCAAAATAAATGCGATTGCTCTTCGACCGAGCGATCGTAGCTGACGCCGTTGAAGAAGCCATAAGGGCCGGAGTCGGTACGAAGCTGTCCTTCGTACCAGACGGACAATTCCATCGCGAGTGCCGGGAACAGCGTCGGTTCGATGCCGCCCCAGCGCAAACCGGTGCGTACGCTGAACTCGCCGCGATCCTCCGGCAGTTGGAATCCAGAGGCCGTGCTGTCACTGCGGTCGAAAGTGGAATAGTGCGCCGTGCCGCGGAGGATCAGGTTCAACGGAATCAGGTCGCCGGGGTTGAACAGGTGATAAACGCTCGCGGAAATTTCACCGCCGCTGCCCTCAAAAGACTGGCTGGGATAATAGGTGCCGCCGTGGATTTCGTTGTAGCTGTCCGCGAAACCGCCGCCCGCCAGGCCGATGGCAAAGTCCGTGTGCGGCCCCAGCCCGCCGACAAAGCCGAATTCGGAATCGAGATACACCGGTGCGAGCGCCAGCCGCAGCGTCAGGTTCGTGCGCAGGAAATCCGGCTGGTTGTGATAGTAAAACGCGTAGCCGACGAACGGCGCGTGGCCTTCGAATGCCTGATTGTAGCCGAACTGGATCAGGTCGCGCTTGATCGGGTCAATTTGCGCGGAGACGAAGATCGGAGCGGATAACGTCAGCCACAGCAGCGCGCGCCCGATTTGTTTCATCGCCATTTTCGTAACGCAAAGCCGCGCCGCCAGCAAGCGGATTTGGACGGGCCAGTGCGTGTCTTCGATTATAATCGGGGTGCGGGTTTGCCTCGCAACAGGCGATTCTTCCGTGCAATGACGAATCACTAAACCATAATGCCTAAAGAATGACGAAACAATTCCTACGCCCTGACATTCTGAATTGGTCATTGGGAATTCTTTAGTCATTGGGATTTAGGAATTAGGAATTCGGTCCCCGCCCGCATCCATTTTTCGCCAAACCAATCCGTCGGCGAGCGCACTCCCCGCTGGACACGCGGAAAATTTTCCGGCCTACTGTTGCGCCAATGCCGCCACTCAACGCCGAATTGATGGCCAAAGCCAAGTCGCTCGGTTTCTCCGACCGGCAAATCGCGCATTTGACCGGCACGACCGAGGACAAAATCCGCGCGCTGCGGAAAAAGCTGGCCCGAAAAAAGCTGGGCTTTGTGCCCAGCTACCGGCTGGTGGACACCTGCGCCGCCGAGTTCGAGGCTTACACCCCGTATTATTATTCCACTTATGACTGTGGTGACGACGAGATTAAAAAGACATCAAAGAAAAAGGTGATGATTCTTGGCGGCGGGCCCAATCGCATCGGTCAGGGAATTGAATTTGATTACTGCTGTGTCCATGCCGCGTTCGCGCTCAAGGAAGACGGCTTTGAAACCATCATGGTCAATTCAAATCCCGAAACCGTCTCCACCGATTACGACACCAGCGACAAACTTTTCTTCGAGCCGCTTACGCTGGAGGACGTGCTGCACATTTACGAGCGGGAAGGTTGTTGGGGGGCGATTGCGCAGTTCGGCGGGCAGACGCCGCTGAACCTGGCGCTCGGCCTCCAGAAAAACGGCGTCAACATCATCGGCACCTCGCCGAAAAGCATTGAAATCGCCGAGGACCGCAAGCTCTTCGCCAAGATGCTCGACAAATTGAAAATTTCACAACCGCCCAATGGTATCGCCAACAATGCAACCGAGGCGCTCGACGTTGCCAAAAAACTCGGCTACCCGATTTTGGTCCGTCCATCCTTTGTGCTGGGCGGCCGCGCCATGCAAATTGTTTATTCCGATGCCGAGTTGCAGCATTACATGCGCGCTGTCCAAGTCAGTGTCACGAGCAAAACCAAAGCACTCAGATTTGCTAAGAAATTTAGCTACCCAATTTCAGTTTGGTCAGACTCTGGGGGCAGCAGTAGCGCCATACAAAACGTTTATTCTGACGCAAAATTGCAGCGTTACGTGCGTTTATACCCTCCTTCACGGAAACGGCCCATGCACATGGAAAAATTTTTCGAAGACGCGACTCGCCCCGTGCTTGTGGACAAATTTTTGGAAGACGCGACCGAAGTGGATGTGGATTGTATTGCTGATGTCGGCTTACCAAAGGGTGGCACGGTTGTCATCGGTGGGATACTGGAGCACATCGAGTTCGCCGGCGTTCATTCCGGTGATGCCGCGATGGTTTTGCCCCCGCACACGCTTTCCAAAAAAGTCATCCAAATCATCCGCGACCACACGCAAGCGATGGCGCGCGAATTAAAGGTCATCGGCTTGATGAACGTGCAATATGCGGTGAAGGGCGAAAAGGTCTATGTGCTCGAAGTCAACCCGCGCGCGTCGCGCACCGTGCCATTTGTAAGCAAAGCCATCGGTGTTGCACTCGCCAAACTTGCCGCCAAAGTCATGGTCGGAAAGACCTTGAAACAACTCAGTTTCACCAAGGAAATCTGGCCGAAGTATTGGGCGGTGAAGGAATCCGTATTCCCGTTCAACCGCTTTCACGGACAGGACATTTTGCTCTCGCCGGAAATGCGCTCGACCGGCGAGGTCATGGGTCTGGACGCCGACCTCGGCATCGCCTACGCGAAATCGCAAATGGCCGCCGGCTCACCGCTGCCGCTCGGCGGAAAAGTTTTCATCAGTGTCAGCGACGCGCACAAAAAGGAAGTCGCGGCGGTGGCAAAACAGTTCGCCGATTTGGGTTTTGAACTGGTCGCCACCGACGGTACGGCGGCCGTTCTGGAAAAGGCGGGGCTGAACGTCCAGCGCGTTTTCAAACTCGCCGAAGGCCGGCCGAACGCGATAGACCTGCTCAAAAACAAGGAAATCCAGTTGGTCATCAACACACCCAGCGGCGCCGCGCCGCGCGAGGACGAGGTGAAAATCCGCACCACTGCCGTTTACACCGGCATACCGATCATGACGACGTTGAGTGGCGCAAAGGCCGCCGCACTCGGTATTGCCGCACTTAAGAAGAGCAGTTACCGAGTGAAAGCACTGCAAGAATTCTACTAAATTTGACGTTCACACATTCAACCTAATACGTAACTGTATTTATTGCTCAATACTATCTCTTAGCGGCTATTTGGTATTGACTAAGTTGCCTGAAAAATACGTGAGGCTCAATGTCTCAAAAGTTAGGATGAAGCCGTCGCTATTAGATGGATTTTGGTACAGGAGATACACAAAGTCGTCAAACCATTTACGAAAGTGTGGAAGCTTCACGACTGATTCGATTTCACGATTGCTCTTGCCCTCCGCACAAATAGCCAATCCATGAAGCACTGCAAGAAATTCATTATCCCTTGAAAGGCGGCACCATTTGGAATCAGCGTTATCCGGCACAAGTTGTATTGGCCTGTTCCTGACGATCGCGGACGCCATTAAGCCCGCTATTTTATGCCATTGTGGATTTCCACGAATTTTATCGCGTTTAATCATCATTTTTCGAGCTTGCAGATAATCTTCAACCGTGACTGCTGCAGTAGACGGATTGAAATGCGTGTACTCTCCAATTTCCTTATAACGCTGCGCCATCAAATCGTATGCTCCCTGAAGCGTTTTGATTCTTTCAATACGCTCTTCAGCTGTGGTTACGATGCGACTTTTCGTTGGCATGACTGTCGAAAACCTTCCTCCGCCGCCGTAGTAAAAAAGGCCGCGGCACCTTACAAGGCCAAAATACGGAGACGGCCTTGCTTATCTGGTTGTGTAACCAGGATTAAACTTCGAGATGATAACCGAAAACGCCTTCAAAGCTCCTACAGCGGTTGACTTTCGAGCGGAGTTAGGACGACCAACAGCGTAGATCTTTCTGATCTTAGCAGTTGAACTAACAAGCTTCTCCGCTTTCGCTTTGGAGTTCTTGATTACGGTTTTAATGTTGTTGTCCATATTGCTTGATAAACAAACAGCACTCCGTTTGCCATAATTGGAAAACGGAATACACGTTAGAATCACTCTAACATTTCGTGTCAAAAGAAAACGACATTTTTATCATATTAATCATCAATGACTTATCCATAAAGTATACGGAAATAATTGAGAAGTCAAATTTTTTACGAATCTCCTTTAGGGGTGCTCAGCGGCGCCAAGGCCGCCGCCCGCAGCATCGCCGCGTTAAAAAAAGCGGCTACGGCGTGCAAACGTTGCAGGAGTATCATTAGAGTAGGACAGGCGTCCCGCTTGTCTCCATATTCGCACTAAGAACCGGACTGATTATCTCACACGGGGCGAGGAAAACCACCGCTGCCAAAATCATTTCGGAATGGACGACCCGGGTTGGATAATGATCACTTCCATTAGTCAGAAAAAAGAGGGGCAGATGAACCTGCCCCTCTGTGAATTTGAATTCTTAACTATGTGTGCCGGTTGACGAATTATCGACCAGCAATCGTGCTTCATTATGAATTGCGGTGTAAACAGCTTTTTTCTTTCCTGCCGTATTTGGATTTCCACCAAGCAAATCAACTTGTTCAAACAGGCAGCCAATTAGGTCTGGCCCATGACGGTCAAAAAACTCAGTAGGATTAATTTTCCAGTGAGCTTGCTTCTTGTCGTCGTATTCAATTAAAGCTCGAAGTGACGCCAAAAGCGGAAAAATCAGTCCGCTTGGAATGACATAGTTCGACTGGCTACCAGTCAAAGGCAAGGTGAGAGGTGTTTTGTTCAAGCGAGACTCGACGCCTTGCCGACGACCAAGCTTGGCTTTTGGCCCAAAGGCCGTGTCATAAGCAGTTTCAAAATTTGCATAAACGTGGTCATGCAAACGAAGAATGTCCTCAAGGATTAGAGCGAGAGCCATATATCCCGGCAACAAAGTTTCGTCTTTAAGACGGGCGTCCATACGTCCTTTGCTTGAATAGGCAACCGTGGGCGCTTTACGCCTTTCGGATGCGCCACCGCCTTTTCCATCATATTCCCAATGAAAAAGTGTTAAGATACTCAACACGTCCAGTATTGTAAGCTCCTTGCCGGCATTTTCCTCGTAACCAACTCTGTCCTTAAAAGGCCCGCTTTCACGCTCCAATATTTTCTGAATCCAATCAAACCTATGCTCAAAGTCGGACATTGACCACGACTTAACTTGGCGACTTGTGTTTCGCCCTTTAACCAATCTGCCGATTCTGTCACGGTCGCCGGTTAACCCGACAATGATTTCTAAATGTAGTCGAGCTTCCTTCAGAAAACTCGGCAACTCTTCCTTTTTAAGCGAGCGGAACGGACGTCCGCTTGCTGCCAAGGCTTGTATTTTGGCGATAACTGCATCAGTTGTGGCACCATCAGCCAACCCCTGATTTTCATCATCGGTGATTAACGCTTCGGCAAGACCGGAATTGGGGTCATAAGACAATGACTCAACCAGCAAAGTAGACCCCCGATTGGCCAAAATGAAATCCTTTGGCCATTCCATAATTGTGTGCTCGATGTCACTGGCGACGCTTGACTTCAAACAATCGTCGTCATGGCTTCGTGGATTAACTTCATCGGGGGCTTCACGTCCAACCCAGTCGGTTAACAATGGGTAAGCGTGATAGATGACGACCGATTTCCCATTGTCATTAAATTCGTGTTTGCGAAAGTGGTCTTTACTGACGTAAAAACGAATTCGACGAGTTTCAGGTGTTGCGTTAGTTGTTGAGGGAATAATCCCTTCACCGCTATTATGAGTTTTTGAGTTCATGTTTTTTGACAAATGGCCTTATGGCGGAATAAACCGCTTTCGGCATTCGTCGTTCCGACAGGGACAGTCTAATGTTTCCTGCTTTCAGGGCCACCAGCGCCGATCGCTGGTGCGAAGTCCTGCTGGACTTGCGCTATGGCATCCCTCCCGAAAGAGGTGTTGTCGTCTCAATAATATTCCTCTCCGAACGAGAGGTATTGCGATTACAACATGGGGAATAAGACATATTTCAGTTTCGTTGTCAACCTTATAAATGTGGATGTGGTGAAATCCGCTCAAGATGCGGCGATGCTGGTGCTGGTGTATTGATGTAGCGTCGGCGCTGTGCGCCGATTCGTTCGAGCCACAGGCTCGACGCTACAACTTTTGCGGTCGTCCTCGTTTATTGATTTGGTAGGGCGGCGCTGCTGCGCCGCCTCAATAACGAATGGCGGAGCAGCAGCTCCGCCCTACCACAGCGCCGGATACCAATTTTCTCGACAGGCGTGACGCCTGTCTTACTTTGACGGCGGTGAAACTTGGAACAACCAATCTGCTCCCGCTGCTCAAGCAATATTTCGGGTTCACCTCGTTCCGTCCGCTACAGGAGGAAATCATCCGCGATTCGCTGGCCGGGAAGGATGTCTTCGCGCTGCTGCCCACCGGCGGCGGCAAATCGCTCTGTTTTCAACTGCCCGCGATGGCACAACCCGGACTGACGGTCGTGGTGTCGCCATTGATTGCATTGATGAAAGACCAGGTGGACGCGATGCAGGCCGGCGGCATTCCGGCGACATTTCTCAATTCCTCGCTCGCCCAGAACGAATCGCGGGCACGGCTGCGCGGCCTGCACCACGGCGAGTTCCGCCTGCTCTATGTCGCGCCGGAGCGATTGATGCTTTCGGGATTTCTTTCGGATTTGCAGCGGTGGAACGTGCGTCTGCTCGCCGTGGACGAGGCGCATTGCATCAGCGAGTGGGGACATGATTTCCGTCCGGAATACCGCCAGCTCGCGGAGTTGCGGAAGCTTTTTCCGGAAACCCCGATGATGGCGCTCACCGCCACCGCCACCGAACGCGTGCGCGCCGACATCATCAAACTGCTCAAGCTGCGCGAGCCGCGTTGCTATGTCGCCAGCTTCAACCGTCCAAACCTTACCTACCGCGTGCTGGCCAAAAACAAACCGTATGACCAGGTGTTGGAATTCGTCCGCGCGCGACCGAAGGAAAGTGGCATCGTTTATTGCCAGTCGCGCAAGACCGCCGAGAGTGTGGCGAAACGGCTGAACGAGGACGGCGTGAAGGCCCGCCCCTATCACGCCGGGTTGGCGCCGAAGGAACGGTCGGAGCATCAGGAACTTTTTCTGCGCGACGACGTGCGCGTGATTTGCGCGACCATCGCCTTCGGCATGGGCATCAACAAGCCGAACGTGCGCTTCGTCATCCATTACGATCTGCCGAAGAACATCGAGGGTTATTACCAGGAAACCGGCCGCGCGGGCCGCGATGGTCTGCCGGGCGATTGCGTGCTGCTCTTCAGCGCCGGCGACGTGGTCAAGCAAACGCAGTTCATTGACGAAAAGCCGGATCCGAAGGAACAACAGATTGCGCGCAAACAATTGCAGAAGATGGTGCATTACGCGGAATGCGCGGGCTGCCGGAGACGGGAACTGCTGGCGTATTTTGGTGAGAATTTTTCTCCAATCGTATCCCGTAGCAGCGGACGTGAGTCCGCTCCATCTTCTTCGGGTGAAAAGGAAAGTCAGAGCCGACTTACGTCGGCTGCTACGGAACAAGAGAATTGCGGCGCGTGCGACAACTGCCTTTCGCCACGCGCCACTTTTGACGGCACGCTCGCCGCGCAAAAATTTCTCTCCTGCGTTTATCGCATTCGCGAGAACACCCGGTTCGGCGTCGGTTTGAACCATGTGGTCGAGGTCCTGACCGGCGCGGACACGGAGAAGATTCGCAAGTGGAATCACGAACAACTCTCGACCTACGGCATCGGCCGGGAACACAGCCGACCGGAGTGGGCGGCGATCGGGCGGGAATTGATCCGGCTTGGTCACTTGCGGCAAACGTCCGGGAAATTCAGCGTGCTGGAGTTGACGAATGACGGGCTGGCCGCACTCAAGCAACGCCGGAAAGTGACCCTCACCAAGCCCGTGACGGCGCCGGAACCGAAGGCGCATCGTGCGGGCGAAATCGCTTGCGACGAGGTGTTGTTCGACCGGCTGCGCAAACTTCGCAGGCAACTGGCCGACGGGCGCAATGTGCCGGCTTACATCGTTTTCTCCGACGTAACACTGCGGCAGATGGCCCGTGATTATCCTGCGAGCGAGCGTGAATTTGCCCGCGTCATCGGCGTGGGCGAAAAGAAACTGCGCGAGTTTGGCGATGTGTTTCTCGCCGAAATCGCCGCTTATTTGCAAACCAATCCCCGCCAGATTTTCGCCGACGATTCGTTCGCCGCGCCGGCCAGACGCAGATGAGGTAGGGCGGGCACTCCGTTGCCCGCCGATGGATTGCGAATGAACGACGGCGCGCACGGAGTGACGCGCCCTACCCAATGTCGATTCCCACTGGAAATTGGTATGTTTTACTTTTTCTCTCCCGGACCCGGCGGCGGCGGATTGGTTTTTTCGAAGTTCAGCGCCGCCGAGTTGATGCAGTAACGCAAGCCGGTTGGTTTCGGACCGTCGTCGAAAAGGTGGCCGAGGTGGCTGCCGCAGTGCGCGCAGATCACTTCCGTGCGGTGCATGCCGAAGCTGGAATCGTCGCGCAGAACGACTTTTTTCTCCGCCGCCAGATCATAAAAACTCGGCCAGCCGCAGCCGGAGTCGAACTTGGTGTCTGAAGTAAAAATGATTTCCCCGCACGCCGCGCAGCGGTAAACCCCCGGTTCCTTGGTGTTCCAATACTTTCCGGTGAACGGCCGCTCCGTGTCGGCTTGACGCAGCACACGATACTGTTCCGGCGTCAATTCCTGGCGCCATTCCGCGTCGGTTTTGGTGACTGGAAATTTCATGGTTTGATTCGTGGTTGAGTTGGCGGTTGCAGGCACGGCGGCGGCGTTGTTGGTCGGCGCGGCATTGCAACCCATAGTCAAAATCAGCGCACCGGGCACGAACAAGTTAAACCATTTCCCGATGAAAATCGGCGCCGTTCCCAGACGGTAGGGCCGCGCTGCTGCGCGGCCATCATCCCCGGCGGCGCAGCAGCGCCGCCCAACCCATGACACCGATAGTCTCGGGGTATTGGTATTAAACCTCGCTTTCATGATTCGAAAAACAGTGCTTTGTGTCCGAAAGGGGAATTATTACCCATTGTCGGGCCCGGATTCTTTGCGGCGGCGAAGTGTAGCACGCCGGAGATTCTGGCGCGGAGCAGTCGCAGCCGATGGGGCCGACTGATAGTAATACTCTGGATTCCACATTCGGCCTCGCAGTGCGGTCTCGAAGCCGTGCGGCCACTGAGGCGAAGCGCCGCCGGATGCCCCAACCCCCAATGCTTCCAAGGCTGCGGGATCGAACAGTTTCTCGAAGAGTGGGAAAACCGTTTCCTCCTCCCGGCGAAAATGCTCGCGGGAAGCCTTAAGCCCCGCCCTCAGGAACCGCACCGCCTCGACGAACTCCACCGCCAGCGTGGCGTGTTTCAGACGCGCATCAATTTCCTGATGGTCCTGGTACAACTGGTTCAACTCACCCTTTTCCGCCAGGGCGTGGTCCAGCGCCGCATAGGCCAGGTTCTGTTCCACATCGGCATGGCGGGAGAGCACCCCTTCGACCAGCCGGCTGAGCAGCCCCACCTCGGCCACCGTCCGCACGTCAGGCAGAAGGCGGTCAATCTCGTCAAACAACTCGCAAAACACGGCGTGTTCGGTGATCAAAAAATTCGTAATGATATTATTTGGATTCATGGTATCCATTTTAGCAATTTATCTCCTATCAGTGGAAAGCGCAAGGGATGAAGTTGCGCCTGTCATATAAGTTGAACCTGGGTGGCGCAGCCGTGGCCTGTTGACCAACGGCGTCCGGTCTGCATTATGAAACGACTGGATTATCGGAAGTTTTCTCCGCTGACGGACGCAACCCGCGATACCGGTGCGTCCACGGATCAATCCGGCATACGGGGCGATAATCACAAAATTTACACGGGGTTTCATGGCCTTTGCGATACGGATCCACCTGCGCCACGCCGGAAAAAATCGCCCGCCCCATTTCCTGCAACTGCGCCCCAACCTGGTCGAGCAATGCTTCAAATTCCGCGCGTGGCAATGCCTCCACCGAATTTGACCGCACGCTGCCATCCTTGTTCAACCGGTAATTAAATTGATCCGCCGCGTGGATGCGGTCGAGCCGGGATAACGCGCTGGCGTCAAATCGTCCGGCATGACGATACGCGCGTTTGCGTGCGGCGGCGGCGTCCGCCAGTGCTTCGTCGCGTGTGCTGCCACCCTCATATTGCCCGCGCAGGTTCACGTAAAAAACGCCTGCTGGAGCGATTTTTAACGCGACGAATCTTTTCGGTTCTTCTCCCTCTCCCTGCCCAAGCGGGGAGAGGGCTGGGGCGAGGGGATTTGATTTTGAAGCTATTGGACTTCTCACCCCGGCCCTCTCCTCCTTCGGGGAGGAGAGGGAGAAAAAGGCGGGCAGATTCAATCCCGCCCAAACTTCCGGCGGCCAGCTTCGGACTGCCGCCAGATACGCCAGCAATTGCAATTGCACGCCGTGCTCGACCAGAATCTTGTCGAGTTTTTGCTGGCCGGATTTGTAATCCATCACCACGCATAACATGCCGTCACCGGTTTCACGGCACAAATCAATGCGGTCAATCCGGCCCCGGAGCGCGAGCCGGTGTCCGGCGCCCAGATCAATTTCCCACGCGGGCGCACCGCCGGCGCCGGAACCAAATTCGAGCTCGGCCACCGCCGGGTCGAATTCATATTGCCCGCGCATCCAGGTCACCAGTGTTTCGACAAAATCCTGCAACGATTCCCCCAGCACGCGCGCGGTGAACCGGCTTTGCTGGTTGGTGCGCAACAAGCCGTCGCGGTAATCCAGCGCGAGAACCGCGGCGATTTTGCCCACGCGTTCACGGGCGTCCGGCGGTGTGATGTCGCGCCAGCGTTTGCCTTCGGTGCTCAATTGCTCGTGGAACATTTTCAACACCTCATGTTGAAAACTGCCCTGTTCGCGCGCATCCAGCTCAAAAACCTTCCGCTCCTCGGCGCGCAATCCGGAGTGAACAAAAAACCGGAACGGGCATTGGGCAAATTTCTCCAGCCGGCTCACCGAGGAGTGCAACGTGGAGCCAAAAAGTTTTTCCGCGAGCGCAGGTGACAAACTTTCCATCGGATCCGGCTCGCGCAGGGCGGCCAGGTTTCCCGCCCATTCCGCCACCGCCGGTACCTTCAACAGCTCAGACCAATTGTGTTGGTAGGGCGCGATGTCCCCATCGCGCCGCCCCGGCTGGCTGGGGACAGCCCGCCCTACCTGGACTTCCACCAACATTGGTGCGATTTCGCTTACGTGTTCCGCATCGGCCAGTTTGATTTCTTCGCCGGATTCTTCAATGTCGAGTCCGGGCAAAATCCGCCGCAGATGCGCAATGAACGGCGATGGATTCAGCGTTTTGCCGTCCGCGTCGTGGCGCGAAAAAGTCACGACGAGTTTTTCGCTGGCGCGCGTGCAGGCGATGTAGCCGAGATAACGCTCGCGCGCCAGGCGTTCGCGCAAATCGGGACCGGGCGCGCCGGCACGTTGACTCAATTCATCACGGTCGGCGTCCGTCAAAATCGTTGGCGCGGCCGGCGCGGCGGGAAAAACTGATTCGTTCGCGCCGAGCACGAGCGCCAGTTTCAAATCGGGATTGCGGGCGCGGTCAATCGCGCCGACGAGCACTTGATCGAGCGCGGGCGGAATCACGCCGACGGTCAGGTTCGCGAGGCCGGCTTCCAAAATCGGCAGCCATTCGTGCAACGGCAGCGCCTCGTCCAAAAACGCGAGGGCGACGTTGTCGAGCCATGCGTTCATTTGTTCCCAAACGGTCAGGTGAAGTGACGAGTGACGAGTGACGAGTGATGGAAGGCATTCCGCATTGGCCAGGCTCCATTGTTCCAAGGTCTTTTCCACGCCGAGTTCATTCCACAGTTCACGCAGGGCGTTGGTCAGTTGCCTGCCGTTCGGCTTGTTTTTCCAACGCGCGAGTTGCCCGGCGAAATTTTGAAAGGGCGGCAGAATTATTTCGCGCAGCCGTTCGAGGGACTTGGACAATTCGGGGTTTTCCACGATTTGAAGGGGTTCTCGCCATTTTGCGCCGTGCCAGCCACGGGCGAGGGCTTCATTTTCAAGCCGGTCAATTTCGGTCTCGTCCACCGGCGAAAAACCGGCCTTCAGTGCGGCGAACCAATCGTCGTGCGGCCAGTCGAACGTGACCGTGCGGAGCGAGCTGCGGGTCAGTTCAGCCAGGGGGTGATGCGCCACAGATTCCCGCCGGTCGAGAAAGAACGGAATCCCATAGCGACGAAACACACGCGCCAACGGCTTGTGATAGCCATCGAGATTCCGCACGAGCACGGCGGCATCGCGAAAACGCCCGCCGCCACGAACGAAGCGCCGGATTTCGCGCGCTGCGCGTGCTGCTTCGGCGTCGGGGTTTGAACAAACTGCGATGCGGATAGAGATAGAATGTAGCGCAGACGTCTCGTCTGCACGGGTCTTTACGAGCGGGACGCCGGCGCCACTTTGCCAGCGCATTTCCAAATTTTGTAAAACCGGATTTCTGGCGAAACGATTTTTGTTTGAACCGCGCGGGAGAATTTCAATTTTGATTTTGCAGTCCGGTAAATTTGCGATTCGCTGGCGGCACTGCTGAAATGTTTTGCCGACGGACGACCAGATTGAGAGCCATGAAGTTTCGGCTGCGGGTTCGTTTTCCAGGCAAAACGCCAGTGTCGCGCGCCTGCAAAACGGGACGACAGCGGCGAGCAAATCCAGTTCCTGCGGCGTCATTTCGGCAAAGCCGTCGAGCCACAGACTGGAAATTTGCAGCGAAGATGGAAGATGGAAGATGGAAGATGGCGAAGCGCCCGGATTGCCGGCTGATTTTGGGCTTTGGGCCTTGGACTTGAGACTTTCCGTCGCCGCATCAAGCAATCGGTTTCCGTCCTGCAATTCGTGTTCGGCGAGCCAGTGCGTGTAGGTGTCGAGCAGCAGCGCAAGGTCGTGGAGCTTGTCCTGAAGTTCGTGGCGCAAGCCGGTGCGCTGGGACAACGAACGGAGTTTGGCGGGCGTGAATTGATGCTGTTGCAGTGCGCCGAGCAATTGGCTGAGTTGTTGGGCAAAACCGGGGCGGCGTGCGCTTTGGCGGAATAATTTCAATTCGCTTTCGTGCCGCATCAACAGGGCACGCAAGACCATCACCCGGCCTTCCGCGGCGAGCAATCCCGCTGGCAGCAGGATGCCGCGCGCGTCCAGGACAAACCGCGCGAGCCGCTCGAACGAAAAAATGTTCAAGCGCGTGTAACCTTGCGGAGCGCCATTAGCGAGCAACTGGCGTTCGAGTTGAAACGTCGCCTGCTTGGGCGCGAGCAGAACCAGCGGCGGGCCTTCCGGCGACTTGTCCAATGCCTGGCGGATTTCCGCCAGACAGCGAAACGTCTTGCCGCTGCCGGCCGGACCGAGGAGAAAATGCGTTTGCACGGACTTCTTTTCGCGCAAAGACGCCAAATCGCAAGGCAATTTATCGCCAAATTTTGGCAAAGGTTGGTTGGTCGGTGGCTGTATTTTTTGTTTCCTTTCCTAAAAGTTAATTTATCATTCCCTCTGTTTGAAAAATCGGGGTTTTGTTGAGAGGAACAATTAAATTGGAAAACTTATGCCACTGACACATACCAAAGAGCTGTTTGCAAAGGCGTTGAAGGGTAAATACGCGCTCGGCGCGTTCAACGTCAACAATATGGAACTCATCCAGGCCATCGTTGAGGCCTGCGAAGAGGAAAAAGCGCCGTTGATCCTCCAAATCTCCAAAGGCGCCCGCCAATATGCCAACCCGGTCTATCTCAAAAAACTCATCGAGGCGGCGATCAGCCTGTCCAACATCCCCATCACCGTCCACTTGGACCACGGCGACACCTTCGAACTGTGCAAACAGTGCATTGATGAAGGTTTCACCAGCGTGATGATTGACGCCAGCCACGAGCCGTTCGACAAGAACGCCGAGATTTGCAAAAAGGTCGTGGATTATGCGCACAAATACAACTGCTCCGTTGAAGGCGAACTCGGCCACCTGGTCGGCGCGCAATTCGACGAAGGCGAGGAAGGCGGCGGCCATTCCACGAGCGGCCATTACACCAATCCGGACGAAGCCGTCAAATTCGTCAAAGAATCCGGCGTGGACTCGCTTGCCGTCGCCATCGGCAACTCCCATGGCGCTTATAAATTTAAAGGTGAACAACACCTCGACCTCGAACGCCTCAAGGCCATTAAAAAGGCGCTCATGGACGCCAATCTCGGCGACTACCCGCTGGTGCTCCACGGCGCTTCCAGCGTGCCGCAATATCTCGTGGCCGAGATCAACAAATACGGCGGCAAGATGCCCGATGCCCAAGGCGTGCCGGAAGCCGACATCGAAGTCGCGCGGCGCGTGGGTTGCACGAAGGTCAACATTGACACCGACCTGCGTCTGGCCATGACCGCCGGCATCCGCAAGGTATTCGTGGAAAACCCAAAGGAATTCGATCCGCGCAAATACCTCGGCCCGGCACGCGCCTGCGTCAAAGATTTGGTCCGGCACAAAGTCAAAGATGTGCTGTGCTGCGCCGGTCATGCCTTTGACTAAACCCAGATTCTCCACCACACCCCAAGCCGGCCGGCTTGGGGCTTTTTGTTTTCAAAACCAGAAGCAACTCAAACGTAAATTGGGTCATGTCCTGCCAGATTGTTGCCACGGCCTGAAAGGAGGCAGTTGTGAATAACTTATGTCTGTAGTTTGGTGGCAGTTGACACCGTGATTATTCCCGCCGACACTGAAAAAGAAAATTCAAATCAAGCCATGCCAAACGTTACCATCCTGGAAGCCGAGATGAAAGAACAGCCCTACTTTTACGAGTTCAAAAAATCTGAAATAGTGAGGCCTCATCCAACAATGGCAAACTTAACCTATGACCCATATCCCGGTGCGAACATGGAAGATGTTGTGCGCAAAGAAATTATTGGCAGGGAATTAATTTTGCGCGCCAAGGTAAAACTAGAAAATCCGTCGTTTGATGCTATGCGTCCCGGCATAGCTCTGGATTTTCAGGGACACAAATTCACCGTCATTGAATCCAATTTTGATTTTGAAACAAATATTGTCGAGGTCATTGGCTCGAAATTTTTAACCCCGATTGAACCGATGGAACACCTCAAAAGATTACGCCAGACGTTAGCTGCTTCAAATCCTTAGGACAGCAACCATCTGTGCCAGCATCACCCAAATTTGTCACATTTGACACAATAGTTGCGCCAATATGACCCTGATTATTCAAGGGTGTTTCCCATTTTAAGATTTGTAAGTTGTTTTCAATAAGAATAATGTGACTTTTTATTCCATCTGGCATTTTTGAAGCTGAACCCAATTTGAACAAATAACGAAAGGATAACTGTATGAATCTGACACGATATCAAAGGTCTGATTTAGGTTGGGCGGGTTTCGGGCGACTGTCGAGCTTGCGCGATGAGCTGGATCGGCTGTTTGAATCGCCTTGGAGCGAACTGGCTCGCACCTCACAACTGTTGAGCGGCTGGACCCCGGCGCTCGACGTTCATGAAGACAAGGACAACTTTGTTGTCCAAGCCGAATTGCCCGGCATGAAACGGGAGGAGATTGACGTTTCGTTGCACGACGGGGCGTTAAGCATCTCCGGCGAACGCAAGGTGGAAAAGAAATACGAGGAAGCCGAGGTCTATCGGACGGAGCGCTTCTTTGGCAAATTCCAGCGCACGGTGACGTTGCCGGCCCCGGTGGCGGCAGACAAGGTCAAGGCTCAATACAAGGACGGTGTCCTGACCATCACCCTGCCAAAAATCGAAGCGGCGAAGCCGAAACAAATTGATGTAAACGTGAACTAAAAAAGCGGGGTGCGATGTCCCCATCGCGCCCGGCCCAAATTTCAACCAAAGGAAAAAACATGAAAGCAATTGTACAGACAGAACCGAAGGCGGCGGCCGAACGGACGGAATACCAGGAGTTCATCGTGCCGGTGGTGAACATTTTTGAAACCAAGGACGGCTACGCCCTCGAAGCGGAAATGCCGGGCGTGAACAAGGACGGCCTGGAAATCACGCTGGAAGGCAATGGGATCACCATCCTGGGGCGGCGCGTGGCGGAGCCGGTCAATGGTGAGTTGTTGCTCCGTGAACGTTCCGCGGCGGATTACCGGCGCGTGTTCGAGCTCGACCCGGCGATTGATACAAGCAAAATCTCGGCAAAGATGGAGCAGGGCATGCTGACACTCACCCTGCCGAAGTCCGAGCAGGTCAAGCCACGCAAGATCATCGTCAGCGATTAACCGGCTGATTTTTCAAAACAGCTCCCCCAGCCAACCGGCCGTGGGATTTTTATTTTGTCATGACGACCGGCGGGCGGATTTGAACCCTCTGCCCGAAAACAGGGCAAAAAGCGGGCGGGTACGGCGATCACACACGATTTAACATCGCCCACACCCGCCACGCGCCCAGTTCTCATCGGGCAAGGCAAACCTAACCCATCGCGACGATCTGGCAAGCGATTTTGGAAAAATAATTTCCATCTTCAGCATTGGGTTCGTATCTTTTTTCAAACATCCTTACATCCGGTTCGGATAACTCGAACAATCAAATATGCCGATGAACCGTTGGAAGCCACAATTCGCCGGGCTGTTGCTTTGCGTATTCGCTTTCTTTTATCCGGCGATTGCGGGCGCGGCGGACCGGTCCGATTCACCGTTTACTGTGGATGTTTGGAGCACCAAGGAAGGACTTCCGGAAAACTCGGTCATTTCGGTGATTCAAACCAAAGATGGGTATCTTTGGCTCGGAACGCTCAACGGTCTGGTACGCTTTGATGGAAATCATTTCACCATTTTTGACGAAAACAACAC
This sequence comes from Verrucomicrobiota bacterium, assembly GCA_049510295.1. Classification (GTDB taxonomy): domain Bacteria; phylum Verrucomicrobiota; class Verrucomicrobiia; order Limisphaerales; family UBA11358; genus UBA11358. Next base: position 2,978 of record JBEKZC010000009.1, on the reverse strand, counting down.
GCCCGGTTTGAGTAGCGAAAGGATCATCTATCTGTTTGAAGACAGTCACACGAATCTTTGGATTGGAACAGACAACGGCATGGTTGCGATGGCGAAAGCTGGAAGAATCACCAACTTTCAAATTGGTGGCGCCGGCCATGAAGGGCGCCTCTTGTATGCGTTTGAGGATCCAAAAGGCATTGTGTGGTTCTACACAGCGGACGGACGCACCAGCCGGTATCAAGATGGCAAGATGAGTACCGATCCATCCCTGATTTCCACGGAACTGGTGTTTCGCGCCACAAAAATATTAGTACCCGGCCCATCAGGCAGTTTTTGGACCATACAAAATGGCCGCGTGCAAAAGTGGAAGGGCAATCAAAGGGAACGCGACCTCGGAGTTTGTCCGTGGGGAATAAATACGATCGTTGCCTCCGCTTGCGAGGACAGCAACGGCAACTTGATTGTCGGCACGCTGGGCGATGGCGTTTTCTGGCTGGGCGCGGATGGAAACTGGCAGCACATCTCGACGGAGCAGGGGCTATCGTCGGCTCTTGTGCTTTCACTCTGCATGGACCGTGAAGGGAATCTGTGGGTGGGAACCGACGGCGAGGGTCTGGATCGAATCAAAAGGAAAATTTTCAACACGCCATCCGAACATCGTTCGTGGGTTGTCCAATCGATATCCGGGGACGAATCCGGTGGTTTGTGGACGGCTTTCAACGCGCATGGCGTGTCTTATTGGATTACAAACTCCGTGCAAGATTTTGGCGTCAGCCGGCATCAAAGTGCCTGGACGGTACTGGTGGATCGCCAGCAACGCGTCTGGGTGGGAACCCGGGACGAAGGGCTTTTCCAATTTCAAACCAACCATTTTCAACCCGCACCCGGCGCGGAAATCCTTGGCCAGCAAATTTTCGTCTTGTTCGAAGATCACCAGGGATGGCTGTGGGCGGGCACCACGAACGGTCTGGCGCGCTGGAACGGAGAAGACTGGAAGATTTTTACAACCCCGGATGGTCTGGTGGTTCGCGCCATCGCGGAGGACGCCGAAGGCAGTCTTTGGATTGGAACGGAAAGCCGCGGGCTGGTTTTTTTCAAAGCCGGGAAATTCATTTCCTATCAAGAAGAGGAAGGCGGATTGCCCGGCAATGATATTTCCTGTCTTTATCTGGATCGGGACGGCGTCTTGTGGGTTGGCACATCCGGTCATGGCTTGGCCCGCTTTTATAAGGGAAAGTGGACTCGTTATTCGACGGACAACGGGCTGGCCAGCAACAGCATTGATTACATCATCGAAGACGGCGCGGGTTGTTTATGGATCGGCTCCAATGCGGGATTGATGCGAATTCAAAAACAATCGCTGAACGATTTTGCCGATGAAACGGCGAACCTCATTTCGTGCCGGACTTATGTCGAAACCGACGGACTGCCGACGCGCGAATGTTCGGCTGGTTCACAACCCGCTGCATGTCGCACCCTTGATGGCAGATTATGGTTCCCCACCACCAAGGGTTTGGTGTCGGTGACCCCGGCGGACATCAAGCCCAATCGCCAGCCGCCGCTGGTCATGATTGAATCCGTGCTCGTCAAGGGTCGGGAGCAAAAAACAAATCGGTTGGGTTCGGCCTGGCATCAGTCCGTCACGATTCCGCCCGGTCACGAACAATTGGAAATTCATTACACGGCCTTGAATTTTTCCGCGCCCCGGGAAGTGTGGTTCAAATATCGTTTGGAAGGCCACGAGACCGCATGGACGGAAGCCGGTGATACGCGCGTGGCTTATTACAACAAAGTGCCGCCGGGGAATTATCGTTTTCATGTCATTGCCGGCAATGAAGATGGTGTGTGGAACGAAACCGGCGGGGTTCTCGACGTGTTGGTGCAGCCTCAATTCTGGCAGACCTGGTGGTTCCGCACCTCCGTGATCCTGTGCTTGGTGGGAATCGTCGTTGCCGTGGTGCGTTATCTTTCCACGCAAAAGCTGCGGCGCCGACTGCAATTGCTCGAACAACAGGAGGCGCTGGAAAAGGAACGCTCCCGCATCGCTCGCGACCTGCACGATCAGTTGGGAGCGAATCTCACGCAAGTAGCGCTGTTGAGCGAAATGGCGGAAGCCGACAAAAATTCCCCGGCGGAAATTGAATCTCATGCGCAGCAGATTTCCCAGGCCGCGCGCGAAACGACCCGTTCCCTTGATGAAATCGTCTGGGCGGTCAATCCTTCCAACGACACGCTGGAAGGCCTGGTCAATTACGTCTGCAAATACGCGCAGGAATACCTCGCGCTGGCCGGATTGCGTTACCGCGCCGAGGTGCCGGCCCAACTGCCGGTGGTTAACATTCCGCCGGAAGTCCGCCATAACGTTTTCCTCGCCTTCAAGGAAGCGGTTAATAACGTGGTCAAACACGCGCAGGCGTCCGAAGTCCGGGTGCGATTGCAATTGCAGCCCGGCAATTTTGCGCTGAGCATTGAAGACAACGGGCGCGGCATGGGCGGTCGGAACGCAAATGCGGTGCAGGGGAGAAACGGACTTCGCAACATGCGCAAGCGAATGGAAGATATTCACGGAGAATTTTCGATCAGCCCCGGAACCGGGGGCGGAACGATTGTGTGCCTAACCGCTCCTTTTGGAAAAACGGTTTAGAAACCAGCGATATGCCCATCACCGTTTCCATCGTTGAAGACAATGACAAACTGCGCGGGACGCTGGCCCGCCTGCTCGACCGGTCGGACGGTTTCCGCTGCCTGAGCCAATACGCCAGCGCCGAGGACGCGCTGAAGGACCTGCCGCAGGCCCACCCCAATGTCGTGCTGATGGACATCAATCTGCCCGGCATGAACGGCGTCGAATGCGTGCGGCAATTGAAGGCGCTGGTGCCGGGAATCCAGGTCATGATGCTCACGGTTTATGAAGACACGGAAAATATTTTCAACGCGCTGACGGCGGGTGCCAACGGTTACATGCTCAAACGCACCTCCAGCAAGGAACTGCTGGA
>JBEKZC010000089.1:0-12721 GCA_049510295.1 Verrucomicrobiota bacterium | reverse complement strand
AAATCCAGTTGCCGCCGGGCATGACCATCGAATGGAGCGGCCAGTATGAAAACCAGCTTCGCGCCGAGCGCACGCTGCGCCTCATCGTGCCGGCGGCGTTGTTCATCATCTTCCTGCTGCTCTACATTGTGTATCACAGCTTCAAGGAGGCGGCGCACGTGATTCTGGCCGTGCCGTTCGCGCTCACCGGCGGCGTCTTCCTGCAATGGCTGCTCGGCTACAGCTTCAGCGTGGCCGTGTGGGTCGGCTACATCGCGCTGTTCGGCACGGCCATCCAGACCGGCGTGGTGATGGTGGTTTATTTGCAGGAGGCGGTGGAAAAGAAACGCGCCCAGCGCGGCGCAGAATTCGGCCGCGCCGATTTGTTGCAGGCGGTGAAGGACGGCGCGCGGCTGCGGTTGCGTCCGAAGGTGATGACGGTGGTGACCATTGTTGCCAGCCTGCTGCCCATCATGTGGAGCGTGCGGCCGGGCGTGGAAGTGATGCGTCCGCTGGCCGCGCCCATCATCGGCGGCATGGTGAGCAGCCTCATCCACATCCTCATCGTGACGCCGGTCATCTTCGTCTGGCTGCGCGAACGGGAAATGAAAAGCTCTTTGACACGAATTTCACAAATTAACACGAATTGATTTCCGTCTGTGGTAGGGGCGTGCTGCCGCGGCCCCAATTTTTACCGCATCCGCCTACGCCGAAGGCTTCGGTGGACAGGAAGAACACAAAGAAACGCTCCTACGCGAATTGCGCGAATTCACACGAATTTCGGAGGGCTGAGTTCCACGAGGCCTCAATTTTCAGCCGCAGAGAACACAGCGCGGCGTAGCCGCAACCAAATCCTTTTGGAGTGCGGCGGGAATCCCGTAGAGCGGGAGCCACGCCGCTTTGGAAGTTCTGTCCGCAGTCGAAAAGCGGTGTCGCCGCTCCCGTCTTCGCTTCGCTGCGACGCGGCGAGTCGCTCTGCCACCGCACTCCAAAATCCTCGCGGCGCACGATGATTCTGACGTATTGCAATGCAAGGAACACAAAGCAGGGCAATCCATTTCCACAGAAGGGAACGAAGGGAACAAAGACTGGAGACAGCCTGCCGCGTGGCGCAGCTTTACGCGGTCTCCCCAAACCGCTTCCCGTGGCAAAATCGCGTCCTGAGGTCACTTGAGTTCGCGAAATCTTCAGTAGGGTAACACCCCATAGCCCCCGTCAGGTTTCCCGCCTATTGTGAAAGGTGCGACCAAAAACCTCTTTGAATAAACACGGGAAAAATTATATGAAACGGAAATTACAAATCATTACCAGCGCGTCCGCCGCGTCTCTCCTGGCGTTCTCGGCGTTAGCCCAGGAAACACTTGATCCCAGAACGGCTGAAACCGCCTCCCCCCGTCAACATCTGACCCCGGCCCGCTCGGAACGGCTGAACGGCGCGGCCAAGGCCATCGACATCATCGGAATGACAGTCAATAACTATCAGAATGAAAGACTCGGCAAAGTGGAAGACCTCGCTGTGGATGTGGAGTCCGGACGGATCGTCCAGGTGATTCTTTCCACCGGTGGATTTCTCGGCATGGGCAACACGCTCACCGCGGTGCCGCCGGGAGCCTTGCGTCACAATGCCGCGGATAAAGTCCTTCATCTGAACGCCAGCAAAGCGAAACTCGCGGCGGCCCTCAAGTTTGACTCCTCGAAGTGGGACAAAGACACGCAGTCCAATCGGGTGACTGAAGTCTATGGTTATTACGGCGAACGGCCTTATTTCGTTGCCGACAATGACGGATGCAGGAATGCCAGCCTGGAAGGAACGGTCGTCTCAACCCTGCCCCACAACATGGATGGATCAATCAATACGGAGGGAGCGCGCACCCTGGACAAGGCAAGCAATGTGGAAACAGCCGGCAATGTGGAGGCAACCAACAACTGGATTTCAACCCGCAACCCGGACGGAACCTGGACGCGGGAATATTACTCAAATGAGAGGCGGGCCAACAATGCCTGGTCGCGGCTGGGTTATGTGCAGAAGGCGGGCAAGCTCATGGGCACGCCGGTGAAGAACCCGCAGGATGAGAAACTCGGCAAGGTGGAGAACTTGATGGTGGATCTATCGGCGGGCCGCATCGTGGCGGTCATCATTTCGTCCGGCGGATACATCGGGCTGGGCGACGAGTTGAGCGCCGTGCCGCCCACCGCGCTCCGGTTCAATGGGCAACATGACACCCTCCAACTTGACGCCTCAAGGGAGATGCTGGCCAATTCACCGCATTTCAAGGCCAGTCAATGGCCCGATTTCAGCCAGCCCGGTTATGCCGGCGGAGTTTATCACGCCTGCAACGTTGAGCCTTGGTTCAGCACCACCGCGACGACCGGCGCTGACAACACCCGGCCAAATGTTCGTGACCGCGACAGCAGCACGCTGACCACGCTTGAGCGGGACAACAGCCAGGGCGACGTGAACACCGAGGCGCAGATTCGCAAAGAAATCATCGCTGACAGCAGAATGTCCGTGAATGCCAAAAACGTGAAGATCACCGCCATTGATGGCCGGGTCATCCTGTGCGGGCCGGTCAACACCGCCGAGGAAAAACGGCTCATCGGTGAAATTGCGGATCGGATCGCGCACGCCGGGAATGTGGACAACCAACTGGAAGTGCAGTTCACCACCAGCAGCCGCAACTAATCCGGTCATCCGTCAACACAAAGAAACGCTTTTGACACGGATTTCGCGGATTGACACAAATTTCGGAGGGCGGAGCTCCGCGAGGCCCAAACTCATAACCGCAAAAAACGCAAACCACACGAAAGGTAGGGCGCGTCAGTCCCGTGCGCGCCGCAGATTCAATTCCTTTTAACGCAAAGGACGCAAAGAGCGCAAAGAACGCTTTGACGCCAATTGCACGAATTTACACAAATTTAGGAGGGCGGAGCTCCGCGACGCCCAAACTTCAACCACGGATGGACACGGATGGACACGGATTGATTAACCGCTAAACACTCCAACTACCCGAAAACCCGTTCGGTGTCCCGGCTTCAGCCGGTTCCAGCTCCCAACTCCCACCCCAGACCCGAAATCCAAGACGCGAGCCTGCCGCGTGGCCGCGTGGTATAACTTTACGCGGCTTTACGCCGACCCACCGCGTGAAACGGAGTTTTTTACGTGGCCTGCCGCGTGAGGTAACGCCTTTTACGCGGTAGCCGATAGTCCACAGACAATTTGACCAAAGATTCTTAATTCTTTTTTCTCCCCAAACCGGTTTGTCGTGGCAACATCGCGGCATGGCTTGGCTGTCACTGCCCCAATCACCGTTGAAAAGGGCGGTATTCGGCGCGCTGCTCATCTCCACCATCGTGGGCGTCCTCCATGTTTTCGCCTGCTGGTTTTCCGTCGCTTCCCACGGCTCGGATTATTTGTACAACAAGATCTCCGGGATGCTGGTGATATACCTTTTTCTCGTGGTGCTTTACAATGTCGTTCGCATCGTCCTGGCCGCGCTGGGGCGTTTGTTTGGAATGGGCAAGATCGGCTGGTCGGCACTGGCCGCCGGCGCCGTTTTTTGCGGAATCGTTTTCGTCATCACGTTGATTGCCTTCGGTATAGGGGAAACGATGCGCGACGCGGGCTTCAAGGCCATCACGGCTCGGGGCAGGCCGTTGGTGGCGGCCATCAAACAGCATCAGGCCAAACAAGGGACACCCCCCGGCAGCCTGGACGAACTGGTGCCGGACTTCATCCCGGCCATTCCCGACACGGGCGTGGGCGCGTATCCGAAATACGAATATCTCCGGCAGCCGGACCCGGTGAAATACGGCGGCAACCCCTGGGTATTGTTTGTGAACGTCTCCACCGACGACCAGATGCAGGATTTGCTGATTTTCTATCCCGACGGGAACTATCCGGAGAATCGACCCGGTCATTTGGTCCGAAGGTTTGGCCGTTGGGCAGAAATCTCAAAGCCCAATTCCTCCAATGCCAATTAAGATTTCCCACGCGGAAACGCTTTTGACACGGATTTCACAAATTAACACGAATTGTTTCTTTTTTTTTGGCAGGGCCGTGCTGCTGCGTGGCCAAATTCCGCTGGCCTCTGCCTCCCCTCCACCGCGTGAGGCTGAAAGCCTTTTACGCGGCCCTCAACCCTCAACGCTCATCTCTCAACCAACCACCAAACCTTAACCACGAAACACACCAAACACACGAAAGGGTTTAACCGCAGGGAACGCAGAGAACACAAAGAAACGCTTTGACACGACTTGAGCGGTTTGGGATACCGCGAAAGGAATTTGCCAGAGGCGAAGGCCTGTGAGGGCCGAGCGAGTGGGCGCGAGCGAGTCCATTTCACAAATTAACACAAATTTCGGAGGGTGGAGGTCAGCGACGCCCAAACTTCAACCACGGATGGACACGGATTTAACCGCTCATTCCCGCTCATCAGCGCTGACCTGCCGCGACGGGCGCGAGCACGGCGGGTGAGTTGAAGAAAGCGATTCAACTCCCGCTGAATCCGCTTCACGCAACCGCCAGCACCTTGACCTCGCGCTCCAGCCGCTTGCCGAGGCGTTCCTCTTCCACCTCCAGATCGTAATGCGCTTGCAGATTCAGCCAGAATTGCCCGGACATTTTGAAGTAGCGGCCCAACCGCAATGCCGTGTCTGCAGTGATGGCCCGTTCGCCTTTGACGATTTCATTGATGCGGCGCGGCGGCACCCCGATGTCCATCGCCAGCCGGTATTGGCTCAAACCCATCGGCTTGAGAAAGTCCTCATCCAGAATCTCCCCGGGAGTGATGTTTGCCAGCAATTTGCTTTTCATGTTCGTTCAATGATAATCAACCATCTCAACTTCATGCGCGGCGGAACCTTCCCAACGAAAGCAGATGCGCCACTGGTCGTTGACACGGATGCTGTGCTGCCCGGTGCGTCTGCCCTTCAACCCTTCCAGCCGGTTGCCCGGCGGCACCGCCATTTCCCGCAATTCGGTCGCGGCCTGCAATTGCAGAAGCTTTCGCCGGGCCGTCCGCTGGATGTCCGTCGGCAACCGCCGCGACATCTGCCCGCGAAAAATCTTTTCCGTTTCCGCGCACGCAAAGCTTTCGATCATTGCGCATACAACCTTAACGCACGGCGTTAATAACGTCAAGCACCCACCGTTTAACCGCTCATCTCCGCTGACCTGTCCTTCGCCCCATCTCCCGTCTCCGATCTCCCACCCCAAGACCCGAAATCCGAGACGCGAGCCTGCCGCGTGAGCCAAAGGCTTTTACGCGGCCTGAACGCAATTCCACCCTTGTTCAATTCGGGCGAACTTTGCCCGTCTCCGACCATGCTGCTGCGCGGCCAAATTCCGCTGGCCGCAAAAGACTGACGAGTGCAAAATCGCGGTATGGCCTGGCTGCAACTGCCGCAAACACCCGTGAAAAGGGCGGTATTCGGCGCGCTGCTCATCTCCACCATCGTGGGCGTCCTCCACGTTTTCGCCTGCTGGTTTTCCGTCGCTCCCCACGGCTCGGATTATTTGTACAACAAGATCTCCGGGATGCTGGTGATATACCTTTTTCTCGTGGTGCTTTACAACGTCGTTCGCATCACCTTTGCCGTAGTGGGACGTTTGTTTGGAGTTGGCAAGGTCGGCTGGCCACAACTGGCCGGCGGCGCCATTTTTTGCGGAATCGTTTTCGTCATCACGTTGATTGCCTTCGGCGTGGGAGAAACGATGCGCGACGCGGGCTTCAAGGCCATTACGGTTCGGGGCAGGCCATTGGTGGCGGCCATCAAACAATTTCAGGCCAAAAACGGCGCTCCGCCGGGCGGGTTGGACGAACTGGTGCCGGACTTCATCCCGGCCATTCCCGACACGGGCGTGGGCGCGTATCCGAAATACGAATATCTCCGGCAGCCGGACCCGGTGAAATACGGCGGCAACCCCTGGGTATTGTTTGTGAACGTCTCCACCGACGACCAGATGCAGGATTTGCTGATTTTCTATCCCAACCAGAACTATCCGTCCAGACAGCAAGTCGCGAGTGTGAGGCGATTCGGCGACTGGGCCAAAATCTCAACGCCCAATCCCTCCAATGCCAATTAAGATTTCCCACGCGGAAACGCTTTTGACACGGATTTCACAAATTAACACGAATTGTTTCTTTTTTTTGGCAGGACCGTGCTGCGGCGCGGCCAAATTCCGCTGGCCTCTGCCTCCCCTCCACCGCGTGAGGCTGAAAGCCTTTTACGCGGTTATGCCTGAACGCAATTCCATCCTGGTTCAATTCGGGCGAACTTTGCCCGCCTCCGACCGTGCTGTTGCGCGGCCAAATTCTACTGGCCGCAAAAGGCTGACGAGTGCAAAATCCCGGCATGGCGCGTCGGAAGAAATTATCTCCTGCGGAAATGCGGAAATACATCCATTCACTCCGCGGCAAGTTCAAAACGCCAGGTGACAAGCCGTTTGCCGAATGGATGGCGGAACTGAACCGCAAGGAAAAGGAATTGGAAGAACGAAAATTTCAGCGGCTCACCGCTTTGGGCAAAAAACCCGCCGTTTAGGAACGGCGGTTTTCTCCATTTTATGGGACGTCGTTCAAAAAATGAGGGTATTCCAGAGATGCTTCTGGAGATTCTCGAATTCGTGTTTCGACTCATTCCTCCTTGGACGTCTATTCCTTTGGCTGTAGTTGGTTTTTTCTTCATCGTGTTGTTTTGGAGTTCGACGGTTAAAGTTCCGGTTCTCCAGATTTTCGGGCTAATGTTCGGTGCCGGGTTTGCCATTATCTGCCTCATTGCCGGGTGGAAAGGCGTTCAGTTCCGTCGGAATCAACAGGCGTTTCTGCGGGCAAACATTGACATGCAATGGGTTCGCGGATTGAGTTGGCAGGATTTCGAACGGCAAATGGCCGACGTGTATCGCCAGAAAGGTTATCAGGTTGAGGAAACTGGCGGTGGCGGTCCCGATGGCGGTGTGGATTTGAAACTTCGGAAAGACGGTCTTACCACGGTGGTCCAGTGCAAGCATTGGAAGACATGGAAGGTGAACGTAAAACCCGTCCGCGAATTGTTCGGTGTGATGACTGCCGAGGGAGCTGATTCAGCCGTCTTCATCACTAGCGGCAGATATACGGGTGATGCACTAAAATTTGCCGAAGGCAAACCGATTGAGTTGGTTGACCAGCGAGGATTTCTTGATTTGGTGCGTTGTTTCCAAAAAGAACTGCAACAGTATTACGGTGTGGAACCCGCAGACACGCAAAGTCACGAAGAGACGCCAGCGACAGCAGAGGCTCCGCCGAACTGCCCCATCTGCCGAAGTCCAATGAAGCTGCGAACAGCAAAAAGGGGTGCCAAGGCAGGTTCCCAATTCTGGGGATGCTCCAGATTTCCCGATTGCCACGGCACGTTGGATTATCCGGCCCAGTCTTCTTCTGACCCAAAACAATGTAGCCGATAGTCGACAGACGATCGGCTTACCAACTGGCATAATGTCGCCGTTATGTCGCAGCAAGAACCTCCAACCGACACCTTGACTCATCGTCCGTGGACGAATCACTCGTCAATCACTTCAATTTGACTCTGATGAAACTCATTTCATTTCTGAAACTCGGCGAGAACCGCAACAGCCCACGCGTTTGGATTGAATCACGACGACTCAACTCGTTGGGTTTCACACCGGGAGTTGGATTCACTGTCGAACCACGACTGAACGGATTGCGTCTTCGCCCTGCATTGTTGGCGGAGAATCATGTATCGAAGCGTATCTCAGCCCGGCAAGAACGACCGATTATTGATATCGCGAATCGGTTGTTGCTCTCGCCTTTGGACGGTTTTCCAGAAATTGAAATCACGGGTGCTTTTAGACAAATCGACGTGGTGCCATCGGTGCGGGGGTTTCACATCCAGCGCGGTCTCACAGCCAAACCACCTTTCAAGACGATTGAAGTTTTCTGTGGCGGCGGGACATTATCCGCTGCCATTGCCAGCAGTGCTGATTTCGTTCTGGTCGCGGGCGTTGAAGTCGAGCCGAAGTACGCCGACGTCTGGCAACAGGCACATCCGCGAGCGTTTTTGTATCAGGCTGACATTCGGCGCATTCACGCCGGTGAATTACCTGCACATGATGTTCTGGTTGCTTCAATCCCCTGCACGAGCCATTCAACGCTTGGGCGAGCCAAGAAGTCTTTGGCTGGAAAACCGGAGTTGGGCGACACCGGTGACCTGTTCCTCAGCGTTGCCCACATCGTGGCTCATCATTTGCCGGCGGCATGCGTATTTGAAAACGTGCCTGCGTTCGGAAATTCATTGGCCTGCCTGAGCCTCGCGCAACATCTGCAAAAAATCGGCTACTCCCTCACGGAATCCATCATCGACCCGTTGAATGAGTGGAACGAGCCACAGGACCGAAAGCGATGGATCATGGTTGCCACGTTGAAACCGGGTTTTCAAATCCGCTCGCCGCAAATTCCTTTTACCGGCACGGCTGGTGAGTTTCTGGATGCCCCGGCAGATTCGGACCGACTTGAGGTTGAGCGAATTGTCAAAAGCATTGAGGCATTGCGTCGGCACAACCAGCGCCACGCAAAACTCGGCCACGGATTTGGTTTCACCACGATCAACCGGGAATCGGTAAGAGTGCCGACAATTGTTCGCTCATACCACAAAATCAACACCGGTCCATTCGTGGAAACTGCTTACGGGCTGCGGTTGCTCCACAAAGAAGAAGTCGAGCGTTTGATGGGCTGCAAGATTGATTGCGACCACTATGCCACCGCTATTGAAATTCTGGGTCAGGGAGTGCAGACGAGAATCTTCCGAGAAATTCTCCAGCAACTGGCAAGCTTCTTGAAATACTAGGTGCGTCAAACCCTCAACCCGGCTGACGAAACATAACCGCCGGTTCTTTCTTACCGCTTGAACATGATATCCCGGTGAAACTCCAGATACGGCCACGATTCGGGATGGACTGTGCGCAAGTGCAGGTCGGGCGTGATGTGCATGCGCCGTTTGTCGTTGGCCCGCCAATCGGACGACACCAGAATCCGACCGTCATTCCGGAACGAGATCAACTTTTCGTTGAAGAGTGCATCCAGGTTCGGTACCAGCAACAGACCGTTGAAGTGGTCCACCTTCTCCCGTACATTCGAATCGGCCCATGGTTTAATGTGGCTGGAACGTAACACACGCGGCTCCTGAACGCTCGTCACAGCGCAAGCCCCCTGCCAGAGGCGCAGTAGATTGCCTCGGAACAACCGCTGCGCGATCCCGCGGCTTTTGGTTGTGACCGCACGGTCAATACTGTTCATCCCGGCTTCACTGATGACGGCATAGTCAGCCGGTTCCTCAGCCAACTGCATTGACTCGGAAGAGACGAGTTCGGCTGCAATCGCCACCACGTTGAAAACAAACTCACTCGGACGGTCGGTGAACCGGCTGCATCGAACCAAGACTACTTTGCCGTGATAAGTGAACGGTGTGGGCCGATGGTCGCGGTAGAACAGGTGGATTTCTTCGCCGTTTTTGGATGCATTTGCGATCCGGTCGTCTGAGCCATGCCCTTTCTCGCCGTCCCAGAACAACAGATCGCCGTCAAGGAAGTTCTCATACGGTGTCATCCAACCCAGTCTCTCTCGGGTCACAAACAGGAATATCTGTCCCTCGCCTTTTGGAGTGAAAACGCCACGACCGATGGCCTGAAACCCAGCCAGACCCCAGAGGCGTGACAAAACCTTGCGGTCATAGCTCTTGCCGACCTCCAACAGGTTTGTAAAGCGTGACATTGAAACAAGTTTCAGTTGGTCTGCCAGACCAGTCAGGCTGACGAGCACGGAACGTTGCTAGGGTATCAGGTCGAGCACCCAACGCAAGTACATGGATGTTTCGCCCGTTTTATGCCGCATCAAAGAGTATCTGGGCCTTGTATGAGACCATTCAAAATGCCTGACGTTTTCACCAAGGCGAAGCGGTCGGGGTTGAAGGCTGAACGCTGAAGGCTAAAGGCTAAAGTATGGCTGATGTCTTTTCAAAACGGAAACGTTCCGAAGTCATGTCGCGAATTCGTGGACGCGGTCAAAACCCGAAATCTTGCGGCGTCAGGCTGGATTGGCGGATACGACAATTACCGTTTGTGACAAGTGACAAGTGGCAGGTGACATGTGATACGCGAAGCCACTTGACAGCGGGAGGCGCGAATTTAGCATCCGCGACGTGCCGGGTTTTCGTTACCGATTCAAGGTTCCCGATGATCAGCCAGGTGATCCGAAGATTCTGCTGCATCGGATTTTGTTGCTTGCCGGATTGCTCCTGCTGGGCTTCGGTTCGTGGGCCGGCTGGCGGTATTTCCACCTCAAACCGCCGGCCGACGCCGACCTGCATGAATTGCCGCTGCAAAAGGTTCTCTCCTTTACCGAAGTCCGCGATCCCCACGCCACGAATAATATCCGGGCTCTCGAATTGCATTCCGCCGATCACCGGGTGGTTCGTTACAACGAATTCTGGCCATGCTTCGACCGCGTATGCCATCGTGATACCAATCTCACGCTTCTGGTCAACGGCACCAATCAGGTCTGGCTGGTCAAAGATTCCAGCGGCCACGAGTTCGGACGGGACTATTTCCGGAAACGCAACCTCGAGATCAAGATGGTTTCTGCGATGGCCGCAATTTTGTTTATCCCCCTCGGAGCTTTGATGTTTCTGCCGGCTTTGGCGCTGGAATACTGCTTGCGCCGGGGCGACAAATTACCCAAGGACGGCACGCCGGTCAGCGCCAGAAAATTCACGCTGATTGCCGGTTTGGTGGGATACTTGTATTTCTTCGGCTTCGTCCTTTCGCACTGGCTCCTCCGCCATTTGCCCGGGATGGTGGTGGCCTTGGTCTGGGTGCTCAGCGCCGCCGCGCTGGGCAATCTGATCCTCTGGTATTTCCGGCCGAAACGCCCCGAAATTATTGATGTCACCAATCGCTTGCGCCCGAACCATCCGCTCGATCCGGGACCGCGTGATACCAATCAGCGCTGATCCACCCCCGGCTTCCATCCTTTGCAGTTCCTGCTACTGAGGACTGGCAGAAGCTCCCACCTTCACCAATTCGTGTCCATTCGTGTAATTCGTAGTTTGGACTCTTTGCGCTGCATTGCGTCTTTGCGTCCTCCGCGTTAAATAATTCCGTGTCCATCCGTGTCGATTCCGCCTTCGTTTACTTCGGCGCGACAAGCCGCGGTTAAAAGATGTCTGACGTTTTCACCAAGGCGAAGCGAGACACGGATTGCACCGATTGGCACGGATTGAATCTGTGGAAATTCGTGTAATCTGTGTCTATGGCTGATGTCTTTTCAAAACGGAAACGTTCCGAAGTCATGTCGCGAATTCGCGGACGCGGTCAGAACCCGAAATCTTGCGGCGTCAGGCCGGATTGGCGGACGATGGAGCGGGTGGTGCCAATGGGCAATTCCTTTTTCGGATGGGGAACGATGGCGATGCGACCGGCTGCGTTCTTGTATTTGGCGTGGCTGCCGCGCTGGGTGACAAACGAAAATCCGTGCTCTTGCAGCACGCGGATGACCTCTTTGGAACCGAGGCGTTTAGGCATGAACGAGTTCCTGCCCCACACTGGCTTCACTCACGAGCGAAAAGTCGCCGGCGGTCTCGCCCTCAAAATAAAGTTCGACCGCCTCCTTCAGATTGGCCACGGCTTCCTCCCGCGTGGATCCAAAGCTGGACACGTCCACGTTGAGGCACTGGGCGACAAAAAATTCAGCCTCCCGGTAAATGACATAGTTCATTTGTTTCACAGAATGAATTTATCAGCCCTGGCTGAGAATTGCAACCATGCCTGACGTTTTCACCAAGGCGAAGCGAGACACGGATTGCACCGATTGGCACGGATTGAATCTGTGGAAATTCGTGTAATCTGTGTCTATGGCTGATGTCGCGAATTCGCGGACGCGGTCAGAATCTCTTGAAGTAAAAGTCGTCGCGGCTGATGCCGAGGTCTTCGACAATGTCGGCAATAATGCCGCGGGGCACATCGCCCGGGTGCCATGCGAACGTGATGAGGCGGTCAGGACGGAAGGCCGCGTAAAAGGCTTTCAACCTCACGCGGTGGGAAACATCGAACATTCAACATCCAACATCCAACATCGAATAGAAGGCAAAAGGACGAATCGAGCGGGCTTGTTAAGAACCCGAAGTCCTTCGTGGAATAAAGAAACACTTCGACTCGAATTACGGGATGGGGCGCCCGGTTTCGAGCAAAGCTTCCAGATGCGCTTTGGCCGCTTGTTGGAATCGAAGGGTGGCCTCGCCACGGTCGCGCCCGTGTGCATGGCAGCCGGGCAGCAGGGTGGATTTGGCAATCCACACGCCATCTTCATCCTGACGGAGCTGCATTTTCGAGAGTGGAACGATCATAACGGACATAAAGTAACCTCTTCTGCGTCGGACGTAAAGGAGGATGGTTGATGCCTGACGTTTTCACCAAGGCGAAGCGAGACACGGATTGCACCGATTGGCACGGATTGAATCTGTGGAAATTTGTGTAATCTGTGTCTATGGCTGATGTCGCGAATTCGCGGACGCGGTCAGAATCTCTTGAAGTAAAAGTCGTCGCGGCTGATGCGGCGGGTGATGGGCGTGACGGGTGACCAGCCTTCGCTTCCCTCCTTCGCGGCGAAGCTTCGGCTCGGCAGGCAAGTGACGGGTGACACGAGGTGGATCGCCTGTTTTGTGGTTGAACTTTATGCCTGACATTTCCGGTTTT
>JBEKZC010000088.1:0-12815 GCA_049510295.1 Verrucomicrobiota bacterium | reverse complement strand
CTCCGACAGCAGAAAGGATTTTCCACGGCATTCAAACCGTAGAGCAGCCTCGAACCAAAATGAAAACTGTCAACCATGTCTATGCCCTCATGTGTCAACGATGTCTATGCCCCGTGCCGTGAGGGCGAGCCAAAAAACCAAATTGAGCAAATTCCATGCTTTATCCGTGTGCGATCCCCACCTTCGCTTGCTTCGGTGAGGCCGGCATGGCTTAATTCGTTTGAATTTGATGAGCAAACCAATTAAATCGCAATGGGACTTCGGCGAACTGTTTCCGACGGAATCCCGCAGTGCGGAACGAAAAGTTTTGTCCGTCAGCGAACTGACGGCACAGGTCAAGCGGTTGCTGGAAAAATCAGTCGGCTCGGTCTGGGTGACGGGCGAAGTCACCAACCTGCGCGCCCAATCTTCCGGGCACATGTATTTTACGCTCAAGGATGCTGCGGCGCAGTTGAGTTGCGTTTTGTTCAGCCGCGAAAAGGTTTCGCATCGCGAGTTGCTGGCGGACGGTCAGAAGGTTTTGTTGCAGGGCGACGTGACGGTTTATGAGGCGCGCGGGCAATATCAACTCATCGTCCGCGCAGTAGAGTTGCAGGGCGTCGGCGCGCTGCAAATCGCCTTCGAGAAACTCAAGCAGAAGCTCGCGGCGGAAGGACTTTTCGCGACGGAACGAAAGCGGCCGCTGCCGAAATATCCGCAACGTATTGGCGTGGTCACGTCGCCCGCCGGCGCGGCGATTCGCGACGTGCTGCACGTCGTCCAGCGGCGCAATCCAGGGCTGGAAATCATCCTCGCGCCATGCCGGGTTCAGGGCGAAGGCGCGGCGGAAGAAATCGCCACTGCCATCCGCCTGCTGAATGAATTTAATTCCCGTAGCAGCGGACGTGAGTCCGCTCCATCTGAAAGTCAGAGCCGACTGACGTCGGCTGCTACAATGGGATTGGATTTGATTTTGGTCACCCGTGGCGGGGGCAGCCTGGAGGATTTGTGGGCATTCAATGCGGAAGCTGTGGCGCGGGCGATTTTTGAGTCGGCCATTCCCGTCGTGTCGGCGGTCGGCCACGAGATTGATTTCACCATCAGCGATTTTGTGGCGGACGTGCGTGCAGCAACACCGAGCGCGGCGGCGGAAATCATTACCGAAGGCGTGTTTGCCAGCCGGCAGCTCGTGGTGGATTTGACGCAGCGCATGACGCGGGCGCATCCGCGCCGGCGCATGAACGAGCTTTTGCAACGATTGGACGATTTGCAGGCCGGTTTGCTGCGCTGCACGAGGCAGGGAACGAAGGAACGGCAGGTGGCCTGGCAGAATTTAGGGACGCGACTGTTGCGCGTTCGTCCGGCGCAATTGTTGAAGCAGCGGCGCGGGTCGTTGGTGGTGGGTCAGCGGCGTTTGCGCGAACTGGCGCACGTTCATTTGCGAAACGGGAGAAATCGTTTTGAGGCGACGGAAGCGCGACTGCGTTTGCTGGGACCGGAACAGGTATTGGCGCGCGGTTATTCCATTACGATGGACGCAGAGTCAGGACGAATTGTTCGTCGTGCGAAGGAGACGAAGCCGGGGCAGAAATTGAATACCCGGGTCAAGGAAGGCGAGATTCGGAGCGTGGTTGAATTATAGGAGAGGGGGCGCATCCGGACACCACCACCAAGACACGAGGTCGCCCTGACTGTGGAACGCCGGATTCATCCGGCAGGCGGGCAAACCGCGTGTGGGGTTGCCCGATGAATCCGGCGTTCCGGAGGCAGGTCCGATTGCACCAAGGCAGGGCGCGGCCTTCCAAAAGCTGGACGAGCGCAACAGTTTCTTTTAATGTATTCTCATGTCAAAAACAGCCAGGACCAATGATACGGCCAAAGGCAAGCTGCCTTTTGAAGAAGCTTTGAAAAAACTTGAAGGCATTGTTGCGGCCATGGAGTCCGACGACCTGCCGTTGGAAACGCTGCTGGCCAGATACGAGGAGGGGACCAGGCTGGTGAAAATCTGCCAGGAAAAGCTCGCCGAGGCGGAACTGAAGATCCAGCAGTTGGAGAAAAATGCGGCGGGCGAAATGAAATTGAAGCCGTTGTCACCGGATTTGTCCGAAGGCTGATTTCCCGACCCCAGACCACAGATCCAAAATATATGAGTCGTTATCTCGACATGGTGGACGGGCCGGCGCAGGTGAAGAAACTCACGCTGCCGCAACTTCAGGAACTGGCCGGGGAGATTCGGGAGGAATTAATCGCCGGGCTGGCCAGGAGCGGCGGACATCTCGGTCCGAACCTTGGCGTGGTTGAGCTGACCATCGCGTTGCATCGCGTTTTCAACACGCCCCGGGACAAATTTGTCTGGGACGTGAGCCATCAGGTTTACGTTCACAAAATTCTCACGGATCGCAAAAATCGCTTCCGCACCATCCGGCAGACGGACGGCCTGAACGGCTTCGCCTTGCGTGATGAAAGCCCGCACGATTGCTATGGCGCGGGCCACGCGGGCACGGCGCTTTCCGCCGCGCTCGGCATGGCGGCGGCGCGTGATAAAAACGGCACGGACGAAAACATTGTTTGTATTTTCGGCGACGCGGCGTTGACGAACGGCATTTCGTTCGAGGCGCTCAACAATATCGGCCACACGACCAAGCGGTTCATCAGCATCCTCAACGACAACGAATGGAGCATCGCAAAAAACGTCGGCGCGATTTCCAATTACCTCAACAAACTCATCACGAATCCGCATTACAACAAGCTGGCGAAGGACTTTGTAAACTTTGTGCGCCGCCTGCCCAAGGGCGACCTGGCGTTGAAGCTCGCCCGCAAGGCCGAGGAAGGTTTCAAGGGCGCCATCACCGAAGTTGGACTGCGGCAGGCCGGCAACCTGGTGGACACGGATGGGCGCGGCGGCTACGGCAGCCCGGTTCTCTTTGAGGAAATGGGCTTGCGTTATCTCGGTCCGATTGATGGACACGATTTGCCGCTGCTCATCAGCACGCTGGAATTTGCCAAAACGTGCGACCATCCGATTGTCATCCACATCCTCACCCAAAAGGGCAAAGGCTTTGAGGCCGCGCTGAAATTCCCGGAAAAATTCCACGGCACCGGGCCTTATGACGTGAAGACCGGCGATTCGATGCCCGTCAAGGCGGACGCGCCGCCGAATTATCAGGACGTGATGGGACAGACCATGGTGAAGCTTTGCCAGAAAGACAACACCATCGTCGGCATCACCGCCGCGATGCCCAGTGGCACCGGCTTGAAACATTTGGAAAAGGCCATGCCCGACCGTTACTACGACGTGGGCATTGCCGAGGAACACGCCGTCATTTTTGCCGCCGGCATGGCAACGATGGGCTTTCATCCGGTTTGCGCGATTTACTCGACATTCTTGCAACGCGCCTACGACTGCATTCATCACGACGTTTGTTTGCAGGATTTGCCGGTGATTTTCTGCATGGACCGCGCCGGATTGTCCGCCAACGACGGCCCGACCCATCACGGCCTGTTTGACATTTCCTATCTGCGCTGTTTGCCGAACGTCATTGCCATGGCGCCGAAGGACGAGGACGAACTCGTGGACATGATGTTCACCGCGACGCACCAGCAACATCCGACGTTTATTCGTTATCCGCGCGGTGCGGCGGAAGGCGTGTCAATCAAGGAACAACCAAAGCTGCTCGAAATCGGCAAGGCGGAGGTCATCCGGAACTTTTCCAGCAATGGCAAACGCAAGGTCGCGCTGTTTGGCCTCGGTCCCATGAATACGCTCGCCCGCCAGGCCGCTGCACAACTCGTGGCGGAAGGATTCGATTGCGCCGTCATCAACCCGCGCTTCACCAAACCTCTCGACGCTGGCGCACACGAATTTTTCGGCAAGGCGGCCGACGTGATCGTGACGCTGGAAGACCACGCGCTGATGGGTGGTTACGGTTCGGCGGTGCTGGAACTGTTCAGCGAGAAGGCCGTAACGACGCCCGTCGTGCGCATCGGCTGGCCCGACCAGTTCATCGAGCACGCCACGACGCAGGATGAACTCCGTCAAAAATACGGCCTGACCGTCGAAAATACCGTGGCCAAAGTGAAAGCGCAATTTGCCGAAGTCGTGGCCCCCGTGACGTCGAAGCTGATTGAGGTGGCATGATTAGTTTGTGATTCCTCTAGCCGAGTTGCGGGAAAAAATCGCCGTCGGGCTCGAACAAGTGAAGCGCGGCGAGGTGGTTGATGGCAAAGAAGTGATTAACAGGCTTTTGGAAAAGAATCGTCAACACCAAGGTGGCAGCCGACAAACAAAAACTTTATAGGAGTCGAGGTGACGAGACTCATTTCTTAAAATTAAAGTTAGAGACTCCTTACGTCGTCTCCTACAGATTAAATATGAACCGCGCACGTTTTCTTTCCTTGATTTCTTTCGCGTTCGGCCTTTTCCTCTCGTTTGCAATTTGAAACTTTGACCTAAATTATGGCTTACAAGGACGTATCTCCGCCCGCGGGTGGAAAAATTTCAATCACGAACGGCAAACTCACCGTTCCTGAAAATCCCATCCTCCCGTTCATTCGCGGCGACGGCACCGGCCCGGACATCTGGGCGGCGAGCGTGCGCGTGTTCGACGCGGCGGTGCAAAAGGCCTACGGCGGCAAACGCAAGATTTCCTGGTTTGAAGTGTTTGCCGGAGAAGCCGCCAAGAACAAAT
Source organism: Verrucomicrobiota bacterium (assembly GCA_049510295.1). Taxonomy (GTDB): domain Bacteria; phylum Verrucomicrobiota; class Verrucomicrobiia; order Limisphaerales; family UBA11358; genus UBA11358. The sequence continues at coordinate 8,148 of JBEKZC010000088.1, read as the reverse complement.
TCGACAACTGGCTGCCGGACGACACCGTCGCTGCGTTCAAGGAATATCTCGTCGGCATCAAAGGCCCGCTCACCACGCCGGTCGGCGGCGGCATCCGTTCGCTCAACGTCGCATTGCGCCAGATGCTCGACCTCTACGTCTGCCTGCGCCCCGTGCAATGGTTCACCGGTGTGCCGTCGCCCGTGAAACACCCGGAAAAGGTGGACATGGTCATCTTCCGCGAAAACACCGAGGACATTTACGCGGGCATCGAATACGCCGCCGGTTCGCCCGAAGCACAGAAAGCCTTGGATTTTGTGGCGAAGGAATTTCCCAAGGATTTTAAAAAAATCCGGTTTGGCACCCGGCCGGCCGCCGAGGAATTCTGGAAATCGGTCGGCGCCAAGGATTTCCCGAGCGACGTGAAGGTCGGCATCGGCATCAAGCCGGTAAGTTACAGCGGCAGCGTGCGGCTCATCCACAGCGCCATTGGCTACGCGATCAAGTACAAGCGCAAGAGCGTCACGCTCGTCCACAAGGGCAACATCATGAAGTTCACCGAGGGCGCATTCCGCGACTGGGGTTATGAGGTGGCAAAAAAATTCTTTGGCGCGGTGGAAATTGACGGCGGCCCCTGGTGCAAAATTCCCGAAGGCAAACCCGGCGCGGGCATCGTCATCAAGGATTCCATCGCCGACATTACGCTCCAGCAGGTGCTCACGCGCCCGACGGATTTTGACGTCATTGCCACGCTTAACTTGAACGGCGATTACCTGAGCGACGCGCTGGCGGCGCAAGTTGGGGGTATCGGCATCGCGCCTGGTGGCAACATCAATTACATCACCGGCCACGCGATTTTTGAAGCTACGCACGGCACCGCGCCGAAATATGCGAACAAGGACGTGGTGAACCCGGGTTCGGTCGTGTTGAGCGGTGAAATGATGCTGCGTTATCTGGGCTGGACGGAAGCGGCGGATTTGATTTTAAAAGGCTTAAACGGCGCGATTGGCAGCAAGCGCGTCACTTACGATTTCGCCCGCCAGATGGAAGGCGCAACGGAAATCAAATGCAGCGAGTTTGGAAGCAACATTATCTCGCACATGTAAAGTAGGACAGGCATCTTGCCTGTCTCATTCTTAAAAAATATCAAGGGGCAGGCTGGAAGCCTGCCCTACGTTTTTATGCATTGGATAGCTGCCAGCCTCGTATCGGCATTGTTTCTCGGCGTTTATGAGCTTTGCACGAAGCACGCCGTGCGGGACAACGCCGTCGTGCCAGTCCTGTTTTTCAGCACGTTAAGCGGCGCAGTGGTCTGGATTGCTTTGCTGGGAACGCAGGCGGTTCAGCCAGGGCTTTTGCCGGCGTCGTTGGTCACCGATCCACTCACGCTGGTGCAGCATTTGCAACTGGTGCTTAAATCGGCCATCGTCGCTGCGTCGTGGGTGTTTACCTATTTTGCCCTCAAACATCTGCCACTGTCGCTTGGGTCACCCATTCGCGCGACCAGCCCGCTGTGGACGCTGTTTGGCGCGCTATTGATCCTGGGTGAACGCCCGACGTGGTTGGAAACGGTTGGCGTGCTGACGACGCTGGTGTCATTTGTCGGGCTTTCGTTTGCCGGGCAACTTGAAGGGGTTCATTTCCATCGTAATAAATGGGTCTGGTTCCTGATTGGCGGGACATTGCTGGGCGCGGTGAGTTCGCTTTATGACAAATACCTGCTGGGCCGTCTGCATTTTTCGGTGCCGACGGTGCAGGCGTGGTTCTCGGTTTACCTGCTGGTGCTTTTCACGCCGTTCGCCCTCGGCTGGAAGCGGCGTTGGTGGTCGCGCAACGAGTTCCACTGGCGCTGGAGCATCCCGTTCATCGCATTTTCGTTGCTGGCGGCCGATTACATTTATTTCGGTGCCCTGCGCGATCCTACTTCGCTCGTCTCAGTGGTGATGAGCCTGCGCCGTGGCAGCACGCTGGTGGGTTTTGCCGGCGGCCTGCTCCTGTTCGGTGAAAAAAACGGCCTGCAAAAACTTCCCGCCGTGATCGGCATCCTCGTGGGCATTGTGCTCACGGTGATGGGTTGAAACGGTGCCGGCTCCGGCACGAGATACAGTCGGTCACTCTTGCTTCTGTTTTAGCGGCTGCGCCAACTGTTTATCGGCCGTCATTTGTCCGGTTGCTTTTTGCCGCCGGATTGGACTTGTTTCACCAGGTCATTATATTTGGCAACAACGTCGTTCCGGTCTTTCACTTCGTCGTTGTATTTCTGCACGAGGTCGTTGCGCTGGGCGACGAGGTTGGAGATGGCTCCGTTCTGCTGGTCAATGCCGGCATAGGCTTCCTTCAGCTTCGCTTCCAGCGCATCCACGGCGGCCTTATATTGCGCGATTTCGTTAGTGGCAGTGTCGTTTGCGAATTGCAATTGCACGATTTCAGCCTTTTGCGAAATGATGAGTTGTTCATTGGTCGCGACGACGGCCTTAATTTCGGTGATGCGCATGTCCAGCTGGTTCACCTGATGATTCAGCGTGACGATGGAATTGGTGTAGCCCTGAATGGCGGCGTTGCGGTCATAGACGATCCGGTTGAGGGTCTGGATTTCGGTGCGCTGGACGGTTTGTTCATACCATTGCCAGACGCAAAGACTGCAGAGGCCGACGGCGAGAACGATGAACAGGTTCACTTGGAAATTTTTCATGGGGTTGGATGGTCAGAGGCTGCATTGACGGCGATGGCAACGCGCTGGATGCCGGCGCGTTTCACCAAATCGAGCACGAACACCACTGAGCCGTGTGTGGCGTTGTGCGCGCCGGTGATATAAACCGGCAGGTTCGTGTTCAGGTTGTAACGGTTCGTAAGCATGGTGAACAATTCGGGGAAAGCGATTGGTTTGTCGTCTGCGGAAACCTGGCCGTCCTGGTTCACGGTGAGATTCACAATGTCGGGCTTTTTTGTGGGAGTGGCGAGCGTGGCGGTGGGCAGATTGGATTTGACCGTGCGGACAATCTGCATCTGCAAGCTGACCATCATGAACGACGCGAGCAGGAAAAACATGATGTCAATCAGCGGAATGATTTCCAGCCGCGATTTTTTTTCCGGGATGGGTGTGCGGATTTTCATGGTGTCGTCGGGCTTTGCCGGCTGTCGGTCATGAATGAGACTTTTTGCATGCCGACCGCGCGGACGGTTTGATACACCTTCACCATGTCGCCGTGCAACGTGTCGCGGTCGCCGCTGATATAGATTGGCAGGTCGGGGTTGGCGTGGAAGCGGTTGCTTAACACGAGGCCGAGATCGGCCAGCGAAATCTCCTTTTTCTCCAGCCAGACAGCGCCGGATTTGTCCACGGCAATGTTGACCATGTCCGGTTTGTAATCCTGCCTTGACTGCGTGGCGGGCGGCAGGTTGACCTTGATGTTTTCGGTCCGGCTCATTTCCAGACTCACCATCATGAACGACGCCAGCAGGAAGAACATGATGTCAATCAGCGGAATGATGACAATCCGCGATTTTCGGGGCCGGACTGGTGAGGGCAGTTTCATCGGCAAAATTTCAGTGGCCGGTGGTCTGGCTGGATGGCGTTGTCCGGGTCAGATGGGCGGTGTCACCCGATTTCACGCCGCCGCCAACCATCACTTCGACATTGGTTGCCGCCGTTTCCAGCTCGAATTGCAGTTGCGTCACCTTCGCCGAAAAAAAGTTGAAGGGAATCAGCGAGAAGATGGCGATGCCCAGGCCACAGGCCGTGGCAATCAAGGCCTCGCCGATGCCGCCGGTGACCGCTGTGACGGACAGTTCCGCACTGCCGATGTTGAGAAAGGCGCGCATCAGGCCGGTCACCGTGCCGAGCAGCCCCAGCAGCGGCGCGAGCGTGACGAGCGTATCCATCACCGTCAGGAAACGCCCGGCATGTTTAAGTTCGACTCCTGCCGCCAGTTGCAGCGCACCGAGCAACGAGCCGTGCGCGTGGCCGACGTGGTTGAGGCCGTGATGAATCACGCGGATGACGGGGTCTTCTGAGCCTTCGGCGATTTTTGTGGCGGCCGGCACGTCGGAATTTTCCAGCGCGGCCAGCAGTTGCTCCATCTTTTGCGGGTCGCGTTTCTGGCTTTCGCGCCACCACCAGAAGGCGCGTTCGCCGACGACGGCGACGGCGACGATGGCGCAGACGAGGATCGGCCACATGACGGGACCACCTTTGAGGAAGAATTGGAGAACGATGTTTGCGAGCATAATTTTGTTTGGTTTCAGTTCAATTGCAGTTTGTAAGTGATGCTGGTCTGGAAAAGCCGGTTGCCGGCGCCGCTGGGAAGCCGCCAGTGATGTTTGATGTGGTCCACGGTGGCGTGGTCGAGAACGGGAAAGCCTGATGATTCCTTCACGTCCACGGAAATGACGTTGCCCGCGGCATCGCCGGTGAGCAACAGAACAACCGTGCCTTGCTCGCCCGTTTGCAGGGCGATTGGAGGATAAGGCGGTTCAGGTCGTTCGCCGCCCGCGCCGGTGTTGAAGAGCGAACCAATGCGTACGGGGGCCACCTGCGGTGGCGGCGGGGAGGCGAGCGCAGCCGGCACTACGAGCGTGCCGGCGGTCGGAATGCCAAAGTTGACGTTCGGCGCGTTCGGCAGGGCGACGAGGACGCGCGGCTGATTGTTTTGTTCCGCTTGCTCCGGCTTTTGAGCGATTGCCTGCGGCGGCAACACCGTCGGCTGGACGACGACGGTAACTTCTTCCCGGATAGGCGGGACTGGTTTGATGGCTATGACGCCGCGCCGCGCCCCGAGAATCCCGACGAGGAGAAAGAGGATGCAAATCGAATTTACCCAGGCGAGTTTGAGATTGGAGTCCTGGTTTGCCGCTGGCAGGCAATACCGGGCCAACTCGTCTTTCAACTCGTAAACGGGCGTTGTTCGATTCGCATCCATGTTATTCATCAAGTGTGCTGCGGTTCAAAACGTGTAGCTGACGGAGCCGAAGAACCCGATCCGTGCGCCGTATTGCGCGGCGTTGACACCAACGCCGGAACCATTGCGCAGTTCATACGAGTTATCCGTGACGTTCACAACATCAAGCCGGGCTTTCAAAATTTGTTTATTGTGAATTTTGAAGCATTGCTCCGCGCCAATGTTCACCGAGTAGTAAGCCGGAACGCTCCCGCCGTTGGGTATCGTATTTCCACTGCTGTCCGTCGAGTCAGTCCTTAGTCCGCTTCCGTAAAGCGCGTCCACATAAACTCGCGTGCTGGTTCTTTGCGACTCGTTAAAAAGATACGATGTGCCAAAGGAGCCAGTGACCCGCTGATCATGGTCCAGATATATCCAATGATTTTTGACGTAAGCCAGATCAGCCGGATCGAACAAAAATTGCGCTGAATTCCAATCTTCACCTTGCGCGACCGAATAAGCGACGTTGGCATAAGTCGAGAAACCGCCGGTCGTGTAACTGCTGCTGAATTCCACGCCATAAACCCTGCCTTTGTCATAATTAAATGCCGATAGGATGAGCGTCTGCCCAAACAATCCGTCGTCGAGCTGGTTTCGGGCTTCCTTGTAATACCCGTCCACGCCGACCTGCAGGTTCTTCGTGATTTTTTGCGAAATGCCGGCGTCAAAATAATTCGCGCGTTCGGCTTTGACGGTGCTATCCGGCGCGTTCGGGCCGGCGGGAGATTCATTCGCCGTGCCGTCGAATTGATTCACGTTGCCCGAGGGCACGTTTTCCAGCGGCGGCGGCGTGAAATAGCGGGCATATCCCGCATGCAACGTTGTTGTATCCGTGGGTTGATAAATGAGGTTGGCGCGTGGGCTGACCTGGTTTTCATGATCAAACGAGGAGGCATACAAGTCAAAGCGTGTGCCGTAGTTGAACGTGAGTTCAGGCGTGATTTTCCATTCGTCCTGCAAATAGATGCCGGCAAACAGCGCGTGTGACACGGTGTTTTGAACGATGGTCGTCGTCGGTGAGCCGGGCAACGGATTAAAACTGCCCGGATCGGTGCTATCCATCAGAACGGCCGTTGTCGTTGAATCAGAGGACAGATATTCATCCAGTAACATCGCGCCGCCGCGGATCGTATGCTTGTCACCGAGTTGATAACTGGCATCGGCCTGTAGCCCGCCGGAATAGAGGTTTCGGTCCACGTCACTGGCCACGCCGTTGAAAAACAAATCTCCGGTTGGATCGGGCGTGAAATGCACGCTGCTGTTCCGGCCATACGCCGCGACCTGCATATTCAAATCGCCGGCTGATTTTTGATAGGCAATGACACCGTAATAATTCTGTTCGTTTTGATTTTCATTCAACATGGCCGAATCGAAGGTTCCGGGCACCCACTGCGGATTGCCCGGACCCGGTGCCGTGCCGGGCGGCAGGCCCGGCGTGTTGGGAACTTCAAAATTACTATAGGACGCACTGCCCATCACGCTGATCCGGCTCGTGTCATTCAAAATGCGCGAGGCATAGACAAACGACTTGTATTGCTCCGTGTTGTCGTGGATGGCCGTTGCGCTCGGCGTGGGATTTTCAATGCCGAGGTTGTTGTTGTCGTAGCTGCCGTCTGCGAAGTAATTCCATTTCCCCTGCGAGCCGCCGTATTCAAAGCTCGGCCTGACCGTATCATAACTGCCGCCATACATGGATACTTCACCACCCGGATCGAACGTGCCGCTTTTGGTTTGAATGTCCACTACACCCGCCGTGCGGAAGCCGTATTGCGCTGGCAGCGAGCCGGTGATGAGTTGCATGCTTTCCACGAAACGAGGATCAAGTTCCAAGCCGAACCCAGTAATGCCTTCCGGCAAGAGCACGTCGTTGATGCGGTATTGCAAATTGGCATGCTCGCCCCGGACGTGCAGGTCTCCGTTCGCCGCCGAATCCTCCGCCACGCCCGGTGCGCGCAAGACCACCTGATTCATCGGCGCGTTGCCACCCTGCGACAGGGCAGCGATTTGATCTTTGTTGATCGAGTAAGACGTCGCGCCCAAATCCGGCACTATTTGATTGCGAGCTTGGTTCAATTTGCCAACGACGGTGATATTGCCCAGTTGGGTGACATTCGTTGAGCTTCCCGAAGCTACAACCTTTGTGGGACTTTCTGAAGCCACGACGTTTGTCGGGCTTCCTGATGACACGACATTTGCCGGGACTGCGCTGTTTGTCTGCGCCAGTGCCGTACCGGTGCAGGACAACGCCACCGACGAAATTACCGCCAAATACACTCTGCGATTTTCATATTTTTTTTCTGCAAAATTTTTCATAAGCCTGAATCCGTTAAATTTTCAAACCGACCGGCGAATACTTTGAGGATTCGCACTTTGTGAACTGCCACACGGCAGGCGCAAAGATTTGGTTTTAAGATAAACGCCTTCAGACAAGACGACTCATCCTTGTCCGAAGCCGACCGGAATTAGGAAGCAGTGCAGAAAGAGGGAGGAGCGCGGCCCAGAGAAAGATTTTCAACGACCGGGCAAAAAACGGAAATTTCCATGCGGGGAGTTGCTTCAACACAAGTTGCCGGCATGACCACCGGGACATCGCACGGTGTTGTTTCAATTTTTCCATGAATGAGGGCGACAATGGCACAGTCATCGTCGTTGTCAGGAATTGATCCGCCATGCAGCCACGCATGAAGGGGGGTCCACGTCTCGGCGGCTGCCATGAACAACCACACCGCAAGTGATAAAATTGCCGTTGCGGCATAAAAACGTTGCCGCATTCGGCGATTTATTTGACACTTCTTGTATTGCAAACTGTTTGCAATATAGCAAATGACGTGCCGCTGGCAAGACTTATTTTTGAGGCGAGACTTTGCAACCAGGACTTTCCATTGGGATTCAAGCGGCGTGACCGTTCGCTTTGCCGCACCACAACCTGTCAATTTAATACACCGCCTCGATTCCCAACAAAAAGGCCCGAAGCCTTTCGCTTCGAGCCTTTGAATCAAACCCACTAGAGCGTTTTCAGTCACTTCGTAGCCACGCGAAACAATCAATTTACATTTGTTTTCAGGCGTTTTCTTGCGAAATAGCGGCTACAGTTTTGATTAAACCCCACTATTAATTACGGCAGAATGTGGGGGTTGTCGGTGAGGGTACTCAGCGAGCAAGTCGGAGTATTGCCCACATTACCGAGACTATAAGTGCCTTGCGCCGGACACGGAGGAATGCTGCTGGCAGA
>JBEKZC010000087.1:0-13924 GCA_049510295.1 Verrucomicrobiota bacterium | reverse complement strand
TGCCTGGGAGATCATTTCACGGTCATCCTTGTGTGCGATAGAAGCGCCTCGAAAAACTCGCCGCGTTCGTGTCGGTAAAATTCAACGAACCGCTGGCACCCACCGTCACGGTGCCGATGACTGTCCAGGTCTTGAAATCCTGCGTCGCCTGGATGTTATACGTGTGGCTGACTGGGCCGGTCACGGTCAGAATGAACTGCCGGGTGGGCGTAACGCGGAACTGCACTCCGGCAAGGATTGGCACGGTGTAGGACATTTCGCTTGAGAATGGACTTGCCATGCCCGAAGCAGCATACGTTGTCACCGCAAAATAGTAGGTGGTTCCCTGGACCAGGCCGGTAACGGTTGCATTCGTTGCGTTGCCAACAGAAATCTCGTTGGTATAGGCGCCGCTGGCTCCTCCGTAATAAACGTCGTAACCCGCAACATTGGTGTCGGAACTTCGGTTCCAGGCCAAAGTGACGCTTTGCCCGGCCTGAACGGTTGGGCTGAGAGCAGCGAGGATCAAGAGACTTCCCAGAAACTTCGTCAGTCCGGTGATTTTGAAAGGCCGGCGCAAAACAGCGTTCGCGCGTTGCGCTCTGCGTTCGTGAATAATGTTCATAATTATCGTTACCCTCTGCGAGGTCTGGCTGCGACTAGGGTGTTCCTTGCCGCCACTGGGAAAACCCTTGGTCTCAGTTTGGAAGCGTGAGACCGGGAACGATGACAGGTTGAACGGGCGGGTCGCTCAGGAGTCCCCGGCGCAAATGTGTCGCTGCCGCGCAGGGATTCAATTCGTAGTCTCCTTCGGTAGGGTAACACCCCATAGCACCCGCAGGACTTCCCCCTTTATTATGTCATAGGAACCGGAAGACTTTTCCCAAATGGAAAGTCAGACGCGTGCGAATTCAGATGTGTGGCGGCCTGGTCTGGGTGGCAGCCCACGCAATTATCAAGAAAGTCAGATTTATGTTACGAAGCATCAAACAGTTGTACGGAGACAAACTCGGCGTGTCAGATGGCGAAATCGGCCATGTGAAGGATTTTTATTTTGACGATCAGAACTGGGCGGTTCGTTATCTGGCCGCGGACACGGGCTCGTGGTTGCCGGGGCGCCAGGTGCTCATCTCTCCCCATGCCTTCCCCGAAGGCTTTCGGGGGGAAAGTCTGCGCGTGAATCTGACCCGGAAACAGATTGAGGACAGCCCTTCGATCGAGTCGCACAAGCCGGTGTCCCGACAATATGAAGAGGAGTATTACCGATATTATGGCCGGCCCTACTACTGGCGGGGCGATGCGTTGTGGGGCATGACCGGTTTTCCGATTTTGGAGCTGCCGCCAAAACCTCTCCCCAGCGAACCAGCCACTGCGAGTGGCCCGCGACCCGAACGCGCCGATGCGCATCTGCGAAGCACGCAAGCCGTGAACGGTTACCATATCCAGGCGAGTGACGGGACAATCGGCCACGTCTGTGATTTTATGATGGATGCCCAGAGCTGGGCGATTCGTCAACTGGTCATCAAAACCGGGCACCGGCTTTCCGGCAAAGAGGTGCAAATACCGTCGAGCCAGGTTGACCGGATCAGTTGGGATGAATCCAAGGTGTTTGTGAACTTGACGAAGGAAGCCATCCTGCAGGCGCCGGCTTGCGACGATGCCTCAGTCGGCGCAGCCCTGAAGGAAGCTCGCTAAAACAAAACCAATTCACCGGCAATCAACAAAAGAAGAATCAATTGATGAAAACCTCCCGTCAGCGACCTCCGACAAAGCCGGAGGCTTGCATGGTTGGAGGTGGCTCAAAGCCACCGGGCTTCGCCGCGATCCTGCTCGGTCTGCTGTTGCTGATTGGATGTTTCACTCCGGCCCCGCGGCTGGCCGGCGCGCCATTGTTTCCACTCACGGACAAACACGAGGCCAACCCGGCGCCCGAATCAGCCGGGCCAACCCTCCACCTGGACTATGGTCGCGGCGAATCGCCAGGCAATTCGGTTGCCGAATTCATGTATTTCGTGCCGTTGATCTCGCTGGAGCCGGTTTCAGTCGTCAAGAGTCCCGGCAACACGCAGCACGCGCGGATGGTGTCCGCCACGCGGTCCCTCACGGCCAGGTCATTCCTGGTAACCTGCGAATTCGAGTTCGCCGGCGAAGGCAATCAACAAGACGTTTTTGACCACACGGACAAAGTCCGCCGGCACGAGCGGGAACTCAAGGAAGGCGGCTCGCTCGACCATCAACTCGGTTCCATCAACGTCGAAGGGGCAGGCAGCGTCAGCATCGAGGTGGAGGGAACGATGACCGGCCACGTTCTGACCGTCACTGAAGTTCGGCTGCGATTCAATGGCCGTGGCCGGCCGAGCCTTGTGACCATTGGTCTCCACGACATCGGGTATTTCGACGGCGCATTCCGGCTCCGCAATGAAAGTGTTGCCCGCGTCAACACCCTGATTTTTCGAAGAAAGCCGGGTCCGCCCAAAATGGATATTACGGTGGCGTCGGTGAAACGGAAGGACGCCGGCGACAATTTTTGGCAAAACCTCATGGGCGGCCTGAAGGCGACAACGGCGAACCTGTTTCTCAAGCCGATTGCCGTGGAACCCGCCGGCAACGAAGCGATGCTCAATTTCGGTCTCGCCCTCGCGTCGGAAGCTCCGGCGTTCACCTTCCCGCGCGCCAGAAACCTGAAGGCGGGCGGCATTGGATCGGCGCACGAAGCGATTGCCTCAAACTGATTATTTTAACGCTTGAAACAAATCCACTGAAGGAAGGGGCCTTGACCGGGAATCCCGCCGGCATCGGCGTGGTGACCCGGCAGATGGGGGAAACACCCCATAGCACCCGGGCGGTTTCCCGCCCTATGCTCATGCCATGATGATCAATCACAAGAAGCAGCCACTGACGCTTGGTGATTTGATCGCGGCCGTTTACGCCGCCTATGGCAGACAAAAAGCCGAAAGGATTGTGCGGCTCGCCGTCAATGCGCACCTGGTTGAGTTTCGAGGACACGATCGCTTTGTGATTCTTGAGCCGGGTCCCGACAACATTTTTTCATCCCTATGAATAAACTTCTTGAAGCTCCTTGCGACCAGGCCGCCGCCAGGCCGGAGGGAGACCAGGCGAACCCACCCCATCGCATCCTCGTGGTTGAGGACGACCGTGACCTCCGCCAACTCAACGCCGGGGCGCTGATTCACTCCGGCTACGCGGTGGACGTCGCCGAAGACGGCGCCGCCGCTTGGGAAGCGCTTCATGCCAACCGGTACGATCTTATGATCACCGACAACAGCATGCCCAAGCTGACCGGCATGGAACTGCTCAAGAAACTGCGTTCCGCCCGCATGGGACTGCCGGTCATCATGGCCACCGGAACGTTGCCCACGCAGGAACTGGCCCAAAATCCATGGCTTGAACCCGTCGCCATGCTGGCAAAACCCTACGCCACCGACCAATTGTTGGATACGGTGAAAGATGTCCTGCACGCAGTGTTCTTAAAAAGCGACCATCCCCACGTGACACCAAAACACTACGACGCTGGAACATTCTCGGTTGAGCGATACACCGCCAGTCGCAAGCTGGAGTGGGACACATTCGTGAGCGCAGCCAAGAACGCGACCTTCCTTTTCTCCCGCGACTACATGGACTATCACAGCGACCGGTACGCCGACCATTCGCTGATGATTTTCAACGACCATGCGTTGGTTGCCGTATTGCCGGCGAACCTCAACGCCAACGGCACACTCATCAGCCATGAAGGGCTGACTTATGGCGGGCTCGTGGTCTCCCGCACAGCGACGCTGGGTGATGTGCTGGCATGTTTCCATGTGGTTTTGCATTACCTGAGCCAAAGGCAGATTTCCAAACTGTTCTACAAGCGGATTCCGGGGTTTTACAACACGCTCCCCGACGACGAAGCGGCGTATGCCTTGTTCCTCCTGGACGCCCGGCTTTACCGCCGCGATTGTGCGACGGTGGTCTCGCGGGCGGACCGGCTTCCCTTCCGAAGGGACCGCAAAAGTCTGATTAAGAAAGCGACCCGTCTGGGAGTCCGTATCGTCCAGGAAACATCTTTTCAGCCATTTTGGGAACGGGTATTGGCACCACAATTGGCTGCCCGGTACAGAGTCAAACCCGTGCATACCCTCGAGGAAATCACACTGCTCGCGTCACGCTTCCCTGAACAGATCAAACAATTCTCGGCCTATTGCGGCGATGAAATTGTCGCGGGCACAACCATTTACGAAACTCCGACCGTGGCGCACGCGCAGTACGGCGCGGTCACGGAAAAAGGACGGCAGATTGGCGCGCAGGCTTACCTGTTCGGCTCGCTGATCGAGCAATACAAGGACAAGCGTTTTTTTGATTTCGGCATCTCCAACGAGAAGGAAGGCCGTGTCTTGAATCATGGCTTGGTGGATTGGAAGGAAGGTTTTGGCGCACGCTGCTACGCGCATGATTTTTATGAGATAGCGACCGGGAATTACCCGAAGTTGGAATCCGTGCTGCAGGGCCGGCCCGAAACAACTTTGACGCCACCAGGGACGGGTCAGGCATCGCCTTCTGCCTCCGGCGATCGGCCGCTTCGGGCATATTTCGCGCATCCAAAGGCGCTGATTGATGAAGGGGTCTCGATCGGCCAAGGGACGCGGGTATGGGCCTTTGCCCATGTTTTGGGTGGGGCGATTCTGGGAGAAGACTGTAATATTTGCGACTACACTTTCATTGAGGGAGGAGTTCGAATCGGCAATCGCGTGACCATCAAGTGCGGTGTCTTTCTTTGGGATGGCACTACCATTGAGGATGACGTCTTCATCGGGCCCAGCGCGGTTTTCACAAATGATTATCGGCCTCGAAGCAAGCGACATCTGGAAACGTATCTCCAAACGGTGCTGAAGAAGGGGTGTACGCTTGGAGCCGGCAGCACCATACTTCCTGGCATTACCATTGGGCGTTGGGCAATGGTTGGCGCCGGATCCATTGTCACCCATGATGTTCCGGATTACGCCTTGGTGGTAGGCAGCCCGGCCCGGTGGCACGCCTGGGTCTGCCGCTGTGGAGAAAAACTTTTTCCCGCTTCCGGCCGGCTTCTGGGCTGTATCTGCGGGCGATCTTATGAACAGATCACTGAAAACGAAGTGAAAGAGGCCAATGGCTGCCTTGAGAACTTGCCGGTGAGCCGCGTTGCGACGGACTTCAGTGAGTCAATCATCAAAAGCAACGGACACCTTGCGGCCAATGGCCGGTGAAACCGGGTTGAGCTGTGGTGTTCTCCGGCGGCAGGCATTGCGCTCCCGGTCTGAAACTCTGCTTTAAGCATCGGCTGCGAAATTCATCAAATTCCTGGTAGGGTAACACCCCATAGCAACCGCAAGGTTGCCTAACTTATTCTCCTGCCCCTGGCAACAGAAGACTCTTCCCAAATGGAAGGCAGTCATCTCAGCCAAACAACAACAAATAAACGAAGCACCTGTGAACACGCCAAAAAAATTATTCCTTGAAGAATGGGCGGGCCGATCTGACGCGAAATCCGGCCTGGCCGGACGATGCCATCATTGGTTGTGGCTAAAGAGTTGATTAACCGTGGAAACCAAGAATATGGATTTTTCAATCGAACTGGATCAATTGAAGTGTTCTCCTTCACCCAAGGCAGTTCAGGACATGCACTGGAAGCGCACACTGGATGCTCTTCTCATCTTGCTGGCCCTGCCATTTCTGATTCCACTGGCGCTACTTGTAGCCCTGTTGATTCGCAGCGGTTCCCGCGGGCCGGTTCTATTCAGGCAGGAACGCGTCGGTTATCTGGGCCGGCGCTTCAGGTGTTTCAAGTTTCGGACCATGTTTGTGGATGCCGACACGACCACGCATCAGGGACACCTGCATCAACTGATGAATTCGAACACTCCCATGATGAAAATGGACTCACGAGGTGATCCCCGGATTATCCCGTTTGGCTTGTTCCTCCGGGCGTCGGGCTTGGATGAGCTGCCCCAATTGATCAATGTGCTGCGGGGTGAAATGAGCCTGGTGGGGCCGCGCCCATGTTTGCCATACGAATATGACAAATACCTGCCCTGGCAGAAGGAACGGTTCGGAACCGGGCCGGGCCTGACCGGGCTCTGGCAAGTAAGCGGAAAAAACAAGACCACCTTCGTTGAAATGATTCAATTGGATATCAAGTATGCGAAAAACAAAACTCTCTGGTGGGATTTGAAAATCATCCTGATGACAGTTCCAGCCTTGGTCATTCAAATGCTGGAGACGCGTCAGGCCGGGAAAGCCTCCTCCCGTCCCGTTCGCCGGAAAACCAGTTATTCCAATTGTACCACACAGCCGCATTCCTTTCCGAAAGCAGCTCTGGTAAGTGCGGTTCAGGCCAGAGATGGCGAGGTTGCCTGGATACGGAAAGAATCGAAATTGAATTTATAAATATGACAAAGCCAATAAAAGTCGGAGTGGTGGGATGCGGCTATTGGGGGCCGAATTTGATTCGCAATTTCAGATCGCTTCCCGATTGCAGCATGAAGATGATGTGTGATGTCAGCGAAAATCGCCTGGCTCATCTTAAATCACTGTACCCTGAGGTTGAAGGCGAGACGAATTACCATCACATGCTTAACGGCGTCGGCCTCGACGCGGTCATCATCGCCACGTCGGTCAAATCGCATTTCCCGATGGCCAAGGCGAGTTTGCTGGCCGGCAAACACACCCTGATTGAGAAGCCGATGGCTGCCTCATCCCAAGAATGTGAGGAGTTGATTGATATTGCAAAGACAAAGGGCTTGGTACTGATGGTGGGACATACCTTCCTTTATTCGCCGGCGGTCAGGAAAATCAGAGAAATTGTTCAGCGCGGCGACATCGGGGAAATTCGTTACATTTGCGCCCGGCGGTTGAACCTGGGCCTTTTTCAGAAGGACATCAATGTCGCCTGGGACCTGGCACCCCATGATATTGCCATTATTTTACACATCATGGAAACGGAAGCGGCCACCATCAATTGTGAGGGTGGCGCGCACATCACGCCCGGGGTGGAAGATGTGACGACCATATGGCTCAATTTCCCGGGAAATCGGTCGGCCATCATTCACAGCAGCTGGCTCGACCCGAGAAAAGTCAGGGAAATGACCATTGTTGGCAGCAAACAAATGATCTTCTATGACGACGTTTCCCAGCTTGAGAAAATCCGGGTCTTCGATGTGCGGGTTGAAAGGCCGCCGCACTATGACACCTTTGCTGAATTTCATTATGCTTATCATTATGGAGACGTCCACGTTCCTTACATCAAACAGGAGGAGCCGCTAAAAATTGAATGCCAGCATTTTCTGGACAGCATCAACCACGGGACAACCCCATTGACCGATGGCAGGCAGGGTCTTCAACTGGTTCGCATATTGGAGGCGTCTTCCAAATCGCTGAAACGAGGCGGAGCCTCGATCAATCTTTCCGGCCAGGGAAATGGCAGCGGTTGGATGCCACCGATCCCGGAACCGGCCATAAGAATATCAACTGTTGGAATCGCAAAGAAAAAGACTTCGCGCCAGGCTGGCAGGAAACTGCGATTGAAGCTTCAGGTGCCTGCCCGACGAACTCATTCAAATTCGACCCTATGAGTCTTTCGCAGCGGCCGTTGCAACGAATTGCTCCGGCTGTCAAGCTGGGTGGCCGCCATCGAATGACTTAAGGTCAGAATGATTGTACGCCACGGTTTTTTCTGACTTGGGAAGTCGAACCGCGCGCACGAATTTTCTTCGAGCCTGGAAGTTGCTGCCGACAGAAGCAAAATCCGAAATGGGGAGAACACCCCATAGCGAACGCGCCATTGCATGGCCTATTCTCACAGCATGAAACACAAAAACTTTTCCCAGGACCAAAACCAAAAGACTGCTGGTGCATCACAGCCAATTGTGGCTGCGGACTTAAACCAAAACGAAATTGATTTTGCGCCCTCACCGGACGAAGTGGCCAGAAAGGCCTACTTCAGTTATGTGAACCAGGGTTCGCTGCCCGGGCACGATGTGCAGCATTGGCTGGAAGCCGAGGCGGAATTGATCGCGGAACGCAAACTCACCCGGGTTCATGGGTTTCACAACCGGACGTAAATAAATTTTCCAAACCACCAACCAAGAAAGAATCCATTTATGAAAACATCCACCGCCAACCTCGCGGAAGCACCCAAAATGTATGAAACCGAAAACGACATCTCGGAAAAGCGCCGGGTGGAACTGAACGCGCTCATGAACCAGCGGCTGGCGTCCGCCGTGGATCTGCAGACGCAGATGAAGCAGGCGCATTGGAACGTGAAAGGACCGAGCTTCATCGGCCTGCACGAACTCTTTGACCAGGTGGACGAAGCCGTGGAGTCCTACGTGGACATGATTGCCGAACGCATCGTGCAACTGGGCGGCATCGCCGCGGGCACGGCGCGCGTGGCCGCGGCGCACTCGCAACTCGAAGAGTATCCGCTCACGATTGCCGACGGCCTGGCCCACGTCGAAGCCGTTGCCCGGGCCCTCGCCACCTTCGGACGCGAAGTTCGCAACACGATCAATGAAGCGGACGAACTGGATGATGCCGACACGGCGGATCTGTTCACCGAAATCTCGCGCGGAATAGACAAGTGGCTGTGGTTTGTTGAAGCCCATTCCCAAGCGCCGAAATAATAAAATTATGAACACCCCCATCATCACCCGAAACCTGACCAAACAAGCCCCGCACAGCCCGCGCGAACGCATCGCCGGATTCGCGATCGCTAGCCGTGCCGTTGACAAATGCCGCGCCAGTCTGGCGGGAACACTGGGCGAATATCATTACGATTGTCCGCTGGACAACCTGCTCTTCAGTTTCAAGGGCGTCACCGGCGAGCAATTCAAAGCCGCCGTTCAAGCCTCGAAAAATTATGAAGATGTCGGCGCCTGGTTGCAGGCGAACGGTACGACGAAAACGCCGGTTGAAATCAAAGCCTGGTCGGATGAAATGGAAGCCGGCAGCCTTTTCAAAGATCCAGAAAAGCGCGCTTACTTCATTGAGAGCTGCTCCGCGCTGGGGCTCAATCCGCAGATGAACACCACGTTCGACTGGCTCGAAGCGGACGACCGCGCTAGCTTTCGCCGCAAGTCCGTGTAACAGTTTTTCACTTTCCGCCAAACAACACCAAATTCCCAATCAACCAACGGAAGACGAAATTTGTGAAAGCATCCGTCATCAAAATCGCGGAAACACCCCAAACCGCTGTTTTCCCAAAAACACTTCACCGACTGCGGCCGAACCTCAAGGCAGCCACCCCAAGTCCAAAATCCCTGAAGCGGGATAACACTTTCTCTCAATCCCGTGACACGCGCGAGGATCGCGGCTCGCGCCAGATGAAGACAACGCATAACTCACAAACATTTTTCCGCATGTGCGGTAATTTTTGACCCATGAAAACAAATCCACTGAAGGAAGGTGCCTTGACCGAGAATTCCGCCGGCCTCGGCACGGTGACCCGTAAGCTGGTGCGGAAGCGCGCGGTTGAACTGGCGGTCATCAACGGCCGTTCGGCGCAGGAGGTGTCGAAATCCGATTGGGAACAGGCCAAACGGGAATTAACGGGTGAACCGGACACGGACCCGAAAGAGGCAGCCCTTGAATCGGCGCCCGAATCCGAACGCTGGGACCCGGTGCCCGGCTCGACCGGACACAAAGTGCCGGTGGCTGCCAGCGACGATGAGGACGACGAAGGGCGAAGCGATAATGAAAGACTGGTCGATGAAGGCATCGCCGGAGCAGAGCACGATCAAACGCGTCAAGCCAGCCGGGAAGCCGCAAAAAAGGATAAATGAAAGCCTTGAGTTTTAACTGGCTATGTTGAGCGCGGAAGAAAAAGGCGATCTGCCGGCCTTTCGGCGCGTGTTGTGAAGCAATTTGACTCGATTAAATGAAAAACAATGGCAGACCAAAGTTGGAACGGCTTGTCGGTGCCCGGTTGCTGGGCGGCTTTCAGAAATTTGCCCGGACGGTTGTGCGGACGAGCGGACATCCCATGGCTTTCGGCCTCGCTATCGGCATCATTGTGATCTGGGCGCTCACCGGACCATTGTTTCGCTTCGGCAACACCTGGCTGCTCGTCATCAACACGGTCGCCAACATCATCACTTTTTTGATGATCTTCCTCATTCGCAACGCCCAGAACCGGGAAAGTGAAGCCGTGCAGTTAAAACTCGATGAATTGATCCGTGCCACCAAGGCGGCGCAAAATACACTGCTGGACATCGAGGAATTGTCCGAGGAAGAGCTGGACCGAATCAAGGCGCGCTTCGAGCGGCTCGCCCGAAAGGCGAGAGATGAATCGGGCGTCAGCCAGACAGAATTCATTCCCCGGGTGGGCCACCAGGATGCGGCGGTCATCGCCAAGCCTGTTTGAAAACTCGCTTTGGCTGCGGCGTCGGTTCTGGACGGAGTGCGCCCGGGACGGACGCACTCCGCCATTGATCTGCCAAACCAGATTATTTTTATGTCGAAAACTGCAAGCCGCGAGATTCGGCTGGCCTCCCGCCCCAACGGGATTCCAACCGCAGCCAACTTTACCCTGGCGCGGACCGAACTGGAGCCACTGCAAGACCAGCAGGTGCTGGTTCGTAATCTCTTCATGTCGGTGGACCCATACATGCGCGGTCGCATGAACGACGGGAAATCGTATGTTCCGCCATTCGAGTTGGGCAAACCGCTCGACGGCGGCGCAGTCGGTGAGGTCATCGAGTCGCGCGCCAGGGAATTCAAGCCGGGCGATGCCGTCACTTCTAACTTTGGCTGGCGGGAATACTTCATGGCTTCGCCGAAAGAGTTGCATCCGGTCAGCCGCGAGGTTCAGCCGCTGTCGGTTTACCTTGGTGCTCTCGGCATGACGGGCATGACCGCCTGGGTCGGGTTGAATTTGGTGGAGGTCAAAGCCGGCGACGTCATTTTTATTTCGGGAGCCGCCGGAGCCGTCGGCAGTGTGGCCGGGCAACTCGCGAAATTGCGCGGGTGTCGTGTCATCGGATCAGCCGGTTCAATGGAGAAGGTCATGTTTCTGCGGGAAGAATGCGGGTTTGATATCGCCTTCGATTACAAGGCCGGCCCTGTCCTCGAACAACTGAACCTGGAGGCGCCGGACGGCATCGATGTTTATTTCGATAATGTGGGCGGCGAAACGCTCGAAGCGGCGCTTTCGGCTTTGCGGGTGCATGGCCGGATCATCGCCTGTGGCGGCATCTCCGGTTACAACGAGGAAAAGCCGCGCCCCGGTCCTTCCAATCTATTCAACATCATCACCAAACGGTTGACGATGAAGGGGCTGATCGTTCGCGATTGGCTGGATCGTCAGGGCGAATTTGAAAAAGAAGTGGGCGGTTACTTCCGGGCCGGAAAACTGAAGAACAAGGAAACAGTGGCGGAAGGAATCGGCCAAGCGGTGGGCGCTTTCATCGGACTTTTCCGTGGGCAAAACGTGGGCAAGATGGTGGTGAAGCTGGGTTAAGGCTGAAAGCGACGGATACCAGGGCCCATGTTATGAGAAATACGCAACTACAACAACGGTCTGAAATCGGCATGGTGGGTTTGGGCGTCATGGGGCGCAATCTCGTGCTGAACATGGCCGACCACGGCTGTGCGGTGGCAGGTTATGACAAGGACCAGGCCAAGGTCGAGGCGCTGCGGAAGGAATCGGCCGAACGCAACATCGGCGGCGCGGCCAACATCCTTGATTTCATTGCCCTGCTTCGCAAACCGCGCGCAATCATGATGCTGGTGCCCGCCGGCGTTCCGGTGGATTCGGTCATCAAGGATTTGTTGCCGCACCTGGACGAGGGCGATCTCATCATCGATGCCGGCAACTCCTACTTCAAAGACACCGACCTGCGCGCCCGCAACCTGACGGCCAAAGGCATTCATTTCCTCGGCGTGGGCGTGTCGGGTGGTGAAGAAGGCGCGCGTCACGGACCGAGCATCATGCCCGGCGGGCCAAAAGAGGCCTACGAGCGGGTCCGTCCCGTCTTTGAAGCTGCGGCGGCGAAGGTCAACGGCGATCCGTGCGTGACCTGGCTGGGCCCGGGATCGGCCGGGCACTTCGTGAAGATGGTTCACAACGGCATCGAATACGGTGTCATGCAATTGATCGCCGAGACCTACGATCTGATGAAACGTGGCCTGGGCTTGAACGATGATGAAGTGCAGGGGGTCTATGCTTTATGGAACAAGGGCGAACTCAATGGCTATCTGGTGGAGATCACCAGCCATATTTTCTCCAAACCGGACGAGAAGACCGGCCAGCGGCTGATCGACAAAATCCTCGACGTGGCCAAACAGAAAGGCACCGGCATGTGGACCTCACAAAGCGCAATGGAACTGCAAGTGCCGATCCCGACGATCGACCTGGCGGTCGCGATGCGGGACTTGTCCGTGTTCGCGAAGGAACGCGAGCAGGCAGGCGCGATTTATCAGCGACCCATGCGGCGCTTCAACAGCGACCGCGACACCTTTCTCACGCAATTGGGCCGCGCACTTTATGCCGCGATGATCATCACCTATGCGCAAGGCATGGCGCTTTTGGCGGCTGCTTCAGACAAATACGAATATCACCTCGATCTTGAAGCCGTGGCGCGGATCTGGCGGGGCGGCTGCATCATTCGCGCCGCGTTGCTCGAAGACATCTGTGCGGCGTTTCACGCGCGGCCTGAGCTGCCGAATTTGCTGCTGGATTCCAACTTGTCGCGCAAGGTCGTGGAGCATCAGGAATGCTTGCGTCAGGTGGTGTGCCAGGCGGCCGAGTCAGGGGTGCCGGCCACGGGGTTGATGGTTTCGTTGGGTTATCTCGACGCCTATCGCAGCGCCTGGCTGCCGGCCAATCTCATCCAGGCCCAGCGCGACTATTTCGGAGCCCACACCTATGAGCGGATCGATGCCAAGGGCACGTTTCACACGGAATGGGAGAAGGAGTGAGAATCATGAAAATGAATGACCAACTCGAACCGACAGGACTCAACATAACATGAAAACTCAGATCGAATATACAATCGTCGCGGTGCCTTTTCACGCTGATGCCGCAACTCATGACGAACTGGTGCGGAAAGTTAACGAAAAACTAAGCGGCGGGTACGAGCTCTATGGTCCACCGTTCCTCAGCGAGGAAATGATGTATCAGGCTATGACGAAGCCAATTCTCCAGACTTCCCAACCACCGGCCACATGAAAAGAGCAATCCCGATCACAACCTTGTTCCTGGACATTGGCGGTGTCCTGCTCACCAACGGCTGGGATCATCATGCCCGGAAACGGACGGCGAATTATTTCAAGCTTGACTGGGCCGAGATGGAGGATCGGCATCACCTGACCTTCGACACTTATGAGGAGGGAAAGCTCACACTGGAAGAATATTTGGACCGGGTGGTCTTCTACCAAAAGCGACCATTCACCCGGGCTCAGTTTCGGCGCTTCATGTTCGCGCAATCGAAACCTTACCCCCAGATGATCGAGTTGGTCCGCAAGCTCAAGGCAAGGTACGGATTGAAGATCGTCGTGGTCAGCAACGAAGCGCGCGAACTGAATGCGTATCGGATTCGAAAGTTCAAACTAAACGGGTTTGTGGATGCCTTTATTTCCTCCTGCTTCGTCCACGTCCGCAAGCCCGACGCGGACATCTTTCGCCTTGCGCTGGACATCGTCCAGGCGCCAGCCCACCAGATCGTCTATATCGAAAACACCCCGATGTTCGTCCAGATCGCGGGAGGTTTGGGGATTCGAAGCATTCTGCACACGGATTACAAATCCACGTGCGCGAAACTGGCTTCGTTGGGATTACAGAATGACGGAGGAGTCATCCATGAAACCTGCTAACCCACGCATCCTGACCATCAACGGCGGCTCGTCGAGCATCAAGTTTGCACTCTACCATGTCGAAGAACCGCTGAAGCGATGGCTTTATGGCAAGGTTGAC
>JBEKZC010000086.1:0-13928 GCA_049510295.1 Verrucomicrobiota bacterium | reverse complement strand
CGACTTGCATGTCTTATCCACGCCGCCAGCGTTCGTTCTGAGCCAGAATCAAACTCTCCGTTAAAAAACGTTAGTTTAATTCGTGTCCGGTGATTAATCGGACGAATTACAATTTTAAAACTCTTCATAGACAACCACTAACCGGTTGTCAATGAAGGGGCTCTCACTTATCGCACAATTCAATTTTCAATGAGCAACGGGTGTTTCCACCCAAAAATTGCCGGGCATATCGCCCCTGCTTTTTCCCCATTTAGGGGACAAAAAACCCGCGCGCCGAATCATTGCTTTCAACTCGGCATCTCAGATTCGAGTTTTATAGGCGCGAAAATTATCAGACTCACGCCGGTTGTCAACAGGCTTTTTGGCCAGTCGTTTCTTCCGCCACGCGGAAGACTTGTTAAAATTTACCAGCGCCCGCCAAAGTCGCAAGAGAATTTTTAATAATTTTTACCCCACAAATACAGGCAATTAGGCTATTCCAGCCCCCGCTCGCTTAATTCGTCCTCGTCCAACCCCAAATAATGCCCCAACTCATGTAAAAAGGTCGTCCGCACTTCCTCCCGAAAAATCACCTCATCCCCTTCGGCAAAATCCCGAAGGTTTTCCAAAAATAGAATAATCTGCGGCGGTAGTGGAACATTTCCTTCCTCGACAAACTCCGCCCCGGTGAACAAACCCAACGTGTCCGACTCAATTCCATCGGCTTGCATCCCTGCCTTGGGCTGGCGCTCAAACGTCACGGGCAGTTTTTCCGCCCGTGCCCGCAACGATTTGGGCAACGCCGAAACCGTAGCCTCGACTTCCGCTGATGCGACCGCGCACAACTTTTCCCAGCTCAAATTCACCTCACAACGTTGGCGGGGGCGAGGCCCGCTGGCAACCGTTACCATCAACTTTTTTTCTCGCGCTTGAACGGTGCCGGTCTATGGTTGTCGGAAAATCAAATTTATGACGGCCAAAAACACCAAGGCTTCGCCCCTTTTGCTCGCTTTCGTTTTCTTGATCACGCTGGCACGTTGCGCCGCCGGCCAGGCGGCGACCAACGAAATTTCCACCGAAGCGGGCGTCTTGCGCGCCACACTGACGAACGGCTTGCAGGTCATCATCGTCCGCAACACGCTCGCGCCCGTCGTCACAACGATGGTCAATTATCGCGTCGGCTCCGACGAAGCGCCCGCCGGATTTCCCGGCATGGCGCACGCCACCGAGCACATGATGTTTCGCGGCAGTCCGGGTTTGTCCGCCGATCAACTCGCGGCCATTTCCGCCGCGTTCGGCGGCGATGACAACGCCGACACGCAACAGGCCGTCACGCAATATTTCTTCACCACGCCCGCTGAGAATCTGGAAGTCGCATTGCGGGTCGAGGCCGCGCGGATGCGTGATCTGTTGCCCGGTGAATCACTTTGGGAAAAGGAACGCGGCGCCATCGAACAGGAGGTCGCGCAGGATTTGTCGAATCCCGAATATGTTTTTTACGAGCAACTTTTGGCCGTCGTTTTCAAAGGCTCACCCTATGAACACAGCCCGCTCGGCACACGTCCATCATTCGACAAAACCACCGGCGCCATGCTCCGAAAATTTCACAACGCATGGTATGTGCCGAACAATGCCATTCTCGTCATCGTCGGCAACGTGGAACCGCAAAAGGTATTGGAACAGGTGAAAACGGCATTTGGCGAAATTCCGGCGGTGCAACTTCCCGCACGCCCGGAATTTAATTTTGGAACCGTAAAGCCTGACACGCTGAAACTCGACACGGATTTGCCGTATGGCTTGACCGCGATCACGTTTCGTTTTCCCGGCGCAGACAGCCCTGATTTTGCTGCCGCGCAAATCTTGTCCGACGTGTTGAGCAGCCAGCGCGGAAAACTTTACGGACTCGTGCCGCAAGGCAAGGCGATGTTCGCCGAATTTGAATACGAGACTTTGCAAAAATCCGGTCTAGGCTACGCGATTGCCGGATTTCCCGCCGGCGCGGATTCGACCAACCTGCTGAACCAGGTGAAAGAAATTCTGGCCGCTGAAATCACCAACGGCGTCAGCGCCGATTTGGTTGAAGCCGCCAAACGCCGCGAAATCATCAGCGCCGAATTGCAGAAAAATTCCGTTTCCGGACTGGCTTCCGCATGGTCAACCGCCGTTGCCATTGAAGGACGCAGTTCGCCGAAAGACGACATCAATTTATTTCGCACTGTCAGCGTTGACGACGTGAATCGCGTCGCCAAAAAGTATCTGGATTTTGACCACGCGATTTCCGCGATTCTCACGCCGATGCCGTCGGACAAACTGATTTCGTCAAAAAGTTTTGGCGGCGGCGAATCGCTGATTTCGACAAAAAACGCGAACGTCACTTTGCCGTCATGGGCAAAAAAAATCACGGACCAACTGCCCGTTCCTGCCACGACGCTCAATCCGTTCGTCACGAATTTGCCAAACGGAATCAAGCTCATCGTGCAACCGGAAACCATCAGCGACACGGTCAGCGTTCATGGCCGCGTCAAAAATAATCCGAAAGTCCAGATACCCGCAGGCCAGGATGGTGTGGATCAGGCGTTGGATAAACTTTTCTCCTACGGTACGAAATCGCTCGATCGGCTCGCGTTTCAAAAGGCGTTGGACGACCTCGGCGCGAACGAATCGGCGGGCGTGGATTTTTCGTTGCAGGTTTTGCCCGATCAGTTTGAACGCGGCGTGCAATTGCTCGCGGACAATGAACTTTCGCCGGCGCTGCCCGAAGACGATTTCAAAATTATTCAGGAGCAACTCGCTGCGTCCGTCGCTGGTGAAATCAAAAGCCCCGGCCACATTGCCAGCCACGCGCTGACCGTCGCACTGTTTCCGAAGGCCGATCCAGCACGACGCGAGACGACGCCGGACAGCGTCAAGTCGCTCACGATCCAGGACGTGCAACATTATTATCAATCGGCGTTCCGTCCCGACCTCACGACCGTCGTCGTCATCGGCAATGTTGCGCCGGAAAACGCCGTCGCCGTCATTTCAAAATACTTCGGCGATTGGAAGGCGGACGGAGCAAAACCGAACACGCTGTTTCCGCCCGCGCCGACGAATTCAGTTTCCGTGACCCACGTGCCGGATGCCAGCCGCGTTCAGGATAAAATCACCCTGGCGGAAACGTTGCAACTGACACGGACGAATGAAGATTATTACGCGCTGCAACTGGGCAACCACGTTCTGGGCGGCGGATTTTACGCGACACGGTTGTATCGCGACCTGCGCGAAAAAAACGGGCTGGTTTATTTCGTGGATTCCTCGTTCACCGTCGGCCTGACGCGCGGTGTTTATCAGGTGGAATATGCCTGCGACCCGCCGAATGTTTCCAAGGCGCGCGCCGTGATTTTGCGCGACCTCAAGGATATGCAGGCGAAAAAGGTGACGGCGCAGGAATTGCATCAGGCCAAGTTGATGCTGCTCCGCGACATTCCGCTGGCGGAATCGAGCGTGGATTATATCGCTCAAGGCTGGCTCGCCTACTCCGCGCTGGGATTGCCGCTCGATGAACGGGTTCATGCGGGACGCATTTACGTCAAACTTGACGCCAAGGATGTCCAAACCGCTTTTACCAAGTGGCTCCGCGCCAGTGACCTCGTGCAAGTCACGCAAGGGCCGGTGCCGCAATAGCGCCCCCGTCACGGCTTCAACTTTGGTGAAAGACGAGCAACGGAACCGCTTCCGCCACAGCCGGCTGAACGATTCGACGCATTTTTTGACCGCAGGCCGAAATCATCAATAAAAGCAGGGCGGGAGCCGTATTTTTCTGGCACATGAATTGCGGCAAAAAGTTTCATGGCTAGAAAAATGAATGCGTTGAAACTCTCTCAAGAGGTTCGCGGGCAGACCGAAGTCACCAACCGTCGGCTTGCACCGCAAGTGGTGCCATATTTGATGCAGCCCCACTTGCAAACATTGAAAATTTCTCCTCCCAAGCGCCGGATGCAGATTGCCATTGAGATTGAGATGCGCACTGAAATTCCCGGCCCGGTTAAAATCATCCACACTGTCTAATTTTAGGGCAGTGCCGCATGCTGGATTTTTGTCTCAACGAAATTCAACCTGTTCAAAGCCCGCTTGACGCAGGAATAATTCCAGTTCCAGCCGCGCCCGCTTGTCTGCTTCATCCAAAATGCCGTCCGTCCGCGCCGCGCGGCGGATGTCATCCACCGCGTTTGCCCGCGCGATTTGTTGAAGATACTTGTCAAACGCGCGCAACAGGCCGGTCGCGTGGTCAATCACCTGGCTGTTTTTATCGTCAAGATAGGCGTCCATGATTTGCGGCGGGGGCAGTCGCAATCTGATTGTTTTGCCGGAAATCGTCACGTCGTCCGCCGTGACGCGTTTGAGGTCAATGCCCGCCTTGACGACGCCGTGCGCGAGCAGGAGCACGCGGTTTTCGCCATACCATTTCACGTCTTCAAGGATGACGACTTTTTCGAGCACATATTTGACCGTGACCAGATCCGAAAGCGTCTGCACCTGCTCGACCACCGTTGCGGTGTTTTCCATGTGCAAGCCCGAACCCAATTTCATCCAGCGCGGGACCGTGAAACCAAGCCAGACGCCGCCGGCAAAAATGACCAGCACCATCGCCGTCCCAAAAATTCCTTTCAACCGCTGCATGGCGGGAAGGTAACTCAAACCGCCGCGTTGCAAAGCCGGAACCAAGAATTCTTGACACGGATTGCACGGATTTTCACCGATTTGATCCCGAATTCCGAAATGGAATTTCTGCGTGAGCGGAGTGCGGCCGTCCCCCGCAGCAACGTGGGATGGACAGGCGGTTGGGAAATGTTCCGTGGTTTGAAGGGACCCAAGTTGCAGCGCCCGAGGACGGGCGCACTCCGGGGTGGTCTCGTCCTCCCGCCGCCGCCGGCAACTTCGGAGTTCGGGTTTAATCCGCGTTATTTCGCGAAATCCGTGTCTTTCTTTTTCTGGACAAACCGTTCTACCAAACGCAGAGTCAAAAAAATGAAAAAGGATCGGCTGCAAAACAAGCCGTCCATTCACCGTTAGGCCGCTTTGACAGAGTTGAGCTGACGAGCTAATTTGCAGCCAATGGATTATGACTATAGCAAGCGCGGTTGCCTCCTCCCCGAAGGCTGCAAGGACCTGATTGATGTCAGCAAGCAAAAGGCGACCATCACGGAGCACGGCTTTATTGTGACAGCCCGATTGCCGGAGCTACGGAGCAGAGACATCGAGATCACAGTCGAAGGAAGAAGTTTGCGCATTGTCGGCAAGCTGTCCAACAGCCAAGTCCCATTTGAGAGCGTGATTGAGGTGCCTCCCGGTTACGGATTAGCTGATGCGCAGGCCACTTGTATCAAAGGCAAGTTGCGTATCGTTGTTCCGAAGTGCCGAGCAGCGGCCTAATACGAGGATAAGCTGCAAATTTAGCGGCTTCATCCGCTCTGTCTTCTTCACATCCGTTGCGCGGCATTCATTGCCACTTTCGGCTTTGCTCTTCCCGCTTTGAAACTAGAATAGGTTCGTGAGCCTGAAATTTATTGGACAATTCCCGGCGTATCGTCCGCGCCGCCTGCGGCAGTCGGCAGCGTTGCGGCAATTGGTGGCCGAAACCCATTTGAGCGCGGCGCAACTCGTGCTGCCGCTGTTCGCGCGCTCCGGCAAAAGGGTCCGCCGTCCCATCAACGCCATGCCCGGCGTATTCCAGCTTTCGCCTGATGAACTGTTGCGCGAGGCCATCCGCGCGCACACGCTCGGGGTTCCGGCGGTTTTGCTTTTCGGCATTCCGAACCACAAGGACGCGAAGGCTTCCGGCGCCTATGCCAAAAATGGAATCGTCCAGCAAGCCGTGCGGCTCCTGAAAAAAGAACTGCCGTCGCTGCTCGTCATCACCGACGTGTGCCTGTGCGAATACATGGAGCACGGCCACTGCGGCGTGGTGCAAGGCGGGAAAATCCTGAACGATCCCTCGCTGAAGCTGCTCGCGCGCGCCGCCGCCAGCCACGCCGAGGCGGGCGCGGACATCGTGGCGCCCAGCGACATGATGGACGGCCGCGTGCGCGCCATCCGGACGGAATTGGATCGCACCGGCTTTGCCGACACCCCCATCATGTCCTACGCCGCGAAATTTGCATCCGCGTTTTACGGGCCGTTCCGGGAAGCCGCCGAGTCCGCGCCCAAATTCGGCGACCGGCGGAGTTACCAGATGAATCCGGCCAACGCGAACGAGGCGTTGCGCGAGGTCGCGCTCGACATTCAGGAAGGCGCGGACATCGTCATGGTCAAACCCGCTCTCGCTTGCCTCGACCTGATTTACCGCGTCAAAACGGAGTTCGGCTACCCAACCGCCGCCTTTGCCGTGAGCGGCGAACACGCGATGATCAAGGCGGCGGCAGCCAATGGCTGGATTGACGAGCGCGCGGTGACGCTGGAAAGTTTGCTGGCCATGCGCCGCGCCGGCGCGGACATTCTCATCACTTACGCGGCGGCGGACGCGGCGCGCTGGCTGAAAGCGGGCTGAAGGACACAATTTGACACCCGCACCGATAAAACTGGACGGTCCCGACTCACTCTCCCCACTCCTCCTGCGTCGCGGGAAGAGGGAGATGTTTCTCTTTGGTGCGTGTGCCCGGTTACGCCCCGAACTGAATTCAACACACTTTTACGTTTGACCGCAATTGACCGGGCTGGTTAGCCTTTGTTTTTCTATTTACCACTATGATCGGGACAATTCGCAAACATTCGGGATGGCTGTGGTTCGTTATCATCGCCGCCACGGTTATTTCTTTCATTTACTGGGGCGCAGGTCCATCGCGCATGGGCGGTGGCAGTGACGGCAGGGTTGCCAGCAGCGATTTTGGCACGATTTACGGTCACAAAGTCACGCAACAAGCTTTCATTGACGCCAGAAACGATTTCGATCTTTTTTATTGGTTCCGTTCCGGCGAATGGCCGGATAAAAACCAGAATTTCTCCGAGTCCGATCTGGATCGTGAAATCTATATCCGCTTGATGCTCGCTCAAAAAGCGAATGACCTCGGCATTTATGTCGGCAACGACGAGGTTGTGGCGACAGCCAATGAGATGCTTCGGTCACTGGGGCGCAACGGCCAGGCCGTGCCACTGAGCGAGTTCGTGAAACAAGTTTTGCAGCCGAAAGGTCTGACGGCCGAGGATTTCGAAAGCTTTGTCCGGCAATATCTTGTCATGGAGCAATTGCAGCAGGCGATCGGCCTGACCGGGGAACTCATCACGCCGCAGGAAGCCACCGCCGCCTATCAGCGTGACCACCAGGAACTCTCCGCGCAGATTGTTTTCTTCTCCGCGTCGAACTATCTGTCGTCCGTCACCGTCACACCCGCCGCCGTCGCGCAATTTTACACGAATTACCTCGCGGAATACCGCCTGCCCGACCGCGTGCAGGTCAGCTACATCGCGTTTGAAGTGACGAATTATCTCGCGCGGGCCAAGGCTGAATGGGCCAGGACAAATTTTGACGAGTTGGTGGGAGCCTACTTCCGCCAAGTCGGCGAGAATTACAGAAATTCCAAGTCGCCCGCCGAAGCGAAGGACAAAATCCGCGAGGAACTGATTCGTAACCGCGCCGGAAACGACGCGCGCAAGGACGCGAATGATTTCGCCAACGCCGTTTTTAACATTGATCCGGCCAGGCCCGAAAATCTCGCCGCCGTCGCCAAACAAAAAGGACTGCCCGTTCACGTGACCGCGCCCTTTGGGGGCGAATTGGGGCCGGAAGAATTTACCGCGCCGCAGGGCTTCACCAAAGCCGCCTTTGCACTGTCGCCCGACGAACCCTTCGCCGGGCCGGTCGCCGGACCGGACACCGTGTATGTTCTCGCGTTCGCCAAGCGGCTGCCCAGCGAAATCCCGCCGCTCGACCAAATCCGGGACCGCGTCACGCGGGATTATCAATGGGTCGAGGCGACCTTGCTGGCCCGGCGCACCGGGACAAATTTTGTTCGCACCTTGGCGGGCATGACGGCTGATAACGGCTTCGCGTCCCTGTGTGTCGCCGCCGGTTTGCAGCCGCAGGTGTTGCCGGCGTTTTCGTTGAGCACGCCGGAATTACCGGAACTGGGCGGGCGCACCGACCTGAATCAACTCAAGCGGGCCGTGTTCACCACGCCGGTTGGCAAGACGGGCGCTTTCGAGGCAACCAGTGACGGCGGCTTCATCGTTTATGTCCAATCCCGCCTGCCGATTGACCAGGCAAAAATGAATTCCGAACTGCCGCAATACATTGCCGCGTTCAGCCGCAGGCGCCAAAACGAGGCGTTCGGCCAATGGGCCAACCTTGAAGCCAACCGTGAATTGCGCACCACGCCGGTCTTTCGCCAGCAATTCAGTCCCGGTGCCGCAAAATAAATCTTAATCGTAATCCTGGTTCGATCGGGATTGGGATTAAGAACAAAATCACGATTGGGAAAAAGTGAGCGCGGCCATCAAACTCTCATCACCCGCCACCCGTGAGTTTTGGGAAATTCCGGTGCTCTTTGAAGACGAGCACCTGCTGGCGCTCGACAAACCCGCCGGGCTGCCCACCTCGCCCGACCGCTACGACCCGCAGCGGCCAAACCTGATGACGCTGCTCCACAACGCCATCGCCGGCGGCAAACCGTGGGCGCGCGAACGCGGGCTGGATTACTTGATGAACGCGCACCGGCTCGACTTCGAGCTGAGCGGCGTGATTCTGCTCGCCAAAAACAAACCCGCGCTCATTGCGCTGGCGAATCTTTTTGGCTCGGAAAAACCGGTGAAAAAATACACCGCCCTCGTCAGCGGCGAGCCGCCGGAAAATCAATTTGAAGTGGACGCCAAACTCGCGCCGCATCCGGTCAAAACCGGGTTGATGCATGTGGATTCGAAAAACGGCAAGAAATCGAAGACCCAATTTGAAGTGCTGGAAACCTTTCCCCGCCACGGCTACGCGCTCCTGAAGTGTGAACCGCTCATCGGCCGCACGCACCAGATTCGTGTTCACTTGCGTTACGCCGGTTTCCCCATCGTCGGTGACGGCCTGTACGGCGGCAAACCGCTCTGGCTTTCGCGCCTCAAACCGAATTACCGGCTCAAGCCCGGACATGAAGAACGTCCGCTCTTATCACGGGTCGCGCTGCACGCGGAAGAACTGAGTCTCCCGCATCCCGTCACCGGCGCCACCGTGACGATCACCGCGCCGTGGCCGAAGGATTTGAAAGTCGCCGTGAAATATCTGCGCCGGTTTGCCACGTTGTAGCCGCGCTTGTGAAAGCGCGGACATTTCGCAGCAAAAGATCCGCGTTTTTACAAACGCGGCTACGACGTTACGAAACCGCCCTATTCAAAATCGCCTTCTGCACGTGCAACCGGTTTTCGGCTTCCTCGAAAATCGTGTCCGCGTTGGCTTCGAGCGTCGCGTCGTCAATTTCCTTGCCGCGATATGCCGGCAGGCAGTGCATCACCAGGGCGCCGGGTTTGGCGAGCTTCACGAGCGATTGATTGATCTGGTAGCCCGTCAGAATCTTGATGCGTTCCTTCGCTTCGGCTTCCTTGCCCATCGAAATCCAGACATCGGTGTAAAGCAGGTCCGCGCCTTTCGCCGTTGCCTGGATGTCGGTCGAAACGGAAATTTTTCCGCCGGCGCGTTTCAACAAGGCGGCGGACGGCTGGAATTTTTTCGGCGCGGCAATGCGCAATTCAAATCCGAATTTTGCCGCCGTCCAAATCCACGAGTTCGCCACGTTGCATGCGCCATCGCCGATGAACGCGACCACCTTGCCGGCAATCGGCCCCCGCTTTTCCTGGAACGTGAAAATGTCCGCGATGATCTGGCACGGATGCTCGTCGTCCGTCAGCGCGTTGATGGTCGGAACACCGGAAAATCTGGCGAATTCCTCGACGTCGCTTTGTGCGAAGGTGCGGATGACCGCGCCGTGAATCATCCGGCCCAGCACGCGTGCGGTGTCCTTGATCGGCTCGCCGCGGCCGAGTTGAATGTCATTGGCGTTGAGAAACATCGGCCGCCCGCCGAGTTCGTGAATGCCGACCTCGAACGAAACCCGCGTGCGTGTGGACGATTTGGAGAACATCAACGCCCAGGTCTGGCCGGCCAGCGGTTGGGTTTGGTGGTGACCGCGCTCGCGCTTGAACCCAGCGGCAGCGTGCAGAATTTTTTCAAAATCCGCGCGCGGCAGTTTTTCCAATGACAATAGATGTTTCATCTTTCAAGAGTCCGGGTATTTCGCCCAAAGTAGATGTATTAACCCAAGTCCGGCCCGACGTCACTTCTTTTTGCGCGCCGCATTCCAGCCAACGTAGGACAGGCATCTGGCCTGTCTCCATCTTTTCGAATTGAAGTTTGAGACCGGCTGGCCGCCGTCGCGCCGGAGCGGCGCTTTGGCTCGCCGCGAAGGCGGAAAGCCTGTCCTACTTTTTCTTCGCCGCATCCGCCACCAGCCAGAGATACCACGAAGCGGTGGTGCGGTGCGGACGCCAGCGTTCGCCGAACGCGAGCAGTCCTTTCACCGCCGGCAGGTCGCGCTTTTTGTAGGCCTGGCGGAAACCATTGCGCACGCCAAAATCATCCGCCGGCAATACGTCGGGACGGCCCAGTTGAAAGATCAGCAGCATTTCAACCGTCCAGCGTCCAACGCCGCGAACCTCCGTGAGCCGCTCAATGATTTCGGCATCGGACAATTTCACAATCTGCCTCGATGTCGGCACAACGCCGGCCAAAGTTTTCGCCGCGATGTCGCGAATGGCCAGAATTTTCGCCCGTGAAAAACCGGCGCCGCGCAAATCATCGTCGGAAACCGACGACAAATCCTCCGGACGCGGGAACCGGCGTCCGGGAAACAATTTTTTGAAGCGCGCGAGAATGGCGTCCGCCGCCGTGCCATTGAGTTGCTGGTGCGCGACTGCCTGCACGAGCGACTGGAACGGTGAACGCCGGGTTTCCGGCACCAGCCCGCACGGTCCAAATTCCCGGATGAGCCGCCGCATCACGGGGTCGGCGTCGGAAAGATGTTTGAGCGCGGCAGAGGTCATACAACAATCAGGATGAGTGACGTGAGTGAGGCAGTTGCCTCCTGTTCGCTCCACCTCGCGAGTTAGGCCAAGCAAGTTCCTGTGACAGAATGTGGAGAACCTCCTTCCAAAGCTTTCTATGGTAGCTAAGATATCCCGGGTGGTATGTGCGGTATGAACGGCGAGGAAGATCCTCGTGAACCAGCCGCGCAAACTGGTGTTTGGGAAGATTGCTTGCTTCGATGAATTTCACGTCTCGAAAGTACCGCTTGAGTATGCAGTCGAAATCGGGTCCGGTGACGAAGAGGCAAACATCCGGATTGGCAATCCTGAGTTCTGTGGTCAGAACATCGTCTTGAAGCTGAATCGCTTCTTCGGCTTCAGCGTAGGGCCACTCAAGAAGCTTGGTCCCATCCTTTGCGACGAACTTGACGAGGTTCGTCCAGAGCACCTTCCGCCGAGCTTCGCGTTCGGTTGAAAATGCGGACTCCCGAACCTTGTGGAAGAACTGCCAGAACGGAGTGCGCCGGAGCGGTTCCTTCTCCGAGAAAGCGAAATCAAATCCTCGATATTCAGCGATGGCCTTCTTCACACTGCCTTTTGCAGTAGATTTAGCGTAGTAATATTCCCAGACGTCAGTAACAAATTCGCGGTAGTTATAATACCAAGAGTAAACCTGCTGACCAATAATCGCCATGCGCGGTCTTGAATTCAGGTAATCATTATCCAACCAGATAAGATCGGGCCCGTATAGGCTGGAATACCGTCCAAGCTCCGCTGGCATGTGAGCCTTTAGAGAACGGCGGAATTTCTGGTAGAACTTCTCCAGTTGCAGTTGCTCGCACGGGGTCGTCATTTGGATGGCTCCTAACAAATCATGCCACCGATTTGATGACTTCCTCGATTTTGCTGATGCCTTCGCCAGCCTCTTGCGGCTTCAGATTCAGCGGCGGCAACAAACGCACAATTTGCGTGCCCGCCGGAATCGTGAGCACGCCGATTTCATGCAGGCGATTCACAAATTGCAACGCCGCCGTTTTGTTGCTGGCGGCAAACGCCGGGATTTTTTCTTTTTCAACCAATTCCAGGCCGAGCATGAATCCCAGGCCACGCGCGCGCTTGACGACCTGCGGATAAGTGGCCGCCAGCCGTTTCAGTTCCCGTTTGAACCATTCGCCGAGTTTGCGGGCTTGTTCGTCCAGCCGTTCGCGTTCGATGACTTCGAGCACCTTGAGCGCAACGGCGCAGGCGAGCGGCGTGCCGCCAAACGTCGAGGCGTGCGTGCCCGGCCCCAGCAAATCGGCGAACGGCGCGCGCACCCAGAACGCGCCGATGGGGAATCCGCCGCCGAGCGATTTGGCCATCGAAACGCCGTCGGGCAGGAATTTTTCGCCGCCGGGAACATTTTCCAAAATCCGCTGATAACTTTGGAACCGTCCGGTGCGATAATGCCCGCACTGCACGCCGTCCATGAACAGCAAAAGCTTTTTCTCGTCGCACAACGCGCGCAGACCGAGCAGATATTCTGGCGTGGCCGGCGTGACGCCGCCTTCGCCTTGCACGCCTTCCATCAGGATGGCGACGGTCGCGGGCGAAATCGCGTTGCGCGCGGCGGTCAGATCATTGAACGGAATGTGCCGAAAACCCGGCGTCATCGGCTCGAAACCTTTCTTGACCTTGTCCTGGCCGGTCGCGGCGATGCCGGCCAGCGTGCGTCCGTGAAATGAATTCGTCGCCGTCAGAATTTCAAACCGGCCTTCGTCATGGCCGAATTTGCGGGCGAGCTTGAACAGGCCTTCGTTGGCCTCCGCGCCGCTGTTGGCAAAAAAGCATTTGCCCGCACCGATGCGTTTGACGAGTTCGGCGGCCAGCCGGCCCTGTGGCTCGGTGAAATACAGGTTCGAGACGTGGATGAGTTTTTTGGATTGCTCGACGAGGGCCTCGGTGATGGCCGGGTGCGCGTGGCCGAGACAGCACACGGCAATGCCGGCGCCGAGGTCGAGGTAGCGTTTGCCCGCGACATCAAACAGGTAACTGCCCGCGCCGTGGCTGAACACGAGGTCGAAGCGGCCATAGCTGGGCACGACGTTCTGGCTGAACAATTCCCGCACGGACTCGAACTGGTTGTGAACGAGCGGCGGCGGTGATGGCGGTACGATTTCTTTCATCGGCGGATTGTTTTAACCGCAAAGGAACGCAAAGAACACAAAGAAATTTATTTCTCCGCTTGCAGGGCATCCCAAGTTTCGGTGTAGAGCGCGCGGACAGCAGGATTGACGGCAAGGTCGCGGGGAAGTTTGCGGCGCAAAATGAGTTCATTCACATCCGCTTTATCCTTGAGCCGCCTGGCTGGACTGCCGGCCCAACTGTCGAGCTTGAGCGCGATGAGTTCCTCCAGCGTCACGATTTGAAATTGTTCGGCCACGGTGGTGGGTTGCGGAAACGGCACTTTGCAACCCCGTTTTAAAACCTTCCCTGCCGGCAACAAATCAATGTGCACTCCATTCCGCCGGTCTTCCACGCGATCTTCAACATCCGGCACGCGATAAAACGGCCCGGTGAGGCTGGCCGTGAGAAACTCCACCGCCTCCAGCACATCGGGCACCACGATGTCCACGTCAATGGTCACCCGCGGATAGCCATGCTCCTGCACCGCCAATCCGCGGTAATGGTGCATCAGATTGTTGCCACCAAAACGAAAGCTAATTAAACCATGAAAACACCATCGAAAAATAATCTTGTCCTGGTCACTCACCACGGCCACGCCCTGCCAGATTGTTGGCGCAATTGGCTACCGCGAAAAGTCGCGCAGTTTTATCAAAAGGTCTATGATTTTCTGCCTTCCAAATTTGTAATTTACAACACTGCTTGTTTTTGGAGGTTTAGCGCCAGTTACCCCCTTAAAAAGCTCGTAAGTA
>JBEKZC010000085.1:0-14027 GCA_049510295.1 Verrucomicrobiota bacterium | reverse complement strand
TCCGGGTGCCGGGCGCGTATGAAATTCCCGTCGTGGCCAAACGGCTGGCGCGGACTTCGCCCGGTTTGTCCGCCATCATCTGTCTCGGCGTGATTTTGCGCGGCCAGACGGTTCACGCCGCGCACATCGGTGAAGCCGTAAACCACGCGTTGATGCAAATCCAGCTCGCGCACGAAATTCCCGTCATTCACGAGGTGCTGCTTTTGGAAAATGAAGCGCAAGCCTGTGCCCGCTGCCTCAACCCAAAGCACAGTCGCGGCACGGAAGCGGCGCAGACCGCGCTGGCGATGGCGCGCGTTTTGAAAAGTTTGCAGAGCTAGAACACTGCGATCAAACACCGGGCGATGCCATATTTACCGATCTTGATGATAGTGGCATGCGCGATTTTCTTTCATCGCGCGGCTGAGTTCGAAAATGAATCCAGTTTGGTGTGGACTGGTTTGTCGGTGGTGATTTCCGTGATGACTTTATTCGCATTTCGTTGGGGCTGGCTGGGTTGCCTGCTCGGCCAGGCCGGACTTTTCCTTGGCATCGCAATTTTCCGGACGCTGCGCAGCAAATCCTGAAAAAGTTTTGCAAACGACTTGCCATGCCCATTCGCAGGCATTATAATTATTTATGTTAGTTTTTATTATGAAATTAAATCATGGGGTAAAAAGGGCTGTTTCGCTTCTGGCCATCGGGCTTTTCGGCGCCTGGCAAATCGCCTCGGCGGCGGACATCACCGGCATCATTACGCTCACTGGCACGCTGCCGCCGGAAAAGGAAATTACGCCGCTCATGGAAAACCCGGATTGCGCCCAAATGCACACCACCACGCCCACGACGCATTTTTACGTGGTCGGTCCGAACCACGAACTGGCCGACGTGGTCGTTTCGTTGAAGGGTGTCACTGGCAAATCCACCGGCGCGAGCGCGCCGCCCGCCGTGCTCGACCAGAAGGGTTGCCTCTACACACCGCAGATTCTGGCGATTCAAACGGGCCAGAAGCTCATCGTCAAAAATTCCGATCCCTGCATTCACAATGTCCACGCGACGCCGACCGTACCGGGCAATCCCGAAACCAACCAGGGACAAGCACCCGGCGCCGCGGATTTGACCTACACCTACACGCAGCCGGAAATGTTCCTGCGTTTCAAGTGTGACGTGCATCCGTGGATGTTCGCGTGGGTCAGCGTGTTTGACAGCCCTTACTTTTGCGTCAGCGACAAGGACGGCAAGTTCGTCATCAAGAATGTGCCGCCCGGCAAATATACCGTCGAGGCCGCGCACCGCAAACTCGGCACCCAGACGCAGGACGTGGAAGTCAAGGACGGCGATGTGACCGCGAATTTTACTTTCGCCGTCAAATAGTTTTGCAATTTGGGCGGTCCCGCCACAACGTGTCGCAGGAGATCAAATATCTATGAAGGCAAACGCTGTATCCAAAACGAATCCATGGTTGTACTGGTTTGCCGTGCTGACGGCGCTGGCGACGCTGGCGTTGATTGGCATCGGCGGCTTGGTGACCAGCCACGAGGCCGGCATGTCGGTGCCCGACTGGCCGACGACCTACGGTTACAACATGTTTTTGTTCCCGATCAATAAATGGCTGGGCGGGATTTTTTACGAGCACTCCCACCGGCTGCTCGCTTCGCTCGTCGGCCTGATGACGACGATTCT
The DNA here is from genome assembly GCA_049510295.1 of Verrucomicrobiota bacterium. Lineage (GTDB taxonomy): Bacteria > Verrucomicrobiota > Verrucomicrobiia > Limisphaerales > UBA11358 > UBA11358. The sequence continues at coordinate 12,365 of JBEKZC010000085.1, read as the reverse complement.
CGCCGTCTGGCTCTGGCTGAAGGATTCGCGCCAATGGATGCACTGGCTGGGTGTGATCGCGTTTCTCCTCGTCGTGGCGCAGGGCGTGCTCGGCGGATTGCGCGTGACCCTGCACATGGATTCGCTGGGTATTTATCACGCGACGATTGCGCAACTGTTTTTCGTGCTGACCTGTGCGCTCGCGCTGTTCACCAGCCGGTGGTGGGTGAATTTGAGCCCTGGAGCGGCGGTCATAGACCGCCGCTACAAAAATCTCCGCTGGCTTGTGCTGGCGACCACAATTTTAATTTTTGTCCAATTGATAATCGCCGCGGCCATGCGGCATCAGCACGCGGGTTTGGCAATTTCCGATTTCCCGCTCGCCTACGGCAGACTCTGGCCGGACGCGGGCGCTGACGCTGTTGCGCGCTACAACGCACAGCGGGTTTCCATCAACGCCGAGAATCCCATCACCGCTTTTCAAATCGAATTGCAAATGGCGCATCGCGTCGTCGCGGTGCTGATTTTGATTGGAGTCAGCACAGTGGCGTTTTGTAGCCGCCGATGTCAATCGGCGGAACGGATGATTGCTCCGCCGACTCCCGTCGGCGGCTGCGAGTCAAGGGCGGCAGTTCGACTTTCATTGTTTTGGCTTGGATTGACTCTTTTTCAGGTCGGGCTGGGCGCGGCGACGATCTGGTCGAACAAGGCCGCCGATGTGGCGACGGCGCACGTGCTGGTGGGCGCGCTGCTGCTGGCGGTGGGCGCATTGTGGTGCGCGATTGCCTTTCGGGAATCTATAGCGGCGGTCTGCGACCACCGGACGGAAGGTCGGCGCTCACAGAACGCCGCTACCATGGACGCCCAACCGGCCATGACCGGTAACAAATGAGATGAGGGCCACGGCGGAAATTTTAAGTGCAACTCCGGCACGTTCAATTTGGGCGGTCCTTGCCGACCTGGTCAAGGCGCGACTGACCACGCTCGTGCTGCTGACAACATACGTGGGATTTTACATGGGCGAACGCGGCCCGATGGATTTCGCGCTGATGTTTCATGCCCTGGGGGGCACGGCATTGGTCGCGGCGGGCGCGGCGGCGCTGAATCAATTGCTCGAACGCGAATACGACGCCAAGATGTGCCGCACGCAAAACCGTCCGCTGCCGTCCGGACAACTGGAACCGGCGACGGTGATGATTTTCGGCGGCGTGTGCGCGACGGCGGGTTTGGTTTACCTGGCGCTGGCGGTGAACCTGCTCACGAGCGTCATCGGCGCGGTCACGCTGGTCAGTTATTTGTTCATTTACACCCCGCTGAAACGCGTGACCTGGCTGAACACGGCCGTCGGTGCAGTGCCGGGCGCGTTGCCGCCGTTGATGGGCTGGACGGCGGCGCGCGGCGAATTGACCGGCGAAGGCTGGGCGCTATTTGCGATCTTGGCGTTCTGGCAGATGCCGCACTTTTTTTCGATTGCGTGGATTTACCGCGATGAATACGCGAAGGCTGGTTTCAAAATGCTGCCGGTGGTTGACCGGGATGGGTGCCGCACAGGACAACAGGCTGTGAGCCATGCGCTGGCGCTGCTGTTCGTGAGCCTGTGCCCGTTCATTTTCAAAATGGCCGGAGTATTTTATCTCGCCGGTGCGCTGGTTTTGGGTGCGGGTTATTTGTGGTTCGCCTTCCAGTTTTTGCGGCAACTCCGCTTCGCACGGGCGGAATTGACCTTGGTTCGCGCGCGGCAATTGTTTCTGGCGTCCATCATTTATCTGCCGTTGCTGCTGGCAGTGATGGCTTTGGACAAGATGAAGTGACATGGGAAAATTGGTCCATACCTTTCCGCCGCATCGCGGGCACGAGGCCGGGCACGGGCAGCCTGAACATCACGATCCGGGCTTCTGGCGCACCTACATTTTTTCGCCCGACCACAAGGTCATCGGCATCCAGTACGGCCTGACTTCGCTGTGTTTTATGCTTTTCGGTTTCTTCCTGATGCTGTTGATGCGCTGGCAGATTTCCAAGCCCGGCGTGCCAATTCCGGTTTTCGGCCCGCTGCTGGAAAAAGTGCTCGGTTCGGCGGCGCCCCACGGCGCGCTGTCACCGGACCTCTACAATTCCTTCGGGGCGATGCACGGGACGATCATGGTGTTTCTGGCGGTCGTGCCCCTGGCCTTCGTGGCGTTTTCCAATTTCGTCATCCCGTTGCAAATCGGCGCGCCGGACATGGCCTTCCCGCGCATCAACATGGCCAGTTACCAGGCGTTTGTCATCGGTGGCGTCATCATGCTCACCAGCTTCTTCATTCCGGGCGGTGCGGCCCAGGCGGGCTGGACCTCCTATTCGCCGCTGGCCACGATGATCCCCACCGACGGGCAGATCTTCTGGCTGGCCGGCATGGTTTTCATCATCACATCGGGGCTGTTGAGCGCGGTGAATTTCATTGCCACGGTCATTCAATTGCGCGCCCCGGGCATGACCTGGATGCGCCTCCCGTTTTTTGTCTGGGCGCAGTTTGTGACGAGCTTCCTGATTTTGCTGGCCTTTCCGCCGCTGGAAGCCGCCGCCGTCATGCAATTGATGGACAAGGTGGCGCACACGAGTTTCTTTCTGCCGACGGGGCTGGCGGTGGGCGGGCAACTGGCCAACGTCAGCGGCGGCGGCAGCCCGCTGCTCTGGCAGCATTTGTTCTGGTTCCTCGGCCACCCGGAGGTGTATGTGCTGATTCTGCCGGCGATGGGCATCGTCTGCGAAATCATCGCCAACAACACGCGCAAGCCGATCTGGGGCTACAAATCGCTGGTGTATTCGGTGCTCGCCATCGGTTTTCTGTCGTTCCTCGTGTGGGCGCACCATATGTATCTGACCGGCATGGGCACGAAGGTGGCGGTGTTCTTCCAGACCACCACGATGATCATCTCGATTCCGTCGGTGATCATTCTGACCTGTTTTTTCATTTCGTTGTGGGGCAGCTCGATCCGGTTCAACACGCCGATGCTCTTCGCGCTCGCCTTTCTGCCGATGTTCGGCATCGGCGGTCTGACCGGCCTGCCGCTGGGCTTCAACATCAGTGACGTTCACCTGCACGACACGTATTACATCATCGCCCACTTCCATTACGTCGTCGCGCCGGGAACGATTTTCGCGCTGTTCGCGGGCATTTATTACTGGTTCCCGAAAATGACGGGACGGATGATGAATGAATTTTGGGGCCGCGTGCATTTCTGGGGCTCGCTGATTTTCATGAACGTCATTTTCATGCCGATGTTCGCGCAGGGCATGGCGGGCATGTTGCGGCGCATGGCGGACGGCGGCGCGAATTACTCGGCGGCGGTCAACAGCCGGGCCGGCGCGGACGTCATCGGCGGTTTGAGCAACAACATCATGGAGCTGCACACGTGGATTCTTTGGGGCGCGTGCGTTTTGGGGCTGGTGCAGGTTCCGTTCATCATCAATTTATTTTGGAGCATCAAGCACGGCAAAAAAGTGGACCACGACAATCCGTGGAACGCCACCACGCTGGAATGGCAGACGGCCTCGCCGCCGCCGCACACCAATTTTCCCGAGGCGCCCCATGTTTATCGCGGCCCGTATGAATACAGCGTTCCCGGCCACGACCGGGATTTCACGCCGCAGAACGAACCGCTGAAATAATTCACCATGGATTTCCCCTACATCGTCGAGCCCCGCCGCGACACCGGCTTGTACAACGCCAAGCTCGGCATCTGGCTGTTCCTCGCGTCCGAGGTGATGCTCTTCGGCGCGCTGTTTTCCGCCTACGTGTTGCTGCGGGTCGGCGCGGAGCCCGGCATGTGGCCGCACGGCTGGCTCAACGTTTATATCGGCACGGCCAACACCATCGTGCTCATCACCTCCAGCATCACCACGGTCATGGCCTGGGTGTCGTGCAAGCTGCGGCAATACGGGCGGTTCAAATTTTTCCACGCCCTGACCATCCTGCTGGCAATGACGTTCGTGTGCATCAAATCGTATGAATATCACGACAAATTCACGCACTACGAAATCACCCTGACCAATGGCAAATTTGCCGACGGCCATCTGGTCGAAAGATCAAAGGATTTTGACCTCGCCAAAAAGACCGGCAGTGTGACCATTCACGGCTACGAGGTGGAGCACGAGGTGGAGTTGATGGACATGCAGCGGCCCGAAGCCAGGCACATCCAGCGCGAGGAACTCACCATCCCCGCCACGGACATCAAGAAGATGGAACGCTACGGCCCGTGGCATCACACTTATCTGGCCATCTACTTCACCCTGACGGCGTTGCACGCCTTGCACGTGATTTGCGGCGCGGTGGTGATCGGCTTTCTCTGGGGGCCCGGTGCCCGAATGTGGCAGACCGACCCGGAACGTTTCACCAACCGCATCGAAGTTTCCGGCCTGTTCTGGCATTTTGTAGATTTGGTCTGGATTTTTCTGTTTCCTGTCTTATATTTGCTTTGATAATGAATAACAGTATGACAATGAATGACGGTCGGGCCCCGGAGCCGGCGCATTCCGTGCGCGGCTACATTTTTGTTTTTATCGCCCTGCTGGCGGGGACGTTTCTGACAGTGTGGGCGTCGTTCATCCAGTTTGGCAGCCGGGAAATCAACATCGCGGTGGCGCTGACGATTGCCAGCGTGAAGGCCTTCCTGGTGGCGGCTTACTTCATGCATCTCATTTCCGAGCGGAAAATGATTTACTGTGTCATGGGCTTCACCGCGTTGTTCTTCGCGGGCTTGATGGGTTTGACCATCTGGTCCACGTCGCCGGACAGCCTGGTCCATATTCAACATGTCCCTTAAAGCGTTCCATATCGTCTTCATCACCCTCTCCAGTGCGCTGGCACTGGGCTGCGGCGTGTGGCTGCTGGTCAGCGGCCTTTCCGCCGGCGGGATGAAAAAGGACGTGTTCTTCGGCATCAGTTCGCTGATTGGAGCGGTCGCGCTGATTTTTTATGGCCGGTATTTTCTGAAAAAACTCAAAAACGTGAGCTATCTATGAAATCGTTTCGCAAACTTTTAAAGGCAATTCTCGCCGCCGTCGCTGGCGCGATCGCCATCGCGCCGTCGTCGTTGCTGGCCTGTGCGGCTTGCACCGGTAGAACCGATTCGCCGCTGGCGGTGGGCATGAACTGGGGCATCGTCACCCTGCTCGGCTTCGTTCTTACCGTGTTGAGTTGTTTCGTCATTTTCTTCGTTCACGTCGCGCGCCGGACCCCGCCGGACGATGGTGATGCGAATCCCCTTGGGCCACCTGAGTAATACATATGAAGCAATGGTTTGGTGAAAAAATCCTGGGACTGCCGCCGCTGGCCTCGACCAACGGCCAGGGCGTTGATGACCTCATCATTTACGTTCATTTTCTGATGATTGCGCTGTTTCTCGGCTGGATCATTTATTTCTTCTACGTGCTTCACCGTTTTCGCAGTTCGCGCAATCCCAAGGCTGATTATCACGGCGTCCGCAGTCATGCCTCGAATTATCTCGAACTCGCCGTTGCCGGCGTCGAGGCCGTGCTCTTGATTTTTGTGGCTGTGCCGCTTTGGGCGCGACAGGTGGCTCATTTCCCCTCGCCGGGCGAATCCACCGTCATCCAGGTCGTCGCGCAGCAATTTGCGTGGAACGTCCGTTACGCCGGTCCCGACGGCGTGTTTGGCAAGCAGGACATGAAGCTCGTCGCGATGGACAATGTTTTTGGGGTGGACCCGGCCGACCCGGACGGCAAGGACGACATCCAGTTGATCAATGACATTCACGTGCCCGTCAACAAGCCGGTCATCATTTACCTCGGCTCGAAGGACGTGGTTCACTCGCTGAAAATAATCGCCATGCGGGTTTGTCAGGACGCCATTCCCGGCCTGCGCGTTCCGGTCTGGTTCACGCCCACAATCATCGGCAAATATCAGATCAACTGCGCGCAGCTTTGCGGCAATGGCCATGCGGCCATGTCCGGCGGTTACCTGACCGTTGAAAGCCAGGCGGACTTTGATAAATGGTTGAAGTCCAAAAGCGGCGCGGCCACGAGCTTTGAATAAACCGCGCAGCCGGGCAAAATTGCGTCGCCTCACGGAAATTTCTTAACCACGAAATATACCAGCACCGGCCACCGCCGCCTTCTGTGCCGACGGCACTGCGATCCCAATATCGTAGCAGCCGAGGTAACGAGACTCATTATTTTCGATTTACGATATACGATTTTACGTGTTGTGCGAGAATTACAGAAGGATGCGTCAATCGTAAATCGCATATCGTAAATTCAGTCAGAGCCTCCTCACGTCGGCTGCTACAATGATTTTGGCAACGGCATTTCGGTGTGGATGCCGCGCACGCGGCCTTGGCTTGCGGCGGCTTTTTTTGAGCGTATAATTTATAAAACGAACATGGCCGATGCTCCTCAACAACTGCCGCGAACGCTCTGGATTAGCATCCTCCTGCTCCTCGTCGTGCTTTGCATGGCGTATGTGCTTTCGCTGATGGAACTGAATCGCGCCTATCAACGCGCGTTGCCCGTGCTCGGCCCGGTCGCCGACTTCACACTCATGAATCAGGATGGCCGGGCAACGACGCTCGCCGACCTGAGCAACCACGTCTGGATCGCCGACATCATTTTCACGCGCTGCGCCGCATCGTGCCCCATCATGTCGCAACAGATGAAGTCGCTCCAGAACGCCCTGCTGCAAACGAGCCGGGCCAGGCTGGTGACGCTGACGACCGATCCTGATTTTGACACGCCGCCGGTGATGAAAAAATACGGCGAACGTTTTGGCGCGGATTTCAACCGCTGGATGTTTCTGACCGGCTCCAAGGCTGAAATCGCCGGTCTGGCGGGTGACAGCTTGAAATTAAGCGCCGTCCCGGTGAAACCGGAGGACCGCAAGAACGACGCCGACCTGTTCATTCACAGCACGATTTTTGTTGTGGTGGACAAGCACGCGCGGCTGCGCGGAATTTTTGAAACCCAGGGCGACGGCGTGAATTGGACGAACGTCCAGCCGCGCCTCATCACCACCGTGCGCCAACTCGAACGCGAGCGATGACTGTGATGTGCATCCATAAGCCGCGTTGGAGCGCCGGTCTCCGACCCGGCGCTTTGGAGATGGTCAATTACATCAAGCCGGGCCGCCGCCTTTGCCCAGTTTCGGCGCGCCAAGGGAGGCCGGCGTTCCAATATTTTGTGAGTTCTCATCTGGCAAAGGTATCATGACCGTCCACGATTTGCCCGCCGTCAACGCCTCGCTCAACGGTTTGAGCGCGATTTTCCTGGCCGCCGGCTGGATTTTCATCCGGCGCAAAAACCAGATCGCGCACCGCAACTGCATGATGGCGGCGTTCGTTATTTCAATTGTTTTTTTGATTTGCTACCTCACCTATCACCTCGGCGTCCAGACCGTCACCCACTTTCGGAATCCCGCGTGGTTCCGCCCGGTTTACCTGGTGATTCTGCTCACGCACACCGTGCTGGCCATCGTCATTGTGCCGCTGATTTTGGTGACGCTGTACCGCGCCTGGCGGCAACGCTTTGATCCGCACAAAAAAATCGCCCGCTGGACGTGGCCGTTGTGGATGTATGTCTCCGTGACCGGCGTGGTGGTTTATCTGCTGCTCTACCGGATTTTTCCGCAAAAATAGAATTGCATGACGTCCGTCGCCAAAGTTCTGATTCACGCCAGCCAGTTTCCGGAAAAGGTCCGGCACGATTTGCTCGAATCGTTGCGCGCGCGGCAGATGAATCACAAGTTCCACTACGATAGCGTCAAGCAGACCCAAAAATGGCTCGCGCTGCACCAGGCATATTCGCCCTCGCGCCATGACGCGGATTGTCGGGCTATATACGAAAAAGGTTTCAAGGCTGCCATCGCGCAAATCAAGGCGAAGCGCGTTCATGTCATCGGCCTCGGGTGCGGCGGTGGACAAAAAGACACGCGCTTGTTGAAATTGCTGAAGACCCACAGCCAGGAAATTTTTTACACGCCCTGCGATGTCAGCACGGCGATGGTTTTGACCGCCCGCCGGACTGCGCTGGCGGTCGTGCCGGAGAAAAATTGTTTTCCCTTCGTCTGTGATTTGGCCACAGCGGATGATTTGCCTGAGGTGTTCGATCAAATAATCCGGGAGGGTCGCCGGCACGGCGACCTAAATATTTCAGGGACGGCGGCACGCCGTCCCTCCCAGGAAGGTGCGCGCCCGATCACCTTCTTTGGCATGATTCCGAACTTCGAGCCGCAAATCATCCTGCCAAAACTCGCGTCGCTGGTTCGCCCAAAGGATTTTCTGCTGTTCAGCGCCAATCTTGCGCCCGGTAACAATTACGCCGACGGGGTGAAGAAGGTTTTGCCGCAATACGACAATCCGCTCACGCGCGACTGGCTGATGACCTTCCTGCTCGACCTCGGCGTCGGGCGCAACGACGGTGAATTGCGCTTCAAAATTGAAGACGGCAGGACGAACGACTTGAAACGCATCGTGGCCGGCTTTCATTTCACGCGGGCGCGGCGGATTGAAGTGGATGGCGAACGGTTTGATTTTCACGCCGGCGAAGTCATTCAGCTTTTCTTTTCCTACCGCTACACGCCGGAACATGTCCGCAAAGTTCTCGCCCGTTACGGCTTGGAGGTCTGCAATCAGTGGCTGACCCGGGCGGAGGAGGAAGGCGTATTTCTGGTTCGTCGTAGCGGCGTCTCGGAAGCGCGCCGCTGATTCGGTTTCGGAAAATGGCGGCGCTCTTACGAGTTGCCGCTACGGAACGGATTAAAAAACTTTCAGCGTGTCCAGCACGGCCTTGATGCGCGGGACTTCATGCGTGCGGAACAAATCGGTCTTGCCCAGTGCGGCCAGCACGGCAAAGAACGGCTCGGCGCAGCGCACCTCGTCGCGGAAATACTCGAAGGCATGCGGCAGCGCGTGACAAATCGGGAAACCGAGCGTGCGCAATCGGAACGTGTTCAGGAAAGTATTCATTTGATGGCGCACGCGGACGGCGCTGTCCTGCAAATTACGGTAATAAAAGCCGAGGCCGGGATCGAGAATGATTTTTTCCACACCGCGGTGCTGCGCAATTTCAATCTGCCGGGAAAAATGCTCGCGCATCATCTCAATCGGGTCGGCACTGAAGTCGAAATCGCCAACTTCGCGGACGTTTTTGCCCTGCACGTAACAAATAATCACCGCCGCGTCGTGATCCGCGACCAGGCGGAACAAGTCGTCGCCGTGATCCGTGCCGGTGAGATTCAAAACGTTCGCACCCGCCTCAAGGCACGCGCGCATGACGGCGGGTTGATACGTTTCGACCGAGACTAAAACGCCCGCCCGGTGCAACTCTTTGATGACGGGAATCAATTTGCTGTTTTGCGCCGCGTCGTCCACGCGCGCGGCGTGGGCGAGCGTGGATTCCGCGCCGATGTCCACAATGTCCGCGCCTTGTGTGGCCAAAATCTTGCCGCGTTGAACCGCCGCTTCCGCCGTCAGACAGACACTTTCGCGATACCACGAGTCGGGTGAAAGATTGACGACGCCCATGATGGCGGGCTGCGAATTGAAGGCGAACGGTTTGCCGCCGACGGAAAACTCCTTCACGCGCACGGACGCGGCGGCCCGGTTTTTCTCGAGCAACTCCGCCAATTTTTCGAGCGTCAACATGCGACCAGGCTACCGGAAAATTGAAAATGAGGAAACTGTTTTGAAATCTGCAATCGGCACTCGTAAATCGTAAATACGAAGTGGCACGCCCGCCGCGAGTCGAACGCGGGACCCTCTGCTTAGAAGGCAGATGCTCTATCCAACTGAGCTACGGGCGCATAAAGCTTGTAAATAAAGTGTAAAATGTCAAATCTGAATTTTCATATTTGACATTTCTATACTTGTTTTCTATACTAAGGCATGAATATGAAAAATACCGAACAAACCGAAGGAAAAACCAACGGCCTGTGGCAGAAAACCAAGTATGCCAATCTGGTTCGCAACGCTTCATCAGGGAAATACTTTGCCCGATTTCGACATAACGGCAAGCTCATTTGGAGAAGCCTGGAGACGGACGTGTTGAGCATCGCCGCGCAGCGTTTGCCCGACAAAATCAAGGAGGTCAAAGACGAGCAAGCCCTGCTGGCTTCCGGCAGCGATCCGCGCATCACTTTCGAGGCCGCCGCCAAGATTTATCTGGAACGGGTCAAATCCTCACCGGATTACAAACCGAAGACGAAGGCATATCACGAGCAACGGCTTGACGCTTTGTGGAAATCCTGGCCGGCAGTCAAAGGCAAACTCATCAAGAACATCACCAAAGCCGAATGTGTCGAGTGGCGGAATGGCTTCGCTTCAAAATACAGCCCAACCGCCTTCAATCACACTTTGGGAATCCTCCGGGCCATTTTTGAAATTGGAATTGAAGCCGGCGCGCGACGAGATAATCCCGCCAAGACGAAGGAAATGAAGCGGCTTCGAGAAACCTCAAAACGCCTTCGTTTGCCCGAACATGACCAGTTTGGAAAATTCGTGAAGGAGATTGAAAGCGGTGGTAGCGGACATTCCAAGCCATGCGCGGAATTGGTTCAGTTTCTCGCTTTCGGTGGATTTCGTATCACCGAAGCGAAGCACGTCACTTGGGCTGACTGCGACTTCAAGCGTGGAATAATCACAGTGTATGGCGAGCCTAAAACGGGGTTGAAAGGACGTGGAGCAGGCGAGGCGCGAGAAGTTCCGATGATACCGGATATGCGCCGTTTGCTTGACCGCATGAGAAAAGAACGGACAGACGAAGCGCCAGCGGTAAAAGTCACGCGCGTCAGCGAGTGCCAACGGGCAATGGACAGAGCCGCAAAAAAAATTGGAATCGCTCGACTTACCCATCACGACTTGCGCCACTTGTTTGCGACCCGCTGCATTGAATCGGGCGTGGACATTCCTACCGTTTCCCGCTGGCTTGGCCACAATGACGGCGGCGCGCTTGCGATGAAAGTCTATGGACATCTGCGTGACAGCCATTCCGCAGAAATGGCACTCAAGGTCAGGTTTGGAGAGAGTAATTGACGACGGAAAAGTTGGGGTCTACCTGTCAACGCACATTTGGCAGAAATGGCACAGAAGATGACTTTTTGGAAGAATTTCGCTAACGCTTGCGTGATGGTTTTCGCTCCACATTGGCAGGCCGTCCTTCTGGCAGCCTGCCTTCGCGCTTGAACCGCTCGGCTTCCTTTCGCTCAACCACCAAATCACGGCCAAGTTTTCTGGCTTTGAGCCGCTTGGCCAAGATGAACTGGCGGACCCGCGATTGAGAAATACCGAGCATCCGCGCGACCTCTGCTGTGGTCAGCGGATCAATGCCAAAAGCCTATATCAAACCGCCGGACTTGGGGAGCAAATTCCACGGGCAATAAACCATAACGCACAAGTTATATTTTTATTGCAATGCGGTTTGCCTTCTGGTAAAATACTTGAGAATGTTCGGGAAAAATCAGGGTTGTGATAATATGAAAGATAAAATTCGGATTCTCGTCATTGAGGACGAGCCAGGCGTTTCCATGATGATGGTGTATTTATTGACACAGGCTGGGTGTGAGGCCGTAACGGCATGGAGCGCAGAAAAAGGAATGCGGCTGGCGCAAGACGGAAAATTCGATTTGATCACGCTGGAAGCTGACCTGCCAGGAATGAACGGCTTCGAGGTATGCCGTCAATTGAAAGAAAATCCCCGTTCATTTGATACCCCGGTGGTTTTTGTTGCCTGGCGCGACAGCCTCGAAGATCAGCAGCAGGGGCTTGAACTTGGAGCAGCCGATTATATCACCAAGCCGTTTGAAACGACTGATTTCGTTTTCCGCATCATCTCACACGCCACACCAGCAAGCGTAATAGCATGACAATTTCATCCCAATGGTTTGATTTTGCGGCGTGCATTTCGGGAAAGCGCGCAAAAAGCCTCATCTGCGATTTAACGCCCCCTTTTCGCCAAACGCTTTTTGGCAACGGCCAAACGATTGCGCGCTTCTTCCAAATCATCGTTGCCATCGCAAAATTCCATAAGCAGCTTGCCCAAAGCAATCAGGTGTTCAACTTGATTGCTCAATCGCCGCCCACGACGACGGCTCAATTCATCAAGTTCCGCCCGTTGCTCATCGGACATACGGATATTGAATCGGAGATTTTTCTTTGCCACTCCCGTAAAACTGCCAGAGCAAAGTTATGAACTCATTGCGAAAAAGGGTTGACAAGGGCAGACATCGGCTAATAATGGCCGGCAGAACGTTTCCCGAATGTCGCAGGGAAAAATCTGGACTAAATGGGAAATCATGGCGCAAGATTTTAGTGTCAGATGAATCGGGCGATTCCAGCCAAGCTGCGGGGCAAAAGGGGAGTCAACTTCCAAAAGGCAACCTATGAAAACTGTTAATCACA
>JBEKZC010000084.1:0-14420 GCA_049510295.1 Verrucomicrobiota bacterium | reverse complement strand
CGCGCCACCTGGAAAAAGGCCTGACAGCAATGCAGGCGGCGTTGATCGGCGCGCGCGAAGTCGGTTTCACCGTGCTCTCCATGAGCCTTTCGCTCGTGGCGGTTTTCATTCCGCTGTTGCTGATGGGCGGCATCGTCGGCCGCTTGTTCCGCGAATTCGCCGTCGTGCTCTCGACCGCCATTCTCGTCTCGCTCGTCGTTTCGCTCACAACCACGGCGATGATGTGCTCGCGTTTGCTGCGGCATCGCAAACCGGAGGACCACGGCTGGCTTTATCGCGTGAGCGAAAAGGGTTTTGCGAAAATACTCGGCGCGTATGAACGGTGCCTGCAAGTCGTGCTGCGGCATCCGGCGAAAACCCTGATGATTCTTTTCCTGACGATTGCCGTGAACATTTTTCTCTTTGTCGTTGTGCCGAAGGGATTTTTTCCGCAGCAGGACAACGGCACGATCATGGGCGGGGTTCAAGGCGCGCAGGACGCTTCGTTCCCGGCCATGCAATCGTCCACGGCGCGGTTTGTCAACATCATCAAAGACGATCCAGCGGTGCAAAATGTCATTGCGTTCACCGGCGGCGGCGGCGCGGCCAACAGCGGGTTTGTCTATCTGGCGCTCAAGCCGCTCGAAGAACGCAAGCTCCGCGCGGACCAGGTCATTGCCCGGCTGCGGCCCAAGCTCAACTCCGTGCCGGGCGCCTCGCTGTTTTTGCAGGCCGGCCAGGATTTGCGCATCGGCGGACGGCAAAGCAGCGCGCAGTATCAATACACGATTCAAAGCGACACCCTGAACGATCTGGTGAAATGGGGCCCCATTCTGCTGGCGCAGGTTAAAAAACTGCCCGGGTTCACCGAAGTGAACACCGACCAGCAAAACAACGGTCTGCAGGCGTCGCTCGTTTATGACCGCGCGACGGCGGCGCGACTGGGCATTTCAGCGCAGACGATTGACAACACGCTTTACGATGCGTTTGGGCAGGCGCAGGTTTCGCTCATGTTCACCTCCATGAATCAATATCCCGTCATCATGGAAGTGGCCCGGCAATTTTGGCAGGGTCCGCAGGGTCTCGATGCCATTTATCTGCGCGCGATCAACCGCAGTTCGGTCGTGCCGCTCAGTGCCATCGCCCATTATCTGCCCACCACCGCGCCCATCGCCGTGAATCATCAGGGACAATTCCCCGCCGTCACCATCTCGTTCAATCTCGTGCCGGGATTCGCCCTGAGCGACGCGGTGAAGGCGATTCAGCAAATGGAGCAAACCATCAAAATGCCCGAAACGGTACACGGCAGTTTTTCGGGAACGCTGCAGGCCTTTCAAGAATCGCTGGGGAACGAGCTGTATTTGATTATCGCCGCGCTGATGGCGGTCTATATCGTGCTGGGAATTCTTTATGAAAGCTACATTCATCCCATCACGATTCTTTCCACCCTGCCGTCGGCGGGCGTTGGCGCGGTGCTCGCCCTGCTGGTTTTCCGGGAGGACATGAACGTCATCGCCATCATCGGGGTCTTGCTGCTCATCGGCCTCGTGAAAAAAAATGCGATCCTGATGGTGGACTTCGCGATTACGGCGGAACGCGAGGAGGGAAAAAATTCGCGCGATGCGATTTATGAGGCCTGCCTCCTGCGTTTCCGTCCGATTTTGATGACGACCATGTCGGCCATCTTTGGCGCCCTGCCGCTGGTTTTGAGCAATGCGACCGGTTCGGAATTCCGCCGTCCGCTCGGCATCACGATTATCGGCGGATTGATCCTGAGCCAGGTGCTGACGCTGTTCACCACGCCGGTGGTTTATCTTTATCTGGATCGCCTGCGCTTGTGGTGGGAACGAGCGCACAAAAAGAACATCGAAGCTCACGTTGCGTTGCAGCCGGCATGATTGTCGCCCTGCCGGGCTTTGTTTTGCTCGCAGGAGGGTTGCAACTTCGCGCCGAAGCATGCGAAACCTTCAGTTCAAACGCCCGAAGCTTTCAAGGAATTGACGCCGGCCCAATCCAAAGAAACTGACGGCTGGAAAACTGCCGAATCAAAAGACGACACGATTCGCTCGAACTGACACGCGTGCTGAACAAGACGGGCATTGATTGCCATAATGTGAGCCGAGTGTGCGCCGGGAATGGGTTAGCGTCAATTCTCCGCCTCAATTCGTTTGCGAGTCCGTAAACGTTGACCAGAAATCCACCGGCAGCAACTTTGGTTGCACGCTGCGTTGTGGATTTTCCTGCCAATCCTTTTCCCAATCATCCAGCGACGGCACGGTGACTTCAGCATGTTTCGAGCAGGCATGATGCACCGCCTTGGAATTGTGCCCCAACACCTGCTGCGCGAACCGCTCCGGGTAGCCGACAGTCCTGGCTCGTTCGTGTTGACTCACGGATAAAGGTTGCCGGGGCTGAAGTCAGTCATGACCACGCCAGGGGCGGGAACAGGTTGCATTTTTCGTTTCTGCCCGATATGGTCGGCGCATGAAACGACGCCTTTTCGCTCTTGTCCTTTCCCTGTTTCTGGCGGTCACGGCTTTGGCCGAAAACGCCGCCGTCATTCCCGCGCCCCGCACCTTTCCCACCAATTGGATGTCGAGCCACGAGGCCTTTGTGAAGCAGGCGAAGCAGGGCGGCATTGACCTGCTGTTTCTCGGCGATTCCATCACCGCCGGCTGGCTTTGGGACAAGGGCGGGCTGAATGTCTGGAACAAGTATTACGCGCCACGCCATGCCGCCGAGTTCGGCATCGGTTACGACCGCACCCAGAACGTGCTCTGGCGCATCGAACACGGCGAACTCGAAGGCATCAAACCCAAAGCCATCGTGCTGCTCATCGGCACGAACAATGCCGGCAATGAAGACAATGGCAAACCGCGCAACACCACGCCCGAAATCATCGAGGGCGTGACCACCATCGTCCGGGAACTCCGTGCCCGGCTGCCGGAAAGCAAAATCCTGTTGTTCGGCATTTTCCCGCGCGGCGGAACCAACGACCCGGTCCGGGAACAGGTCAAGGCGGTCAACGTTCAGCTCGCGAAGCTCGATGACGGGAAGATGGTGAAGTTCATGGACATCGGGTCCAAATTTCTAGGGCCGGACGGCACATTGTCCCGCGACATCATGCCGGACCTGCTGCATCCGAATGAGAAGGGTTATCAAATCTGGGCCGACGCCATGGAAGGCCCGCTTGACCAGATGTTGAAGTAGCTTTAACGTAGAGATGCAAAGGAGCAGAGATACGCAAAAGAGGCAAAATATTTTACAGAAGGAAACCAAGGAAACAAAGACCAGAAACGACCTTTGCTTTTTCGTTCCCTTCGTTATCTTCTGTTAATCGCCCCTGTCACCAAAATAGATGACTCAAATCCCCCTCGAAAACCGGAAGATGGTTTGGTAGTATCGTGTCGTGCAACCGACCCTGAGCCCAAACAGTATTTTCCTGTCCAACGTTTTGCCCGCAACAGGGTGCTGGCTGGGAACATTTTAACTGGAATCCTTTAGTGAAGACCTGCTCCCTGTTTTCAGCCGCCCTGCTAATGTTTCTGGCATTCGCCACGGCCCGCGCCGAATCCGTGTTTCGTGATTTTGTCACCGTTCGCGGCGACCAATTGTTCGAAGGGGAAAAGCCGTATCGGTTCATTTCCTTCAACCTGCCCAATCTTCAAATGATTGAAGACAACATGCCTTTTACGGAGACCAACCCCTGGCGTTTGCCGGATGAGTTTGAAATCAGGGACGGGCTGATGACGGTGCGCCAGATGGGTGGCACGGTGGTGCGCACCTACGTGCTTTCCGTGGTGCGCACCAATGACCCGCCGGGGACGCCCCGTCACGTTTTGGGGCCGGGCCAATTCAATGAAGAGGCCTTCCGCGAACTCGATCTTGTCCTCCAAGTGGCCAACGAACAAGGCGTCCGGCTCATTATTCCCCTGGTGGACAACTGGAAATGGCAGGGCGGCCGCGCGGAATACGCCGCTTTTCGCGATAAATCAAAAAATGACTTTTGGACCGACCTGCAACTCATTGCGGATTTCAAGGAGACCATCCGGTTTGTCTTGATGCGCACCAACACCCTCACCGGAGTGCGTTATTGCGACGACAAGGCCATTCTGTGCTGGGAAACCGGCAATGAATTGTTCTCGCCGGTTTCCTGGACGCGCGAAATAGCGGCTTACATCAAGAGTCTTGACACGAATCATCTGGTCATGGACGGCCTGGCGGCCGCGCGGTTGAAACCCGAATTGCTGGCCCTGCCAGAGGTGGACATCGTTACAACGCATCATTATCCCAATCCGCGGAGTGGAAGCTCCTTTGCTGAACTCATTCGCGAGAACTGGGCTGTGGCAAAAGGCAAAAAACCTTATGTCGTCGGTGAATTCGGTTTCGTCAGCACCGCCGAGATGGAAAACACCATGAAAGCAATCATGGACACGGGCATGTCGGGTGGTTTGCTATGGAGCCTGCGTTTCCGCGACCGTGACGGCGGCTTCTACTGGCACAGCGAACCGTCGGGCGGCAATCTTTACAAAGGTTTTCACTGGCCCGGTTCAACCATGGGAGCGGTGTATGACGAAATCAATTTGATGGCATCGGTCCGGCGATATGCCTTTGCCATCCGCGGCCTGACTCCGCCGCCCATTCCCGTTCCGACACCGCCCCGATTGCTGCCCATCACCGCCGCCGCCGCGATTTCCTGGCAAGGCTCCGTGGGCGCCGCCAGTTACACCGTCGAACGCGCCCCGAAAGCGGACGGGCCGTGGATGGTTGCCGGCGCAAACATCGACGAAAGCTTCGTGCAATATCGTCCGCTGTTCGACGATGAGTCCGCGTCCAAAGGCAATTGGTATTACCGGGTCCGCGCAAAAAATGAAGCTGGTCTCTCGGAACCCTCCAACGTCGTCGGGCCGGTCGCAGTCACGCAGGCGACGCTGGTGGATGAGCTCACTGACTTTTCAAAAGTCCATGCGCGGCAAGGCAAGCTGGAGATCAAGGGGCGCGATTCCCGCAAGGCGAAGGAAGACGCACACCGCGCCGCCGGCAATGCCGGTGATGCGCTCATCTACAAGCTTCCGACTTCGATTGCAGCTTTTCGCGTATTCACGTTCTTTCCCCACAAGGTTGAGGATTTGAAGTGTTCAATCTCCGATGACGGTCAGATCTATCATGACATCCCCGTCAGCAAAAACGAATATTTTGGCGGTGCCGGCGATTACGGTTTCTGGCAGCCCGTCCTCTACCACGCTGAAAATATTGGCGGCGGCGGGAAGTTCCTGAAAATCGAACTGACCGGCGAAACCCAGATTGGGCGGGTGGAAATCGTCCATGCTTTGGAGCCGAAATAGCCGGCAACCCGGAATTTTACATGAATTCAAATGAATTGAAGGATTTTTCGCAGCGCGTCAGCGACCAATTGTTCGGCCAGATCATGCCGTTCTGGTGCGGACCGGCGTTGGATCACGAGCAGGGCGGCTGGATGGGCTGGTTGTCCAATGATCTCAAGCCCGATCGCACGCAGCCCAAGGGGCTGATCGTCAACAGCCGCATTCTTTGGGCGTTTTCCGCCGTCCACCGGGCCCGGCCCGAAAAGCGCTTCCAACAAATGGCCGACCGCGCGCTGGATTTCGTCATGAACCGCTTTTGGGACGCGCAGCAGGGCGGCGCGTTCTGGCGGCTGGACGACACCGGGCGGGTGCTGGACGATTCCAAAAAAATCTATGGCCAGGCATTTTACATTTATGCACTGGCTGAATATTACCAGGCCTTTGCCGCGCCGGCCGCGCTGGTTCGCGCCCGGGAACTCTTTGAATTGATCGAGCGGCACGCGCACGATTCGAAATACAGCGGTTATCTGGAAGTGTGCCGTCGTGACTGGTCGGAGGCCGATGCCAACGCGCGGCTTAGCGACAAGGACATGAACGAGAAGAAGTCAATGAACAATCATCTTCATCTCCTTGAGGCTTACACCAATCTGTATCGGGTCTGGAAAGAACCGCGGGTCGAGCAACGGCTTCGTGAATTGATTGCCCTGTTTGAGCAACGCATTCTCGATCCCCGCACCCTTCACCTTAATCACTTTTTCGACGAGCAATGGCATGTTCGCTCGGACACTTATACCTTCGGCCACGACATCGAGGGAACCTGGCTCCTGTGTGAAGCCGCGGAGGCGCTGGGTGATGCCGCTTTGCTCAAGCGCGTGCCGGCGGTGGCCTTGCGGATGGCGGAAGTGGTGCTGCGGGAAGGCATTGATGCTGATGGCGCGCTCCGGTACGAGGGCAAGGGCGGAAAAATCATTGATGCGGGCAAGGAATGCTGGCCGCAGGCCGAGGCCGTGATTGGCTTTCTCAACGCCTGCCAACTCTCGGGTGAAGCGAAATTTCTCGAAGCCGCCCGGCACACCTGGGATTTCATCGAGCATCAACTGGTGGATCGCGTTCACGGCGAATGGTTCTGGCGCATCACGCCTGAAGGCCGGGTGGACCCGGCCCTGCCCAAAGCCAGCGAATGGAAAGGCCCATATCACGGGTCGCGTGCGTGCCTGGAAACGCTCCACCGATTGCGCGCCATTTCCGCAGGCAAGCAGCAACACTGAATGGAGCAATCACCTTCTTGAAAAATCGAGGCACTCCCACAACCATGAAACGCATACTCTGTTTAATCCCGCTGCTTTTATTATCGGCTTGCGCCACCAGGAAGCCCGCCGTCGCGCCCAGCGCGCAAGGCCAGAAATTTGATCAACTGGCATTGACCCCGCCGATGGGCTGGAACAGTTGGAATAAATTTGCCGGCAAGGTGAACGAGCAACTGATTCGCGAGACGGCGGACGCGATGGTGGCCTCGGGCATGAAAGACGCTGGCTACCAGTACATCAACATTGATGATTGCTGGCAGGGACAACGGAATGCCCAAGGGTTCATCCAGCCGGATGCGAAGAAGTTTCCGTCAGGAATGAAAGCGCTGGCCGACTATGTCCACGCCAAGGGATTGAAGCTCGGCATCTATTCGGACGTCGGCTACAAAACCTGCGGCAGCCGGCCAGCCAGTCGCGGTCACGAATTTCAGGACGCGCTGACTTACGCCCAGTGGGGAATTGATTACCTGAAGTATGACTGGTGCAACGCCGAGGGCCTGAAGGCTGAGGGAGCCTATACGACCATGCGCGACGCCTTGTATGCGGCCGGTCGGCCGATTCTCTTCAGCCTGTGCGAATGGGGCGACAACCAGCCGTGGCTCTGGGCCAAAAACGTCGGTCATTCGTGGCGAACGACCGGCGACATCTACAATTGCTTTGATTGCGTGAAGGACCACGGCACCTACAAGGACTGGGGTGTCCTGCAAATCCTCGACCAACAGGAAGGCCTGCGGCAATATGCCGGTCCCGGGCACTGGAACGATCCCGATATGTTGGAAGTCGGCAACGGCATGGCGGTAAATGAAGACCGCGCGCACTTTTCGATGTGGTGCATGCTGGCCGCGCCGCTGATTTCAGGAAATGATTTGCGGAGCATGTCCAAGGAAACGCTGGAAATTCTTGCCAACAAGGAAGTCATTGCCGTGAATCAGGACGCGCTGGGCGTGGAAGGGTTCAAGTATTCCGCCAAGGATGGCGTGGAAGTCTGGTTCAAGCCGCTCAGCAACGATGCCTGGGCCATGTGCATTCTCAATCGCGGCACCAATTCGCAACCCATCACCTTCAACTGGAAAAACGAAACCGTGACGGATGACCTCTCGAAACGCGAAGCGAAGTTCGATGCGACAACCTACGGCGTCCGCAACTTGTGGACGAAAAAGGACATCGGAACGACTGCTGAACCCCTGACCGCCGAAGTGCCGGGGCACGACGTGCTGATGCTCCGTCTCTACAAAATGTAGGTTTGGCGGCAGCTTTTGGACTGCGCCGGCAGAGCGCAGCGGCGACGGCGCTTTCGGATAATGTGGCACGTTCGATTGTTCAATCCGCTCCCCAAAGCGGTGTCGCGCTCCGCTTGCCACCGCAGTCCAAAATCGTCACTCTACATTTCATGCCTGCCGACCGGATTCCATGGCCACATGCGCCTGAACATCGTCTCATCGTTCGCAGTAATTATTTTGTTACAGCAAGCACCTGTTTGCGTCAGCACCACTTCCGGGGCAAAGCACGATTGGCTGTACTGCACCGGGGTTTGCTCAAGGTCGCCGCGGATTTCGGCTGGCAGTAGGAAGCTTGGGCGGTCTTCTCGAATCATTACCACTTCGTCGGCCGCTCTCCGGCAGATCAGGACACGGCAGAAAATCTGTCCCGAATGCTCGGCCGGTTGCACGAAAAGACTGCCAAGTGGGTCAACAAGCTCGACAATGCCCCGACACGCAAAGTCTGGCACAATTACCGGGAAACGCGGCTCACTTACGAGAAGTCATATCTGGCGCGACTCAACTATGTGCATCAAAATCCGGTGAAGCACGGTCTTGTGCCGGTGGCGAACCAATATCCGTGGTGCTCGGCCCGCTGGTTTGAACGAACCGCTACGCTCGCTCAAATCAAGACGATCTACCGGTTCAAAACCGACCAGATAAAAGTGCCGGATGATTTTGAAGTATCGCCAGAGTGGTAATCGCTCTTGGACTGCGCCGGCAGAGCGCAGCGGCGACGGCGCTTTCGGATGGCGTGGCGCGTTTGATTGTCCAGACCGCTCTCCAAAGCAGCGTCGCACTCTGCTTGCCGCTGCAGTCCAAATCTTTCCGGCCCGACATCAAATCACTTCGCGAGAGCGGCGAGTTTTTCGTTGGCTTGGGCAATGACGGCCAGCGTGCTCTGGTCGGTGTCGAACACGGAGTTCAGTCCCTGAGGTTCACAGAATGGATCGCCGGTCAGGGCGGGCGCCGAATCGGGTTTTCCCGCGTCGGCGCGGCCTTCGCCGCCCCAAGTCCAGAAGTTCGCGCCTTGCAAGGCCCGGCCCGCCTGGCATGAATCCGCCACCTGATTGAACATGCGGCCGAAATAATCGTCGCGCGTTGCACTGGGTGAAGCGGAATCATATTTCTCATGGTCGCGTGGGAAACCGAACTCCTCCAGGACAAGCGGTTTGTGCAGCGTGTCGGTCGCGATGACGGTGTGTTGTTCAACATGGTCCCTGGCTTTGGTTGCAGCCGTTTCATAATCGGGCCCCAGTTGGAAGTTTTTCAACCAACCCCAGTTTTTGAGCCACATATGCACGGTCACGTAATCAATCGCCGGGGTTCCATGCGCTTTGACGAAAACGTCGGGCTTGTCCAGGCAACCATGAATGCCTTCGGAGCCGGTGCAAACGAGATGATTCGGATCCTGCGCATGAATGAATCGCGCCGTCGCATCCACCCATCGGCAGAACTCCGGCACCCCGCTGACGGCGGCATCCGTGCCGGGGCGCGGTTCGTTGGCGAGTTCCCAGGTCATGATCGCCGGGTCGTCACGATAGACACGGCCGTTCACAGTGTTGCGGCGCTGGATGAGTCGCGAGGTGTAATCCAGGTAAAGCCGGTTTGCGGCGGGCGTGACGTAAAGCCGCGCTGAAAATTTCATGAAACCACTCCAATCGCCCTTCGCCATGACCGGCTTGTCCGGGTCGGGGATCGTTTCGCCGGTAATCCACCGGACATATTGCGCGAAGCTGCCGGACCACTGCCAATAGTTGGAGAGGAAAAGGATGCCCCGCAGGTTGCGGCTGGCCATTTCGGCAAGGCAAAAATCCAGGCCGCGAAGCAAGTCCTCGTCCCAGTCGCGCGGCGCACGGGTGATGCCGCGCGGAATGGCCCCGGCGAGCGGCGACGTTTCCGAGCCGGCCAGCAGGCGGATGTTCGTAACGCCAATGCTCTGCAGGCGGTCAAGCTCGCGCACCAGGCGTTGGCGGCCTCCGGGCAGCGCCGGGTCGGACAGATAGCAGCCATACCAAAGACTGGTCCCGATATAAAAATAGGAGCGGCCCTGGAGTTCGAAGCGTCCGTTGCGGACGGCGACAAAATCGCCCGTGGTTTTCCGGGTGCCGGCGGGACCGGCTGGCAGATGGTTGCAGCCGGCCGCAATCAGCGGAAGCGTCAGGGTGGTGGTTTTGATGAATTCCCTGCGGGAAGTATGTCGGTGGCTCATGACGGTTTGATACACACTCTCACATCTGTCAAATCCCCGGAATGGATAATCAGGTTTTCGAGCTTGTGTGTTCGGAAAACATGGACGTTACAAGGCAAGCTTGAAAAGTTTTTTGCTGTCGCACGTTTAGATGACATTTTTGGTTTTGCATCCCGCTCTATCCTGCTCAAAGTTATGGTGAGCGGCAGATCGTCAATAAGCATGATTCATCCAGCAATCAACGAGACGCGGACCACCCGATGGGGGGTCCGGGCGATGCTGCTGTTGGCGTTGGTGTTGACGGCCGCGCGCCCGGCCGTGGCCTCCGGCGCGGACACACCGGTCACACCAGGCGCTTCTCCGGAAGCGCAATCCCTGCTGGCCTATTTCTCGGATATTTACGGGAAGAAGATTCTGTCCGGCCAGCAGGAGGGCTGGCGGGGGACAAATGATTTGTGTTTTGAACTGAATTATCTCACGAACACCACCGGCAAGCTCCCGGCATTGCTGGCGCTCGATTTCATATTCTGCACCGACCGGTCCGGCAAGCGCGACGATCAACACCTGGTGGTGAAGCATGCGATTGACTGGTATGCCAGCCGGAAAGGCGTGGTCGCGTTTTGCTGGCATTGGTTTGCGCCCACGGGCGAAAAGGGTCTTTACACCAAGGACACAAAGTTCGATCTGGCGCGCGGAATGACGGAAGGCACGCCCGAGCACGCAGCGCTCCTCCGCGACCTGGATACGATTGCCCGGGAATTGGAATTGCTCCGCGACGCGCACGTGCCCGTGCTGTGGCGTCCGATGCACGAAGTCAACGGGCGATGGTTCTGGTGGGGTGCCCAGGGGCCTGAACCGTACAAAAAACTGTGGCGGTTGATGTTTGAAGACTTCACCGTCCAGCACCACCTGACCAACCTCATCTGGGTCTTTTCGCCGGGGGCCGAGACGGACCTGGCGGACTGGTATCCGGGGGACGAATACGTGGACATGATCGGCCAGGATTATTATCCGATAGACGGCAGTCATGGCCCGGCAAAGGATGTCTTTAACGAACTGGTGGCCTTCGGGCGCGGCAACAAGCTGGTGGCCATGTCCGAGAACGGGCCGATTCCCGATCCCGCCCAGTTGGTCGGTGAAAAGGCGGGCTGGCTTTTCTTCACCACCTGGTCCGGAGAGATGCTCACCAAAAACAATTCCAAGGAACAGTTGTTCAAGATCTATAATGATCCGTACGTGCTCAACCTGGGCGACCTGCCGGATTTGAAAAACTATCCCTTCCAGCCGGCGGGCAAAGCCGTCAAGCTCGGGTTTCCCGCGCCGCCCGGCGACGTCGCCGTGGGCGGCCTGCGCCGGCTCCCGGTGATCGTGGCCGTCCAGGACGAAACCGGCCGAACGGTTCGTGCGGGAACCTTCACCGTTACGCTGGCATTGGAAAAGAATTCCCCGGGCGGGGCGCTGTCGGGGACCTTGACGGCCACCACCGTCAACGGCGTTGCCACGTTTCCCGACTTGAAAATTGACAAGGCGGGCAATGATTACGCTCTCGTCGCAAAGGCCGATGGTTTGCGCAACGCCGCCAGCCCGGCTTTCCAGGTCGGACCCGGCGCGGGCATTGCGCGCGCCTGGTGGACGGATCTCAAAGGCATGAGCTTGACGAACCTGGACGATCACGATCCTGCAGGGCCGCCCACCGGCCGGGAAATCCTGGGCAAGGCTTTTGAAACACCCGTGCATGCCGCCACCAATTTCGAGGCGTGTTATCAAGGGTATTTGATCCCACCGATCACCGGCGCGTATAAATTCTGGATCGCCAACGAGAGCTTCTCGGAGCTCTGGCTCAGCACCGACGCAACCCCGGCGAAGAAGACAAAAATCGCGGAGGTGACCAGCAGCACACCTTACAGCAAATGGCCGCACGCCCACGAGGCGGAATCGGTTCCGGTCAACCTCGAGGCGGGCAAGCGCTACTATCTGGAAGTGTTGCAGCAACAGCAATCCGGCTCCACGCAACTTGCCGTCTGCTGGCAGTTGCCCAATGGCGTCGAGGAACGTCCCATTCCCGGCTGGCGGCTGGTTCCGCTGGACGGGGAATGGTTCAAACCATCATCCCATTCAACCACAACGGCCCAAGCCCAATGACCAAAACTGACTTTGCGAACAAACTGAAACAACTCCAACGGCAGCATGAACAACTGATCAAACGCCGCAACCGGCCGCAAAAGAACGGCAACGGCATCTTTGATCGGTACGAATTCCCGGTCCTGACCGCTGAACATACGCCCTTGTTCTGGCGTTATGATCTCAACCCCGCCACCAATCCGCATTTGATGACGCGACTCGGCATCAACTGCGTTTTCAATGTCGGCGCGATGGAGTGGAACGGGAACATCGTCCTCATGACGCGCACGGAGGGTTGGGACCGCAAATCGTTTTTTGCGGTGGTGGAAAGCAAAACCGGCGTGGACGGCTTTCGGTTCTGGGATTACCCGGTGCGAATGCCGGATTGCGAGCCGCAGGAGACGAATTTGTATGATATGCGTCTCGTCCGGCACGAGGACGGCTGGATTTACGGATTATTTTGCGCCGAGCGGCATGACGACTCGAATCCGGGAGATCTTTCGGCGGCCGTCGCCCGTTGCGGGATTGCACGCACGAAAGACCTGGTGAAATGGGAACGGCTGCCCGACCTCAAGACGAATTCATTGCACCAGCGCAACTGCGTCCTGCATCCCGAATTTGTGAAGGGCAAGTACGCTTTCTACACCCGGCCCATGGCCGATTTCGCGGCCACCGGCAGCGGCGACGGCATCGGCTGGGGTTTGTGTGACGACATTGAGAACGCGGTCATCGGCAAGGAACAGATCATTGACCCGCGTTTCTACCACACCATCAAGGAAGGCAAGAACGGCCTCGGCCCGGCGCCGATCAAAACGAAGAAGGGCTGGTTGCATCTCGCCCATGGGGTGCGCAACACCGCCGCCGGCATGCGTTATGTGCTCTACCTGTTCCTGTGCGATCGGAACAATCCCACCAGGGCCATCAAGGCCCCCGGCGGCTATTTCATGGCGCCCGAAGGCGAAGAACGTGTGGGCGACGTGTCGAACGTTGTTTTTGCCAACGGCTGGGTGGCCCGCGCCAATGGCGACGTGTTCATCTACTACGGTTCCTCGGACACGCGCACGCATGTGGCGACGACGACGGTTGAGAAATTGTTGGATTACGTGGCCAACACACCCGAAGATGGCATGCGTTCGAAAGTCTGTGTCGAACAGCGTTGTCGTTTGATCGAAAACAATCTTCGCCGGGGGGCCGCGCGGCGAACCTGAGCACTGAAAACTGCAACCCAGAAAAATGACCATTCGTCCTCTTGCCGGAATGTTGATTCTGGCCGCGCTCACAACGCGCGCCGGTAATCAGTCTGGTGATCACAAACCGCTGACAGCAGCGTCACCTTCTGGCATTTATGATGTGCTGGATTACGGCGCGAAGGGCGATGGAGTGGTTGATGACACGACGGCCATTCAAAAAGCGGTGGACGCCTGTGTCGTGCAAGGTGGCGGACAAGTGGTGTTGCCGGGCGGAAAAACGTTTCTTTCCGGAGCGATCACGCTGGGAAGCAGCGTGGATTTCCACCTGGCGCGCGGCGCGGTGTTGAAGGGGAGCGCGCGCTGGCAGGATTACGGCCAGGCGGGGGCGTTGCTGTTGGCGAAGGATGCGACGGGCATTTCCATTTCCGGCGACGGTGTGCTTGATGGCAATGACAAGGCGGTATGGCAAAAACTCGCCGACGAACAGGCGGGCGGCGACGTGAACAAACCGGGCTGGTGGCCGCAATCCTTCTGCGGGGTCTGGTGGCCGTTTGGCCGGAGCGCCACCAATAAGACATTGGCCACCGGGCGGCCGATGGTGATTATTTTGATCGGGTGCCGGCAGACGCGCATCCGGAACATCACCATCCGTAACGCGCCGAGCTGGACGGTTCATCCGGTCGGGTGCGAGGACCTGGTGATTGATTCCGTCAGCATCCTCAACGATTGGAATGTGCCGAACAACGACGGCATTGATCTCGATCATTGTCGCAATGTGCGCGTTGCCAACTGCCACATCGACACGGCGGATGACGGCATTGTGCTCAAGAACACGCCAAACTTCGCGAGTTACGGCCGCAGCGAAAACATCACCGTCACCGGCTGCACGATTGCTTCGCGCAGTTGCGCGCTCAAGCTTGATGAAGCCTACGCGCCGCCGGGAATTCGCAACGTGGTCTTCGACGCCTGCGTCATCCACCGCAGCAATCGCGGACTTTGCATTCAAAGCCGCGACGAGGGCGACATTGAAAACATTCTCTTCTCAAACA
>JBEKZC010000083.1:0-14670 GCA_049510295.1 Verrucomicrobiota bacterium | reverse complement strand
GCGCACAGTATCCGTGATTGTCACCCGGCAGATTTGCCCTTGAGCGTCAATTTCGGTTTCCCGGTACCAGCCAGGCGGTTGGTATGCCTCTTGCAGGATCGGCTGGATCACCAGCGACTTCCGCTTGCCATCGGTGCTGGTTTTGTACAAATAGTCGCTCCTCTTCCAGGTGATGCCCGAGCCCGGCACGGCGACCGGACTTTGGTTTGCGGCCAGGATGAATTCTACCTGCGCCTTGAGTTTCGGCCAACTGGCGCAACCGTACTCACGGGCGATCACCAGTTGAGCATCCGCAAGTTTGAAACTGGCTGCGCGAAGTTCCTCGATTGGACGTTGGCTCCAATCCGGATGGTTTTGCTGAATGCGCCGGAGGCCATCAGGCTCGCCGGACTGGTGGGATTTGAGGAGGTCTTTGACCTGTTTCTTGAGTTGCTCAAGGCTCGGCCGAACCGGAAGCGACTTTGACATATAACCTTTCTGCTATCGCCCGCAGTCCGCTGTCAGGCAGCATCAAGGTTGTTGTTGTAACACCAACACTTTCCATAGGTGGGCTCGGCCCTTTCCGCGGACTCGAACGCGTCCTAAACGCAACGCAAATCAACCATGCGCCATCGTGTGTGTCAAGTGGATTGATTTGCAGCACGGTATGAAGCGCAGCCTTGGATTTTCATCATCGACTGGTTCCTTTCTTGCCTTCTCTGTGCCGGGAAGAGAATCACTGGGCTATTTTCAACGTCCACTCGCACGCATCACTCAATTTTTGGCCGTTGCGTTCCGCCCGGCCTTCGACGCGGTTTTCGCCGGGCTGCAATTGCACGTCCTTCCAAATGAACACGCAGTTTGTGCCATCGCTGGGTTGGCCCTGTGAAATGCCGTTGAGCAGTATTTCCACTTTGTTCGCGTTGGAATAAACTTTCACGTCCGTGACGCCATTCGTGCGTTCGGTGAACCGGCGGCTGGTGATGTAAACCATGGGTTCATCCGACCAGTTCGCCTGATAAAAATAAAACGCGTCCTTTTTGATTTTGCGGTCGTAGGTCACCAGTCCCTTGTCGTTGCGGCCGGGAAGGCTGCCCTCGTGGCGTGTGCTGACGGCAAAGTCGAACATGTTCCAAACGAAGGTGCCCCACACGAATGACCGCTGTTTCATCGCCGCCCATGCGGCTTCGTGAACTTCCGCCTGCCACTCTTCAGGATGCCAGGGACCGTCGGTCTTCGGCTGCTTTGGGTTTTGCTCGTGTTGGGTGGTGTTTGCGCCCGCGCCGTATTCACTCACGCAAATTCCACCGTGCCGGCTGTCCCGGCGGCGTGAGTCCAGTGACTTGCCAAAGTCGTTTTTGCTTCCCCAACTGGAATACCAGCCCGGATAAATGTTCCAGCCGAGCCAGTCGGGAATTTTGTTCATTTGCGGTCTTCCATCTGAAGCTGTCGCGGCAATCGTGGGACGTGTCGGGTCTTCGCCGTTGGCAACGATTTTCAAGTCCTGCAATTCGCGCTGCGGATCGGGGCGGTCGGGCCAGAGTTCGTTGAACAAACTCCAGGCGAAAATCGAGGGGTGATTGATATTTTGCCTTATCAAATCAAGCAGCTGGTTGCGCGAGGTTTCTTCAAATTGCTCTGACACGTTGATTGCATTCACCTGCGGAATTTCCACCCAGACGAGAATGCCCGCTTTGTCGCACAGGCTGTAAAAATAATCACTGTGCTGGTAATGCGCGCAGCGAATGACCGTGGCGCCAATTTCCTTGATGAGTCGCAGGTCCTCGTCCATGTCCGCTTCGGAAATCGCCCAGCCTTTGTTGAAGCGGTCCTGATGCCGATTGACACCGTGCAAATGATAAGGCTTGCCGTTCAGGAAAAATCCCTTGTCCGGGTCAACGGAATAGAATCGCAAACCCAACGGCTGCTCAACTGAATCCACCACGCCGTCCGCCGAACGCAATTCCACGACCGCTTTGTAAAGATACGGGTCCGGGCGTCCGTTCCATAAATGCGGATGCGGCACTATCACGCGCAGCCAGTACGGTGCCGTCACGTTCGGCGCCAAGGCGATTTGTTGCCTGCTGTCGGCGACCTGATTTCCGTCGGCATCAAGAACGCTCGCAACCAGTGTTAAAGGTCGCTTTTGCCTGGTGCCATTGGAGATTTGTGCCGTCACATCAATCACCGCCTGCGTTTCCGTGACGTTCGTTTGCAGCCACGCGACGCCGGACGAGCCATGGTCCGTGAGCGTAAAATTCTCCGCGTCGGTCACAATCAAATGCACCGGACGATAAATCCCGCCATAAACCGAAAAATCGCCGCTCAACGGCGCGATGTCCGGTTCCCACTTGTTGCTCACGCGCACGACGAGCAGGTTGGTACCGGTGGCGGACAGGTTGGTGGTGATTTCAAAGCCGAACGCGCCGAACCCGCCGCGATGTTCGCCAAGCCATTCGCCATTCAAATAAATGTCCGCCACCGAACTGGCCCCCTCAAACCGGAGAAAATAGCGCTGGTTGGCTTTGGGCGCGATGTTCAGTTCGCGGCGATACCAGCCCGGCCCGCGATAAAAATCCTTTCCCTGTTGTGCCTCTTCCCAGCCCCAATTGTGCGGAAGGGAGACGGTTTGCCAGTCGCCGTCACCGAAGTTGACCGTTTCCGCATTCGTGATGTCGCCCGATTTGAACCGCCAGCCGGAATCCAGCCGTGTGCTTTCACGCGCGCACAGGTTGAAGGTGAAGACGAGGATGGAAATGAAAATGGGAAACTTGCGCATGAGCAAATCATGCCACGAACTAACCGGGCGGCAAGCGCAACGTCGAGTCCAACGGTTGCACATCCGCCAGTTCCTTTGTGGAGTTTGCCCCACCGAGCCGTTGTAATTTTTCCCCTGCCGACTTGATTAAACGCCTTGTTCGCCGTCTCCAGTCCGTAGCGGATTTTCTCCAGTTTTTTGTTTTCCGGAAACGGATGCTTGTCCATCGCTCGGCGCTTTCATTGCGTGATTTGATTCTTCCTGTGTAGAGAGACGTTTGAGTAATTCGATTGCTAACACGCGGCGCTCGGGAGCGAGGCGGTTAAGATGTTCGCGGTCGGCATGCGCACGAAAGGCGTCACGCAAGGTTTCAAACGGAGCGGAGTTAGGCAAGGCATCCAACAGAGCCAGCGCGTTTGTGGGCTTAGTGAGTTGTGCCAACTTGAGAAATCCCTCCACAGTGAAATCGAAGACTTCTGTATTCTTCGGGTTAGCTGCGCACCAAGTAGCCACAGTGGGCAGAACGGCTCTCCAATCTTCAACATGATCAGCACAGGAGCGGTTGAAAACTAAGCGGGCGAACTCATCATCGGGCTCTAACGACAATGCTTTGACCCCACAGGCGCGTGCTTCAGTGGTTCGATTGTTTTGTGTGGCTAACAGACTGCCCAGACCTGCCCACGCATAGACATAATTCGGATCAAGCTCAATCGCCTTGCGGTAAGCAGCCTCCCCTTCAGTTTGGCGGTTGAGATGAAGCGTCAACAGTTCCCCAAGGGAGGCCACTGCGTAAGCATCCGCGGGATTGAGCTCCACCGCCTTACGATAGGCGTTCTCCGCTTCCGCAGGTCGTTTGAGGTGCCACCCGAGTACGTAGCCGAGACTTAGCCACACGAATTCGTCTTTAGGATCAAGTTCAATCGCTTTGCGGTAGGCTGCTTCCGCTTCAGTATAGCGCTTAAGGCTGTCCAACATCAGATTTCCTAGGCATGCCCACGTAAAGGCCTCTTTAGGATTGATCTCTATGGATTTTCGAAACACGGTCTCCGCTTCGGCATACTTATTCATGTGTTCCATTAAACTGCCGAGACAATTCCACACGTAGGGATCGCTAGGATCGAGCTCGATGGATTTTCGGTACGCAGCCTCCGCATCACTAGGCTGACCAAGATTAACCTTCAATAGATTCCCAAGATGTGTCCAGGGAGGTGCGGCCTTTGGATCAAGTTCGATCGCTTTGCGGTACGCAGCTTCGGCCAACTTCCACACCCCCTTCTGTTCTAGGGGAGTAGTCAGACTAAACCACCAACCAGCCTCATTCGGTTTGTATCCAAGCTCGTTCCGTAACTTCTTTGGCATCTGGCTGAAGAATGCTACGATCTCAGCCTCTGGCATGTGTGTTTTGGCTTCAGCCAAATCAACCCAGTTAGAAAGCAAAGTGAATGTTTCTTTGTCCCAACTTTGTCGGAATGTGGCGTGAAGAAGTCGGCGACGTGATTCAACCGACTCAGCCCGGCATAGGGCACTGTGCAGCAAGTCTTTCGCATCACGCAAGCCAGCCAGTCCGCACTCCGCTGTCTGGCGTGCCACCTTGGCAAGCGCTTCGGCCTGTTCTTTATCTGGGAAGATCAACCGGACGAGCGCTACAAACCAATCGAAGCGATTCCGCGCAGCACGGCCATGACGCATGATATAGTGGATGTTTGAGAAACGATCGGCCAAGAGGTAGGTCTTACGTTTCGGATGGCCAGCGGCTTCACTGACCAGCCCTGCTCTGAGCAAGGCGCGAAGTTGGGCGCTCACCTGATTGCTGGGCACGCGAGTTGTGCGAGCAACTGCACCCACTTCCACGGGGTCCCAAGCCAACGCCACGGCATCAAAGATACGTTGTTGCTGTACCGGTAAGGCATCCACGATGGCTTTGAAGTAAGGAGTGAATTCATCGAGCAAGCGCTCCAAATCCGCGCGAATGTCGCTTCGCAAACCTTCGGCTAGCAAACGATAAAAAATTTTGATGAGACGGGGATTGCCGCCAGTTAGCAAGTGCAGTCCTTTCATCGTGCCGGCGCGTTTCTCCAAGGTGCGAGGCACCTTATTATCTCCGCGGCTCTTGGCCAGTGCTAACAGACAGGCTTCCATTTCCTCCAGTGAGAGTGGGCGCAATTCGAACACTCGAAAGAAGTCGTAGAATGGTTGGTCAATATTGGTTATTTCTTCGAAATGACGCGTGGTGCTCCCCACGATCATTACACGGGCGTCTCCCATGAGAAAAGCACGTAGGCGATGCAGGGGGGCGGGGTCATGAATCGAAGCAAGCAGATCGTTCATGTTGTCGATAAGCAGCAACGCGCGCCGTCCGCTGCGATCCACAAGTTCAAGAAACACACTCCGGGCGCGGTCCTCGATATCCGGTCCAGTTTTGTTGAGCAGTTGTGAGGCGCGGTCAGTGGGATCACCAGTCGCATGCTCCCATTGGCGGATTGCCTCCAACCAGAAGTCTGCAAGGTCACCCACGCGGCGGCTTTCCTCATCAAAAACAACGGGCAGCCATTGGCGAGAGAGTTCAGGGTCACGGTTGATGCTGTGGGCGATGGCCCAGAGCATGGTGGTCTTGCCCATACCGCGTAAACCTACAAACAACGCGTGTTGCGGCGGTTGGCCGGGTTTGTTGTTCCGAACAATATTGAGCAGTGTGTCCAGCATTGGGCGGCGCGCGGTAAATTCCGCCAGCAACGCTTCCGGCGGCAGCAGCGCGGGATTGTAGAGGGCAAATGGAAGTGACGCGGACATAGAAATCAGGAGGTTTTGCGCAACCAATAATCGCGAAGAATATTCGAGGCGAAACGAGTGCGCTGTTCACCGCCGGTTTCCTGTAGCAAATAACCATCGTGCTTCAACGCGTCGAGCACGTAATCGAGTTCTTCAGCCACCAATAAGCGGTGGGAGTCATCTGGCACTAGTCGGGCATGGAGAGCCTCGAATTCGTCGCGGGTAAATCCGTGGTCAGAGCGACAGATGGTTTTGAGGATTTCACGCGCAAGGCGGCACTCGCTTTCGCTGAATGCCTGCTTCAGCCGGGTGAACATGCAGTTGCAATATTCGTTGCGATTGCTGGCTACAATGTGTTCGCGGTAAAGGCGCTCGAGTACGATCTTGGTGGGTGGTTTTTTGATATTCGCGTCCTGAATCTCGGAAATAAAAAGCTGAAGCAGAATCGGCCAGTTGGCACCGAGGAGTCGAAGGATGTGACGGCGACCCTTTGCATCGAGCGGGACATTGTTATCGCACGCGAGCCGTTCCAACAAGTCAAGAGCCTCGTTTTCCTCAAGTGGCGGAATTTCCCGCGTGTCGAAATCGTTGATTGAAGGTGAAAGACCTAGCCGTCGCACGACTCCTTTCAACCCGATGGAACCCGTGACTAGGAATCGGGGTGCATGATCTTTGAGTTCATGACGTGCCGCGCGAAACCAATTCAGCACCGCTTCGACTTCTTCTCTGGAACTCTTCCGCGCTACGAGCGTGAGAAAAGCAGGAAATTCATCGAGGAGAAAAAGGAACGGAGCATTTGACTCTTTGAGGAGATTCAGGAATTCATCGGCCAATTGACGCCAGGCTTGGGGCTTTTCTGCCGATGCGGAAAGCTTGAGGCCGTTGCCAAGTATCTGAATTTCTTCGACGCGCCTCAGGAACTTGCCACCTTGCTGAACAAGCCAAGGCGCCTTTGGGCCTGGCTTGTCCAACGCCGCACGTACCGCTGCAACCATTTCGCCCAACCAACCGATGACACTGTCGTGTTTCTCCAGATTCAACAGGATGGGCACGTAGCCGGTAGGTGGGTTGACAAGTATTTCCTCGAGGCAGGAAGTCTTTCCTGTACGACGCGGCCCCAGGAAGACAACATGGGACTGTTCGAGTGCTCTGAGAATGCAAGTGATGAGCACGGGTCGAGGGTAGAAATTATCACCAGTGACGGGCGGTCCTACGCGAATATTCATAGCAATGTATTTATTGCACAATAAATAAATTGCGCAACATAAAAATTGCACAATTATAAAACCCCTTATAAATGAGTGAAATATGAGATTTTATCTTCATGAACTCCAGCCCGTGCCACCAAATCACGTTGGCGGCAGACGCAGTGTAGTGTCGAGGGGTTGGACATCCGCCAATTCTTTTCCGGGCGTGCCGCCGCCCAGTTTGATCAGTTTTTCACCAGATGGTTGAACGCGCGACTCGTAACTACCGACAGCTTGATTAAAAGCCTTGTTGGCTGTGTCCAACCCATCCCGAATTTTTTTCAAATGCTCCGTGAACGTGGTTACACGCGAATAAAGCTCCTGTGCCGCTCCCGCAATCTCTCTCGCATTCTCAGTTTGCGCGTGTTGCTGCCAGATGAAATTGATCGTTCGTAGCACGGCGATGAATGATGCGGGTGTTGCAAGATAAACCCGTTTGC
This sequence comes from Verrucomicrobiota bacterium, assembly GCA_049510295.1. Classification (GTDB taxonomy): domain Bacteria; phylum Verrucomicrobiota; class Verrucomicrobiia; order Limisphaerales; family UBA11358; genus UBA11358. The sequence continues at coordinate 7,477 of JBEKZC010000083.1, read as the reverse complement.
CTTCAGCCCACACGATCAGTTCCGGGTCGCCTTCGAGCGCCGTGCTGAACAACGATTCCGCCGGCAGAAACAGCACCACGTGATCAAGCGCGTTGGGAAATTGCTTTGGATAATCCCGCTCGGCCAGATCTTTGATCGTCATTCTCAGTTTCGCTGCGTGAGATGCTAACAGATCCGCGCGCTTCGCCGGCTCGGCCACGTCCGCTGCGCCCAGAAAATCCAGGTCCGGCACTTTCGAGTCCACGATGATGACTCGGTCGCCGGGCAGTCGCACAACTAGGTCTGGCCGATTCTCTCCCTCTTGCGTCTGCTCGGTGAAATCGCAATGTGCGCTCATGCCTGCGGCCTCAACGACGCGCCGCAGTGTTTCTTCGCCCCAACGTCCGCGCGCCTGATTGGACTTGAGCACCATCCGAAACTGCTGCGTCTCCTGCGCGAGCGACTGGCTAGACTGCGCCAGTGTTTCGAGTTGCTCCTTCACCTTGCCGAGCGCGTCGGCTTGCGTGGTTTCGCTCTGCTGCAATCGTTTTTGGTAGGTTTCGAGCTGTTGCTTGAGCGGTTCGACCAGGCCTTTGATGGCTTCCTGCCGCTGGGCTAGGTCGCCCTTGGCGGTTTCCTGGAATTTTCCGAAAGTTTGTTCCGCCAGCCGTAGAAATTCCGGCGCGCTTTGTTTCAACGCCTCCGCGCTCAACGCCTTGAACGCTTCGCGCAGATCAATCAACGTCTTGTCCTGCAACGCGCGCTGCTCAACCAGCATTTTTTCTGACGCGGCGTGTCTGGCTTCCGCCGCCGCACGGGCGTTGCCCGTTTCAGTCAATTGCGCGCGGATCTGGGTGAGTTCGGTTTCGCGCTGGCCAACTTGCTGGCGCAATTCATTTTCCAGCCGCGAGTCCGGCACGGCGGCGCGACCACGACCCTTGAGCCAGCCGAAGAAAAATCCCAACAAACCTCCGATGACAAGGCCGATTCCTATGTAAGCTCCGTTAGACATGGTTTATCGCAGCTTGGTAAACAATTTTCCCTCATGGTCGGCCACAAGCGTTCGCTTGCCTTTGGAAACAATTTTATGCCCTTCTGCGCGCAAGCGCCTGGCAGTGCCTTCCACGCCGCCGGGATGTTTGGGATTCAATTCACCGCCGGTTTTGAGCGTGCGCCAGTAGGGTGTGATGCGTTTGGCGCCTGCGGTTTCGGCCTCGGCGGCGTGCGCGGCAATCCAGGAAAAAATCCCGGTCGTAATCGGGCAGGCAAAATTCACTTTGTGCCTGGCGGCGAGTGCGGCGCGAAGTTCGTTGATGGTGACGACGCGGCCCTTGGGCACCTGTTTCATCAGCGCGTCCACTTCGAGTGGCGCGGGAATGACGAACGTGCCTGTGCCCCAGCGTTTGCTCATTTTGCCGGTGACTTTGCCAATCCTGGGCAGACCTTTGTTATCCGCCAGTTTTTCGCGCCAAGACTTTTTCATTTTCGATTTTTGTAGGAGCCGAGGTAACGAGGCTCAAATTTAAAGACTCCTCACGTCGTCTCCTACTTTTAAAAGTGTGCTACGACTTCAATCTCCACGTTCGCGCCTTTCGGCAGCGCGGCGACCTGGACGGTTGAACGCGCGGGAAAATCACCCGTAAAATACTTTGCGTAAATCTCGTTCATCCCGGCAAAATCGGCGAGGTTCGTCAAAAACACCGTGCTCTTGACCACGTTGGCGAACGTCAATTTTTGGTCGTCCAGAATTGCTTTGACGTTTTGCAGGACGCGTCCGGTTTGAACTTTGATGTCGCCGGCAACCAGATCGCCGTTCTTCGGGTCAATCGGGATTTGGCCGGCGCAGAACAGGAGGTCGCCGACGCGGACAGCGTGGTTGTAAGGGCCGACGGCAGCGGGTGATTTCGCGGGTTTGATGATGGTTTTGGCCGCCATAAAATGCACGCAATGTCTAGCGGCTTTGCTCATTCGGGTCAAGGAAAGGCATTGGAGGGTAGCGGGTCGCTTGAGCAATTGGTGGGGCGAGACTACTGGCGAGCCGACTTGAACAGCAAATCCCATCAATCCCGGCTCGCGGGGACGCTCGCCCCACCAAATCAACCCACTACCCGCTTTGCTTTTCATTCGCACGCCGTCCGCGCGGCTGTTATTCTGCGTGCCAAATTAATGTCTGTTCACCACCACAACGAAACCAGCGGCGCGAAGGAAAACCATTCGCCGTCCGCGCAGTTAAAGGCGGCTGCCGGGATTCTCGAAAAAGCGGCGGCGAACCGCGGGTTGCTCGCCGGGCTTCCGGAGAAGGAACGAATGCGTCTGCTCAAGGCGGCGGGTGAAATTTACTGCCCGGACGTGAACGCGCGGCGGCGGTTCGTGAAGGCCCGGGTGCGCCAGCGCAAGGCGGAGAAAATCCAGCGGGACCAGTCCAAGCTCAATAAAACCGGGATCCGGAAGCTGCGCCGGGAGAAAATTTTCACCACGCCGAATCTGATTCCGCCCATCGGGTTCGAGCAGCAGGAGGTTGAAGGCGACCCGGAATTCCGTGAAGTCGTCGAGCCGCAGAATTGCTACATCTGCAAGCAGGACTACACGACGATTCATTATTTCTACGACCAGCTTTGCCCGTCGTGCGGGGAGTTGAATTTTCGCAAGCGCACCGAGTTGGCGGATTTGCGCGGGCGCGTGGCGCTCCTGACCGGCGGGCGCGTGAAGATTGGTTATCAGGCGGGCATCAAGTTGCTGCGCGCCGGGGCGCAACTCATCGTCAGCACGCGCTTCCCGCGCGACGCGGCGACCCGTTACGCGGCCGAGCCGGATTTCGCGGAGTGGGGGCATCGGCTGGAAATTTTTGGACTCGATTTGCGCCACACGCCGAGCGTGGAGGCATTTTGCCGGCATCTGCTCGCGACGCGGACGCGGCTGGATTTCATCATCAACAACGCGTGCCAGACGGTGCGGCGTCCGCCGGATTTTTATCAGCACATGATGGAGGGCGAAAACGGTTCGCTGAACAAAATGCCGGAGCTCGTGCGCAAACTGCTCGGCGCTTACGAAGGTTTGCGCGGCTATCATCTGCTGCCGGAGGGGGAAACGGCTCGTGGGGACGCTCGCCCCACCGGTTTGATGACAGGCATTTCGCAAGTCGCGGGGCTGACGCACGCGGCGGCGTTGTCGCAGGTGCCGCTGTTGCCGGACGAACTCGCCGCGCAGAAGGATTTGTTTCCCGAAGGCCGGCTCGACCAGGATTTGCAGCAGGTGGATTTGCGCGAGCGCAATTCGTGGCGGCTGCTGCTGGCCGAGGTGCCGGCGGTCGAGCTGCTGGAAGTGCAGCTGGTGAACGCCATCGCACCGTTCATTTTGAATGCGCGGCTGAAGCCGTTGATGTTGCGCACGCCGGAACGCGACAAACACATCGTGAACGTGTCGGCGGTGGAGGGGCAATTTTACCGGAAGTTCAAGACGACGCGGCATCCGCATACGAACATGGCGAAGGCCGCATTGAACATGATGACGCGCACGTCGGCGGCGGATTATCACGCGGACGGCATCCACATGAACAGCGTGGACACAGGCTGGGTGACGGACGAGGACCCGGTGCCGATTGCGGCGCGCAAGGTGAAGGAACACCGGTTTCATCCGCCGCTGGACATCGTGGACGGCGCGGCGCGCATCGTTGACCCGATCATCGCGGGCTTCAACACCGGCGAACACGTCTGGGGAAAATTTCTGAAGGACTACCGCGAGACGGATTGGTGAGAAATGCCAAAAGAAATGGCGTTTACAAGCCCTCTCGTATGGGAAGATGATTCTGCATGCGTGCCAGCGCTCGCTCTTCCGCTTCACGTTGTAGCGGCAGCAGCCCAGACATGGTCAACGCCTGCTGCTCGTATCTTACTGCCAAAGCGAAGTCACCCGTTTCAGCGTATGCAGCTGCAAGACCCGAAATACATCCCCAATCCTTCCAGCTAGTCAATTCGCAAGCCTTCTTAGCGAGCTTGACGGCCTGTCCGCCATTGCGTAGGACCGCATTGGTGCTTGTCGACCGGATAACTGCGAGATTGCCGTAGCAATAGAAGTTCGTCGAACCGAGCTCAATAGCCCGCTCATAGTCAGAGGCAGCTTCCTCCAGCCTATGCATCAAATGGAATGAAATGCCACGACCTGCATATACTTCTGGATTTCCAGTATCTGCGGCCACCTTCGACATCCAATTGCTGATTATTGGACCCCATTCAGGCGAGCTTGCCTCCGGGACATTCAGCACATTGAAATTTACGTGGCTGGCACCAGGCAGAGGCGGGTCAATAACCCGGTATCTGTTGCTTCCACCCTGCTCCTCGCACCTCATCTTCAATAACAAACTATCCATGAGAGAATTGTAGTTCGTTCTACCTTTGAACGACTCACGGTCATAGAACGCGCCGTTCTCGAAGAGGAAGTAATCTTCCGTGGAATATCGTTCCATGTCTGTCTCCCGATAATACGTAAGATTTACTACATACAGCGCAGGCGAGGATGCGGACAAAATTTGTTTCACATACTGGTCGGTAGGTTTGAATTCAGGTAACGAGAAAGAGTAATCAACTAACGGCTCCGATATTCCCATGCTCGCAACGACGTAAAAATTGGTAGGGTTCAGAATGTATACTCTATAAGCCCCACTCAATGAGACCGCCTTGATTGGGCCATTATTCCAAACCACAAGTTCAGCCGCAATCGCGTTATCCTTTTGCGTTGGGGAAGACGAGTGCCGAATAACTGCGCGCACATCAGGCTTAACATACTCCTGATGATATCGCCGATTCTCTTCGGCCTGCTGATTTGACAAAGCCAGCGATTCCCTCGCCGTGCTACATGACTTTGCTGATACTACCAAAGCGACAATCGCAATGACCACACCAATGAACTGTAGCGCGATCTTCAAATGTTCAAACCAATTCGACTTCTGGTCAGGAAGCTCTACTCGTTCTAGAGCCGCTGCACTCTTCGTTGGTGCTGTAACGCCTGATAGAGCGGCATCACCCTGCAAAGCGGGCGGTGCCTTCTTTTGGTTAAGTTCCTTTTTTGGCTTGGACATCTTACTACTCGTTTTACCGGAATGTCCCCGACTTTGCGCCTGTCCAAACCTTTTATCAAGCCAAAGGCATTGCGCTAAATTATTCCACTTTCAAAATCTTCGCCGCCTGTTTCGCGCCGCCGAAGGTGAGTTGCGGCTGGTCGCCTTGTTTTTTGCCCATGAGTTGTTCACCCAGAGGCGATTGCGGCGTAATGACAAGGATTTCTCTTTTTTCGTGAACAACTTCCATGCCGCCGGCGCGCGGGCCGATGAAGTAAAAGGAGCGTTCGCCGCCGGTTTCCAGGTCCACCAGCGCGCCGGGGTCGATGGCTTCGCCGTCGCCAAACTTTCGGATGGCCAGCTTTTCAAATTCAACGATCGCGGATTCAATTTCCGCCGCCTGCCGGGATTGGCCGTGGGCGAGATAGGAGGCTTCGAGGCCGCGGGTGTCGTATTTGTCCTCAGCTTTGTTCTGCTCGTGTGTGGCTTCAGCGCGCGAGGCATTCGCGGCGCGGAAATAAACTGCCAGTTCGTCCGTCAGCCGGGCGATGATTTTCTTGATAAGGGCGCGTTTGTTCATTTGAATAACAAAAGTTTCAATGCGAAAAGAACACAGCCGGCCAAAAATACGGCAACGATCAGTTTTAGAACGGTAGGGCGGGCAGTCCTCTGCCCGCCGTCGTGGCGAAACATGACACGCTCATTGGCAACAGCGGCGCGCAGGGGACTGCGCGCCCTACCTCTTCAATTCTTTGCCGCGCAACGTTTCAAGCTTCACAGATACTTCGCCAGTATCGGTTTCAGCTCGGTCACAGTTTTCTTCGGCCAGAATTTTTTATCGGTCAGGATCGCGTTTTTCAACGCGGAATGGCACGGCCAGTTCGGCTCGGCCGGGATTTGCGGGATGGCGCGGGCGACGATCTGTTTGGCCATGTCGGCATTGTGGTGAAGGTTCTGGATGATCATTTCGAGCGTGACATGTTCGTCTTCCTTCCAACAATCGTAGTCGGTGGCCATGGCCAGGGTGGCGTAGGCGATTTCGGCTTCGCGGGCGCACTTGGCCTCGCCCAGATTGGTCATGCCGATGACGTTGAAACCGGCGCGATGGTTCAGGAGCGATTCGGCGCGGGTGCTGAAGGCCGGGCCTTCCATGCAAACATAAGTGCCGCCGTTGTGCGCCTGCGCCCGGCAAAGAATGGCGATCTTAAAAAGAATTTGCCGCAATTCCTCGCAGATCGGATGTGCGAAGGCGACGTGCGCCACGATGCCGCGTCCAAAAAAGGTGTGGGCGAGCGATTGTTTGGTGCGATCCACAAACTGGTCAACGAGCACAATGTCGCACGGCTTGCATTTTTCCTGCAATGAGCCGACGGCGCTGACGCTGATGATCCAGGCGACGCCGAGCTTTTTCATCGCCCAGATGTTGGCGCGGTGGTTGAGTTCGCCGGGCAGAATCCGATGGCCGCGCCCGTGGCGTGGAAGAAAGACCACGTCGCGTCCGGTGAGCTTGCCGGTCAACAAATCGTCCGATGGCGAACCGAAGGGGGTTTTGACTTTCACCCATTTCTGGTTGGTGAAGCCTTCGATGTCGTAAAGGCCGGTGCCGCCGATGATGCCAATGCGATGATTAGACATGGACGCTTTATAGCATGGGTCCTGCAAAAAGTCGCCAGTGATTTTCCCGGCTGGCGCTGGCGCGGCGATCTGCTAGACTGGGGGCGTGGAACTGTTTCAGCGCATTTTGAAGACGGCCATCGAAGGCGGCGCGTCGGACGTGCACATGAAAATCGGCACGCCGGTCATTTTTCGCATCAACCGCGAATTGATCGCGGTGGATTCCCCCCACCCGACCCTGGAATGGATGACAAAGATTGTCGAAGCCGTCACGCCGGTGCATTTGAAAAAGCGCCTTGACGAGGAACGGGAAATTGATTTTTCGTATTTTGTCCCGGGTGTCGGCCGTTTCCGCACCAATCTGTATCAACAGCGCGGCCAATGGTGTCTGGCCATGCGTTTCGTCAAGACCATTGTGCCCAGCTTTGAAGAACTCGGGTTGCTTCTGCAGGTGAAAAAAATCGCCGAATCCCCCCGCGGCATTGTGTTGGTGGCCGGAGCGACGGGTTGTGGCAAATCCACCACCCTCGCGGCCATGATTGAACACATCAACAGTAATTTCAAAAAACACATTATTACGCTGGAAGACCCGATTGAATACGTTTTTGAAGACAACCAGTCGGTGATTGAACAGCGGGAAGTCGGCCTCGACACGCTTTCGTTCCATCACGCGCTCCGGAACGTTCTGCGCCAGGATCCGGACGTCATCATGATCGGTGAAATGCGGGATGACATCAGTTTTTCCGCGGCCATGAGTGCGGCGGACACGGGGCATCTGGTATTGTCCACGCTGCACACAACCAACGCGTCACAATCCATCAGCCGCATCCT
>JBEKZC010000082.1:0-14716 GCA_049510295.1 Verrucomicrobiota bacterium | reverse complement strand
GAACTGGCCATTTCACCGGGCGAAACCTTCGACATGGTGCGCGTCAAAATCAGCAAGCAGCGTCTCGAAGGCTTGCAGTATTTCGACAAGGTGGATATGCGGCCGGAGGCGACCGACCCGCCGATTGCCGGGCGCAAGGATTTGATCGTAAACGTGGAGGAACAGAACACCGGCAACTTCATGCTCGGCGCGGGCTTCAGTTCGGTGGACGCGCTGGTCGGTTACGCCGAGGTGACCCAGGGCAATGCTGACCTGTTCCACCCGCCCACATTCACCGGCGCCGGCCAGAAACTCCGGCTCTTCGTTCAACTCGGCACCAAGCGCCAGGATTACGAACTTTCGTTCGTTGAGCCGTGGTTTTTGAACCGCAAACTCTCGTTCGGTGTGGACCTTTACCGGCATCAATTGAACTTCGAAAGTCCGAATAACATTTATGATGAAGACCGGACCGGCATGCGCCTGAGCCTGATGCGCGCGTTGGGGAGCGACTTTTTAATCGGCAGCATCAGCTACACGCTCGAAGACGTGGGCATTTCCCTGAACAGCGGGTTTCATGGTGATGAAACCAAACTGGCAGGTTCTCCCCCCACCCCAACAGTCATCCCGCGAAACGTGCCGAATGCCATCCTTGATCAAACCGGCGATAATTTGTACAACCGTTTCGGCGTAACCCTTGCCTACGACACACGCAACAGCACGCAATTGCCGAATCACGGCCAGCGGACGGAAATTGACCCGGAATTCAGCATCGGCGACACCACGTATTACAAAGTTGAAGCCAAAACCGCCTGGTATTTCCCCGGCCTGTTCAAAGGTCATGTGATTGAGGCAGTCGGACGCGCCGGCATCGCGGACAGTTTGAGTTCCGGCGACGTGCCGTTTTACGACCGTTATTATCTTGGCGGCCTTTATTCGCTGCGCGGTTTCAGATACCGCAGCATTGCCCCGCGCGAAACACCGCATTTTCCCGGGGTAGTCCAGGATCCGATTGGCGGCGACAGTTACTGGTTGGGCTCGGTGGAATACAGCCTGCCCATTTTTGAGAAGGACAACGGTCCCGGCGTGCGCTTTGCCATGTTCTACGATGTCGGCGACGTTGGCGCGCAACCCTATTCGTTTTCAGGAAATTTTGATGACAACTGGGGCCTTGGCCTGCACATCAATATTCCCAAGCTCGGCCCATTGCGGCTTGAATATGGCGTGCCCATTAATCATGATCAATACAACGGCAGATCCGGCCGGTTCCAATTCGGTGTCGGCTGGCAACGTCCTTTTTAATATGATTCGGTTTGCAAAAATTATTCCATTGGCGGGGCTTGGCGGGCTTGCCTTGGGCCTGCTGGCGTTGCCGGCTTTGGCAGCGCAACCCGTCGCCGTGCCGGCCAATCGGCCGCTTTACTTTGAGGCCAACCGCGGCCAGGCCAACGTCCCGGCGCAGTTCATCGCGCGCGGATACAATTATCAATTTTTAATTTCGCCAACCGAAGCCCAAATTGTGCTTCGCAAGGCCACCGTCGAATCCGTGGCCGTTCGGATGCAGTTTGTCGACGCCAACGCGCAGGCGCAAATCCGCGGCGACGCCGAATTACCCGGCAAAATCAATTACCTCACCGGCAACGACCCCGCGCAATGGCGCGTGGGTGTGGCCATGTTCGCCAAAGTCCGCGTCGGCGAACTTTATCCCGGCGTCAACCTGGTTTACTACGGCAACCAGCAGCAACTCGAATATGATTTCGACATCGCGCCGGGCACGAACCCCGATGTCATTGCGATCCATTTCGATGGCACGGACAAAATTTCAATCAACCCGCAGGGCGAACTGATTCTGGGCCTGGCGGGTGGTGAAATTCGCCAGCCCAAACCGGTGATTTATCAGACGATTGGCGGCACGAGAAAGGAAATTGCCGGCGATTACCGGTTGGTGGACACGCATACGGTGGCCTTTACCATCGGCCAATATGACCGCAACCAGCCGCTGGTCATTGACCCGCTCCTGAGTTATTCGACTTATTTTGGCGGCAGTGCCGGTGACACGGCCTGGGCGGTGGCTTTGGACACGAATGGTTTTATTTACATGGCGGGCCAGACATTTTCCAAACAATATAGCACGAATGCGGCTCTGGCCACCTCGGGTGCTTTTCAGACGAATTTTGCCGGAGGCAAATTGACCGGCGACGCTTTTGTGGCCAAATTCAACAACTCGGGAACAAGTTTGATTTACCTGACTTATCTCGGCGGCAGCGCCGACGACGGTGCCTTCGGCGTGGCGGTGGATTCCGCCGGCAATGCTTATGTGACCGGTTTTACGGATTCACCTGATTTCCCTGTCACCAACAGCATTCCCGGTGGTGTTCCAGGACTTCCCAATTCTACAAACATCAGCGGCATACTGGATAAAAGTTTTGGCTATTATCCAATTGACGCCTTCGTAACAGAATTGGATTCCAGCGGCTCCAATCTGGTTTATTCGACCTATCTCGGCGGCTCCAGCATGGACTGCGGCATGGGGATTGCCGTGGATACGGCAGGCGCTGCTTATGTGACCGGTTTCACCTATTCCAGCAATTTCCCGACGGTCAACGCGTTGCAGAATAAACTGGCCTGTACCAATTCCTTTTACTTCAACGCCAACGCCTTTATCGCCAAAATCGGTCCCGGTGGCACGAACCTGGTTTATTCCACTTACTTCGGCGGCACCAACTTTGACGAAGGCAAAGGCATCGCCGTGGACATCAATGAATTTGTCTATGTGACCGGTTTCACCGCCTCGACGAATTTCCCCACCACCAACGCGGTGGTTCAACAACTGGTCTGGACGAACGTCGTGATAAACCACCTGACATCCATCACCAATTACATATCCATCACCAATCATATCTTGAACGGTTATTTGCTGAATGGTTCGACGAACAAGACCTCCAGCTACGACGCCTTTGTCGCCAAATTCAATCCCATCGATCCCACCACCGGCACGAAACTGGTCTATTCCACCTTCCTCGGCGGCACGAATAGCGACGTGGCCAATGGCATCGCCGTTGACACCAACGGCGCCGCCTATGTCACCGGGTGGACCATTTCGACGAATTTCCCGAACACCGTCGGCACGAACATGGCCGGACTCCATTCGTTCGTGGCCACCAACACCTCGCTCGGCGTCCTGGCCACGAATGTTTTCCTGACCAAAATCACCAATGCGATTGGGACGACGAATGTGGGCATTGCCTGGTCCGCAGTGTTCGGCGGCAGAGGCGTGGATATCGGCTACGGCGTGGCGGTGGACCCGGCGGGCAGTAACGTGTTTGTGACAGGCTCAACTTCCTCGACCAATTTTCCGACCTACAACGTCCCGGGATACCTGCGCGCGACCAATTCCGGCAAGAGTGACGCGTTCGTCATTGCGTTTGGCGCCACCGGCTCGAACCTGCTCTATTCAACCTACCTCGGCGGCAAGGAAAACGACTTCGGTTACGGCATCGCGGTAGACATGAATGACGTTGCCTACGTTGTTGGCCAGACACTCTCCACCAACTTCCCGACACTCAACGCCGGACAACCCTTGCGTAACGGCACCAACGACGCCTTCCTGACCATGATCATGCTGACGGTGCCGCCGCCGACAATCACGATACAACCGGGAGACCAAGCAGTGGCGGTGGGTTCGAATGCGACATTCAGCGTGTACGGGAACGTGACCGGGCCGCAGCCTTTCTTTTATCAATGGCAGAACGGGCCAAACCTGGTGACTGTGACCAACGTATTGGACGGGACAACAAACGTTGTGACCGTGACAAACCTAGTAACCGCGAATGTGACCAACGTGTTGGACGGGATAACAAACGTTGTGACCGTCACAAACCTGATGATTGGGGAAAATATCAGCGGCGCAACCAACTACACATTGACCATCACCAACGCGCAGATGACCAACAGCGATTTTTACTACCAGGTCATCGTCACAAACTACGGTGGATCGGTGACCAGTTCCGTCGCGCTCTTGACGGTGACGAATATCCCGCCGGCGATCACGGTGCCACCGGCCAGTCAGACGAACGGGGTGGGAACGACGGTGACCCTGGCTGTCACCGCCATCGGAACGCCGCCGTTGAAATACCAATGGTGGGACGGGACGAACCTGGTGAAGAATGGGGGCCAGATTAGCGGCGCAACCAGCAATGTGCTGACCATCAGCAACGTGCAACTGACCAACGACGGCATCTACACAATTGTCGTCACCAACGCTCTTTATGGGGGATCGGCGACCACCAATGCCAGCCTTACAGTGCAATCGTCACCGGTGATTGTATTGCAACCAACTCCAACGAACCAGGTGATGGCGGTGGGATCGAATGCGACCTTTACTGTCACCGCGATCGGGACGGTGCCTTTGCATTACCAATGGTGGGACGGGACGACCAAACTGGTGAATGGAACGAACCTGGTGAATGGGGCAAAGGTAATCACCAGTGGTGCCACCACCACCAACCTGACCCTCAGCAATGTGCAGACGAACAACGGCGGCAGTTACTCGGTCACCGTTACGAACGTTACCGGCTCGGTGACCAGTTCCCCGGCGTTCTTGCAGGTGACGAATATCCCGCCGGCGATCCAGGTACCGCCGACAAGCCAGACGAACGGAGTGGGAACGACTGTGAACCTGACTATCACCGCGACCGGGACGGCGCCGTTGAGTTACCAATGGTGGGTGAACGGGACGAACTTGGTGAAGAATGGAGGCCACTTCAGCGGCGCAACCAGCAACGTGCTGACCATCAGCGATGTGCAACTGACCAACGGCGGCATCTACACGGTTGTCGTCACCAACACGATTTATGGGGGGTCGGCGACCACCAATGCCATCCTGACGGTGCTATCGTCGCCAGTGATCTTTACGCAACCAGTCAGCCAAACAAACGCGGTGGGATCGACTGCGACCTTTACTGTTGCCGCAATCGGGACGGTGCCTTTGCATTATCAATGGTGGTTTAACGGGACGACCAAACTGGTGAATGGAACAAACTTGGTGAATGGGGCAAAGGTAATCACCAGTGGCGCAACCACCACCAACCTGACCATCATCAAGGCGCAGACGACCAATAATGGCAACTACACGGTCATCGTCACGAACATTGCCGGATCAGTGACCAGTTCCAATGCCGTTCTGATGGTGACGAACATCCTGCCGTCGGTTACCGGGCCGACGAACCAGACGGTGGTGGTGGGAACGACTGTGACCTTGGCTGTCACTGCAACCGGGACGGTGCCGTTGAGTTACCAGTGGCAGATGAACGGGACGAATCTGGTCAATAGCGGCCACAACGGCCAAATCAGTGGCGCAACCAGCAGCGCGCTTATAATCAAGAACGCGCAGACGACCAACAGCGGCAGCTACACGGTCATCGTCACCAATTTTGGTGGCTCGGTGACCAGTTCCGTTGCCATCCTGACGGTGGCATCGTCGCCGATGATCTTGGTGCAACCAATGAGTCAGGTGGTGACGGTGGGAACATCTGTGACCAATGCAGTCACAGCCATCGGGACGGCGCCGTTGCATTACCAATGGTGGGTGAACGGGACGAACCTGGTGAAGAATGGAGGTGGCATCAGTGGCGCGACCACCAGTAAGCTGATCATCAGCGATGTGCAGACGACCAACAGCGGCAGCTACACGGTCATCGTCACGAACACTGCCGGGTCGGTGATCAGTTCCAATGCGGTCCTGACGGTGGTGCGGTTAATGGTTGTCGCGTGGGGGGACAATGATTATGGCCAGACCAATGTGCCCGTAGATGCGACCAATGTGATGGCGATTGCCGGCGGCGGCTTTCACAGTCTGGCGCTACAGACCAACGGCACGGTGGTGGCTTGGGGGGCCGATAACGACGGCCAGACCAATGTGCCCGCAGATTTAACCAATGTGGTGGCAATTGCCGCAGGTTATGTGCACAGTCTGGCGCTCCAGGCCAACGGCACGGTGGCAGGTTGGGGGGCAGGTACCAACAATACCGGTTCGTTTCCTGAGTACGGACAGGTCATGATACCCGCTGATTTGACCAATGTGGTGGCCATTGCCGGAGCTTTCTTCCACAATCTGGCGCTCCAGGCCAACGGCACGGTGGTAGCCTGGGGAGACAATACCTACGGCCAGACCAATGTGCCTCCTGACCTGACGAACGTGGTGGCGGTTGCTGGAAGTGGTTATGACAGTCTGGCGCTCCAGGCCAACGGTACGGTGGTGATTTGGGGAGACAATACCTACGGCCAGACCAATATGCCTCCGGACCTGACGAATGTAATGGCGATTGCTGGAGGTGGCTTTCACAGTCTGGCGCTACGGGCCAACGGCACGGTGGTGGCTTGGGGAGACAATACCTACGGCCAGACCAATGTGCCCGCAGATTTGACCAATGTGGTGGCGATTGCTGGAGGTGGCTATTACAGTCTGGCGCTCCAGGCCAACGGCACAGTGGTGGCTTGGGGAGACAATACCTACGGCCAGACCAATGTGCCCGCAGATTTGACCAATGTGGTGGCAGTCGCCGGAGGTTACTTGCACAGTATGGCACTTGAGAATGACGGTTCCCCGTTCATTGTCAGGCAGCCGGCAAGCCAAACGACTTCAACCAATACAACGGTTACCTTCACCGTGATCGCTCTGGGCGCGCCAGCGCTGAGTTATCAGTGGCAGAAAAACGGTTCCAATATCATTGACGGCGGCAACGTGTCCGGCTCGACCAGTGCCACCCTGACCCTCACCGATGTGCAGGCTGCCGATGCGGCTGGCTACACCGTCGTCATTACAAACGCCATCGGCAGCGTGACCAGTTCCAATGCCGTCCTGACGGTGACGAATATACCGCTGGGTTTCATACCGCCGAGTTTCGGGAACATCATTGCCGCGGGTGGCGGCAGTTTCATATTGAGCGGCACGGGCGGCTTGAGCAATGGCACCTATTACATACTGATGTCGTCCAATCTTCTGGTGCCGTTGACCAACTGGACGCACATTGCGACCGATCAATTTGACGGTACCGGCGGGTTCATCTTCACCAACACCGCGCAAACCAACGCGCCGCAGGAATTTTATTTACTGCAACTGCAGTGATTTCACCGACGCAGGCTTTGATCTGCCAGTTTTCAGTTGGCGTCAGCCGTGGAATTTGCTTTCATATTCCCATGAAATTATTACGCACAACAATTTTGACCATTTCGTTGCTGGCTGGCTTGAGCGTTCCCGCGCTGGCACAAACCAAGATCGCCACCGTGGATTTGCGCAAGCTGTTCGACGGCTATTGGAAAACCAGGCAGGCGCAAACTGTGCTCAACGAGCGACAAACGCAACTCGCCAAGGACGCCAAAAGCCTGAGTGACGACTTGAAGAAAGGCAGCGATGAATATCAGAAACTTCTGGAACAGGCGAACGACCAGGCCCTCTCCGCCGACCAACGCGACAAACGCAAACAGGCCGCCGCCGACAAACTGAAACAGTTGCAGGATTCCAAGACCGCCATGGACCAGTTTGAGCGTCAGGCGCAGGTCACATTGTCCGAGCAAAGCCAGCGGATGCGCGACAACATTCTCAGCGATATCAAAGCTGCCGTGACCGCCCAGGCCAAGGTCGCCGGCTACTCGCTGGTCATAGACGCCGCGGCGGAAACCGCCAATGCCACGACCGCGGTGATCTACAGCAACGGCGAAAACGATTTGACCGACGCCGTTCTCAAACGACTCAACGCCGGCGCGCCGATTGGCACCACCTCCGCCCCGGTTGTGACCTCACCATCGTCGTTGTTGGGCACCAACACGCCGGGTATCAACTTGCGCTGAGCCGTTGCACCGGTTTCTCAAAAAGCATCCGGTGCGATTCCTCCAAAATTCCGGGAATCCGGCTGGCAAACGGACTGTTCCGCAGCACTGCCTGCAGGTCCAGTTCGCGGACCTTGGCCGCGTTTTCGCCGGGAAACCAGTGCTCGGCCTGTCCGAGTAAATTGTAACGCATCTTGCCCCACGCCACGAGATCGAGCGACTTCGCGTAAGTCCACAGCCGCAGGATTTCCGACACGTTGACCCGCCCCGGCACGTCCACGTAATTCGGCAAACCCTCAAACCACCGCGCGCACCAATCCGCGCCCAGCACGCGTTCCATTTCCGCGCGCAGCCGCTTTTCAACCGGCGCCATCGTCTCCGGAATGTTGTCGTAAAATTTCAGCGCGGCGACGTGCTCGTCAAAATCCCCGGGCTGGTTGGCGCCGCAGCTAAGCGTGTGGACTTCCTTTCGCCCGAGGCAATAAAGGTCGTTGAACACCATCGGCGACAGCGGCGCGCAGAGTTCCACCATCTTTGGCGACGGCTCGTAAAGTTTCCCGCCCTTGTCGTTAGGGCTGATGATGAAGACGCCCAGGTCGAGCCGGTGCGCGGCTTCAAGCGCGGCCCGGTTCAAGTCGTTCACGAAATACCAGTGGACGTTCAAGTAATCGAACTCGCCGGTGTTCACCGCTTCGAGAATGATGTCGGTCGTCGCGTGCGTGGAAAAACCGACGAACCGCGTGCGGCCCTCCTGCTGCAACCGGCGCGCGGCGGCGAGGCAGCCGTTTTTCTTCAGCGACCAGTCCAGCAGTTCGCGGTTGTTGATGCCGTGCAACGCCAGCAAATCCACGTGGTCGAGCTTCAGATATTTCATCGATGTCTCGAAGGTCCCGAGAAATTCCTCCGCCGTGGCCCGGGGCGTGACCTTGGTCTGGACGATGATTTTATCGCGGGGCAGTTCTGGCAGCACGTTGCCCAGTTGCATTTCAGAAGTGCCGTAGCCGCGCGCGGTTTCGATGTGATTGATGCCAAGTTCGAGCGCCCGATGGATGCAGGCTTCAAGATTTTCCTGGTTTTTGCGCGGGATTTCCTCCGGGGCCACGTCCTGCCACTTGAATTGATAACGCATCCCGCCGCAGGAAATCACCGGCATCACCAGCTCCGTCCGGCCAAAACGACGATATTTCATTGGAGCGACAATAAGTGACGCGCCCGCCGATGGCAAGCGGTCGGACACCCCATTGTCAATAATTCCCAATTTCCACTTGCGTCGGGTTCGTTCGTTGCTACAGTCGTTTTGAAATTTCATCCGCCGACAGCGGCGGTTTTTCTGTTTCAACCGGAACAACCATTAACTCGTGAAAATATTCAGCGGCACAGCGAATGTCCCCTTGGCCCGGGCCATTTGCAAATCCATCGGCAGCCAGCTCGGCAAATGCTCCGTCCAGCCGTTCCCCGACGGCGAGACGTTTGTGAAGATCGAGGAAAATGTGCGCGGCGAAGACGTGTTCATCGTCCAGCCGACGTCGCCACCGACGAATCACAATCTGATGGAGCTGTTCATCATGATTGACGCCGTGCGGCGGGCGAGCGCGTCGCGCATCACGGCGGTGCTGCCGTTTTACGGTTACGCGCGCCAGGATCGCAAGGACCAGCCGCGCGTGCCCATCACGGCCAAGCTCGTGGCGAACCTGCTGGTGGCGGCCGGCGCGAATCGCATTCTCACGATGGATTTGCACGCGCAGCAGATTCAAGGGTTCTTCGACATTCCGGTGGATCATCTCTATGCCGCGCCGGTGATGTATGAGTATTTGAAGAAAAAAAACCTGACGAATCTGGTCGTCGTCAGTCCGGACGTGGGGGGGTTGAAAATGGCGCATGCGTATTCCCAGGTTCTGGAGGGTGGCCTGGCCATCGTGGCCAAACGACGTAAAAATGCGACGGAAGTCGAATCCATGGCGGTCATCGGCGAAATCCGGGGCAAAAACATTTTGTTGGTGGATGATTTGACGGAAACGGCGGGGACATTGACCCAGGCGGCGGCTTTGCTGAAAAGGAAGGGCGCCAAGAAGATTCTGGCCTGTGTGTCACATGCCATCTTGAACAACGTGGGGGTCGAAAGATTGCGAAAATCGGTGATTGACGAATTAATTACGACTGATACAGTCCAATGCCCTGCGATTGACGGCGTGAAGATTACCACGTTGTCAGTGGCCGGACTTTTGGGCGAAGCCATCAAGCGAATTCACAATAATTCGTCGGTGAATTCGCTGTTTGAATTCAAAGGCGGGCGCACGAGTTGATGCGCCGCAGTAACAGATGATGTAACGATGAAATCAGTGCCGTTGAAAGCGTATCCCCGGACGCAGTCGCGTCGGAACGGAGCCAGGAAGTTGCGCGCCGCCGGGCGCGTGCCCGCCGTCATTTATGGCCGGCAGGCCAAACCACAGAACCTCGAAGTCAGCGCCAAGGAGATCGCCGACCTCATTCACCATTCCGTTTCCGAAAATTTGCTGGTGGATTTGTCCGTCGAAAACGACGCCCGCGCCAGGCGCCTCGCGCTGGTGCAGGAAATCCAGCACCATCCGCTGGAGGGCGACGTGCTGCACGTGGATTTCCATGAAGTGACCGAGAACGAAAAGGTCATCGTTCTGGTGCCGCTGGAAACCGTTGGCGAAGCGGCCGGCGTGAAAAACAGCGGCGGCGTGCTCGAGCACGTGGTCTTCAAATTGAAAGTGCGCGCCCTGCCCAGGGATTTGCCCGAGCAGATGGTCGTGGACGTGAGCCATCTCGAACTCGGCAAGTCAATCCACCTCGGCGAAATCAAAGCGCCCGCGGGTGTCGAGATCCTCGGCGACAAGGACATTGCTGTCATCTCTGTCGCCCTGCCGCGCACGGAAGAGGAAGAAGTGGCTGCGGTTGCGGAGGGCGAGGCGGTGTCCGCCGGCGATGTCGAAATGATCAAAGAGAAGAAAGAAGAAGGCGAAGAGGGTGCGGCGCCGGCCCGGGGCGAAAAAGGCGCCGTCAAGCCCGGTGAAAAAGGCGCTGCGGCCAAACCCGGCGAAAAAGTGCCGGTCAAGCCCGGCGAAAAGGCGCCGGCCAAGGGTGCTGCCGCCGCGGCTCCGGAGAAGGGTGCTGCCAGGCCCGGCGAGAAAGCGCCGGCGGAGAAAAAGAAATAATTTTGCCGGCGGCCCGCGAGGGTCGCCGCGCCCGCGCCGCGCATGGAGAATTTGCATCTCATCGTGGGTTTGGGCAATCCCGGCGCGGAATACGCGCAGACGCGTCACAACGCCGGTTTTACGCTGGTCGAAAAACTGGCGGGGCGGTGGAATGCAGGCTGGACGAACGAACGAAAGTTCAATGCCCGGATCGCGCGTGCCGAACGCAACGGCGTCCGCGTTTTGCTTTGCCAGGCGCAGACGTTCATGAATTTGAGCGGCGAGGCGGTTGGCGCATTGAAGAATTTTTACCAGCTCCAACCGCAGTCGGAGCTGTTGGTGGCGGTGGACGATGCGGATTTGCCGTTGGGCGAGATTCGCCTGCGGTCGGGTGGTGGCAGCGGCGGCCATCACGGACTTGAGTCCATCGAGCAGCATTTGGGCACGAATGATTTTGCGCGGTTGCGGCTCGGCATTGGCCGGGTGGACGGTGCGCGGGAAATCACGGATCATGTGCTCGGACGGTTTGAGGCGGGCGAAGCCGCGTTGATGGAAAAAGTTTTGGGCCGGGCCGCCGACCAGGTGGAATGCTGGTTGGATGCCGGCATTGAAAAAGCAATGAACCAGTTTAACGGAGTAGTGGACTCCGCGAACGAAGAAAAAAAACAGTGAAACGATACGAAGGTCTGTTCATCCTGAACCTGGCGGGCAGGGAAGAGGGCATCAAAGATGCGCTCGACAAAATTTCCGCGGAAATCGAGTCAGCGGGCGGCAAGGTTGAAACCGTGCAAAAAATGGATAAAAAGAATTTTGCGCGGGTGGCGGACAAGAAGCACAACGCCGGCTTTTACGCGAATGTGATTTTCACCGGCCCGTCGGCCATCGTCGCGCAATTGCGAGCCAGGTTCGCGCTGAACGAGGAAGTGTTCCGCGTGCTGTTCACGCTGTCGCCCGAACCGAAACCCGCGAAATAACCTCTCAACCCTCAACCCTCAACTTTCTTATGGCCAACTTCAACAAAGTCATCCTCGCCGGCAATTTGACCCGTGATCCGGAGTTGCGCTACACGCCCAAGGGCACGGCGGTTGCCCGCATCACCCTGGCCGTCAACCGCACCTGGAAAAGCGAGAGCGGCGAAAACAAGGAAGAGGTCAGTTTCGTGGACGTGGACGTTTGGGGACGCCAGGCCGAGGTCATTTCCCAATACATGAAAAAAGGCCGGCCACTGCTCGTCGAAGGCCGGCTCAAACAAGACACGTGGGAAGACAAAAACACGAAACAAAAGCAGAGCAAATTGAAAGTTGTGCTCGAAAGTTTTTCGTTCATTGACTCGAATCGCGGCGACAGCGGCGGCGGCGGGTCTCCTGAAGCTCCGCGTTCGCGTCCGGCGGCAACTTCCCCGGCGCCCGCGCCCGAAGGCGGCGAAGCCGACGCCCCCCCGGAAGGAGACGACGTTCCCTTTTGATTTTCCCGGGCGAATTTTCCCGTCACTTGTCACCCGTCACTTGTCACTTTTATGAAGACTGAAGTCATTCTCACGCACAACATCGTCGGCCTCGGCGCCGAATCCGACCAGGTGAAGGTCGCCGCCGGTTACGCGCGCAACTATCTTTTCCCGCAGCGCCTGGCCATCCCCCAGACCATGGCCAACAAACGCCAGATCGAGGCCTTGCGCCAGCGCCGCGCCGAACGCGAAGCGCACGAGTTCAATACCATGACCGAACTCGCCAAGGGCGTCGCCAAGCTCATCTGCATCATCAAGGTCAAAGCGGGCGAGGACGGCAAGATGTTCGGCTCGGTGACCGCCGGCGTGATTGCCGACGAATTGAAACACCAGTTCGACATCACGCTCGACAAACGGAAGATCCACCTCGAACACCCGATTCGCGCGCTGGGCGACCACGAGGTCGAACTGCATCTGCACGCCGAGGTCAAAGGCACACTGAAAGTCCGCGTTGAAAGTCTGACGCCGGTAATTGCGCCGGTGCCTGCTGAACCGAAAAAAGAAGAGGGCAGGGAACCCCGACGTGAAAAACGCAGTCACGGCCGACGGGATGCCGAAGGGGAAAAGGCCGAAAAACCCGAAGCCGCCGAAGTCAAACCCAAAGGCGAGAAGCACGGCGAGAAGCACGCCCGGGCTGAAAGAGTTGAAGCCGCTGAAACCAAACCCAAAGGCGAGAAGCACGTAAAGGCTGAAAAAGCTGAAAAGGCGCCCAAGGCTCCGAAGGCCGAAAAGAAGGAAAAGAAAGCCGAGTAGGCCGGCAACGAATCAATTTGTTTTCACCAAGCCGCGGGACTTCTCCGCGGCTTTTTTGTCACATAAAATCCTTTGACCGTGCCGTGCGGGTCTGTTTTCCTGTCGGGCTACCGAAGGATCTTAATGGACTTGGTTTTGGTCGGCATTTGTCTGGCGGTGATTATCGGGTTGTATTTTCACAACAACCCGATGGGCCACAGCCGGTGGTTCATGATGCGCCGCTTCATCAACTGGTTTCCGCTCGGCATGACTTACGCGTTCCTTTACATGGGACGCTACAACCTCAATGTCTCCAAAAACGCGCTCGGCGATTTGATGTCGAAGGAGGACCTCGGACTGATCTTCGCGGCGGGCACGGTCACTTACGCGATGTCGTTCCTCGTCAACGGCCCGCTCGTGGACAAAATCGGCGGCAAACGCGGCATCATCATCGCCGCCCTGGGCGCGTCGGCGGCCAACATTCTGCTCGGGGTGCTGACTTGGCTGCTCGTGATGGGGAAATTGAAAGTCAACATGGTCGTCGCCTTTTCGTTTCTCTACTCGGTAAACATGTATTTCCAGAGCTACGGCGCGGTTTCCATCATCAAGGTCAAGGCGTATTGGTTCCACGTGCGCGAACGCGGCGTGTTCGGCGCGATTTTTGGAACGCTCATTTCCATCGGCGTCTATTTCGCGTTCGACTGGGGGCAGGCAATTGTCAATATGACCAAAGCCGGCGCCACCGGCGGCTGGTTGCCCGATTTGCTGAAGGCAATTTTCGCTTCCACCACAAAACCGGTGGATGCGACGTGGGCGGTATTTTTCATTCCGTCGGCAATTTTGATTGTCTGGGTGTTGATTGACTGGTGGCTCATCAAAGACACGCCGGAGGAGGCGGATTTTCCATACTTCGACACGCACGACGCCTCGTCCGGCCAGATGCACATCGAACTGACGACGCTCGACCTGCTCAAAAAAGTTTTTGCCAGTCCGTTGATGCTGCTGATTGCGGCCATCGGGCTGACTTCGGGTGTGTTCCGCAATGGCATCACGCAATGGTATTTCGTTTTTGCCGCCGAGGTGAAACAGCCGGGCGCGGAATTTTTCCTGCAACATTGGGGTTTGCTGTTGTGCATCTTCGGCATCATCGGCGGGTTCGCCGGCGGCATGGCATCCGACTGGTGGTTCCAATCGCGGCGCGGTCCCCCAACGGCGTTCTTGTGCGGCTTCATCCTGATCATGGCGATGGTGATGGCGGTGTTTTTGTTTTCCTCCCCGCTCATTCTTGGCTGTGCGTCGGTGCTCATCGTGATGGCCGCGGTGGGCATCACATCGCTCATGGCCGGCACGGCGGCGACGGATTTCGGCGGGCGCAAGGCCGCGGCGACATGTTCCGGCATCGTGGATGGTTGCACCTACCTCGGCAGCGGCATCCAGTCGTTCAGCCTCGGTTACCTGACGACGTGGAACTGGCATTACTGGCCGTATTTTCTGATGCCGTTCGCGCTGATCGGGATGC
>JBEKZC010000081.1:0-15063 GCA_049510295.1 Verrucomicrobiota bacterium | reverse complement strand
GGTCTATAAAGTGCCGACGCGCCCGGTGAACGGCAAGGTGTTGAATCTGGTCGTCAAATGGTCGCGCGTGGGCGAAATGGTGCCGTTCGACACCCTCACGGTCAACAAGTTCATTCAAGCGGAATTCAACAGTCCGTTCGAAGAGTTTTCGTTGCTCATGGAATTGCGCCGGGGCGAGGCCGGGCCGGCGGCCATCCGCATCCGCACGCAACGCCCGCTGGCGATCTATGTGCCGGGCGAGCGCTTGCAGCTCTGGCAGACGGGCCGTTCCGAGGACAAAATTCGGGCGAAGGTGACCCGTCATCCCGGCGTTGAGATTGATATTCTCCGGCAATACGTCGTTCTTTTCGGCTGGATCAAGGGGCTGGATGCGGTTGAAACGGCGGAAAAATTCGGGTTTGAAGGCCGGGCACAGGCGGAATTTCTTGCCCGCGTCACCAGCCTGGTCACGCATGAATTGTGGCAGAAAGGCTGTCGGGTGGTGGATATGAAACCGGCACACATTATTCTGCGCCCGCAGCCGGACAAGTCGTTGTTGCGCGACCATAACGATCAGTTTGCCTACGCGCTGGTGGACTACGAATTGCTCGAACGGACCCCCGAACACGAACAGGCCGTGCGGAGCGTCAACCGTCAACTTTACCTCAAACACATGGCCCGCCGGTTCGACACGGACGCCGCCAATCCGCTGCCGGCGCATCTCCGCGCCACAAACGTCCTGGGGGTGGATTACATTTTTGGCCGCGCCGAAAGCACGGGCGGTTTGCTCTGGGTGGTGGGCAAGGACCCCGACTTGTTTAATTATTTTCTGCCGGAGCGCTGGCGCCGCACGCCAAAGAAAAAATTGTCCACCCACAACCAGACTTTTTACACGCGCACCAAGGACAACATCCATCTGGTGTGGAAGGTCTCGCGCATGGGCGACTCGCCGTGGTTGAAGAATCCCGATGCCCACAAGGAGACAGCGCGGGCCTACGGCTTCAACAGTCCCTTCGAGGAATTTGCCTTTGCGCTCGAAATGAGCCGCCACGGCGTAAGGACGGTTTATCCGCGCGCCATTTACATGACCGGCCGCCAGCGGGGTTCCGCCCGCCAGGTGTCCGACGAACGGCGTTACGCCGCGCTGGCGGATTTCCGCACGCCCGACGGCGACCCGGTCGTGCGCAAGGAATACGACTACATCACCATCTGGGGTTTTTGGAACGGCCCGGACGAACTGCTCGCGGCGCAGGACGGAAAATACTACCAGGCCGTCAACGTCAAACGCGCCTGCACCAACAGACTGATTTCCAAACAAACCATGGAGGAACTGACGCAGATGGTCACTCGCCGACAGGCTCATTGCGGTTTTGAAGACCTCAACCTCAAACCCGATCACCTGCTGATTTCCTTCGACGCGGATGAACAACTGGTGCTCGACACCATGGGCAAACCTGAAGTGCGGCTTTGCAATTTCGAACTCATCCGCCGCAAACCATGATTTTCGGTGAAGCTGTTGGTAGGAGATTTTGGCGGATTGCCCCCGCCGCTTTCGCGCGAATGAATTCGCGACGGGACTTCATTTGTTTCGCAGGTCGCGAACCGGTTAATTGAGCCAGGTTGACGGGGGCATTTACAAACTCGAACCAGCCTACTTCGTTCGACCGCACCAGGTGCAGGTATAGAGTCCCCGCGAATCCAGAACAAAAGTGGATTTGACCGAAAAGGAGCTACAGCAACTACAGGTGGCCTTGTAAACCCCGAGTATGGGAGGCAGGCACAAAATTTCCCGGTCGCAAAAGGCGCAAACAATCCGATCCTTCTTGATTAAGAAATCCGCGGTATCCTTTATCGAGCACTTGCAGGCCAAATGTGTCAGGCTGCCATGTAACAAATTGGCCAAGCCACTGTCCACATGTTCTCGTGGCAACTGATTTGCCTGTCGGATGGCGGTATTGCCTACCATAAACTTCATGGAAACTACGACTTTACACCCTCCGCTCTACAGTAATCACTGCCCTCAATCTGAAACAACTTCCAAACTGATCGTGTTACAATAGTGCTGCCAAAGTTTCATTTCTCAGCGACCAGATTTTCTGGAAGCATGACATTACAAATTTTTCCAGGAGCAAAACCTTCTCCAAATCTTTTGCCCGTGGCTAATGCGGGCAGTGTAGATATTTAAGACACTTTTGTCAATAAATCATTATACTTTGTGAATAACTTTCCTAAATTGTGAATAACTTTCCTAATGGTGAATAGTCCTTCCGGTTCCGATGTGAAATGTGGATATCCCGCCTTTTGGTCAATAACCCCGGTCATTTTGTGAGCATTTAATGGTCAATTGTGAACA
The DNA here is from genome assembly GCA_049510295.1 of Verrucomicrobiota bacterium. GTDB lineage: Bacteria > Verrucomicrobiota > Verrucomicrobiia > Limisphaerales > UBA11358 > UBA11358. The sequence goes on along the minus strand of JBEKZC010000081.1, from coordinate 12,731 downwards.
TGAAATCATTGTAAGTGTTCCGGCTTCCGACGACAACAGTAGGTGTGAAAATAAGAGGCAGTGTGCCTTGGATTAAACGGCACGCGTGCAAACGAAGAGCCGCATAAAAGCAGCTTTAGACAACAGGAAAACAGCCATAATGAAAACATTCGTTACAGGACTGGTACTCGCAGGATTGGTCGTGGCACTGCCGGTCAAAGCAGACTCAATATTTTACAATGGGACTATTTCTCCGTCAACGTTAGGCAGCAGCGTGACGACAGACCTGCCCATGTTCAATGGCGCTCTGGGGACGTTGACAGGCGTACAGGTCACGCTGGACTTTACAGTCACCCCTTATGCAACAGTTGGCAATTTCACCAGCCCAAATACACCCCTACCTTTCACGTCCTCCGATTCGGTTACTTACGGTTTCAGTCCCGTCGACGACACTTGGACAATCAATTATGGCTCTGATAGCTGGAACTTGGCCGTACCGACGGTCACAACAGGATCCATCCACGGCAGCGGACAGGAAGTTTCATACTATACCGGTCCCTCCAGTCTCTTGCAGTTCGTCGGCAGCACTTCGGCGCCTGCAGACTTGACGGCGGCATCCGGCTTGGATTTGGCTGCTTACACGGGCGCAGGCAACCTCGTCTTCGGAACAACCGGATTCGGCGATGTTTCTATCACCGACGGGGCGTTGTTCGGCGGCGGTGGTGGAGATCTGGCAGGTACGGCTTCGGTCACGTATGATTATGCTCCTGTTCCTGAGCCTTCCAGCCTCTGCCTGTTGTTTGGCGGGTTGGGTCTGCTGGTTTGGACCCATCGCGCGCGTCGCCGGAATCTTCCGATCAAACTCTCGCGCGCGTTTACTGATTTTCGTGGATGAACACCGCATTACACAACGGAGAGGAAGTGATGGCCAATGTTGGCCGGGCCAAGGGTGGCGCACGGTATCTGCCCCGATTCGACCAAGACGGTCAAGACGGGCAGGGCAACGGTTTCGCATCGGCCAAAGTCGAGGAGAGCTGTTGCGGTGAGGAATTAAAGCCCTTCTGGCTGGAGGACGGGCGTTTCGGCGCGGTGTGCCGAAAGTGCGGCCAGCAGTTCGCGGACAACACCCAGGTGCGGTATGGCGGTTCCCCGTGGATTGGTGTGGATCTGGACGGGACACTGGCCCGCGACCTTGGCAGCGCGCGCGGGGACGAGATTGGCAGTCCCATTGAGCCGATGCTGGCCCGCGTGCAGAAATGGATTGCCGAAGGACGCACCGTAAAAATTTTCACCGCCCGCGCCTCTTCACCCAGGCAGGTGGCGGCGATCAAAGAATGGCTTGCCAGTTGTGGATTGCCGGATTTGGAAGTGACCAACGTAAAAGACCAGCGAATGATTGAATTGTGGGACGATCGTTGCGTGCAAGTAACGACCAACCTGGGGGAACCCATCGGTAAAAAGGCGGGATTCAGGCGCCCGAGACAGGTGAGGATGCAGCAAGAAGATCGGCAGGGAATATCCTTGGGATTGTTCAACCGTCTCAGAATTTTATTAGCTCTATAGTCCATGATTAATTTGAACCCAAATCCATTTCTTGGTGCAGGAATCCGGCGTGGAACCAGGATTCAAGCAGGCCCCCGCAAAAAAAACTAATCAAAAAACAAAACCCGAATCAGAAATGTTTATGAAAATTAGAATGCTTGCAATTATGGCCGCGTTACTGGCGGGGACCGGTTTCAGCCGGGCGGATAATATCACGAATATCAACATCTGGGATTATAACCCCAATGTCTTGACTTGTTCCTATGGCTCTCTAACAGGCAGTTCCGGTAACTACCAGTTGAGCATTGAGGGGACGCAGTCCGCATGGGCTGTGGGGAGCATGGGAGGCACTATCTCTACGGATGGGACAGACCCAACGCTGCAACTCAACGAGGTAATTAATAATGATACCGGGTACACTTGGTACGACTACGAGGTCACGATTACGATGAGCCAGTCGTTTTCATTTTCCAATGTCGGCGTGGCCAATTTTGGGTGGACAGTCAACACCATCACGCCGACCCTAGTTGGCAGCGACTGGATTGGGTACGTCGACTATTATGCCGGCACTCCGGTTCTACCTAATAACAGCATTCTGGATTTTAGTCTTTCAGTAACCTTCACTGGATCTACGAGTTTTGAGGAAGATCTGATGCCCTCCACGGTCCCCGAGCCTGGGACATTCGCACTCATGGTTTGTGGGCTGACAGGTCTGTTGGTCATGCGGCGGCGTTCTGTCATGAAATAACCAGATAACCATTAAAACCCCCGTATTATGCGTATTCCAGAGAACCCAATCAATCCCATGTCACTCTTTTGGTATCTGATTTACGCGCTGGCCCTCTTTTTGATTTTTGTCACCGGAATCCTGGCAGGCAGCCGGGATTCAAAAAAAGCCCCCGCAAAAAACTAATCAGAAAAACAAAACTCGAATCAGAAATGTATTCAAGCAGACCCCCGCAAAAACCAACCAAAAAAAGTCAAGCAGGCCCCCGCAAAAACCAACCGGAAAAAGGTTAACCATAGAGACAAAAAACAGAAAGGGAACATGACAATACGGAAATTACAGCTGGCAATTATGGCGGCCGGCTTGGCCGGGGCGATGAGTGCGAGCGCCACAACTGTCACACTTAATAATGTAGATCCCAACGAAGTGGTAAATCTCACGAATAGCAGCACCTTATTCTCGGGTGGAGTATATGCTGGAATATACAATCTGACCGTGGATGGAGTGGCGACCCCCTCCTTGTGCATTGATGTATTTCGCGAGAATACCGGTGGTACGTTATCCGACTACTATTATACCGACCTTGCACTTGCTCCGATGGCTCCCGCTGGTCCCATGGGCTCTGGTGTCGCAACCGATATCGAGAAACTATGGGCAGCGTACTACTCTCCCACCATGGATGCCCAGGACGCCGCGGCGCTACAGGTGGCCGTATGGGAGGACATAGCTGCTGCGAATGTCAATACTTACACTATCACCGTCAGTGGCAATGATCCGGTCACAGACGAAGCTGCCAACATGTTAGGCAACCTCGTTAACCTCTCGGCTGAGGCAGATCTGGTGGGTTTGGTAAGCCCCGATGGACAGAATTACGTTGTGCCCGTTCCCGAGCCCACGACGATGACGATTATTATCGCGGGCGCGTTGCTGCTGCTGCCCCTGCGGATGCTGCGCAAGACCCGCACGGCATAAAAGTTGATCAAGTCGGATTTTCGAATCCTTCTCTGCCGATCAGGCCGGTCTTCACGACCGGCCTGATCGTTTTGCGGAGCTTGACCACTGCGCACAAGTTCCGCGGCACCGACGTGCCCGACCTGCCGTGACCTGTCGAGTTAGCATCCTCTTTTCCAAGCCGGAACGATTCAATAAGAAATGGGGAGCGCGACCGTCCCGATCGCTCCAGTCGGCGTCTCGCCGACTGGTCTTCGCGGATGAACGCGGGATTAAACGGTTCTCCCAGCTCGCGGCAGAATGTTTCCGGCCAGACGCCGAAAACCGCGGTCGAGACGCCCGCGCTCCCCAAACCAACTGCATCGTTCCGGCTAATGCGCCCCCCTTATGTCGGGTCAATGCGCGGCAAAATGCCGTGAGCGCTTCATGTGAACCGGAGTCGCCCTTCCACGATGGTTCAGATGGGCCGGCCGTCTATTTGGATGACCGTGAGCCTGGGCGCTGTTCCCGAACCCACGACGGCTGGCTGTTTTCTGCTTGGTTTGGGTGCGCTGGTTTGTTCCCGGCGCTTCAGACAAGGCAGCGTCTGATTCCCGGCACTTGCAGCATCAACGGTGTGTCAGGAATTCTTCAGGGCATATTCCGGGTAATCGTCTTGGACCGGGCTTTTAGTTCACGGATCCAGGTGGTAGCGGCGGTTCATGTAGAGTTCATCCGCCACCTGAAAAATGGCCTCGGCGTTTTTCTCCAGTTCCAAATCTTCCGGCGTGGGCTGCGGCGTCAGTTCCAAATTCACGGCGTGCGGGTTCCCGGCATAAAATTCGACCGCTTTTTGCAGACCCAGCACCACCATCCGGTCATGGGCGAACATCCCAATGTCACGGTTGTGATTCAGCAAGGCATGGAGGGTGTCCGGTGGGTCGTGCAAAAGGTCGCGTCCCAGAAACAGGCTTTCATAGGGGCGGCCAATCAGGCCGAGAATCGTCGTCGGCACGTCCAGCGAGCAGCCGGTCGCGTGGAGGCGTTGGGGTTGGGGCGCGACCGCCGGGCCGAGGATCACGAGCGGGATTTCGTAGGAAAAAATCGGGATGTCCTGGCTGCCATAGACCCGCGCGCCATGGTCAGCCACGACGACAAAAATGGTGTTCGTCCAAAATGCCTCCGGTTTCGCGGCCATGAAAAATTGGCCGAGGCACCAGTCGGTGTATTTGACAACGTTGTCGCGTGTGCCATTCGGGTTTTCGGGAATGCGGCCCTGGGGATAAGTGTAAGGCTTGTGATTCGACACGGACAGGATGGTGGCGAAGAACGGTTTGTTGGTCTGGCTCAAGGCGCGGAATTGCCGGATGGCGCCCGCGTATAAATCCTCGTCCGCCACGCCCCAGACATTCGCGAACGACGGATTGGGAAAATCTTTTTCGTCCACAATCTGGTCGAAACCGTTGGCGACGAGAAACGGTTTCATGTTGTCGAACATGGCGTGTCCACCGTAGAGGAACATCGTGTTGTAGCCGTCGCGCTTGAGCACGCGCGCGATGGTTTCGACGTTTTCGGAGCGGTCGCGGTGGACAATCGCGTCGCCGGGCAGCGGCGGAAACGACGACAGCGCGCCTTCCATGCCGCGCACGGTGCGGTTGCCGGAGGCGTAAATGTTGTCGAACAGCAAACCCTCCTGCGTGGCGAGCCGGTCCATTTCCGGCGTCAGCGTGTTCGTGCGGCCGAGGCAGCCCCAGAATTCCGAGCCGAGACTTTCTTCGAGCAAAATCACGACGTTCAGACGCGGGCGATTGGAATCGCCGGAAATTTTCCGTTCGACGCTGAAATTGTCGCCGACAAAAGTCGCGTTGGTCGAGGCCAGCAGGCGATGCACGCGGGCGTAGGCTTCGTCCCGCGGCAGGGTTTTGTAAAATGTGGGATAATCAAGATTGCGCGTCCACGCGGCGGCGAAAAAGGAAGTGGCGCCGTCGTTGGCAATTTCATTGAGGGTGCGGTCTTCGCTGACATGAGGCGGGTTCAAATTGACCGTCCGGGTCAGGCCAAAAAACAAAATCAGCGCGCCCGCGAACCAGAGAAACCGCGTCCCAATCCAGACCGGTTTGGTCCACATCGTTTTGAACAAACGTCCGGCAATCCACATCCAGCCCGCGCCGATGAGCACGCAGCCGGCAACGACCGCCGGGACGGGATATGCGTCCCAGATGTTGATGAACACCTCGCGCGGATAAATCAGATAGTCCACGGCGACCGGATTGAAGCGCGATTTGAATTCCGCGAAGAAATAAAATTCCGCCGCGAGCAAAAACACCTGCACGGCCCAGAGCAGGGTCATGAAAAACCGGAACCCGAGGCGGTGGATGAGCGACGCGAACAGGCGGTTGCCGACGATAAAACACCAGAACAGCGTCGGCAGCATGAACCACAACGCGGCGATGACATCGCGGTAAAAGCCGGCGGCAAAGGCCAGCAGAACGTTCCAGGGCGCGGCGGAAGGCGGGCCGAATCGCAGCAGCAACACGAGACGCAAAACGGTGAAGGCGGCCAGCAGCGACACAAAACAGAACCCGAGGAAGCCATGGCGCGAGCGCGGTTTTTTCTGAAAACGCGATGCCGGATTTTGGTTCATGAATTTGAAATACTGACAGGCGGAGATTAGAGACGTTCAGTCGTTTGGCCAAGCCGGTTTTCGGTTGTGCGGTTCAAATTGTCGCAATCAGGGATTGCATTTTGATTAAGAGATGTTAAAATGAGCGTATGAAGACTTTGACAATTACGGAAGGACGCGGGCGGCTGGGGTTTTGGCTCAAGAAAGCCGTTGCGGGTGAGGATATTGGCTTTGTATTTGGCGACAAGATTGTCGCGCTGCGCCCGGTCTCCGTATATTCGGAAGATTACGCTTTGCAGGAATACGGGCTGACGGAAGCGGAGATGGCGGCGGCGGCACGGCGGATTGAAAAGAGCATTGCCCAGGAGCGGCGGCGCGGGACGGTCAAACCTTTCACCGGGGGAGCCGATGCCTTGCGTGATTGAAACCACGAGACGTTTCCGCGCCTCGGTGAAGGGGCGCGAAGCGGAAGTGGCGCGAACACTCGCAGAAATCCAATCCGGTTTTGGCAACCCCCACCGTCACGCGGGATTGAGTGTCCGCAAGCTCGCGCCGGGGGTGTTTGAATGTCGCACGGGATTGAAATTACGTCTGGTCTTTGAGGCGCGCAAGGGTGTGCTTGTTTTTGACTTCGCGGGCAATCATGACGAGGTGCAAAACTATCTGCGCGGAAGATGATTTTATTTGGGCGCGCCGAAAGTGATTTTCTCCATCGCTTGCAAGCGGCCTTGCCTTGATTTGGCGGACTGTTTTGGAAGAAGCGTGAACGGTGTTGACGGGTTGGCAAAAGCAAGGCTGGACTTCGGTTCAGGCTGTTTTTTTATCCAACCCGTTTTCGGTGGGCGTGGTTCAGATTTGACAGCGCGCGGTTTGTGCCCAGAATGTAATGCCGGTCTCGGTTGCCAGCGTAGCTCAGTTGGTTAGAGCGTGGGACTCATAAGCCCGAGGTCACTGGTTCGATTCCAGTCGCTGGCACCAGTCTTCGCTCGAAGCGCAGCGCAGGGCGAAGACTGCCGCGCCGTAGCGTGCAACGCGAAGGCGGGCTGAAGCTGTCGTTCCGTGATGCGCTTCGAGCTTCGACTTGGCAGGCCATTTATTCGCTGCTTGACCTTTTGGGACGTAATGGATTAACTGTGCGGCGTTAGGCAAATTCATGTTTGCGCAATTCAAAAGCCTGTTTTCCAACGATATTGGAATAGACCTGGGCACGGCCAACTCCCTCGTCTATGTGCGGGACCGCGGAATCGTCCTGCGCGAACCTTCGGTTGTAGCCATTCAGGCGGGCACGACCAACGTGCTGGCCGTCGGTGCGGAAGCCAAACGAATGCTGGGCCGCACGCCCGGCAACATCGTGGCCATCCGGCCCATGAAAGACGGCGTGATCGCCGACTTCGAGATCACCGAGGCCATGCTCCGCCACTTCATCCAAAAGGTTCACCATCGCAAATTAATTGCGCCACGGGTCGTGGTCGCAGTGCCTTCGGGCATCACGGAAGTGGAAAAACGGGCCGTCAAAGATTCCGCCACCCACGCCGGCGCGCGGGAGGTGTATTTGATTGAGCAACCGATGGCCTCGGCCATCGGCGTCGGTTTGCCGGTGCATGAGCCGGCGGGCAACATGATCGTGGACATCGGCGGCGGGACTTGTGAAATCGCAATCATCTCCCTCGCCGGCATCGTCTTCTGCCGCAGCCTGCGGGTGGGCGGAGACGAATTTGACGAAACGATCACTGCGCACATGAAACGCGCCTACAACATGTTGATAGGTGAACGCACCGCGGAAGAAATCAAGATACGCATCGGCTCCGCGTTTCCGTTGGAACAGGAATTAACCATGGATGTCAAAGGCCGCGACCTGGGTTCCGGCCTGCCCAAAACCTTGACCATTCGTTCCGAGGAAATTCGCGAAGCGTTGCAAGAACCGCTGTCGAGCATTTTGGAGTCCGTCCGCCTCACGCTGGAACGCTGTCCGCCCGAACTTGCCGCCGACCTTGTGGACCGCGGCCTGGTCATGGCCGGCGGCGGCTCGCTGTTGCGCGGCATAGACCGGCTGGTGGCCGAGGAAACCGGCTTGCCGGTCCACCTCGCGGACGACCCCATGAGCGCCGTTGCCGAAGGCACCGGCCGCGTCTTGCAGGAAATCGAATTCCTCAAGCGCGTCGCGACCAACGCCAAATATTGATTTCCCGCCTTTGCGTGGCCGAAACCCCGCCCGGCGGGGCGAAGGCCTGCGTGTTCACCTGCGCGCCCCGACACGTTTGTCGGGAGTAGCAGGATGTTTAGGAAAAAAAATTATCTCGCGCTTGGCGCGGTGACGCTGCTGGTACTGCTGATTCTCAGCCTGCCGCCGCGCGTGACCGCCCATCTCAAGCTCACCATCGCCAGTTCGTTTTTGCCGCTGTTCGGGCTGGCCAACACCACCCAACAACTCCCTGCCGATTTGGCCGACAGCGTCCTGCCCCGGCGTGAATTGCTTCAACAAATTGACCGGCTCCGCCGGGAAAACGATCAGTACAAAGCCCTGGCCGTGCAGAGTGCTGCCATCGCGCGCGAAAACGACCAGCTCCGCTCGCTGCTCGGGTGGCAGCAGCAGGCGCCGTGGAAACTCAAACTCGCCAACATCATCATGCGTGACCCGGCCAATTGGTGGCGCACCGTGCAGATTGACCTCGGCAGCCGCGACGGGCTCCGGGAGAATTTGCCCGTGCTCACCGCCGAAGGTCTGGTCGGCCGCGTCTCATCCGTCGGTCTCACGCGCTCGCAAGTGGTTTTGATCGGCGACCCGAATTGCCACGTCTCCGCGCTCGTTGAAAATCCGGCGCACGACACGGGCATCGTCAGCGCGAGCGGCCCGCTGGATACATCGCTCGTGGATTTGACCTATCTTTCCGGCAGCGCGAGTTTGAAACCCGGCCAGAACGTCATCACCAGCGGCCTCGGCGGCGTTTTTCCCAAAGGCATTCCCATCGGCCAGGTGGTGGATTCGCGCCCGGTTGAATTCGGCCTTTACACCGAGGCGCGCGTGAAACTTTCGGCAAATCTCGGCGCGCTCGAGCAAGTCTGGGTGCTGTTTCCATGAAGATGAAAAAACATCCAACATCCAATATCGAACTCCCAACATCCAATAATGCTGGTGCGCCCCGCGAAACTTTCATTGGGCGTTGGATGTTGGATGTTGGATGTTGGATGTTCCCCATCAAATGAACATGTTTCGGATCATTCTGATTCTGGCCGCTGCGTTTCTAGCGGTGTTTGGCGAAGCAACGCTTCCCGTCCTGCACCATTGGCTCGGCGCGCAGGTGGATTTGCTGCCGGTGCTGATGGTGTATGCAGCGTTGAACGAGGACATCGCAACGGTCTCATTGCTCGCCGTGCTGGGCGGTTTATGGTTCGACGCGCTGTCGGCCAATCCGCTCGGGATCAGCATCCTGCCGCTCTTTGCCGTCGGATTCGTGATTTATCTGCGGCGCGACTTGATTTTGCGCGAGTTGTCGTTCGCGCAACTCGTCCTCGGCACCATGGCCAGCGCCATCGTGCCGGTGCTGTCCATTTTGCTTTTGTTGACCGCCGGGAAACAACCACTGCTGGGCTGGGGTTCGATCTGGCAATGGCTGGTGATGACCGCGGGCGGCGCGGCGGCGACGCCGTTTGTGTTCGCGCTGTTCAATTGGTGCAACCGCTCGCTCGGCTATCAGCCGAGGATTGAACCCGGTTTCCGTCCCGACCGGGAAATCCGTCGGGGAAGAATATGAAAATGAAACACGGAATAACGCAAAACGGAGTGATGGAGTGTTGGAGTAATGGAGTATTGGAAGCCAGTCTCGGGTGTCTTTCCCATCACTCCATCACTCCATTGCTCCATCATCCCATTCCGTTCCCATGCTGATTTTTGACGAACTGAAAAAGAACGATCCGCAGCTCCGCCTCCTGGCGGTGGCGCTGGCGGGCGGCCTGTTTGTTTTGCTGGCCGGCCTGTGGTGGGTGCAGGTCGTTTCCGCGCGCAAATATGAAAGCCATCTGGAGACGCAGTCGTATCGCACCGTCCGCATCCCCGCCGTGCGCGGGAAAATTCTCGACCGCAACGGCCGGGTGCTGGCTGAAAATCGTCCGCGTTTCAGTCTCAGCCTTTACCTTGATGATTTACGCCGGCAATTCGACGCCGCCTACGGTGCGGCCATCGCGCAGGCGCGGGCCGGCCAGAAACAGCGCATTGCCGCGCAGGAGAAACAACTTGGCCGGTCGCTGACCAAGGCCGAACGAAAGCAATTCGCGCTCGCGACCGATCAATTGCAACAGCTTCGCGACCAAACGCGTTTTCAAGTGGCGGACAGCGTGGTGGAACAGGTCGGCCAGCGGCTTGGCCAGCCGCTGGTGCTCGATCCGGCGATGTTCAAACGCCACTACGATACGCGGCTCGCGCTGCCGTATCCGTTGCTGCCCAATCTTAACGAGACGCAAATCGCGCGTTTTGAGGAGCAATATCCCGGCGGCCTGGGTGTGGTTTTGGACTTGCAACCCGCTCGCAGTTATCCGTATGGCACAACGGCAGCGCATTTGCTCGGTTATGTGCTGCGCGACGATAGTTCCAAGGAAGGTGAAGATGCCTACCCGTTCAATTACTATATGCCGGATTATCGCGGCCAGGTCGGTGTTGAAGCCGGGTTCGACGCGCAATTGCGCGGGCGCCCGGGTGCGGAGGCCGTGCTCGTCAACAATCTCGGCTATCGTCAGACCGAAAGCGTGGGAAGTCAGGCGGAACCGGGCGATAACGTTGTGCTGACGATTGACCTCGACATTCAACAGGCGGCGGAACGTTCGCTGGCGGCGCATCGGGGCGCGGACGCGCGCGCGGCGATCGTCGTGATGGATGTGCGCTCGGGGGACGTGCTGGCGATGGTTTCGTCGCCGGCCATCAACCCGGATTATTCCTCCAACGAACCGGCGCGGATGAACGATCCGAAATTGCGTCCGCAATCCAATCGCGCGACTTATGAAAATTACGCGCCCGCCTCGATGTTCAAACCCATCGTCGGGCTGGCCGCCCTCCAAGCCGGCTTGGATCCGGACGCTCTTGTTGACAATCCGGGTTATGTCTATGTCGGGCGGCGGCACATCACGGATTTGGCACCGCCGGGCCAATACAATTTCCAGCGCGCCATCATTTTCTCCAGCAATACCTATTTCATCACCGTCGGCCTGCGCGCGGGAATTGAGAATGTAGTTCGCATGGCCGAGAAATTTCATTTTGGCGAACGCACCGGCCTGCCGACGCGGCAAGAGACGAAGGGTATTTTCCCGACGTTGAAGCAGGTGCAAAGCCCTGACTGGCGTGATGGCGACTCGGCAAACATTTGTATCGGGCAGGGTGAAATGGCCGTGACGCCGATGCAAATGGCCGTCGCGTATGCGGCCATCGCCAATGGCGGCACGGTTCTCTGGCCGCGGCTGGTCGAGCGCATCGAGCCGCAGGACCCGGCTTCCGGCGAAGCCATGACCAATTTCCCGACCGGCCTCGTGCGAGATCATCTCGACGTCAGCGCCCGTAATTTGAAAATTTTGCACGACACGATGCTGGCGGAAACCGAAGAAGGCACCGGGCAGCCCGCACAAGTGCCCGGTCTAAAGATTTGCGGGAAGACCGGCACGGCACAGGTAATGAACTCGCGGAACCAGGAGATTGACCGCACCACCTGGTTTGCCTCGTTTGCGCCGTATGAAAATCCGCGCTACGCCGTCGTGGTCATGGTCGAAAGCGGCACTTATGGCGGCCCAACCTGCGCACCGATTGCGCATGATGTTTACGAAGCAATTTTGAAAAGCGAAAAGTCCAACGGACCCGCCCTGCCTGCACTGCGGCACGACGGGCAGGCAAATTAAATGCTCAACATCCCCATCAACGAACCACACGCGAAGATCGACCGGTTGCAACTGGCCGTGCTGGCCGGGTTGACGCTGATTGGCACGGCGTTCGTTTACAGCGCCACGATGGTCAACGAAGCGGCGGTGGCGCTGCCGTGGTATGACCAGACTTGGGTTCACCAGATCGTCTGGTATGCGCTCGGCTTGGGCGCGGGTGCGGCGCTGTGCCTCGTGGATTATCACACGCTGACGCGCTGGTCGTTTGTGGTGTATTGGGTGACGATCTTTTGCCTGGTTGCCGTGATGATTCCGCACGTCGGCTCGATGCGTTTTGGCGCGCGGCGGTGGATTGATCTCAAATTCTTCCAATTTCAACCGAGTGAATTCGCCAAGCTTGCGTTCATTCTGGCGATGGCGCATTTCCTGAGCCGGCCGGAGGATGAATTGCAGCATCCGGCAATTTTCTGGAAAGGCATCGGGCTTTTGCTGCTGCCCTTCGCGCTGATTTTGAAGGAACCGGATTTGGGTTCGGCGCTCGTATTGTTGCCGACAGGTTTGGTAATGATGTTCGTTGCCGGCACGCCCAAAGAATATCTGCTCCAACTGGTCGGCGTGGTTGGCTTGCTGGCCGTCCTGTTTTTGCTGGACGTGCTGTTCATGCCGCCGGGCCGGTGGCAGATTTCGATGCAGCCGTATCAGCGCGACCGGCTGCTGGTTTATTTTGGACGGGATTACACCCATTTTGCTCCGCCGAATGCCACACCGGCGGAGTTGCAACGCCTGCGACAACAACAACTGGACGATGAATATAATGTCCGGCAGGCGCTGATTTCCGTCGGCTCCGGCGGGCTGGCGGGCAAAGGCTGGCGGCAGGGCACCCAGAACGCCCTCGGTTATTTGCCGCGAGCAGTGGCTCATAACGACTTCATTTTCTCCGTAATTGCCGAGGAGGAAGGATTCGTCGGCAGCGTGATGGTGATCGCGCTGTATGCGGTGGTTCTCTTCACGGGATTGAGAATCGCCGGCCAGGCGCGCGACCGCCTGGGCAAACTCGTGGCGGTGGGCGTCGTG
>JBEKZC010000080.1:0-15098 GCA_049510295.1 Verrucomicrobiota bacterium | reverse complement strand
CCCCACCGGTCGGGTCAGCATTGGCTCAATGTCCCGCAACAACGCATCATTGCCCGGCAGACGGATGGCATACTCGAAACCCTCGGCTTCCAGATACTCATAGAGTTCCGGGTTGGCAAAGGCGGCACCACCGCTGTCAATTCCTGAGCCGTCATGCCCGTCATGGCGAGGCCCGTGTTCAACTCCCCAAAAATGTCATTCCGTCTGAAGCGCAACAGTCTGAGAAAAAACGGACGGCGCTTGACGGCGCTTCGCCTGCATTGTCATCATGAACTCATCCGAATTTATGATGGCAGTTCGGCTCAAAAACGACACTTTTTACCGCGACACTGCGGCCCTTAACAAGTATGCCCAGCGTATCAGACTTAATATCGCCCAATCCTAAAGCCAGACTCAAGTGGTCACCGTCGGATATGGAAGTCAATGGCATTGCCGGTGAGGTTGCGCTCCGGCCAGCGCCAGTATTTTATACCTTCACGCCTCTCGATTGGGTTTTACGAATTGCGGGTTTGTGAAACCAAGGCGCCCTTGTTGTTTGGGTAATTTCCTTTTGCTCATTTTCCGCAACCATCGGCGGTGATGGTTTATTGGTTTCCGCTTCACTGACTGATTCAGCAATTTCCTTCGCCACCAAATCCAACGCCGAAGGCCGGTGCGAGGATTTGCGGACGGCCTCAAGCAAGTGGTGCTTGTCATCCGTATAAATCGTCAGGGTTTCCTTGAACCGGCTGGCCGAGACATAAAATTGCTCGCGGTCGGCAGCGCGGAACGACTCGGAACTTTCGGCCACAAACACGCAGTCCACGCCCTTGCTCTGCGAACTGTAGGACGTGAGGCAGTAGCCATGCGTCAGGTTGCCGTAATCTTTTGAAACCACCCACCCGTTGACCAGTTTGATGGCCCCGTCTTTGGTGAAGCCTTTTACTTGCTTCAAATCGCCATTGTTAAGCCGCTGTTTGTCCTTCGTGAAACCATTTTGCGTAATCCGAAGCCAGTCACCGGCAGCCAGAGTAATTTTTCTGGCTTCATAAACTTGGAACCGCGCCGCCACGTCCAGCGGGAGCGATGTCGTCGTGCCATTCTGCCGTTCGACCATGACGCCGCTGGCATCGTGTGGTTTTACCGTGACCCGTTCCCCACGCCGGAACCCGGCGAGGTTTTGATGGAACTGGACGATTTGCCCGACCTGATAATTGCGGGCATCGGCGCGTTGCGCTTCCGTCCATTGCAGGTTTTTGAGTTGGATAAACTCACGCTCACCCGCGCCGAGCTTCTTGGCGGCTTTCAGTTTCGCCCGGATTTCCCGCGTCACCCGCTCGCCTTCCGCGTGCGTCGGCGAAATGACCAAGGCCGACTTGCCTTCACCGACGGCCTCAGCGTAATCCGTTGCCAACGCCTCATGCCGCTTGTCGGCATCCATTTCCCGCAACATTCCGAGCTTGTCCAATCGCTTAAATGCGTTCTCCAAATTGCCTGTTTGCAAATCGGCGACCACGGCTTTATGTGCGTCAGCCTTTTGCCGCCAGATTTCTTTCAGTTCCACGGCGGGCAGACCGGCGTGTTTTTCCAAGATGCGGAGCGCATCGCCTCGTTCAACGGCGCGATGCTGGGCGGTGTCACCCGAGAGGATAATCCGGCAGTTTTCCTTTTCAGCCAGATCCGCCACCCGCGCCAGTGTGCGAACGCTCAAAAGTCCGGCCTCATCAATCCAAATCACCTGCCCGCGAACCTGTGCTTGCAACTTTTGATTTTGCAGCAATGCCTCGACCGTTTCCGCATTGGCAAAACCGGCATCCGACCGCAGCACACCACGCGACGCTTCCGCCGATGGTGCGAACGTGAAAACCTTCTGCCCGGTGGATTCAATGGCGGCCACGGCTTCCTTCATCATCGTTGTCTTGCCCGTGCCAGCCCCGCCGCGAATGGCCGTGACGCGCTCCGTACTTTGCAGGACGTGCCGGACGGCGTTGCGCTGCTCATCGGAGAGTTTTGGATTTTGGAACTGGTATTTGCCCGAACCGAACGGCTTAAATTTGCCTTTGCCATCTTGGACGAAATCAATCAGCCGCTTTTCTTCCGCCAGCACGTCTTTGGTGGTGAGCCATTGCCGACCATCCACGTTTTCCTTAATCAACTCATCGCGCAAAAGCTGGCGTTTTATTTGTGCCACGTCCACATCACCCATGCCGAAGCGCAGCGCGTGCCGGAGCAGTTCCTTGTCCGTGACGATGGAGGCGCGCTCGTAACAATGCTGGACGGCAAAATCCATCGCCTTCATTTCGGAAATCTTTGGCGTGTCAAAAACCTGATTGCGGAGGCTGTTTTGAATTATCACCCGTTCATCGGCTGAAATGCGTTTGCCCCACAGTTCGCGCGATTCCGGCTTTTCCATGTCCTTCCGTTTGCGCTCGCGTGTCATCGCCGCCAGCCCGTCCTTTCCCTTGGCCGACGTGATGCCCAATTCCTTCGCCTTTTGCTCGACCTGCTCCGTGCGCTTGGAAAATTCATCCAGCACCCGTTGCGGCACCCCGGCCAGTTCCCAACCTTTGGCCGTCCGTTCAATGCGATAACCTAATTCCGCCAGTTGCCTTGAAAACCGTGCATGGAACGCCGCTTCAAAATACGGCGCATCGGCCTTCAAATCCCGGAATTGCCCCGCCTTCCATTTCTTTTCCTCGTCGTCCCAGGTCGTGTTAAAAGTGTAGCAATGCGCGTGCAGGTGCGGATCGGGAACGCCGTTGACTGGTCTCGCGGTGAAGTGGACAAACTCCGCCCAAATCATGTTGCCTGTTGTCCGGTTCTCATTGGCTCCCTGTTTCCGCACCCGTGTTTTGATTTCCGATTCAATCTCCCGCATCGTCTGGTTCACCGACATTTTGAACGCATCCAAAATTCGTTCATCCTGCGTGAACTCGTAAGCAACCGAAACCGATTTAGGGCAATGGAAATTGAAATCGTAGCCAACCGTGCGATTGGTTTTGTTCCGTTGCGTTAACCGTTCATTTGTCCCCGGCTTTTCGTTATCGCACAGGGATTCAAAAGCAGCCGTCGTTACTGCGCCTGACAATCCTAATTTCTCCGCTGCCATCCCGTTCCAATCGCCGCTTACTTCCTGCCCTTCACTGTAATAATCCTCACGCTTCAAAGATTCAGCGAAGTATTCTTTGGCATTTCGACTGGCAATCACTCTTAACATAGAGGCCACTGTAACCGGAATTTACGCCTCGTCATCCCCTTGAAGCCACTATTCGCACTTACTCCAAACCAACCCTCCCACTACTCGGTAAGCAAATCCAGTCAACCACCATTATCGTAATGACAACGATGCACACAGCTATGAAGACCATGTTAAAAGCCAATAATTCCGTCAGACATCTTCCCTTAGCACAGCTAGAGGGACTCGCCGCCCGGCGCGGCGTTGCGCAAATTTTCCGCAAAATTTGCGCAAACGTCTGACGGAATTATTGGCCCATAAAAACGAAACAAAAAATGAATTTGCAACAACAAGCCGAAAACGAAAGCCCGCGCAGAACGCGCAGCAAACTGGAAGCGCACCGCGAAGCCATTTTCGCATTGCGCCGCAAGCATTGGACATACGGCCAGATTGCCAGGTGGCTCAATGAGCGTGGCGTCCAGACGACGCTCACTTCCGTTTATCGTTTTTGCGAGCGGGCGATTGCCCGCCGGCCCCGCAGCGGCAGTCCGCTTGAAGTTGAACAGGCAGCACCAGTTTTCACTCCAACACCGCAACCAACAACCAAAACAACGAACCCATATCGGTTCAACCTCGAAATATGAAAACAATGAAACACCGCCTGATTCTGCCCATTCAAGCCAAAGGAAACGTGGGCAAAAGCATCGAAGCTGCCGCCCGCGCGTGCTGGCTCAACCAACGCGGCATCCCGTGGCAGGGATTTGATCTGGATGGCGACAACCGCACCTTGTCCCGGTTATTCCCCGCCCAGGTGAAGCTGACACCCTTGAGCGGACAGGCCGAAGACCTGGACGAACTCATTTTGATTCTGCGAAAGACCACCGCCAAACCCGTCACCCTAATTGACCCACGGGCGCATCTGGACGGCCAGTTGATGAAGGCACTTGCCGCCACGCATTTCTTCGACATCGCCAGCGCGCAAAACATCGGCGTCACGCTCATGGTGTTTCCCTTCGATGACATGGACGTGATGACCAACCTCGATGCCGTCTGCCAGTTCTGCGGCAAACAGGTGGATTACGTCATCGTCCGCAACCCGGCGCGGGCGTCCAGAAATCGGATGTTCGACGGCAGCACGCTCGAAAAGGAATTGCTCGATTGCGGTGCCGTCACCATCACCGTGCCGGTGTTGTCGGAATTTGTGAAACTCCGGCTCGCCAAGCTGGAGGCCGACCAGCAGCGGGGCATCCCGTTCAATGAAGCCATCGGCAACGACTCGCTCGGCCTCGACATCATGGCGCGGGGCGTGTTGCAAGACTGGCTGGCCACCATGTTCAATCAATATGACCAGATTGCCGGAAAACTTTTGCCAGCCGTTGAAGCGGCGGGTATAAAACCCAAGATTGTGCCGCCCATCGGCGAACCGTTTATCGCCAAGCGCGGGGCGAAAGTGAACCTCACCAACTAAACAGGAGACTTTATGGCCGAAACCGATTTATTTGAAGAAATGCTCGCCACCTATCCCGCCGAAAAGCGGGAGCTGGCGCGGAAGGTTTATCACCGTTTCGCCGACGGCGACAGCACGCAGTTTTTCACCCAGCTTTTGCTGGTGCTGGACGTGTATGCCTGTTATGTCGGGCGCATCCCCAAGGCCGCAGTTCAGGCGAATCAGGAGTCATTTGCCATCTTGGAGGACATGCGCGGGGAAATCGCCACGATTGCCAAGACGATTGAAGCCCGCGACGTGAACATCACCAATCACGCCGCCAAGACGGACGAACTTTGCAAAATCACGCAGGCCAAGTGCGACGAGACGGTTGCCAGCATTGAATTGATGTTGAAAAATCTCGGTTCGCAAGTGGACACCAAGGCGATTGTAAAGGGAATCGAAGATGCAATGAAAAACCTCTTCCTGCCGCTTCATGTTCGAGCGAGTGATCTCGCTTACACTGTCGGGCCGACTGTGGAGAAACTCAATGCCGCCGCCGAACGCGCCGCGCAACTGTGGCCGCAGCGCATCTGGAAAGTGGCGCTGACGGCAGGCGTGATTGTCGGTTTGGCCGTCGCCGCTTTGGGGATTGGCGCGACGTATTGGCAGATGAAACGCCACTTTGACAAAACACTGGCCGATGAAATCCGTTCGGAGAAATACACGCTTAAAAACAACAAAGAAGCATTTCAACAATTGGCCACCGCCGCCGTGCCAGTTTATGTCGTGCGCAGTTCTAATCCTGATGGCACACTCATCCCACGCGGTTACTGCCTGTATATTCCCAACGCGCAGGGCGCGGACTTCAAAGACGGCACCGGCAGAATTTTCTTCGCCAGTCCACGTCCTGAAGCGGAATTGAAGCAGTTGCTTGATGTTCAGCAGCAGCAATGAAAAGTGCGCCAAAGACTTGCGAGTTTTGCTCCTGCCGCTATCCCGTCTCACCCCGACGCCCTTTCGACGGGACCGCTTCCACTCGCAAAACATCGCAAGACTTTGGCTTGGACGGGCGGGCGGGGAGAAACGGGCTTTCTTCCAGGTGTTCAGAAACCCGTTTCCCCCCGCTTGATCCGCCCTGGCTGAAAAATATCTCCACAGTGGCAATGCAGCCAAAGTTCGCAGATGCGAAAAAATTTAGCTTTCGGCTTCGTGAATTGCCGCCGCGATTATACCGCTCCGTTTGGCTTGTCAATGTAGTATCGCCCCGGCTGCCCTCGATCTCCACATTGACAAGCCAAACGGAGCAGTTGCGGCTGGTTAGGAATTCACGAAGCAGACCTGCAAGCCTTTGGCTTGGGAACCGCATTAACCGCGTGCCATGCTTCAAAATGGTTGTCTAATAAGTTGACTTACGGTTGTCTCATCGCGTAGTGTCAGCGCATGAGCTATCAGCCGCAGTTCATCATCACGCCCGCATTGCTGGCGCGGGTGGAGCAGATTGCCGCCCTGCGCGAGCGCATCCTGGCCGCCACCGTGGAAGTGCCCTGGATTCCCGCGCTGCAAAAGGACACCCGGACGCGCAACACACATTCCTCGACGGCCATTGAAGGCAATCCGCTCACGCTGGAACAAGTCCGTGCCGTGGAGGAAGGCCGGGAAATCCCCGCCGTGGCCGCCCGCGCCAAGCGGGAGGTGGTCAATTATTTCGCCGCGCTGCGTTTCGTGGAAAAAAACGCCGCCAAAAAGACGATCTCGCACGAGGAGATTTTGAGCCTGCATAAAATCATGGCCGGTGACGTGATGGATCAGGGAACTGCCGGACGCTATCGCACCATCGCCGTGCGCGTTGGCCGTTATGTGCCACCGCCACCGGGGGACGTTTCGGGTTTGATGTTTGAATTACTGGCGTGGTGGAACAAGGAAGCCGCCGAAATGTCGCCGGTGTTGAGTTCTGCCATCGTCCACTACCGCTTTGAATCCATCCATCCCTTTGCTGACGGGAACGGGCGGACAGGCCGCGCGCTGGCGTTATGGGAGCTTTACCGGCGCGGGTTTGACACACACCACATTTTTTCCGTGGACGAATTTTATTGGGAAGACCGTCCGCGCTATTACGCGGCCTTGGATGCCGTGCGGCGCGAGGGTGAGGATTTGACCGCTTGGCTGGAATACGCCGCCGAAGGCTTGCAAGTCACCCTTGAGCGCGTCTGGACGCGGGTGCAGAAGTTGTCCGCCGGTTCGACCCGGACAAAGCTGGTATTGCGCCCAAAGCAGGAGCAGTTATTGCAGCTATTGCGCGACCACAAAAGCATGACGCCGCAGGAAATTTGGGACGCCCTGGGCGTGACCAAGCAAGGTGCAATCAAGTTGATGCAGCCGTTGCTGGATGCCGGGCTGGTGCGGCGTGTTGGCACTAGAAAATCAGGGCGTTACATTCTGGCATGAGCCGAAAAACCTTCAGTAAAAGTTTCAGTGAAACCTTCAGTAAGGGGGTAGTTAATGAGTTCGTTCGGAAAGGTCAAGAGTAGTGCAAAAGTGCTTGCATTCATTGGCGAAAATGCGTATATTTTCTTCGTAAAAACGGACGTGAACCGCCCGATTCCGACCTCCGCCTCCAAACCTAACCAGTTGGAACTGTAGGGTTTGGTCAGCTTCCACAGACGAGTGCCAGCGGAAGTGCCAGCAGGATTTAACCCTGGTCTGCCCTGCGTAACTCCCACCTGCTCCCTGCCGGAGCCGAGATCAACCGTCGTAAACTCACCGCTGTGAATACAGTTATGAGACAACGATACCGGCTCTACCGCCGCAAAAAAGGCGGACGCTACTACATTCACGATGACGTGACCGGCAAGCAGGACAGCTTGCACACCACCGACCGCGCCACGGCGCTGCGGTTGTTCCATTCGCGCGGCGAAGCGCAGCAGCAGCCCGCCGTGAACCTGCAAATCGCCCGCGCCTATCTCGCCGCCAGCGACCCGCAGATTGCCACCCGCGACTGGCAGTTCGTCATGGACGAGATGGTCAAACTCAAAAAAGGCGAGACCCAGCACCGCTGGCAGACCGCCATCAAGGACAAGGCGTTTGATTTGATTCGTCACCTGCCGGTTTTGGAAACGCGGCCGGAAAACTTTTTGCGCGTGCTCGAAACCGGAAAAGTTTCGACCAATGTTTATTTGCGGCGCATCCACAACTTCGCCCTGGACATGACCTGGCTGCCGTGGCCGGTCATCGTAAAACGGCAGTGGCCGAAAGTTGAGTTCAAGGACAAGCGCGCCATCACCTGGGAGGAACATCAGGCCATCGTCACCCGCGAACTGAATCCCGAACGCAAAGCGTTCTATAAACTGGCGTGGCACCTGGGCGCGTCGCAGTCCGATCTCGCGGGCCTGGAAGCTGAAAACATTGATTGGGAACACAACGTCATCAGCTTTGCGCGCAAAAAGACCGGCTCCATTGCCATCATGCGCTTCGATGACGAAGTAGCGGAGATTCTCCGGGATTTGCCGGGGAGCGGTCCGCTGTTTCCGTATCTGCGCTCGGTTCGTTCCGGCGACCGGGCGACGGAGTTTCATCAACGCTGCGTTGGCTTGGACATCAAGGGTGTCAGCCTGCATTCGTATCGGTATGCGTGGGCGGAACGCGCCAAAAAGGCGGGTTATCCCGAACGGTTCGCGCAGGAGGCATTGGGGCACAACAGCAAGGCCATCCATCGCGCGTATGCGCGACGGGCGCAGGTGGAACTGCCGCCGTTGAGCGAATTTGAACGGATGCGGACGAAGTTCGCGGAAATGTCCAAGACCATTAAGCCAGTGATGGCCAGCGCCTAACCGGAGGAAATCACATGAACTTGAATCCTGCCACAGTGCTCGACCCGGTGTTCCATTTTCTCGATTGGATCATCGCGGAATGGGGAGTCTATCTGTTTCTCGCGTTCGTCTGGCTGTCCCTGATTCTGATTGCGTGGATATTCAGCGGCGGGTTGCGCCGGAAATTCCCCAATCAACCGCACGTCAGCGCCGGTATCGGCATTATCATACAGCCACACCGCCCGCCACCGTCATCACCGCCGATGATTGGTTATGAACATGACCAGCCATTCGACAATGACGACGGGTATGACGATTGTTCAAATTGAAAAAGTGCGCGCGCCGTGCGCGTTCAATTTCAATTCGCAGCGCCACACGCGCCTTGTTAACATTGGAGCTTTGAAATTCCGTTAAGGAATTCAACAAACTCAAAACGGGAACGAGTATGAGCGAGTTAAACGAAATGCACTTCGACATCAAACGTATTACGGCAGCCAATTGGCAACACCCGGATAAAACGACCATGCTGTTGCTGGAAATCACCGCCGTAGCGAAGACAGCCAAGGAATGGGCGGAAGCATTTCTGTGTCCCACGCTGAACCCAACTACACCCAAGGAAATTGCGAAACTTTTAGAAGTAGCACGAGGTGCAATGATCTATGGTTGGTATTTTTATCCTCTATCAACTCTTGGAGCTGAACAATGTTGGCGGGTCATGGAAGCCGGGGTGCGTGTTCGTTGCAAACAGGTTGGCATTTCGACAGTAAAAACTGTCAAAAAAGGCAAATTGAAGGGGCAGGTTAAGGAAAATAGTTTCGGCGAAAACATCGAAGCCTTGGTGAGGCACGGGAAAATATCCGTGCCCGATCAATCACGTTGGAAAGCAGCCAAGGACTTAAGAAATTCAGCTTCACACCCTGAACGGCAAACAATTTGGGATTCCTGGCAGGCGTTGGGGATTTTGCATAACTGCGTGGATTTCTTGAACGATTTATTTCAATGATTCACGCGCGAACTGCGGTCTTACGCTGCTGCGTAACGAACTCGCCCGTCCTCACGCCGGTTGGGCCTGCCGTGCCCGCTTCCGTGCGTTCTTGTTGCGCCAGTGCCGGTGAATGGCCGCCGCCACTTTATCGAGCCATTCCGGGCTGGCAAATTTCTCCGCGAGCGCGTCACGCGAAAAATGCTTCACGCAATAACGCCCCGGATGGCCGAGCGGCTTGAGCAGACCCGACCGCACCAGTGGCGGAATGGTATGCGTGGCGACGCCCAGCGCTTCGGCCACCTTCTCCTTGGTCATCAAGACCGGAAATTTTTCCAGCGTCTGTAATTTCAATGACGATTCGGGATTCATACTTTCTCCTTGGTAAAAGCGATGGCGACGGCGGCAACATGAGTTTTGAACGCGGCGGCGCAGCGCCGGTCAGCCGCCTTTACAAATTTCAATTCATACTTCTGGACCGCCCGTTCAACGGCCTTGAGTCCGCTCCCCAGCACCGCAACTTTGGCCACGGCAAAACAGAGCAACAGCTTTTCGGGCGGGGCATCCGGCTTCGTTTCCAACGCCGGATTGGAAATCATCTCCGCATACAGAAATTGCGCGTAAGGCAGTTGGTAACTCCTGCCGTCGTCGGCCACCACGTTCAAAGTGGCGACCGTGGAATCCGTGCCGTAAGAAGGATTGTCGCGCGGGTTAGACGCCGATTCGATGGGTGGAGGTTCGTTGGTGTTCATAACGGGGTGTTTTCATTTGAGGGCTGCGCTTGTCAGGTAAAATGGTCTGTTGCAGTCCGAGGTGCTGGCGGAACTGTTCCAGGAAGCGATGACCGCGTTGCAAAACAGTCAGGATGAATTTTCGGCGGTGGGCGGGTGGAACCACTTCCACCGCCGCCAGCCGCGCACTGGAAAGAGTGACGTGCGAGCGCAACATCTCGGCATCATCAGTGAACACGCGGCACGCATTGCGCCCGCGTGAGATGCTGACGTAAAATTGTTCCTGATGGACGGCAGGCAGCGAACGCGACGACGCGACGACCAGCACTTCATCCACCGTCTTGCCCTGAGCGGCGTGCGACGTGACGGCGTAGCCGTGCGTGAACGTGCGATAATTCTCTGGAATCACCCGGCCATCGGCCAGCACCACAGAATCGCCTTGAATCGCCCGCACCTCGACCAGTTCGCCGTTGATAAATTTTTTCCGCCAGTTCGATTGCAGCAGCAGCTTGTCGCCAGCGGCCACTTTCAACTTCCGTTTCTCCCCCACATCAAACAAGGCGGCGCCTTGACCCAATGGAAAAATACTTTCAGAACCGTCCGCACGTTGGACTTTCAAGGCGTCATTTTCGACGGCGACCACCGCCACCGTTTCATCTTTGGCAAAACCAGATTTTTGCCGGTGAAACCGAATCGCCAGGCCGGAACGATATTGCCGCGCATCGCGCTTCTGCGCTTCCGTCCACGACAGCGAATCAAAAACCTGAAATTCCTTTTCCTCACCCGCCAGCCGACCGGATATTTTCAATGCGGCACGGACTTTTTCTGTCACCGCCTCGATTTCATTCCACGTCGGCACGACTAGCAACGCAGATTGATTTTGTGCCAAAGCTTTCACATACGACTGCGCGGCAGAGTCGTGAAGTTGGTTGCCGGGAAGTTCAGTCACCGCTCCCATGCGTTCCATTTGGGCGAACGCTTCGACTGTCCGTTTCTGCGCGGCCAGCTCAACCGCCTTGCGATACTCGGCTTTGCGTTGCCGCCGGATGCGGGTCAGTTGTCCTGATTGAAAATCCGAATGGTTTTCCAAAATCCGCAGCGCATCGCCACGCGCGACCGATGCGTGCTGGCCGGTGTCGCCAGACAGCACAATGCGTGCGTCCCGCGCCAGGTCAAACAGCCGCATCATGTCGTCCATCCCGACCGCCCCGGCTTCGTCCAGCACCACCAACTGACGGGCAGACAGTGCCGGTTTTGTCAGCAGCAGGCTTTGCAATGTCACCGCCTCGAATCCTTCTTTTCGCAAAACATCCGTCGCCGCCGCCGTCGGCGCGCAGAACAGCGGTTCAACGCGGGCCTCCTTGCAGGCGGCAACCAGTTCACGCAACGCCGTGGTTTTGCCGCTGCCGGCCAGACCGCGCAGGCCGGTGATGCGGTCACTGGTGCGCAGCACATGATAAATGGCTCGTTGTTGATCTTCGCCGAGCCAGGCGGCAGGCCGGTAGCCGGGATGCAACGGCGCGACCGCATCGCAACCCGCATTGACCGTCTGAATCAAATCCAGTTCCGTTGCCAAAATCTGCCGCGTGGAAAATCCGCGCTCGGTTTTTACCAGGTCCGCCGAATACTTCACCGCCGCTTTTAACGTCGGCAAATCCACTTCGCCAAGACGTTGCGACAGGGCCACGTTCAACAGTTCATGCTCCGGCACCACCGACTTGCGCTCGAACACATGGGCAACGGCATGATTCAGGGCTTGGTTTTCTGGTTCAAAGACACGGACAGGCCGGACGGGTTGAACCGATGCCGAGAGTTTTTTCAACGCCTGTAATTCATCGGGCTGCAATTGTGCCAGTTGGCGTTCGCGCACTTCCGCAGTCGAGATGCCTTTGACTTTTTCCGCCCGGCTCTGATGGACTGCGAGAGAAATGGCGTTGTTGGAAAGTTTGCGCCCCAGCTTTTGTTCCAGCTCCTGAACGACCGCGTCACGCTGTTGCGCGCGTTTGGAAAATCGTTTCAATACCTCATCGCTGACACCCTCGATTTGAAAGCCATGTTTGGACGGTTGAATCCGGTAGCCGATTTGTCGCACCCGCTTCGCCAGTTCGTTCCGATAAACCGCCGTGCCGTAACGGATGGCGTCATACATGCCGCCCGCTTGCAGGGCTTTCCAGGACCGTTCGCGGTCATCAAACGTGGCGTTGAACACCGTGAAATGCGTGTGCAACTGCGGGTCGAGCGCGCGACTGCTCGTGTGCGTGAACGCGGCGGCGGCGAGATTGCCGGTGATCCGGTCTTTTTGATTGCCCTGTTTTCTGACGCGCGTGGCGGCGAAGGTTTCGAGTTCGCGGAACGCAATGCGCGTGGCCTCCTCGTGCGCCGTCACCAACCGTTCATCATCCAATGTCACCGCCAGCACCGACACCGATTTCGGCGCGGAACAGGTGAAATCATAAAACACCCGCCGCTGGCCCTCCTTCAGTTGCCGCTGCGTCAGCCGTTCGCCGGTTTCAGGATTTCGATTTTCGCACAGCGCATGAAATTGTTCGCGGGTGACTTCGCCCTTTAATCCCAACCGTTCCGCGCCCGCGCCGATCCACTGGCCGGGACGGATTTCGCCCGCCGCGTAGTAATCGTTCTGCGACAGGTGTTCGTCGAAGTAACTCTCGGCATCGCCCAGATTCTTTTGCGCGACGGCAGTGAACATAAGGCGTTATTTTATCCGTTTCTCAAAAGGCTTTGTTCCCGTTTGGAACAATCGTTAATTTCTTCATTCATCGTTTTGCCAGTTTATCCGCAGGCGAACCGGCAAAGGCGTGCCAGACACGCATTCGTATTTCCGCCAATTCAGTCATGCCGGGCAGTTTGCCTGAATCGTTTCCCGCGCCGGTGTAGCTGATACACGACATGCACTTGACCAATAATTTTTCCATTCGGCACCAGCATGGCAGAAAATGCGGCTGGCTTTGCGTAATCATTGCACAATCGTATAATCCCTTTCTGTTACCATTTGCCGTTTGTCATATTACCGGAATTGCCCGCATTGTGGTGTGTCACGCACGCAAAATGCACATCCCATCCAGCCGACATAAAACGGCTCGTCCACTGGATTGTCTGCGCCAATTCTCGACCGTATGCAACGCACCCCCGCTAGGCATTAAAACTGTGTATCAAAATAATTCATGGCGTATTTTCCCACAGAATTTGGGCGTGGCAGTGCGATTTCCGCACAGGTTGACAACCGGGCTTTTCCCAATTTGTCGCCGTCAGTCTGGCGAATTCGTGGGTAACGCCTCGGTGAACGCCTTGTCTTGAAAGATGCCGCTGCGAATAATCTGGCCGGTGACGGCGGCCAGCACTTCGTTGTCGCGCGTGGCCAGAATGTCAATGCGGCCGATCTCGGCTTTCTGATGCAATTGCTTGGAACGAAATTCAACGGACTCGCTGATGCGTTCGTCCTGCGCCTTGCCCAGCGCCGGTTTGAGAAAAAGCAATTTGAGCAAATCAGGATTGTCGAAGTCCTTTGGATTGCGTTCGAGGAAAACCATCGTCGCCAACTCCGCCTGCTGGACGTGCAAATCTTTGGCTTCCGAAAACTGGAGCAGCGGACTCAAGTAATAAGTTCCGGCAGGGTCAATGATGACGACGCGCTCGCGCTGCTTGAACTGTGAGACGATGTGGTAACGGTCAATCGCCGAAAGCAACAAGACGGCGACGGTGAAGAAAAACCAGAACCACGGCAGCCGGTCGCGCTGGCTTCAAGCGTTTGGATTATCGAACACGTCAGCCGCGTTGCATTTGAGCCGTTTCAGCAGACGTTCCAGCGTTGTGAGCGTGACATTTTGCTCTCCCATTTCCATCCGATGCAGCGACGAGGATGAAATGCCGAGTTTGCGAGCGTAAGCCGGCAAGGTCATTTCCCCGCGCCGTTTCCGCAGGTATTGACCGAGTTGCTTTTGCATGGACGCTGGCATGGCGGCAGTGTGCGCCGACAGCGTTCCCACATATGGGAAATGTTTGGCTTGACATTATTTTGAGCGGTGAGAAACTTGGTGTGTTTCGGCAAAAAGTTTCAAGGGTAAAACCATGAAAACGAAAGCTTTGGTTTTGGCCATCGCGCTGATTGCGGCAAGCATATCACACGCTACGTCGTTGCCCAACTTGACACCTTACCAGCCGTCTGGCTGGTCTGACAAAATTGTCGTCACCCGAACCAGCGGCTCGACCACCGACAGCACCAGTTTGACCACCGCCGACTCGCTGTATATGGATTGGGCGGTCATCAACAACGGTGCTACAGCCACCACCAACGGCTTTTATACGGACCTTTACATTGACGGGGTGCATACAGCGCGCTTTAACACGCCCGGAACCTTGAGCGTGGGGTCTTATGCGTCGGTTACAGCTTACCCCATTGGGTCGTTCAGCGCCGGGACACACACAATCGAGATAATAGCCGATTCGACCGGCCTAGTTGCCGAAAGTAACGAATCCGACAATTCCTATACCAAAACGATCACGGTGGGCAATCCGCCCCTGCCCAACTTGACACCTTACCAGCCGTCTGGCTGGTCTGACAAAATCGTCGTCACCCGAACCAGCGGCTCGACCACCGACAGCACCGGACTGACCAGCGCCGACACGCTCTATATGGATTGGGCGGTCATCAATAATGGAACTGCCGCCACCACCAGCGGCTTCTACACGGCTCTTTACATTGATGGAGTGAAAACGGCGACCTTTAACACGGCTGGAACCTTGACCGTTGGTTCTTATGCGTCGGTTACAGGTTACTCCCTTGGGTCGTTCAGTGCCGGGACGCACACAATCGAGATAGTAGCCGATTCGACCGGTTTAATTGCCGAAAGCAACGAATCCGACAATTCCTATACCAAAACGATCACGGTGGGCAATCCGCCCCTGCCCAACTTGACACCTTACCAGCCGTCTGGCTGGTCTGACAAAATCGTCGTCACCCGAACCAGCGGCTCGACCA
>JBEKZC010000008.1:0-83197 GCA_049510295.1 Verrucomicrobiota bacterium | reverse complement strand
TCAAAGCGGGAATCATGTTCGAGGACACGTCCCAGGGATTTCTCCCAATGTACGCAGGAACTGTGAACGCAGGGAATGCGCCCTTGTTCTCGTCGGCGTAGAGCGTTACGGCGATGCCCCATTGATGGTAATTGGAGGCGCAATTGGCAACTTTCGCCCTGAATTTGGCGCGGCTTAACACCGGCAACAACAATGCCGCCAGAATCCCGATGATCGCAATGACCACCAGCAGTTCGATCAACGTGAACGCCCGCCGTGGATTGTCACCGCCATTTGAGATTCGTTTCAAGTTATTTTCGGCCTCATCAAGATAATGTCCACCGAACAGCAAAACCGGACAGTTATTTTTTAATCCTTTGTTTTTTCGACCACGAGCATTTCAATCATCGCGATATGGGACGCTGGTGTGATTACATACCGCCTTCAAAATACCAGCGATGGTCTGGATTGTCGCAGCGGATGGGCAAATGCCATTTTCTGATTGTGCCGTCTTTCAACCGCATTTCGTAAGGCACAAACACGCTCGGAGCTGCAAAATCACCATTAAGTGACCTGCCTTTGAGTTGGTTGCGAAGCTCGGGCTGCAATTCAATGAGCTTGGCTATGCGTATCCTGGCTTTGAACGGCTTGCCGATGCTGATGATTTCCAAGCCACCGTAATGTTGTTTGAAACCATCCGGGATGGAAGCATCAGAATTTTTTTTACGCGGATCGGACCACCAATACTTGGCGGCCTCCGTCCAATCTTCTTGCGAACACGCTTCAAAAAATGTCCTGGCCACCTGTTCCGGAGTTGTGCCTGTTAGCGTTTCATAATTCGCGTTGTCGCTGTCGGACAATTCCTTCGTCCAGGAGAAAATCGAAGTGTTCGCCCGATAATGATGAACGACGATGGGGGTTGTCGTTCCTGCGGCCAAAACCACAGCCACCCCGACCACGATTGCCGTTTTCGCTTTTGTCCATGCCATAATTTTCAATGCTCCTTTGATGAGGGTTAAGGTTGAACCGCTGGCCACCGCGCCTTTGGCAATCGCCACGGCAGTCACAGATTCCGCCAACGCCACGGGTGCAGCTTGAACGGAATTGGCGGAAATCGCCCCGGCAATGATGGCCGTTGTTGAATCAATGCCGCGTTTGAGGAAAAAACGGCGCAACTTTTCCAAGGCGCGCGCCGCGCGTTTGTGCGCAGCCCATTCCTGAATACCGAGCAGGGCGGCGGTTTCCGCGCCGCTTTTATTTTCAAAAAAACGCAACGCCAGCAACGTGCGTTCTTTTTCGCCAAGCCGCGTCATCGCTTCTTCCAAAAGTGGCGCGAGTTGCCGCCAGATGCCGTCGGTATCTGAATCGTTCAAGGTGGATTGCATATAGGCCTCCTGTTCGCGGGCTTGTTGTCTGGCCTTGGTCCGCAAAAGCCGGGCACTGGTGAAGCGCATGGTTTCATACAACCAGCCGGTGAGAGTGGGCCTTTGGCGCAGATTCGCGGTTTTTTGGGCAAGAATAGTGAAGACCGCCTGGGTCACGTCCTGCGCGTCTTGGGAATTGCCAACGTATCGCAGGGCAACGGAATAGACGAGATTGATGTGCCGATGAACCAATTCGGTAAAAGCCGACTCCGAATCGCGGTCGGCGTATTCCCGTATTAAGTCCATGTCGTTCACATCGGGCATTTATTGATTATTCCCCGCCCGGAGTGAAAATTGGACATTTATTTTTAACCCCTTATCGCCAATGCCTCGCACGCGGGTTCGCGTGTCGTTCGCGTCCGGCGGCGTATTGCGCGTGGCGTATTCCCGCAACAGCGCCATGTCGTCCATCTCGTGCATTTACCTATTAAATGCCCGTTCCGGCCAAAACCGGACAACTTTTTTTGAAAAGCATCGTGTAGCCGCGGACGTTAGTCCGCGCATTATCATCCGCCGGAACCCAAATCAGCGCCGACTCACGTCGGCGGCTACACGAACAGAGAATTTTTCTGCTCGCGGAACCACCGCACTTCGGATAATTGAAAGAACATTAGGGATTAAGCCCCATGATTGTTTTCCTCAACGGTCAATTTGTGCCCGAAGCCCAGGCGGTCGTTCCCGTCAACGACCGCGGTTTTTTGTATGGCGACGGGCTTTTCGAAACGATACGCGTGTGCGGCGGGCGGCCGTTTCGCATGGCGCAGCATCTGGAACGGATGACGCGCGGCGCGGATTTCCTGAAAATCAAATGTCCGTTCACGCCGAAGGAATTGCAAGATTTTGCCGGGCAACTTATCAAAAAAAATAAAATGCCCGAGGCGGTCCTGCGCGTGACGTTGACGCGCGGGCCGGGCGAACGCGGGTACACGCCGCAGATTGACAGCCAGCCAACGGTCGTGATGACGTTGCACGCCGCGCCGCCGATGGATGCGGGAAATCCGGTTCAGTGGAGGCTCATTACGTCATCCTATCGCATTCCGGCAGCCGACCCGCTGTCGTCATTCAAGACGGCGAACAAGCTGGTTCACGTCATGGCGCGCCTGGAAGCCGTGGAAAAGGGCGCGGACGAAGCGTTGCTCGTTAATACGAACGGCGAAGTGGCGGAAACGGCCAGCGGCAATTTGTTCTGGGTTTATCAGGACAACATTTGCACCGTGCCGACGGGCCGTGGCGTGCTGCCCGGCATCACGCGCTCGGTGGTGCTGGAAATCTGCCGGACGCTTGGCCTGCCGACGAACAAATACGTCATCAAACCCAGGGCGCTGCGGAATTCCGAGGGCATTTTTATCACCCAAAGCGTGCTCGGCATCGTGCCGGTGGCGACGCTGGATGGCGAACCGGTCGCGCCGTCGCCGCTGCTGGACTCGGTTTTGCGCGCCTATCACGAAATGCTTGCCAAGCCGTAAACCCGGCACTAATGGTTAATCATCCGGATTAGTTGTCATCAAATCGTTTTTGGCCCCGTTGAAATCGGTCGGGCCGGCGCTATTTTGAGGTGGAAACCGCGATGACGCATGTGGCGCCCGCCACCGGTTTGAAAATGAAAGGCTGTTATGATCGCCAATGCCAGCGCTGAACAATGTTTGTCTTTCATCCATAGCCAGCTCCAGACCCCGGATGAACACGGGGAATTCGCGAAAAAAAGTGTCCGCCGGGCGGTGACGATTTCACGGCAAACGGGTTCCGGGGCATTCGTCGTCGCCGAAAAGCTCGCTCATTATCTGCAGCATCATTCATCCGGGGATGCCTGTCCGTGGACGGTGTTCGACCGCAACCTGATGGACAAGGTGCTGGAAGATCACAATCTGCCGACCCACCTCGCCAAATTCCTGCCCGAAGACCGGGTGTCGCAAATTGAGGACATCTTGGCCGATGTGTTTGAGGTGCATCCGCCGGCGCAAACCGTCATCGAGCAAACCATCGAGACCATTCTCAAACTGGCCGGGTTGGGCAACGTGATCCTCATCGGCCGCGGCAGCCCGGTGATCACGGCCAAGCTGCCGTACGTGCTCCGCGTCCGCCTGACCGCCCCGCTGGAAGAGCGCGTCGAACATGTCTGCCAGTTCTACCACCTGACCGGAACCGAAGCGCACAAATTCTGCCTGAGCCAGGACCGGGGCCGGGAACGTTATCTCAAAAAGTATTTCAACGCCGATATCAACGACCCGTTGCTTTACCACCTTATCATCAACACCGGCCTGGTCAATTTCGATGACGCCGCGAAGCTGATCGGCGACGCGGTCCTGAACTTGCACTGAGGCCGACTTCGGTCTTGGGTCGCCGTCCGGCCTGTGGCTTAATCTCCGCGTGCGCCGCAATTCCAAGTCTTCGTCGTTCCGCCCGCATCGCAAAAGGCGCGGCGGCTGGCGCTGGCTGTTGGTGCTGGCTGTGGTCGCGGTTGCGGCGTGGTTTTGGTGGCGGCACGAGCATCCAATTAAAGTCGTCCGCCCGCCGGCGAAGGCCGTGGCACCACGCCTAAGACCGTTTATCGTTGCCCCCGAATCGCCGGCCAATTTTCCGCGTCCGGTGCGCGACGTGTTTGAAGCGCAGGTGGCGCTGGCGCGCCGGGTGATTTCATCGGGGTCCATTGACGCCGCGCTCGGCTCGCAAACGCGCCGGGCAATTTCCGTTTTTCAGGAAACCCAACATTTGCCGGTGACCGGCGCGCTCAACGCGGACACGCGCGCCCGGCTTACGCTCGCTGCGCCGCTGGTCACGACTTATGTGGTCACGACCGACGACCTTGCGCGGCTGCAGCCGCTGGGCAAAACGTGGCTCGCCAAGTCGCAGCAAACGGTGCTGGAATACGAAACGGAACTGGAGCTCGTCGCGGAAAAAAGCCATTCGCATCCCGAATTGATCCGGCGGCTGAACCTGAACGTCAACTGGACGAACATCACGACGGGGACGGTTTTGCAGGTTCCCGACGTGGATTACCCTGCGGTGTCGAACAAAGCGGCGTTTGCCGTCATCCATCTGGCGGACAAGTTTTTGGAGGCCTTCGACCCGGAAACGAACCTGCTCGCGCATTTTCCCTGCAGCATCGCGGCGAACGTCGAGAAACGGCCGGTCGGCGAATTGCATGTCGCGGTCGTTGCGCCCAACCCGAATTACACCTTCGACCCGGACTTGTTTCCCGAATCGCCGGAGGCGCGGCAGTTGAAAATGAAACTGATTTTGCCACCCGGCCCGAACAATCCGGTGGGTGTGGCATGGATTGGTCTGGACAAGACTGGCTACGGCATTCACGGCACACCGGTTCCGGAGCAGGTTGGGCGCACAGAATCGCACGGTTGCTTCCGACTGGCGAATTGGGACGCGGAATACCTGTCGAAACTGGTGTGGGTGGGGATGCCGGTGCTGGTCGAGCCGTGAAAATGGACAGAATGGATGCCGGCCGACGAACAGTCGGAGCGGCAAACCATTCAAAACAGGGCAAAGCCCATTATGTTTTATCTTTCGCCGGGAACTCCAATCGCCCGCGGCTTATGGTATCACTGCCCGATAAAATCGCGAGTTGGAATTTGTTGCCGCCGGGTCGCGGAAATTAAGCGTCGTGTTGGTGCCGACAAAATTGGTCAAGGTTACCCAGTTAAACAGGTTCGTCGAAACCTGAATGTGACCATCCAGATTGGATGAAATTTGCAAAGTAAAGTTCAACCCGGTGCTGGTCAGCGGCTGGCTCAGGGCAAAATTGAGCTGCAGCTTGAATGTGTTGCTCGATAGCACGCTCACGCTGCTCGTGGTGGAATAGTTTCCGCCCAGATCCACCGCATACGCCTTCACCGTGTTGGTGCCGGCGGCCAAGGTTACGATGGTTGTCCAGTTGGTATAGTTGTTGGTGGTGGTGGCCAGGCTCCACTTCCCGCCGGTCAAAATCCTGTTGGTCAACTGATACCAAACCGCACTGACTTTCCAGTTGTCGCTGGCCGTGCCAACGACAGTCGCCAGGGCATTGGTCATGTGCTGGCCGGCTGTCGGCGCGGTGATGGCCAGGGTTGGCTTGGTCACATCCGCAAAGGTCACTTGCAACGTCAGGTTCGAAGCCATCATGAACATCAGGTTCGTCTTGCTCGTTGTCGTCCCACCACTCCAATTCGTCGAAATCACCCATTTGGTGAATACAAATCCGCTGGCCGGTGCAGAGGTGATGCTGTAATTCTGGCCAATATTCAGCCAGGCATTGCTGTAGTTGGGTGAGATGGTTCCCAGACCAATGGCATGGATTTGCAGTTGGTTGGTCACCACAAATTGGACGCTCACACTGTTGGTCGTGGAAACATTGCCGCTGGTGTCCACTGCGAATGCCTGAACGATGTTCGTTCCCGGCGTCAGCGTCACTCCCGCCGTCCAGTTCGTCCAATTGTTAAGGTTCGTCGCCGAGTTCCAACCACCACCATTGATTTGGCAAACCACGTTGCCCACCTGCCAGTTGTCACTCGCCGTCCCTTTGACGGTGAACACGGCATTGCTCACCCGCTGGCCCGCTGTGAGATTGGTGATGCTCAACGTCGGCTTGCTCGTGTCCACAAAGTTCGCCTGCAACATCAAATTCGATACCATTAAAAACTGCACCGTTGTACCGTTGGTAATAATGGTGAGCGGCAGATTGGTTCCACTCGTCCAGTTGGCGAAGGTGAAGCCCGTTCCCGCCGTCGCAGTGATGGAATAGCTCTTCCCGATTTGCAAGAGTGCGCCATTGTAATTCGGGTTCAAAGAGCCCAGACCGTTGGTGCTGACCGTCAGGATTGCGCTGGGCACATAATCAAAAATCACCGTGTTGGTCGTGGAAATGTTCCCGCTCGTGTCCACCGCGTAGGCGCGGATGGTGTTGGTGCCCGGCGTCAGCGTCACATTTGTGCTCCAGTTCGCCCAATTGTTCGCCGTCGCGGCCAGCGCGAAACCGGTCTTGATGACGGCGTTGCTCAACGAATAATACACAGCGGCCACCGCCACGTTGTCCGTCGCCGTCCCCATCACCGTGAACGACGCGTTGCTCACCAGCATTCCGCCCGTGATGTTGGTGATCGCCAGCACCGGCGGAATCTTGTCCACGTAGATGATCGTCAACGCCAACGCCTGCGCCGCCGTCGAGGAGTATGCGTCGGTCACTTGCGCGGTGAAGTTGAATATGCCGTTGGTTGTCGGCGTCCCGGAAATCAGTCCGTTGGTCGCCAGGGTCAAACCCGCAGGCAACGCGCCCGAAATCTTCGTCCAACTGTAAGGCGTCTGGCCGCCGGAAGCCGCCAGCGTCTGGCTGTAGGCCGCGTTATTGGTGCCGTTCGGCAGCGACGTTGTTGTCACTTGCAACGGCATGAGGATGTTCAACGACAACGCTTTCGTCGCCTCGTTGTTGTTCTGGTCGGTCACCTGCACGGTGAAGCTGAACAGCCCGCTGGCCGTCGGCGTTCCCTGAATCGTGCCTCCTGAATCCATGCTCAAGCCCGGCGGTAATGAACCGGAATACACGGACCAACTGTAGGGTGAACCGGTATAGCCGCCATCTGCGGTTAATTGCTGGTCGTAGGCCGTGCCAATGGCTCCGTTGGGCAACGCGGCCGTCGTCACCTGGAGCGATCCGCCAACGTTGATGTTGGTCTGGGCCGTGAAATTCGCTATGCCATTGTTGTTGGCAATCACCACTGTTTGATCCGCAGGAGGAAGATAGTTGCCGGACAAACTGCCATCGCCTCCATAGCTGTTGACATAAACATCCCAGGTCCCGTTGCCCACATTCAGCGAATAAGTGCCGTTGACGCTGGTTTCCACATAGTTATGATAATATATGTCATTGATGACACCATCGGCGGACACGCCGACGCCGGCAATGGGGTTGCCATAGTTATCCTTGAGCCAACCAGTGATGTAATTGGTGGCGAGAATGCCGGTGAAATTCTGGAGCACAGCCTGTCCGGCATTGATATTGCCGGCTATGGTTTCTTCTGAAAAAATATAATTGGTGAGCTGACTGTCGCCGTTGGCCTCCATCCACCAGGAATCGTCGGCACCCAAGTCAAACACGCCCAGGACGTAGTTCCCGTTCGCATCCGTGTAAACGTCTGTTTCATAGAGGTTGTTGTTGTTTTCGTCGGCATAAACGTCAATCCCCGCGAAAGGATTTCCAAGATTGTCCGTGACCGTGCCATAAATCAGCGCCGTGGCCTTGGGAACGGCCAGGGTTACCCCTGTCGTGCCGGCGGTGACTGTGGTTCCGTTCGCCACCAGATAACCGTGAACAAGCAGCGACTCGGCGCTCGCTTTGATTCCCCAGGCGCCGGCGGTGACCGGCACCTTGAAATTACCATTGGTATCGGTAAAAGTGACCGCAGTCAGGCCGTTGGCGGATTGCGCAAAAACCATCACCCCGGGCAATCGGATGCTGGAATTGTTGGCATCAACATTCGTGCCGGAGATGCTGGCTGTGGCGTGGGTCACCGTTAGATTGGTGGTGAGAGTCTGACCGCCATTCAAAGTGAGAACCGGCGGCGTTCCCATGTTGGCAACATAATTACTGCTGAAAGCCACCAGGCTGTAAGTTCCCGGCGGGGCCAACATGGTGTAACTGCCCGCATTATTCGCCACCACTCCTTCCCACGGCCCCCCATTAAAGGGTTGAGGCTGACAAAGCAGGACCAGGGCATTGGGCATCGTGATGCTGGTGCCGTTGCTGACCACGTTGCCGGTAAATTTTTGCGCGTAGGGGAAATTGGTGACCACAAACTGGTTGGTGATGGGTGTAAAGAGCCCAACGGGACTGGACAGCTTATACAAATATTTGCCGCTGATGTTCTGCATGATATCCCCATTCTGAAAATTCAACGGCGCGGTGATCTGCCCCGGAACCGAATCCACGTCGCCGGGAACATTGAAGTTTGTCACGCCGCCAATCACCATGCCTGCCTGGCCGTCGGTCAAACTAAACTGCTGCACCAGCCAGTCGTTGCCGTCAATGACGCCGTTGGTGTTGAGATCGAGAAATTTCTGGACGATCACTGTCTCGTTGCTGTTCAACCCGGCCACTTGTAATGTGATCATTCCTGTGTAGGTGTTGCTGACGGCGGAAGGCGTGATGTTGAAAGTGACGTCGGTGTCCAGCGCGTCTATCGTCAGCGCGACCGTTGCGTTCGTCCCTCCGACGGCGTTGTTGATCGCAACCGAGTAGGTTCCCGCGCTGCTATATTGAAGATTGCTGACCACCAGGGTGTTGTTGGTGGCATTGGGGATGGCGATTCCGTTGAAATACCACTGGTAACACATCGGCGGGCTGCCGGTTGTAACGAGGGAGAGCGTCACGTTGGTTCCCAGCAGGGCATTCAAGGCCAATGGCAAACTGGTGGTGATGGCGGGTGGCACGTCGAACGGCACGAAGGTCGAGCGGCTCAGGGTAAATGTTCCACTGCCATTTGAATTACTGACTTTTCCCCCAATTTTGAGCGTCGCATTGGTGAGCGTGCCGGAAACCGTGGACCCGCTGGCGGTGTCCGTAGTGGTGAATTGGTTGTTAGAACCAAACAGACCCAACCCTCCATCGTTCTGTGCCCCACCGTGGAAAACGCAGAAGACTATGTAGCCGTTGGCATCTAAACCGGCCAAAAGCGTTCCGCTCTGCGCCTGGCCATTAAAGGTGCCAGACCAGGTTCCGCTGTAACCGCCCGCCGCATTTTGGAAGGGACCCAAAGGCGATTGAAGCGATGGTTGGAAGCCGTCCAACTGCACGGAGTCACCGTTGGTAAAATCCAGTTCGCCATTAAACGAGCCGTCCTTGCCAATTGAACCATAACCGGAAACGCCAGCTACGCTGTTGCTGTTGAACTGCCAGTTGCCATGCGGGTCCACATTGAATTGCGCGGCTACGCCGCCCGATTGCGATCCGTCAATGTTCTGGAAACTGTCAACATCGTAGCCCACAACGGTCACCTGCCCATTCGTGCTGACCAGAACGCCAAACATGCCGGCGTCCGGGTCATTAAAGGTGAGATCATATACCAGGCCGCCATAGATTCCGGCATAAGAATGAAACATTTTTCTTAGCCCGGCCTCCGTCTCGTACGCGGGCCAATCGGGCACAATGCCGCCGAAGGTGTAATCCGGCAGGGTGTCATTCACATACGCATTGCCGTAGAATTGTGGCATCAGGCTCCGCAGCGAATGGGCCCCGGAAAAATAGGCGCCGAAGTAGGCGGTGGAGGCAATCGCGTTCGCGTTGCTCGGACTTAATTCCGTCGGAGTGTTGAGCGACAGGAGGACATTCGTCAGGAGGGCGCGGAAGGTCGCCTCCTTGGCGAGATCGTCCGGTTCAAGGTTGAACAATCGCACCGCGCCGGGCGGGCGGACGTTCCGGATGAAATCCGAGGCCTGCTGATAAAGAACAATGGCATTGGTGAAAACGCCTTTCGAGGTCGCCAGGTCGGTGGTATTCGACAGGTTGAGCAGGCTCGGATAATCGGACAGCACGCGCTGAATGGTCAATCCATTCGTTTTATCAAGGTCGTGCAAATGGCTGATCACGAAATTGAAGTTGTGCGCGTTCAAGGTGTAGCCCGCGAATTCCGTCGCGCGCTCAAGCGCCTGCAGGAGCAGGAAGTCGCCGTAATCCACCGTGACGCTTTCAATCGAGGTTTCGGCAGCGGTGAGGGACAGCGTAAAGTTTGGATCAGTTATCTGCGTAAGGTTTGTCCGCGACGCCGCAAGGGCAACCATGATGTTTGTGCGGTAAAACGCAATCGCCACGGACGTGTTGTTGGTCGGGAACACCGTGTTGCCGCTGATGTCATGGGGGAAGGTGGACGTCCAGTTGTAAACATCCCGTCCGTTGACGGAAAACCCAAAGCTGTTCAGGAGATTGCTGCCCGCCGGCTGCTGGGGCAAAACCAATATCCGGGTGACGGCAGCCAGCGCGTTGGCCGCTTCATTGGTCGGCGACATGGTCACGGCCGCGTTAAAATTTGAATAAGCACCGGTCAGATCGTGCGCGACCAGACACGCCCGGCCGGCTGACACCAGGTCATCGGCGGTTTGCGCCGCCAGACCGGACGCCAGAAGTTGCCCCGTTAATATGAACAATAACAGCTTATGGTTTTTCATTTTATGATCCTCGTTCGATTGAATTGGTTTTGCATCGGCCGGTGAATAAATCCCATTGAATGACCTGGTGGGAGCACGTCCAAACGACTTGTCCGGATTGTCCTTCCGCCCGCAGTTCGGCCTTTGACACCTTGAGCCGTTCGAGCCCGGCCTGCACGGTGACGCCTTCGAGCTGGCAGACAATGGAACTGGCATTCACCGTCGGGTGGACACGATCCGCCTGCAAGCGCGGCAATTTTTCCTGCGCGATGGACACGCTGAAATCGCGCCATTCAACGGCACTCCGGCGGACCGACGGCGCCGGGTCGAAACGGAAACCTTCCAGCCAGTTGGTTTGCGGGCTGGCCTGGGAAAACTCTAGGTGAACCCCCTCGGCAACCAACACGGGCAGCAACTTGATGTGAAAGAAACCCAGACGGCGATGGTCGGTGAAAATTCTCCCAATCTTCACCGCCGCCACCGGTTTGAAAAAATCATCTCCGTAAATCACGTTCTCCACGTTGCTGGCCTGGAGGGAACCGGGAAGTCCCGTCGCATGGACGCATACCGGGAGGAAACTGACCACCAGCACGCCCAGTACACCCGCCGGACACTTCAAAAAACGCGCGGATTCTTGGGCGCTTGATTTCATTTTATTCTGGTTATTCTGAGCGGAACACGAACTCACATTCCAACACCGCCCACACGCGCCCAGCCGATCATCCGTTGAACACTATGTGAGTCATCCATGTGGCTAACGCCCGGCGCGAAAAGTTACAAGGGTTTTCTTTGATCAACGAAGCTTTTTAGAAACCGTTCAAACCTGAATTAGCCGCGCGAACGGTGATGCGGAGCACCGATTCCAAAAAGCGGGGCAAATTATCATTGCCGGGCAGCCGGCTTTGGCCTAATTGTTTGGCAAATTCAACAAAGGATATTTATGGCCATCGGAATTGGACTGATTATTGCCGTTATTGTGCTGGTTTGCGCGCTGGGACTCATCGCTTTTGTCATCGGCGTTTACAACAAACTCGTCACGATGCGCAACCGCTACAAAAACGCCTACGCGCAGATTGACGTGCAGCTCAAGCGCCGCTACGACCTGATTCCGAACCTGGTCGAGATTGCCAAAGGCTACATCAAGCACGAACGCGAAACGTTGGAGAATGTCACCAAAGCGCGTAACATCGCCTACGCCGCCTCGCAGGCCGCCGCCGCAAATCCCGGCGACGCCAGCACCATGAAAAACCTGGTCTCCGCCGAAAGCGGCCTCGCCGGCACGTTGAGCCGCCTGATGATGGTTTCCGAACAATACCCCGACTTGAAGGCCAACCAGAACATGATGCAGCTCACCGAGGAGTTGACTTCCACGGAAAACAAAATTTCCTTCGCGCGGCAGGCTTACAACGATTCGGTCATGGTTTACAACACCGACCGCGAAATCTTTCCGAGTAACCTCGTTGCCGGCATGTTCAACTTCGGCCCGGCGGAATTGTTCGTCGTTGACAAGCCGGAGCAGAAGGACGCGCCCAAGGTTTCGTTTCAATAATTCGTTGCCAATGAAAACAGATGCTTGCCCAAAATGCGGTTCGGCCAAGCGAGAACGTGGCCAGATTTATCCAATGAGTGAATCGTTGGATATTCGGTTTAAGTCAGAAACCTCTTCGGCATTCAGTTTGAAGAAAAAAGTCACTGCTTTGGTTTGTTCATCGTGTGGCTACATTGAGTTATTTCTTAATGACCATGACAGTTCAGGGGCAGTCTGAAACTGCATCGAAGCCACCAACCTAGTTCATGGACTTCTTTGCGCGACAAGACCAGGCCCGCCGCAAGACCAAGTGGCTTGTCATTTATTTTATTCTGGCGGTCGTGGCGATGATTATCGCCATCTACATCACGGCGCTGCTGATTTTTTCCGGCGTTCAATCGCATCGCCATTATTATAACGAAGAACAGCCGCAGTTCGCTTTGTGGAATCCACAGCTTTTTCTCGGTGTCGCGCTCGGCACGCTCGCGGTCATTTTGATCGGCAGTAGTTACAAAACCATGGCGCTGGCGTCTGGCGGCAGCGCGGTTTCGGAAATGATGGGCGCGCGGCTCGTCAGCCCGAACACGAATGATCCCGACGAACGCAAACTGCTCAACGTCGTCGAGGAAATGGCCATCGCCTCCGGCGTGCCCGTGCCGCAGGTCTACGTCATGGATGAGGAGGACGGCATCAATGCCTTCGCCGCCGGCCACAAACCCGGCGACGCCACCATCACCGTGACGCGCGGCTGCATGAAATTGCTCTCTCGCGACGAATTACAGGGCGTCATCGGCCATGAATTCAGCCACATTTTGAACGGCGACATGCGGCTCAACCTCCGGCTTATGGGAATCATCTTTGGCATCCTTTGCCTCGCCATCCTCGGACGGGTTCTTTTGCAAACGGCGCGCGGCGGCGGTCGCGGTCGCGGACAAAATCCGTTGCCACTGCTCGGCCTCGTCCTGCTGCTCATCGGTTACATCGGCGTTTTTTTTGGACGCCTCATTCAGGCCGCTGTCAGCCGCCAGCGTGAATTTCTCGCCGACGCCTCGTCCGTCCAATTCACGCGCAATCCGGAAGGTATCACCGGCGCGCTGAAAAAAATCGGCGGCTTGGGCGAAACGGGTTCGCGCCTCAGCCACGCGCATGCCGAGGAACTTTCTCACATGTTTTTTGGAAACGGCGTCAGCGAACCGTTCATTGGATTGCTCGAAACCCATCCGCCGCTCGCGGAACGCATCCGTGTTTTTGACGCGAATTTCGACGGAAAATTTCCTTACGTTCGTTACGACGGGCGCGACCAGCCGCCTGAAGAAATTTCCAAACCGAAACGCCAGCCGGTGCCGAACCTTTTTGGCACGGTGCTGGGCGGCGCGATCCTCGCCTCGGGCGACGCGGAAGAACCACCGGTCATCCGCTCGCATTCCGTCCTGCCAAATCTGGGCAATCCCACGCCGTTGCATCTCAAATACGCCGGGCAACTGCGCGATTCGCTGCCCGACAGTGTGACCGCCGCCACGCGCGTACCACTCGACGCTGTGGCACTGATTTACGCGATGCTTCTCAGTCCCGATGAAGCGACGCGCACGACACAGCTCGCCGAACTTGCCAGGCGCGTTGATCCGGCAATTCAGGAAAAAACCATTGCGTTGTTTCCCGATGTTTCGACTGCCGCGACGCACGCGCATTTGCCGATCATCAATCTCGCGTTGGGCGCGTTGCGGCAGTTGCGCGTGGAACAGTTCAATCAATTTTCGCAGACGCTCCAATGGCTCATCGAAAGCGACGGCAGGATTGAGCTGTTTGAATTCGTGCTGCAAAAAATTGTTCTCCGCCATCTCACGCCGCAATTCAGCGGGGCGCGTCCGCCGGTCGCCCAATACTACACGCTCAAGCCGCTCGTGCCGGATTGCGCCGTCGTGCTGTCCGCGCTGGCAAACGTTGGCAGCAACGATGCCGCCGAAATCGAAAAGGCCTTTGAAACCGGGGCGCCGTATCTGCGCGCGCCCAACGACGGCGATCTGACGCTGCTGCCACGCGAGCAATGCGGCGTGGACAAGATTGACGCCGTACTCAACCGCCTCGCACTGGCCGTGCCGACCATCAAAAAGAATTTGATTGAAGCCTGCGTCCATACTGTCGGCGCCGATGGCGTGATGACAGAAAGCGAAGCCGAACTGCTCCGCGCCGTCGCCGACACGCTGGATTGTCCGATCCCGCCGTTCGTTCAGATGGAGTAAGGGCAACCTTCATGGCAATCGTAGCCGCAGACATCAGTCTGCGCTGACCAGAAGAAATTTGCGCCGACTAACGTCGGCGGCTACTTCAATTTTTTAACTCAATCCACTTCCAGGACCACCACCGACTTGGCCGGCAATGTGGTGACGAATCCGTTGTCCGTCAGCTTGAACGCGTTGAATTCCGTTGGCTTCACATTGTCCGGCTGGTCGAAGGTGTTGTGCGCGTTCATTTCCGGCGCGGCCAGGATGCGGCCGGAAAGTTTTGTCGCCTTGGCACCCTGTAATTCGCATGGAACCTCAATGGATTGATTGGGATTCAGATTGCACAGCGTGACGTGGATTCTACCGGCCTTGTCGCGCGAGGCGGAGGCACTGACTGCCGGAATTGTTTTGCCGTCGAAGGCATAATCCACGCTTTGCAACTCGCTCGGCAGCAGCGTGGCGTCGTGGTGGACGGTGTCCATTTCAAACACCCAATAACTCGGCGTGACGGTCATCTTTTCGTTGTCGGTCAGGATCATCGCCTGGAGCACGTTGATCATCTGGGCGATTGCCACACGAACGGCATTGAATCGTTTTGGGCCTTGTTCAAGCGCGGGTATCACGGCGTTTACCATCACATGAGCCGGAAACACATGCAGCGTTACGTCAATGAATTTGCGTTTCGCTTCAACCGTCGCGCCAGCGAAATGCAAAGTGTCTTTTCGGATGTAGTTGCCAAAGTTTCGGAAACCGCACAGCTTCCTTACAAAACACTGATTCAAAAA
Source organism: Verrucomicrobiota bacterium (assembly GCA_049510295.1). Taxonomy (GTDB): domain Bacteria; phylum Verrucomicrobiota; class Verrucomicrobiia; order Limisphaerales; family UBA11358; genus UBA11358. Next base: position 68,136 of record JBEKZC010000008.1, on the reverse strand, counting down.
ACCGTATGAGCAGACCGCAAAAAATCCACAAGCCAATCAAAGGCGCGTTCAACAACATCCTTGCCGCCGTTGCAATGGGAAGCGGCAAAGGGAAGCGAGCGGCAACCGAACTGCAAACGCGCAGCGCGAACATCGTAAAGGCGTCAACGCCCACGCCAGATGTCAGGGGGAAGAAATGACTGCTCGTGAACGGATGTTGCTTAATTTCTGGCTGATTCTTTTGGTTAGTATGGTTGCCTTGTTATTGGCCAGAAAATACTTAGCTTTTTAACAGCCAACGAACATCCGATAAACCTTGAACAAATGAAGGCAATTCAAGCCATATCAAACCAAATCAAGGGTAACATTGTATATAAATCCCCTAATTTGAAATTAAGAACTTCACTCTTTTAGGGTATTGGGCTTTGATTGGGCCATGAAAGAAAACATCAAATCGGCAATCTTGGGCATTTGTCTCATTATTGCTGTTTTCGTTTATGTGCGCGGCACACGCTACCAAGCTGTTGCAACTCAAAACGGCTTCGGTGGGGTGGTTATCTATGACCGAATTACTGGCGAACGCAAGTGACCTGAACTTGAAGTCCGTTTCCCCAAATTTTCTCTGTGCATTGCGGCATTCGTGCCCGCTGCCTTTTTGCCTCCCCGTTTTGCTAAACCAGCATTTAGCCGCTCTCGTAGTCTTTTCCATCTTGATTGATGTGACATACTGGTAATGCGTTAAATAAATTCGTCAAAGTCGCCCCTCTTGCGTTTTTTGGCTATTACGCGCTGTTCCCGCTTGGTTTTCACATTCCCCAATCCCGGTAGAAGTTCTATTGCCCGGTTGGCGGCTTTTACGGCATCTTGTTCTTCAACAGCCGATTTGTAAAATGGGTCTGATTCAACCATTTTTCGGTCATACGGTGAAAAACTCTTAAAAAACCGATTCATTTCCTCATCGAAATTCATTTTTTCGTCCTCACAGAAAATTGGTATTACTCAAAACGCGCGGGTTGTCCAGTGGTGGCCAGCACTGCGTGCCAGATGGAGCCGTTGGGATCCACACGCTTTTCCCGTTTCGCCAGCATTTCAATGGGCACATGGATGAAGTGGTCATGCAGCAACCCAATCACCAGGCCGGTCTTGCCCGCCATCGCGGCATGCACGGCATGGCGGGCATATTGGTCGCACAGGATCGCGTCTTCCGCATCGGCGGGCACGCTCCGGATGATGTAGCTCGGTTCCAGGTAACGCATCACCATGGGAATTTTTTCCGCCCGGAAGTAAGACTCGATCTTTTCGCGGAGGAACAAGCCGATGTCCCTGAGTTTGACGTTCCCCGAAGCGTCACATTCCTCGCCTTTGTGTTCCAGCAGGTCCTGTCCGGTGCCTTCGGCCACCACGATGACTGCGTGTGCCCGTTTCAACGTGCGTTTCTTCAGCGCATTGAGGAACCCGCCTGCGCCTTCCAGCTTGAACGGAATTTCCGGGATCAGACAGAAGTTCACCTCCTGGCTGGACACCGTGGCGGCCGCGGCGATGAACCCGGCGTGCCGTCCCATCAATTTTACCAGGGCGATGCCGTTCTGGACGCTGTGAACCTCCGTGTGGGCGCAGGTAATGACCCGGGTCGCTTCCTGCACCGCAGTCTGATAGCCAAAAGTGCGCGAAACATAAGGCACATCGTTGTCAACGGTCTTCGGAATGCCCACGACCGCCAGCGCATGCCCGCGCTTTTGTGCCTCCTGAAAAAGCTTATAACCACCGCGTTGCGTGCCGTCACCGCCAACGACAAACAGGATGTTCACACCGCGTTTGATGAGATTCTTCACCGCGATCCCGATGTCCACCGGGCCGCGCGATGTGCCGAGAACCGTGCCACCTTCCTTGTGGATGTCATCCACGAAGTCAGCCGTGAGCAAGAGCGGCTTCAGTCCGTGCGAAGGGTCCAGCCCCTGATAGCCGTCGCGGAAGCCCAGCACTTGTTTCACGCCGTAGGTATGGTGCAGTTCCAGGAAGGCGGAGCGGATGACGGTGTTTAATCCGGGGCAAATCCCGCCGCAGGTGACAATGCCGGCACGGGTGTCTTTGGGATCAAAGAAAAGTTTTTCGCGCGGGCCGGCCATCTCGAAAAGGAGTTCCTCCGGTGGCGTGACGCCGGGCATCCGTACAGTATGCAACGGTGCGCGCGCCTCGTCACTGACCGAGTGTCGAATCGGCGACGTGAAGCGGGCCGGGCCGAGCCGGGTGATGGTCGCGGAGCTATTCACGCACGGCCGCCTTCAACTGTGTCTTGAACGCCTCCACGATTTTGGTGTGTGCGGCATTGACTTCGGCGTCGGTCAACGTCTTGTCCGCGGCACGGTAGGTGAACGCATAGGCCAGGCTCTTTTGTCCTTCCGGCACATGCTTGCCGCGAAACACGTCGAATAACTCTGCTGTTTCCAGATTCGCCGGTTTGGTTTGCTTCACCACCTGCAAAACCGCGTCGTGCGTCGTGGCTTCGGGCACAAGCATTGCCACGTCCCGGCGGATGGACGGAAATTGCGGCAGCGGCTTGAATGACTTGGCCGGATTCCGCCGCGCCAACAGCAAATCCAGATTCAATTCCGCCAGCAGCACGGTGTCGCGCAAATCGTATTTCTTTGTCAGCGCGGGCAACAACAGGCCGAATTCGCCGGTTTGGTTTTTGCCGAGCGAAATCACGGCTGATTCGAGGAAGAGCGCGGTGCTTTCCGCCCGGCGCGTGAACGTCATTCCGTGCAAACCGAATTGGTCGAAAAATTCCTCCAGCACGCCTTTCAAATCGCAGGTATCAAACCTGGCGTCACGTTCGCCTCCGCTCCAGAAGGGCAGGGCACGCTGGCCGGTAAGGGCGATGGCCATGCGGCATTCTTCAATGTGGCACAGGCTTCCAGCCTGCGAGTCCGCGCGACCTTCAGTAGCACCGCCGGGCGGGACGCCCGGTGAACCCGCAGACGAGGACGTCTGCGCTACATTTTTAAACACCCTGCCTACTTCAAACAACGCCACGTCATAATTTTTACGGCTGACGTTGTGCCGCAATGAATGAATCAAGCCGGGCAACAAACTCGGACGCAGCACGTCCATGTCCGCACTCAGCGGATTTGCCAGCGCAACCAATTCTGCACTCGACACTCGACACTCGACACTCGACACGAGCGTTTGCCCCTGTGCTTCATTCAAGCCCAGCCCGCTCAAAATCCGCCGTGCTTCCGCCAGGACGTCGTGCGTCGCATTGAATGCGTTCGTCCCAATCGCGCCACGTGGCGGTGTGGACGGAATTTTGTCCACGCCATGCAGGCGGGCGACTTCTTCGATCAAATCCACTTCGCGTTTCAAGTCCACGCGGAACGTCGGGATTTGAAACGTCACCGGTTCCGGCGCGGCGTCTGCGCCGACTGGCCGCGCCTTGTGACCGGCGGTTTTCAAGCCAAGCTGGCCGAGGTAAAACTCAATTTCTTCAGGCCGAAGCTCGATGCCGAGCAACTCATTCACCTTGTGATGCCGCAGCGTGATTTCCTTCGGCTCGACCGGCTTCGGGTAGGCGTCCACAATGCCTTCGGCGAGTTGACCGCCGGCAGTTTCGAGAATCAATTGCGCGCAACGCGCGCTGGCCCAGTCGTTGATGTCAATGTCCGCGCCGCGCTCGAAACGATAGCTGGCGTCGGTGCGCAGTCCCAGCGTCTTGCTCGTGCGGCGGATGTTCGTGGGCGAGAAATAGGCGCTCTCGATCAACACGTCCGCGGTGTTGTCCTTGATCTCGGAATTCTGCCCGCCCATGACACCGGCGAGCGCGATGCCTTTTTGCTCGTCGGCGATGAGCAGGTTCTCCGGGGTAAGCTTGTGTTTCTGGCCATCGAGCGTAATGAACTCCTCGCCGGCCTTCGCGCGGCGGACAACAATCGTTGGCTTGTAGCCGCCGTCGTCAGACGGCGCATTCTTCCCATCCGAAGTTTGCGCCGACTCACGTCGGCGGCTACGGGAAATAAGATGGTAATCAAATGCGTGCAGCGGCTGGCCGATTTCGAGCATCACGAAATTCGTCACGTCCACGACGTTGTTGATGCTGCGGATGCCAACTTTTTCAAGTGTGGAACGAAGCCAGTCCGGGCTGGGACCGATTTTCACGCCTTTCACGACGCGCGCGGTGTAACGCGGGCAAAGATCCGTGTCTTCGATGCGGACAGAGACCAAATCCCCTGTTTTTTCGGAGGGGCGAGTTCCACGAGCCCCTGAATTTGCATTGGAGTCAGGGCGTCGCGGAGCTCCGCCCTCCGAAAGATTTGGAATCCGCAGCGAATTGCCCGTCATCGCCGCAATCTCCCGCGCGATGCCGATGACGCTGTTCCAATCCGAACGGTTCGGCGTGATTTCAAGATCGAACACCACGTCGCCGCCGGTGCGGCCGAGATATTCGGCGAATGGCTGGCCGACTTTGGCGTCCGCCGGCAGGATGAGCAGGCCGTCCACTTTATCGGGCAGGCCGAGTTCCTGCGGCGAACACATCATGCCGTGGCTGGTGATGCCGAAGACCTTCCGTTCCTTGATGACGAACGGTTCCTTGTCGCCGGGCTTCAGCGGCAGGGCGAAGTTTGGCAGGATGAGCGGAACCTTGTCGCCCGGCTTGTGGTTCTGCGCGCCGCAAATGATGGTGCGCTCGCTCTTGCCGTCGTTGACCTTGCAGACGGAGAGCTTGTCCGAGCCGGGCACGGGGTCGCGCGTGAGGATTTGGGCGACGACGATGCCGTCAAACTCGCCGCCGGTTTTGTGGACGCCCTCGACTTCGAGGCCGAGCATGGTGAGCCGCTCCGCCAGTTGCTCGGGCGACCAGTCGAAATCAACGTATTGTTTGAGCCAGTTAAGGGTGACTTTCATGCGGTTTTTGCGCGATAATCCAGTGGCATTTTATCCAAAAATGAAAGGGTGTGCCGAAAGATTTTACAGAAACAAAGCCAATTTGTTTCAGATGCCGGACCAATTCACCCCGACTGAAGCCGATTTCATGAGTCTTCGACAATTTCGCGATGCGATAGGAATAAAAGGTGTGCAGAAGGTTGGGTTCGTCGCAAATCAGCAGCCATCCACCCGGGCGAAGGCACGCAAAACTTGAATTAACGGCACACCGCCAATCGAATGAGTGATGCAGCGCGGCAAAAACAAAAACTGCGTCGTAATGATTTTTCGGACCGACGGTGTCAGCTACGGATTCCATCGCCGCAATCTCAAATCGCAGCTTTGGATCAAGACCTTTAGCCACAACACTCTGCAGTCGCAACTTTGCATCTTCGATATCCAGCGGCGCGATGTCAGTGCCTGTCACGTCAAAGCCAGTAATGGCCAGGAATTCCGACATCCAGCCGGTGCCACAGCCGAGTTCGAGCAGACGCGCCGGCGGAGACAGTTTCAATTGCTCAAGCAGACGCGTCAATCGGATGAACCGGCTGAGATAATTTTCCGTGCAACATCCAAACCAAAATGGTTTCCGCAATTCCCCGTTGCGCATTGACTCAAAGTTCAAGCCGGGAAGCGCAGTGCGATAGGCAGCTTCGGCTGCATACGCTGCCGCTTGATCCTCAAACTTTGGTGGAAACAGGCCTTGGGAATAATCTTCAAGAATGAGGTATGTGCCTGCGAGAAGCTTGTCAAATTTGCTCAATGGCAGATTCCATTCATGGCAATTTTGTTCGAACAACCGCCTTCCGCGTGAAAAGAAGGTGCTTCGGGCAAGCTTTCTGGCCAATGTTCGTGTCATCATAAATGTTTAGAACTGTTTCAAAAACCGCACGTCGTTTTCGTAAAAGAGGCGGATGTCGTTGATGCCGTAACGAATCATGGCGATGCGTTCGATGCCGAAGCCGAACGCCCAGCCGGTCCAGATTTCGGGGTCGTAGCCGACATTCTCGAACACCTGTGGATGCACCATGCCGCAGCCGGCAATTTCCAGCCAGTCCTTGCCCATCTTCTTCACGAGCGCGCTGCTGAAATCAATCTCGAAGCTCGGCTCGGTGTAGCTGAAGTAGTGCGGACGGAAACGAATCTTCACGTCGCTGCCCAGCAGTTCCTTGAAGACGAATTCGACCGTGCCCTTGAGGTCGCCGACGGTGACGCCTTTGTCCACGTAAAGCCCTTCGATCTGCTGGAAGGTCGGGTTGTGCGTGGCGTCGGCATTGTCGCGGCGATAGACGCGGCCCGGCACAATGATGCGCACGGGCGGCGGCTGCGATTTCATCACGCGGATTTGGACCGATGACGTATGCGTTCTCAAAAGTAGGGCAGGCGTCCCGCCTGCCCCGGACAGGCGGGACGCCTGTCCTACTTTATCAGCATCGTTCGCCAGATAAAATGTGTCCTGCGTGTCGCGCGCCGGATGGTCGGCGGGTGTGTTGAGCGCGTCAAAACAATGATACTCGTCCTCGATTTCCGGGCCGTCGGCGACGACAAAGCCGATTTTGCGGAAACTGCGGACGATGTCTTCGGTCACTTGCGTGAGCGGATGGAGTTTGCCGAGCGCGCGGCGGCGACCGGGCAGGGTGAAGTCGGTTGGTTCCTTGGGCAGCGCGGCTTTGAGTTCGAGTTCCGCGCGGCGTTCGGCCAGCGCGGCCTCAAGGGCGATTTTGGTGGTGTTGATGAGTTTGCCGGCGGCGGGCTTTTCTTCTTTCGGGAGCGTGCCGAGTTGTTTCATCAGCGCGGTGAATTTGCCGTTGGCGCCGAGCCATGCGCCCTTGGTCTGTTCGAGCGCGGCGAGGTCGGGCGCGTTCTTCAAATCATTCAACGCGGTTTGTTTTAACGGTTCAATTTGGTCAATCAGTCCGGCCATAAATTTTCAAAAAGATTAGCCACAAAAGGGCGCAAAAGACACAAAGAAAAATTTCAAGAAAACATCCAACATCGAACATCCAGTGACGCGCCAGCACATTGGACGTTGGACGTTGGACGTTCGCTGTTGGGCGTTGGATGTTTCCATTTTAAAGGCAAAACGGGCGGACCATTGCTGGCCGCCCGTCGGAAAACTTGAAACTGAAAACTTTAAACTTCCTGCGCTTTCACGCCTTTGGCCTTGAGCGCGTCCTGGGCGATCTTCACCAAACAAGTAAACGCGGCGGCATCGGTCGCGGCGAGGTCGGCGAGCACCTTGCGGTCGAGCGCGCACTTGGCGGCCTTGAGGCCTTCAATAAACCGGCTGTAAGTAATGCCGGCGGCGCGGGCGGCGGCGTTGATGCGCACCTGCCAGAGATAACGGAAGGTGCGTTTCTTGACGCGGCGGTCGCGGTAGGCGTATTTCCGACCGTGGTCAACGGCGTCGGACGCGTAGCGATAAAGTTTGGAGCGGCGCATCCGGAAGCCTTTGGCGGCTGTGACCATCCGTTTGCGGCGTTTGCGGGAGGCGGCGGCGTTGGTAACTCGCATAAAAAATGGGGGTCTGGCGGCTAGAGTCTGGGGTCTGGAAAATTAATGGCTGAACGGCAGATTTTGCGTGATGCGATACGCGTCGGTGGGGTCCACCGTGGCTGCGCCACGGAGATGGCGGCGGCGCTTGGGATTCTTGGTCTGGGCCAGGTGGCGGTTGCCGGCGTGGTGGAACAGGACTTTGCCAGTGCCAGTGATCTTGAACCGCTTGGCCACGGACTTTTTCGTTTTGATGCCTTTGGGTCGTCGCATAAATCTTAATTACAAAAGAGCATGAACTATACGTGGCGACAGGCGTTGAGGCAAGCGCCATTTTTTTGAATTTGATCAAGAAAGGCGGCGCCTTGACACTGCCACCAACGATGGCAGGGCAACCCTGCCGGTTGGCCCAAACTTGGTGGTGTCAAGATGCACCCGATCAAGAAGACGGCTGTTGATCGCAAAGGCGGAATTCAGGTCATTCCGTCAACCTAGGGAGCATAAACCGAACGGTAGAATCGCTGGCCGAATTTGCTCGCGTTGGTATCCACAAATGTAAACGGAGCGGTATTGGTCTGTACCGGAACCCAATTAATCATGTCTGCGGATGCTTGAACCACATATTTATACCCGGGCACGCCCGCAACAATCAAAGCATACTGGCCTTCGGCATGAGTTGTTGATGCCAGGGTGGCTGCCGCCGTGGCATAGACGGTCAATTTGGCTGTGCTGGTGGTCGAACCCGCGCTGCTGGACACCACTACTGAATATGTGCCCGCTTGATTTGTGGTAACATTGCTTAGTGTTAATACTGGGCTGGCCACCGAAGGCAGATTGGTGCCATTAAATTTCCATTGGTATTTCAAAGTACCTGGTCCAATGACTGTTACACTGAGGGTTTTGGTCTGGCCAACCATGGCCACACAGTTGGTCAATGGTTTGGTGAACGAGATCTGACCTCTGCTCATTCTAGTAGCAGTGGCGTTGGCAACGGTCACGGTGAATGTGCGGGTAACGATGTTGTTGCTCGTTCCACCGTCTTTGACGGTAACGGTGATGGTCGCCGTCCCGGTTTTGTTGACCACCGGCGTGAAGGTCAGGGAGCCGGTGCTGTTCGCGCTGATGTAATTGACCGTTGGATTGGGAATCAATCCGGTGTTGCTGGAAACCGCAGTAACGGTCAGCACCTGATTTTCGTTGGCCGCGCCGGAGGTAATGCCGGACAGATTCACCGTTTGCAGACCGGCATTCTTATTGATGGTCAGATTGCTGATGGCATTCAACGTCGGCTTCTGGTTCACAGCGTTGACCGTAACCGTAAAGGTTCGGGTGACAATGCTGTTGCTCGTCCCACCATCGGTGACGGTGACGGTGATGGTGGCTGTTCCGTTGCCATTGGCCACTGGCGTGAAGGTCAATTTGCCGGTGGTGTTCGCGTTGGTGTAATTGACCGTTGGATTGGGAATCAATCCCGTGTTGCTGGAAACCGCGGTGACGGTGAGTGTCTGATTTTCGTTGGCCGCGCCGGAAGTAATGCCGGACAGTTTCACTGTTTGCAAACCGGCGTTTTCGTTGATGGTCAGGTTGGTGATCGCATTCAACGTTGGCTGATTGTTCACGGCGTTGACCGTGACCGTAAAGGCTTGGGTAACATTGCTGTTGCTCGTCCCACCGTCGTTGACGGTGACGGTGATGGTGGCTGTTCCGTTGCCGTTGGTTGCCGGTGTGAAGGTCAGGGAGCCGGTGGTGTTCGCGTTGGTGTAATTGACCGTCGGATTGGGAATCAATCCCGTGTTGCTGGAAACTGCAGTGACGGTGAGTGTCTGATTTTCGTTGGCCGCGCCGGAAGTAATGCCGGACAGTTTCACTGTTTGCAAACCGGCGTTTTCGTTGATGGTCAGGTTGGTGAGGGCGTTTAACGTCGGCGGCTGGTTCACGGCGTTGACCGTGACCGTAAAGGCTTGGGTAACATTGCTGTTGCTCGTCCCACCGTCGTTGACGGTGACGGTGATGGTAGCCGTTCCGTTGCCGTTGGTTGCCGGTGTGAAGGTCAGGGAGCCGGTGGTGTTCCCGTTGGTGTAATTAACCGTCGGATTGGGAATCAATCCCGTGTTGCTGGAAACCGCAGTGACGGCAAGTGTCTGATTTTCATTGGTCGCACCGGAGGTGATGCCGGATAAACTGACAGTTTGCAGCCCGGCGTTTTCGTTGATGGTCAGGTTGGTGATCGCACTCAACGTCGGCGGCTGATTCACAATCGGAGTATTCGGAGTATTCATGGGAACCAGGTAGGACACCTCGCTTGAGAACGGACTGTCCGTGCCCGAAGCCGAATAGCATGTGGTCGCAAAGTAGTAGGTGGTTCCCTCGACCAGGCCGGAAATGGTTGCATTTGTTGCGTTGCCAGCACAAATCTCGTTGGTGTAGGTGCCGCTTGCGCCTCCGTAATAAACGTTGTAACCCGCGACGTTTGGATCAGTGCTTGCGTTCCACGCCAACGTGACACTCCCGGTTGCGAAGGCTGAAAGCTGCATGACCGCAAACAAGACGCTGAAGAAAAAAGAACCCAAAACGGCACGTCTTGACCGGATAAATACTTCCACTTGGTACATCACAGCGGTTCTCCATGCATAAGGCTTGCCAACCTGACAGCGGGCGCGCATGAAATTTTAGGAAACGGGTTGACAAACTTTTGGACAAGGGAAACTCCGAAATTGATACAGAAACCGATGCTTTCCGCGCGGAAGTTGAATATGGGTAATTATTTTTAACCGCCATGCCTCAAATAGCGGCATCCCATCCGGTTCTGACGAAAAAATCTTCAAGACAGGGGTTGTCTTGAAAAAGAGCAGTGATAATTGCAAGTCACACAGGCCAGCCGGATGCAATCCAGTTGCAGCCGTCCACGATGAGCACGCGGATTTTCCGTTCAACGGTTTCCGCAAAAAGGACATCGGCGGCTTGACAATTTCGGGCGAACTGTTGAGATGACCTCCGTCAGCAAATCCGGGTTATGAGCGTTAATTTTCTTTTCGTTCAATCAACAGGAATCATTCGAAAATCGTTTCCATCCGTTCCCGGATCATTGTTGATGTTGGTGTTCTTCGCCGGGCTGGGAAGTCTTACAAAAGTGCAGGCCGACGGGATGTTTGTCGCGCCAAAATTTGTCTGGGACAAACATAAGGACATCAACGAACCGACGCAAAAAGCCATCATCGTTTATGACACCGGGCGCGAGGGTTTGATTTTGCAGGTCAAATATGAAGGGCCGGTGAGCGAATTTGGCTGGCTGGTTCCCGTCCCAAATTTGCCGACGGTTCAAAAAGGCTCGATGAAATGTTTTTACGAATTGAGCCAATACACGCAGCGACATTTTGAAACCGCATGGCAGCACAACCAGACCAAGTCCATGAGCTTGGGTGTGGCCGGAATTGACTCGGCGGGGAAATCCGAACCGCTGGTCAAAGTGATTGAAATCAAAACTGTCGGCGCTTACGAAATCGCGGTGCTGGCGACGAAAGACACCGGTGCTTTGGAAAAATGGCTCGAGGCAAATCATTTTTCCTTTCCGACGAATGCGACCGCCGTGATTGATTCCTACGTCCAGCGGCAATGGTATTTTGTCGCGGCCAAGGTGAATCTCGAACAAGGCGCGCTGGGACTGGTTTCGTCGGCGCTCAAACTTCCGGCGGGCGAATTGAATCCGCTGCAAATCAGTTTTGCCAGCGAACACTGCGTTTATCCGCTGAAAATTTCTTCGGCCAACGGCACGCCGTCGGAAGTGCAGGTTTATGTGCTGTCGCCCGAACCGTTGCTGGAAACGACGATGCTCGAAAAGAAACTGCCGCTGATTTACAGCAACGATCTGGCGCGGATGGCCATGCGATCTCAATCATCTGAAAACATGCTGCTCTGGGAGAAGACCATCGAGATGCGCATGAGGGGTGAAGCAGCAACGGGCGTTCCGGTGTTGTCAGCGGAGGACAAAAGGATGATTCAAAAAATGAGTGAAACGCCCGAAGCAACGCCTGATGATTTATTGCCGTATGCCAAGGTTACGAAAACAGATTTGCCGGATTGCAGCAAAGCGATTTCACGTCTCGCGGACAAATCATGGTGGCTGACGAAACAAACCTGGACCTTCAAGCCCGAAGAAATGCGCGACCTGGAATTCGAGCCGGCAATCACCGTCTTCACTGACGAGCTTGGCACAAAATATGGCTACTACACTGCGGATAAGCTTGCCCGTTTCGGGGCAGATGCGGTTCCGGCATTCATTGCGGCGTTTCAAAACCCGAATCCCATTGTCCGCATCAATGCGGCTTCTATTTTTAATCGGCATTACAACTCAATTCGTGATTCCAGATTGGCGGAGGCCGCGATCGCCTGGTTGAAAGATTCGGAACCGGCAGTCAGAGTGGCGGGGGTCAATGTGATGACCGGGTATGGCAATTGGAATCCGAAGTTTGCAGAACCTCTTGTCGCCATGCTGCGCGATGAGGACGCCGGCGTCCGCCGTGCCGTTGCTTTTGGTCTGCCACGATTCCGCGGCGATGTGGAAGCATACATTCCCGTTTTTCGGGAAATGCTCAAAGATAAAAATCCAAGTATTCAAATTTCCGGTTTGGAAATGCTCGAACGTCTTAACGCTCCCGTCCCCGTCGAAGATTTGTTGCCGCTTTTTAAAATTCACCACGACTTGTCTCACCCGTTTGTAATCAGCTTGATCGCGCAAGTATTGTATCACGAAGATATTTCTGATGAAGAAGCCATTCCCTTGCTCCAAAGCCCTGAGCCGGCGGCGCGGATGATTGGACTCCGGATTTTATATAAGAACGCAGACAAACGATCTAATAATGCCGACAAACAACCGGTGGAACTGGCGCTGCCACTCTTAAAAGATTCGGCAGAACTTGTGCGCGCACTAACCGCCAAAACGTTGCGGGCACTCACGGGACAACATTTTACTGATGAGCAGCCCGACCAGTGGGAAACGTGGTGGGTGGAAAACAAAACGAATTTCGTCGTGCAACTGCACCCCGAAGAACTTTGGCCAAGACGCAGGGGAACAAATGATTTTCGCCGGTATTTGACCAACCGTCCGCCGGCGAGCGTTCCATAATTCCTGTTACCGCACAATCCACCCGCCGCCAGCAACCAGGCGTTCTGATTAACCGCAGTCCGGCTGGGCGTGGTTCTATTTCGCCGCCAGCGCCGCTTCGATGGCTTGAATCATTTCCGGCGAATCGGGTTTCACCTTCGACTCAAACCGCTTCAGGATTTTGCCGTCGCGGCCAACGAGGAACTTGGTGAAATTCCATCCAATGTCCCCGGCAAACGGCGATTCCTTGCCCGCCAGCATCACGTAAAGCGAATGACGGTTGGCGCCGTTGACTTCGATTTTGTCGAACATCGGAAAGGTCACGTCGTATTTCGAGGTGCAAAACTGTTTGATTTCCGCGTCCGTGCCGGATTCCTGCCCGCCAAACTGGTTGCAGGGAAAACCGAGCACAACCAAACCCCGGTCCTTGTATTTCTGATAGAGCGCTTCCAACGCGGTGTATTGCGGAGTGAATCCGCATTTCGACGCGACGTTGACAATGAGCATGACTTTGCCCTGATACGGCTTCAGCGAGGTGTCCTTGCCGTCAATGTCCTTGAGCGGTATGTTGTAAATGGATCCCGCGGCATAGGTGGAGATGACCTGAAAAATCAGGCCCACGGCCAGAAGAATGAATATTTTCATGATGAGAACAGTGCACCGGCTGATGCGGGCTGTCAAATCGCCGCGTTCGGGTCATCGCATAATCCATCCGCCGCCGGCCACCAGATCGTCCTGATAAAACACCGCTGCCTGGCCGGGCGTAATGGCGCGCTGCGGTTCGTGCAATTTTACTTTGGCCTTGCCCACGCCAAGCGGGGTCACAGTCGCAGCCGTGCCGGGATGGTTGTAACGGATTTTGGCCGTTACTTCGATTGGCTCCGTCAAATTGTCGAACGGAATCCAGTTGCAGCCGTCCACGGTGAATTCATCGCGGTCGAGTGCTGAATCGTCGCCGACGATGACGCGGTTGTTCGCCGCATCCAGTTCAATCACGTAAACCGGCTTGGCGGTGGTGATGCCCAGGCCTTTGCGCTGGCCGATGGTGTAAAATTCAATGCCGTCGTGGTGGCCGAGGACGCGCCCGTGCAAATCAATAATCTCGCCGCGATGCTTCTGCGCGAGGTTCGCCTCCTGGAGAAATTTCCCGTAATCCTTGTCCGGCACGAAGCAGATTTCCATGCTCTCCTCCTTGTCGGCGGTCTTGAGCTGGCAATGCCGCGCGACTTCGCGGGTGTCGCTCTTGGTCTTTTCACCGAGCGGAAACAGGGCGCGCGCGAGTTGATCCTGCCGCAGCGAAAAAAGAAAATAGCTCTGGTCTTTGCGCCGGTCGCGTCCGCGCTTGAGCAACATCCGGCCATTGTCGCGCCGTTCCAGCCGCGCAAAATGGCCGGTGGCGATGAATTGCGCGCCGAGCTGGTCGGCGCGATCAATCAGCCGGCCAAACTTCAAATTCTGATTGCACAATACGCACGGGTTCGGCGTGCGGCCGGCCTTGTATTCGTCGGCAAAGTATTGGATGACGTGTTTCTGGAACTCCGCCGACTCGTCAATGAGGTAATACGGAATGTTGAGTTTGTGGCAGACGGCGCGGGCGTCGGTGACGGCCTGCGGGCCGCAACATTTGTCCTCGGCGCGGTTCACGCAATCCTGCGGCCAGAGCTTGAGCGTGATGCCGATGACCTCATAACCCTGCTCCAGCAACAGCGCGGCGGTGGCGGAGGAGTCCACTCCGCCGCTCATGCCGCAGACGACGCGCTGACGCTTTTGCGAATTCACAGTGGGACATTATACAACCGCCGCGCGGCGTGTAAAATGGTTTGCGAAGGGCGTTGAATGAAAATGCTAATGCGCTTTTTCAACAACCAGCATTTCAGTCGGCTCGCGGCTTGGCGCTTATTTTGGACCAATGCTGTCAACCTTCCATTCGTTCCCGGTCTTTATCATTTTTGCGTCAACTACCTTAACTGTCTCCTGCTTTTCTCCCGGCAGAGTTCCTCGGAAACTGACGTGCAGAATCACCTGATCGTCGGCGATGACTTGCTGATCAAGAATTTGAAATCCTTCCGCTTTGTTCAAGCCTTCTGTGCTCGCGATAATGAAACATGCCGCCAGGGATTTGCCCATCTTTTGTGACATTCCCTTATACTGCTGCAATTGTCTCTCACGCTCGCCTGGAGTAAAGCAGGCTAGAAACGTTTCGAAATCACCCTTATGGTCAAACCAGATTGCCGATAAAAAGGCTGACCGCGGATCGGTATATCCGGCAAAAGTCCAGGAGCTCTTAGGAAAGTCAGTTTCGGTGGGTGCTACCGGCTGCGGTTTGGGTAGAGGTCGTTGTTGATGTTGATGATGAACTACGAGAGTAGTAGTGCCGGTTGCCACGATGACAGCGGCAACGGCGACGGCTGCAGTTTTGAATTTTGCCCATGCCATAATTTTCAATGCTCCTTTGATGAGGGTTAAGGTTGAAATCGAAGTTGTCGCGCCTTTGGCCAGTGCCACGGCGGTCACGGATTTGGCCAGCGTTACTGGCACAGCCTGGACGGAATTGGCGGAAATCGCCCCGGCAATGATGGCCGTCGTCGAACTCACGCCGCGTTTCGTGAAAAATTTCCGCAGCTTTTCCAGCGCACGACCGATCCTTTTTTCTGCGGCGTCTTCGCTCGCACCCAGAACCAGCCCGACTTCGCGAAGATTCCTGCCTTCATAAAATCGCAGCACGATGGCCTGACGATCTTTCTCGCGCAGACCCGCGACGGCGGTGTCCAGCAACGGCGCGATTTTCGGCCAGACCTCGGTTTCCGGTTCGTTCAAAATAGATTGCATGTGCGCCTCCTGTTCGCGGCGGTGACGCCGGCTTTCGCTTCTCACAAAATTATTCGCCGTCAAGCGCGTGACTTGAAACAGCCAACTGGAAAGGGCTATGACCTCGCGTAATCGTGTCGCTTTTTTCGCGAGAATGATGAAGACCGCCTGGGTGATTTCCTCGGCGTTATGCGGATTGCCGACGTGTCGAAGCGCGACGGAATAAACCAGATTGATATGTCGCGTCACCAGCGTGGCAAACGCGTCGTCGGAATTGCTTTCCGCGTATTGCCGCAACAGCGCGTTGTCATCCATTGACTGCATTCACCAATAAGTGTGCGCTGCCCGGCCAAAGCCGACAATTTATTTACACCTTTCTGAAAGTTTGCGCGCCGGGACGGATGATTTGATTCGATCAGCAACCAGCCACCGTATAGCTGGCTAATTTCAGGCGGCTACTTCGCGACTCGTTTGGGTTACTTCATTTCTGGACACCATGACCCTGGCCGTCGGTAGTTACATTTCCATTGATCTTCCATTCTCCTTGAATCTTCTTCATCGGCACGGTGGCGTCACCCATCCGGCTTGAATGAAAATGCAGAATTGCCTCGTCACTTGATGTGACTTCATTGCTGACGGCTTGAAAGTTCCCGATCATGGCGGCTATTTTAATGTTCTGCGCGGCCAGATCGCTTTCGGATTTTCCTTTTCCTGCCGTTTCCATGAAGGCCTTCTGAAATTCCGGAGTGAAGCTTGCCAAAACCATTTTCATGTCACCCTGACTCATCGCCAAAAGTGATGATTGGAGTGCGGCTTCCGGAGTGGCATACCTCGTAGACTCTTTAGCTTGATGCTGGTGATTAACCACTAAAGTCGTTGTGCCGGCAGCCAGTATAACTGCCACGCCTGCCACAATCGCTGTTTTTGCTTTTGTCCATGCCATAATTTTCAATGCTCCTTTGATGAGGGTTAATGTTGAACCACTGGCTGCCGCGCCTTTGACCACCGCGATGGCCGTCACGGCCTTTGCCAGCGCTGCCGGCGCGGCTTGAACGGAATGGACGGAAACCGCCCCGGCGATGATGGCCGTCGTCGAACTTACGCCGTGTTTCGTGAAAAATTTCCGCAGTTTTTCCAACGCCCGGTTCACGCGCACCTTCGCCGCGCCGACTTCCTTGAAATTCCGGCCTTCAAAAAATCGCAGCACGACGGCGTCATGATCTTTTTGACCAAGCTTCTCCATCGCTCCGTCCAGCAGCGGCGCGATTTGAGTCCAGGTTTCGTCGGATGCCGGTTCGTTCAAAGTGGATTGCATGTGCGCCTCCTGTTCGCGGCGTTGCCGCCGCCGTTGCATCGTCAGCGCATTGGCGCTCGCGTAACGCGCCGTGCGGCAAAGCCAGCCGCCTAAAATGGTCTTCGGGCCGAGCGACCCCGCCTCGCGCGCCAGAATGATGAAAACCGCCTGTGTGATTTCCTCGGCCAGATGCGCGTCGCGTACTTGCCGCAGCGCGACGGAATAAACGAGATTGACGTGGCGCGAAACGAGCGCGGCGAACGCCTCCTCGGAATTGCGCCCGCCTTGCTCGCGCGCCGTCGCGGCAGGCCGGGCATATTCCCGCAGCAGGGTCAGGTCGTCATTCATGGTTTTACTTATACATCTACGCTGCCGTGAAAAGGTAACAGATTATTTTTGGGCTTTTCGAGGACCCGTCTTCGCTGCGTTCGCCGCGGCAAGCGAGGACGAGAACGCAACCGTTCCTTGGATGATTGACAGTGTTTTCCACCCTGTTTATTGTGCCGCAAGGCGGCAAACGCCCCCGCCATGGCCTGAAAATCCAGAATCATTTATTGCGCAATAGTAAAATTTATGTCAAGTATAAGAGAATGAAAGGCGACGATCGCCAAGCGATGACCAGTAAAACAACGCAGCGACCCAACAACCGGGCGCGGGGGCAAGCCGTCGCGCCGCCGAAACAGGGACTTTATGACCCACGCTTCGAGCATGAAGCGTGCGGCGTGGGCTTTGTGGTCAACATCAAGGGTAAACAATCGCACACCATCGTCCAGCAGGCGCTCCAGGTGTTGCGCAACCTCCAGCACCGCGGCGCGTGCGGTTCCGAGGCGAACACGGGCGACGGGGCGGGCATCCTGATGCAGGTGCCCCACGCGTTCCTCGAGGAGGCGTGCCGCGAAGTGAAAGTTGCCCTGCCCGGACCGGGCGAATACGGCGTCGGCATGGTCTTTCTGCCGCCCCATCCCGCGGAGCGCTACAAGTGCGAGGTGCTTTTCGAGGATATCGTTGCCACGGAAGGTCTGCAACTGCTGGGCTGGCGGACCGTGCCCACCGAACACAGTTCGCTGGGTCAGACCGCCATCGCGTCCGAGCCCATCGTGCGCCAGGTGTTCATCGCGCGTCCCCACGGCCTGGCCGACGACCTGGCGTTCGAGCGCAAGCTCTACGTCATCCGCAAACTGGCGGAGCGCGGCATCCGCGCCTCGGGCCTCCGGGGCGGTGACAAATTTTACGTCTGCAGCCTGTCCGCCAAAACGATGATTTACAAAGGTATGCTGACGCCGGAACAGGTGGAACGGTACTACCCCGACCTCACGGATTCGTCACTGGCCAGCGCGCTGTGCCTCGTGCATTCGCGCTTCAGCACGAACACGTTTCCCACCTGGGAACGCGCGCATCCCTACCGTTACGTGGCGCACAACGGTGAAATCAACACCTTGCGCGGCAACATCAACTGGATGCACGCCCGCCAGTCGCTGTTCGCGTCCGATTTGTTCGGCGATGATCTCAAGAAGCTGCTGCCGGTCGTCAACGAGGACGGCAGCGACTCGGCCATGTTCGACAATGCGCTGGAGTTTCTCACGCTCACCGGCCGCACCCTCCCGCACGCCGTGATGATGATGATTCCCGAGCCGTGGGAACGGCACGAGAGCATGGACGCGGAAAAACGGGCGTTCTACGAATATCATTCCTGCCTGCAGGAGCCGTGGGACGGCCCCGCCTCCATCGCGTTCACGGACGGCGTGCGCATTGGCGCGTGCCTGGACCGCAACGGCCTGCGCCCCTCGCGTTACTACGTGACGAAGGACGACCGCGTCATCATGGCCAGCGAAGTCGGCGTGCTCGACCTGCCGCCGGAAATGATCGTCCAGAAAGGCCGCCTGCAGCCCGGCCGGATGTTCCTGATTGACACCGAGCAGGGCCGCATCGTGGCGGACGAGGAACTAAAAAACAAGGTTGCCACGGAGCATCCGTATCAGGTCTGGCTCAACCGGAACCACGTGCTGCTTGAAAATTTGCCCAAGCCGCCGCACGTTCACGAACCGGATCACCGGACCGTGCTCCAGCGCCAGCAGGCGTTTGGCTACACGTTCGAGGACCTGCGGTTTATTCTCGGCCCCATGGCCAACGACAGCGTGCAACCGCTCGGCTCGATGGGCACGGACACGCCGCTTGCGATGCTCTCGAACAAGCCGCAATTGCTCTACAACTATTTCAAACAGCTTTTCGCACAGGTCACCAACCCGCCGATTGACCCCATCCGCGAGGAAATCATCACCTCCACGGAAACGATGGTCGGCTCGGAGAGCAATCTGCTCGAGCCCACACCCGAAAGCTGCCGCATGATCAAGCTGGAGCATCCCATCCTCACCAACGAGGATCTCGAAAAGCTCCGGCACGTGGACCGCCCCGGTTTCAAGGCGGTCACCCTGCCGATTTTGTTCAAGGCGGCGGAAGGCGCCCGGGGACTGGAAAGCGCGCTCGACCAGTTGTTCGCTGCCACCGACAAGGCAATTGCCGGAGGCTCAAACATCATCATTCTTTCCGATCGTGGCATCAGTGCCGAAAATGCGCCGATTCCCGCAATGCTCGCCATGGCGGGCCTGCATCATCATTTGATCCGGCAGGGCACGCGAACGCGCGTCGGGCTTGTGCTCGAATCGGGCGAGTCGCGCGAAGTTCACCATTTTGCGTTGCTCATCGGCTACGGTTGCAGCGCCATCAATCCCTACCTCGCGTTCGACTCGCTCGACGACATGATCCGTGAGGGATTGCTCGTGGACATGGACCACAAGACCGCCATTAAAAAATACATCAAGGCGGTGGTCAAAGGCGTGGTAAAAACGATGGCCAAGATGGGCATCTCCACCATCCAGAGCTATCGCGGCGCGCAGATTTTCGAGGCCATCGGGTTGAACCACAACGTCATTGACCGCTACTTCACCTGGACGGTGTCGCGCATCGAGGGCGTCGGCCTGGACGTGCTGGCCGAAGAGGCGCTGGCCCGCCATCGCCAGGCCTTCCCTGAACGCCAGGTCAATCCCGACTCATCGGGGCTTGACCCCGGCGGCCAGTACCAGTGGCGCAGCGATGGCGAATTCCACCTGTTCAACCCGCAGTCCATCCACCAGCTGCAAATCGCCTGCCGCCTCGGCAGTTACAAGCTGTTCAAGGAATACGCGGAATTGATCAACCACCAGGCGCAAAACCTCTGCACGCTGCGCGGTCTGCTCGAGTTCAATTGGGCGGAGAAATCCGTGCCCATCGAAGAGGTTGAGCCGGTCGAGGAAATCGTGAAACGGTTCAAGACCGGCGCGATGAGCTACGGCTCGATCAGCCAGGAAACCCACGAGGCGCTCGCCATCGCCATGAACCGCCTCGGCGGCAAGAGCAACACCGGCGAAGGTGGCGAAGATCCGGAACGCTACGTCTGGACCAACGGGCGCGGTGACTCGAAAAACAGCGCCATCAAGCAGGTCGCCTCGGGCCGCTTCGGCGTGACGAGCAATTACCTCATCAACGCAAAGGAGTTGCAGATCAAGATGGCCCAGGGCGCGAAGCCGGGTGAAGGCGGCGAACTGCCCGGCCGCAAGGTTTATCCGTGGATCGCCAAAACGCGGCTTACCACGCCGGGCGTCGGGCTGATTTCGCCGCCGCCGCACCACGACATTTATTCCATCGAAGACCTCGCCCAGTTGATCCACGACTTGAAGAACGCGAACCGCAACGCGCGCGTGAGCGTGAAGCTCGTCGCGGAGGTGGGCGTGGGCACCGTCGCCGCCGGCGTCGCCAAGGCGCACGCGGACGTGGTGCTCATCAGCGGTCACGACGGCGGCACGGGCGCGTCGCCGCTCTCCTCGATCAAGCATTCGGGCATTCCGTGGGAGCTCGGCCTGGCCGAGACGCACCAGACGCTCGTGCTCAACAATCTCCGCAGCCGCATTTACGTCGAGGCTGACGGCCAGCTCAAGACGGGCCGCGACGTGGCCATCGCCGCGCTGCTCGGGGCGGAGGAATTTGGTTTTGCCACCGCGCCGCTCGTCGCGCTTGGCTGTCTCATGATGCGCGTGTGCCATCTGAACACCTGCCCCGTGGGCGTGGCCACCCAGGACCCGCAGCTCCGCAAATTCTTCACGGGCAGCCCGGACCACGTGGTCAATTTCATGCGGTTCATCGCCACGGAATTGCGCGAGATCATGGCCCGACTCGGCTTCCGGACGGTGAACGAAATGATCGGCCGCACGGACAAGCTGGCCCCGCGGAAGGCGATTGAGCATTGGAAGGCGAAAGGTCTCGACTTCACGAGCATTTTGCAACGGCCGGATGTCTGGCCGGAGGTCATCCGCTACCGGCAGATTGACCAGGATCACGGCATTGAAAAGTCACTCGACGTGACACGGCTGCTGGACATCTGCGAGCCGGCCATCGAACGTGGCGAGCGCGTTCACGCCGACCTGCCCATCCGCAACGTCCACCGCGTCGTCGGCACCATCACCGGCAGCGAGATCACGAAGAAATGGGGCCCGAACGGCCTGCCGGAGGACACCATCAATCTCAAGTTCACCGGCAGCGCGGGCCAGAGCTTCGGCGCATTCATTCCCAAGGGCATGACGCTCGAACTCGAAGGCGACGCGAACGATTATTTGGGCAAGGGCCTCAGCGGCGGCAAAATCATCGTCTATCCCCCGAAGGCTTCGACCTTTGTCGCCGGGGAAAACATCATCATCGGCAACGTGGCCTTTTACGGGGCCACGAGCGGCGAGGCGTTCGTGCGCGGCATGGCGGGCGAACGGTTCGGCGTGCGCAACAGCGGCGTGAATGCGGTCGTCGAGGCCATCGGCGATCATGGCTGTGAATACATGACCGGCGGACGCGTGATTGTTCTGGGCCGGACCGGACGCAACTTTGCCGCGGGCATGTCCGGCGGCATCGCCTACGTGCTCGACGAAGCCGGCGATTTCCCGGCGCATTGCAACCAGGAAATGGTCGGTTTGGAAAAGCTGAAGGACGCCGACGAGATCGAGATCATCTGGAAATTGATCCAGCGGCACCAGGCTTACACGAAGAGCGACCGCGCGGCGAAGGTGCTGGCGGACTGGCGGAAGCTCGTGCCGAAGTTCGTCAAGGTGATGCCGAAGGACTACCAGCGCGTGCTCGAATCCATGAAGAAGGTGAAGGAGCAGGGACTGACCGGCGACCAGGCCATCATGGCCGCGTTCGAGGAAAACGTCCGCGACGTCGCCCGCGTCGGCGGCGGCTGATCGGGAAACTTTAACGCAGAGGCGCAGAGGACGCAAAGAAACGCAAAGAAGACTTTATTGAAACGGCGAAATTTCGTTCACTGAATCCATTTAATGGATGGAACCATGCACGAGAACGAGATTTCCAATCTGATTATCGGCGCGGCAATTGAAGTGCATAAGTATTTCGGGCCGGGTTTGGTGGAGCAGGTTTATGAGGAAGCGTTGTGCCACGAGTTGTCGTTGCGCGGCATCCGTTTCGAGCGGCAGAAGTTTGTGCCCATCCATTACAAGGGCGTGAAACTCGGTGTGCCGCTCCGGTTGGATTTGATCGTTGAGGACAAGGTGATTGTTGATTTGAAGGCGAAGGAAGAAGTGATTGCGCTCGACGGCGCGAAGCTCTTGAGCTATCTGCGGCTGTCGAATTTGCGGCTCGGCTTGATCATCAACTTTCACTCGCTGGTATTGAAAGACGGGATTTCGCGGGTGGTTAACGGATTGCAGATGCCACCGCCTGAGCCTGGTTCGTTCAGCCTTTGACATTTTTATGAAATGTTTTAATGCAGAAGCGCGGAGCGCGCAGAGTAACGCAGGGAAAAGTTTCAAATTCTTCTCTGCGCACCTTCGTGTTCTCTGCGTCTCTGCGTTTAATCGATTTCAACCAATCAACTGACGATGGGCAAGCCCACAGGATTCATCGAGTATCTGCGCGAACTGCCGGCGGACCGGCCGCCGGCCGGGCGCATCGCGGACTGGAAGGAATTTCACCTGCACCTGTCGGAGGCCGCTCTGCGCAAACAGGGCGCGCGGTGCATGGACTGCGGCACTCCCTTCTGCCACACCGGTGTGCTCCTCAGCGGCATGGCCAGCGGCTGCCCCATCCACAACCTTGTCCCGGAATGGAACGATCTCATCTATCGTGGTCTTTGGAAGGAAGCGCTTGAGCGGTTGCACAAGACGAACAATTTCCCCGAATTCACCGGCCGCGTCTGCCCCGCGCCGTGCGAAGGCTCGTGCGTGCTCGGCATCAACGCCCCGCCCGTCACCATCAAAAACATCGAGTGCGCCATCATTGACCGCGGCTGGGACGAGGGCTGGGTCACCGCCGAACCGCCGAAACAACGCACTGGCAAAAAGGTCGCCGTCGTCGGCTCCGGTCCGGCCGGACTGTGCGCCGCCGCTCAACTAAACAAAGCCGGCCACACCATCACCGTTTTCGAGCGCGCCGACCGTCCCGGCGGGCTGCTCATGTATGGCATCCCGAACATGAAGCTCGACAAGGAACAGGTCGTCCTGCGCCGCATCCGGCAGCTCGAAGCCGAAGGCATCCGGTTCGTCTGCAACATCGAAGTGGGTGGAAATTATCCGGCGGAAAAACTTTTGAAGGAATTTGACGCCGTGATTCTCGCGACCGGCGCAACGAAGCCGCGCGATCTGCCGGTGGTAGGCCGGAACCTCAAGGGCGTTCACTTCGCGATGGAATTTCTCACCGCGAACACGAAAAGCATTCTCGACGGCAAAAAGAACGGCAGTTTCATTTCCGCCGCCGGCAAGGACATTGTCGTCATCGGCGGCGGCGACACCGGGACGGATTGCGTGGGCACCGCGATGCGCCACGGCTGCGCGAGCCTGGTGCAGCTCGAAATTTTGCCCACCCCGCCGGAAGAGCGCACGGCGGACAATCCGTGGCCCGAATGGCCGAAGGTCTATCGCCTGGACTACGGCCAGGAGGAGGCCGCCGCGAAATTCGGCGCCGACCCTCGCATTTATCTCATCACGGCCACGAAGTTTGAAGGCGATGCGAACGGCCAGGTCAAGGCCGTCCACACCGTGCAGGTGAAATGGGAGAAAAACGACAAGGGCCGGTTCATTCCCAGGAATGTGCCCGGCACGGAAAAAGTTTTGTCCGCCCAACTGGTCCTGCTGGCGATGGGCTTTCTCGGCCCGGAACAGCCGTTGCTCGACGCGCTCAAGCTCGAACGCGACCCGCGCACAAATGTAAAGGCCGAATTCGAGAAATACTCGACGAACCTCAAGGGCGTGTTTGCCTGCGGCGACTGCCGCCGGGGCCAGAGTTTGGTGGTGTGGGCGTTCAACGAGGGCCGCGGCGCGGCCCGCGAATGTGATCGGTATCTGATGGGTTCAACGGATTTGCCATAAGTTTCGTCCGCAGATTGAGCCGATGGACGCAGATTCTATCTTGTCACAAAAAGTCGCAAAAGGTGGGGCGAAGCTTTTGACGAGCCAATCAGTCACCGCTCCGCGGCTTCAATGGGTGTGAATTAGTGCAATTCGCGTCAAAAACTTTGCGTCTCTGCGTTTAACCTCGACCTGGATTTGCTCAGGTATGGGGAGGACCGGCGTTGACGGCATCCTTGGCCAGTTTTCCATCCAACAAGCGCCAGAGGTTCAATGGATTTTCGTCTTTCAATGCCTCCGGCAGCAGCGAAACCGGAAAATTCTGGTAACAAATCGGACGGACAAAACGATAAAGCGCCGCCGTGCCCACGGAAGTGAAACGCACGTCGGTCGTGGCCGGATACGGGCCGCCGTGGTTCATCGAAGGACACACTTCAACGCCGGTTGGAAAACCGTTGATGAGCAGCCGGCCCGCCTTGCGTTCCAAAATTTGCAGCAACCGTTTCGCCTGTTGAAGATCGTTGGCCGTACCATGCACGGTGGCCGTGAGCTGGCCTTCCAGATTTTCCGCGATGTCCTCCAGTTCCGACATGGTTTGCGCCGGGATCAATACGGCGAATGGCCCGAACACTTCCCCGGCCAGTTCGGGATGCTGCCGGAAATTTTTTGCATCGGTGCAGACCAAAACCGGTTCGCCGTGCGTTTTTCCGGCATCAGGATTTTCCTTCGCGCGCGCGAGCAGTTTCACCCCGCTTGTTCCCGACGCGCGGGCAAGTCCCTGGTGATACGATTCGCAAATTCCCGCGTGCAGCATCGTGGCGGGCGCGGCATTTTCAAATGATTGGCCGAGCGTCCTCTGAAATTGATCGAACCCGGCGCTCTGCAAACCGAAAATCAAACCGGGCTTCGTGCAGAATTGCCCGACCCCCAGCGTCACCGACGCCCGCAAACCTTCGGAAATTTTGGCTGTCTGCGCGTGCAGCGCCTCCGGCAGAATGAAAATAGGATTCAGACTGCTCATCTCGGCGAAGACCGGAATCGGTTCCGGTCGCGCGGCGGCCGCGTCAAACAAGGCGCGCCCGGCGGCGCGCGACCCGGTAAAGCCAACCGCCCGGGCGGCTGGATGCCGGACCAGCGCGATGCCGATCACTTTGCCGGCCCCGTGCAGCATCGAGAATATACCGGCGGGCAGACCGCACGCCGCCACGGCCCGGCGAATGGCGGTCGCGACCAGTTCCGACGTGCCCGGATGACCGCTGTGCGCCTTCACCACCACCGGGTTGCCAGTTGCCAATGCCGACGCGGTGTCGCCCCCGGCCACGGAAAACGCCAGCGGGAAATTGCTCGACCCGAAAACAATCACCGGGCCGATGGGAATCAGCATCCGCCTCAAATCGGGTTTGGGTGCCGGCTGGCGGTCGGGTATGGCCGTGTCAATGCGCGCATCCACCCACGAACCTTCCCGGGCAACCTGCGCGAAGAGTTTGAGTTGACCGGCAGTGCGCGCCCGCTCGCCCGTCAGCCGCGCTTCGGGCAATCCGGTTTCCTGATGCGCGCGGATGATGAGGTCGTCGCCCAGCGCCAGAATTTCATCGGCAATGCGTTCGAGAAAAACCGCGCGCTGTTCGCCGGTGGTCTCGCGATACGTTTCAAAGGCC
This sequence comes from Verrucomicrobiota bacterium, assembly GCA_049510295.1. Taxonomy (GTDB): domain Bacteria; phylum Verrucomicrobiota; class Verrucomicrobiia; order Limisphaerales; family UBA11358; genus UBA11358. The sequence continues at coordinate 42,507 of JBEKZC010000008.1, read as the reverse complement.
GCCCCGGCCAGTTCCATGGCGGTGTTCACGTCCTTTTCGCCAGCCAGATGGAACACGGGCTGCAAGGCCGAGCTGTCGAGGGGACTGATGGCACGGAACGTCTTCCCCGCGCCAGTGCTTGACTGGTCGCCAATAAAATTCTGGCCGTGCAAATTCATAGCGGCGCGTCAAACTACCATCACCGGGTTCCTGAGCAAACCGATTCCGGTGGTTTCAATCTCCACCACGTCCCGCTCCTGCAGCGTGAAGGTTTCGGGCGGAACGATGCCGGTTCCCGTCAGCAGCACGGCTCCGTGGGGAAAAGCCTGGCTGCGAAAGAGAAACCCCGCCAGTTCCTCGAAGCGGCGTTTGATCTGGCCGACCGAGGTCTCGCCCGCAAAGACGCTCTCCCCGTTTCGCCGGATGGCCAGCCGGATTTTCCATTCCCGCGCCGTCGCTTCCGTCGCGCCCACCTCGATCCAGGGTCCCAGCGCGCAGGAACGGTCGTAGATTTTTGCCTGCGGCAGATAGAGAAGATTTTCCCCTTCGATGTCACGCGAACTCATGTCGTTGCCAATCGTGTGGCCGATAATTTTGCCCTTTGAATTCAACACCAGGGCCAGCTCCGGCTCCGGCACATTCCAGCGCGCGTCCCGGCGGATGCCCACCGGTTCGCCGGTCGCGACGACTTTTTCGGCAATGGACTTGAAAAAGAGTTCCGGCCGTTCCGCTGCATAAACTTTGTCGTAAGCAGTGGCGCTGAAATCGGATTCCTTCATGCGCGCGGTCTTGCTGCGCAGGTAAGTGACGCCCGCCGCCCAGACCTCCTGCCGCTCCACCGGCGCGCATAATTGAACTTCCGACAACGCAAGGCGGGGCAAATTTTGCTTCGCAATTTGGTTTAGTTGCGAGGCCGGGTTGTCGCTCTCCAGCAACGGATGCATTTGATTGACTCCCGCCGGGGTCAGGTCGAGCAACGTGGAGTCGTCCGTGACCAAACCCACGCGGACCTGGCCTTGCTTGTTTTTGAACCGGCAGAGTTTCATAAATGCAGTTATCGTAGGACAGGCGTCCCGCCTGTCTCCATCTTTTTGTAGCGGCGCTCTATGAGCGTCGCTGTGTTCGTTTGGCGGCGGTCATAAACCGCCGCTATAGTGCAAAGCAAACTTTTTCAGATCTATCATGGGAACGTGATTCCTCAGCGAATTCGTTGCTTTGCTTTCGGCAGCAGAAATGCCAGCCCGGCGCAAACCAGCATGCCGGCGCCAATGACGCAAAAGGCCATCGCGGTGCTCTGGTACTCTTTCAAGAGCGCGCCGATGATGTACGGTCCGGCAAAACCGCCCAGATTGCCGAACGCGTTGACCATCCCGAAGACGACCCCGATTACGCTTCGCGGGAGGGTTTCGCCCGGGATGGCCCAGAACGGCGCCATGGCCGCGAACGGACCGGGAATGGCGAGGCACATCAACGCATACGAAAGCCAGAAGTGCTGGCTCCATAACACACTTAAAATGAGGCTCGTCCCGCTCATGAAATAAACCGCCGCGACATGGCCCCGGCGCTCACGGGTTTTGTCCGAATGCCACGAGTTGAGAATCATGATGACCGCCGTGACTGCGTAAGGAACAGCGAACAAAAAACCGTATTGCAACGGGCTGAAACCCCGGCCTTTCAGTCCGTTGGTAAAAAATGTCATGCAACCATAGGCCGCGCAGTTGTGCAAAAAATAAAGGGCGATCATGACGAAGAGCGAGGGTTCGCGAAGCCGCGCCAGCAAGGAGATTTTGCCGGGCGGCTCCAGCTCCGCCGATTCCTTTTGGAGGGTCGTTTCCAGAAAATTCCGTTCTTCGGATGAAATCCATTTTGCCTCGCGCGGATGGTCGCGGATGCAGAACCACCAGATCGGCAGCCAGATGAACGGCAGTATTCCCTCGAGGATGATCATCTGTTGCCAGCCATACGCACCCAACAGCCAGCCGGTGAACGGCGCAGAGCCGGCAACAGCGAGCGGCTGGCACAGCTGCCAGTAGGCGTTGGCGCGCGCACGTTCGGCACGCGGAAACCAGTTGGCCAGCAGAACCAGGGTTGCCGGGAACACGCCGCTTTCGGCCGCGCCCAGCAGGAACCGCATCCATTCAAATTGCCTGAACGTGTGTGAAAACCCGCAACCAATCGCGCAAATGCCCCAGCCGATCAGGCACAGGCTGATGATTTTGCGGGCGCTCCAATGCGACGCCAGATAACCGCCCGGAATCTGCAGCAGGAGGTAGCCAAAGAAGAAAATGCCCGCTGCTTCGCCCTTCATCCGGTCGTCCATGAAGAGGTCCTTCATCATGTTCGAAATTTTCGGGTCAAGCGCGAGCGAGACGTTGGTGCGGTCAATGTACGAAATCGTGTACATGAGCAACGCGACGGGAATGATGCGCAACCAACGTTGTTCTGTCATAAGCTCGGGGTGCGGGTTTTTAACAAGCCGGTTGGCGTTTGGCGATATGAATTCCGGAGGGCGTAGTTGCCGACGTGAGTCGGCGCAAACTTCAAATCCGGATTTTTGAACAGCCGGGAAACAAAGAAGACACTAAATCTTTTACGCTAATTGCGCGAATTGGCGCGAATTTCTTCAAACCACGAAACACACAAAAGGTAGGGCACGGATCCGGACATGAACTCATCGCAAATTGCGATGAGTAGGCGGAAGACCTGAATTCAACCGCAGATGCACGCTGATGCGCAACGTTCATCAGCGCTTAAAAGGCTTTCGGGTGATTCGTGTGTTTCGCGGTTGATTTTTTGTCGCCTTTCTTTCGGGCTTCCAGCCCTTTGGAATTAGTGTGAATTCGTGAAATTCGTGTCAAAGTCTTTGCGCCTTTTGTGCCTCTTTGTCCACTCTCCGCAGTGCTGTCCACCCTCCGCAATGCCATGGAGGACGGGCTACGGAGGACGGGCGGCAAAAAATCTGCGCATATCTGCGGATAAAAGTTTGGTGATTGGTTTGTTGAATTGCTTTCGGCAGGTCTCCTGACATCTTGATGTTTGAATCAAGTTATGAGTTCCAGCAACGACGTGTTCGATTCCGCCACCCCGGAAATCTACCGGATTCAGACCCACGCCCCCGGTCCGGCGGGGAGCCTGCCGATTACCGAAGAAATGCTCCGGAACAGTCCCAGTGGCGATTTGTTTGGGATGACGCAAAATGCCGGCATGGGCTGGGATCCCGCTGACGCGGGCCGCAAGCAATATCTTATTCTCAGCACTCAAGGTGGACTGCGCGCTCCCGACGGCAAACCGATTGCGCTCGGTTATCATACCGGGCATTGGGAAATCGGATTGCTCGTTCAAGCCGCCGCGGAAGAATTTCGCCGGTTGCAAACAATTCCTTTCGCCGGTTTTTGCTCCGACCCTTGCGATGGCCGGACCCAGGGAACAACGGGCATGTTCGACAGCCTGCCGTATCGCAATGACGCCGCCATCATTTTCCGGCGTCTGGCCCGCTCGCTGCCGTTGCGCGCCGGCGTGCTCGGCGTCGCCACGTGCGACAAAGGCTTGCCGGCGATGATGATGGCGGTGGCGGGTCTGCCTGATTTGCCCTGCGTGGTTGTTCCCGGCGGGGTCACGTTGCCGGCTGACGCGGCGGAAGATGCCGGCACGGTGCAAACATTGGGAACCCGCTTCGCGCATGGACTGGTTACGCTGTCGGAAGCCGCTGAATTGGGTTGCCGCGCCTGCGGCTCGCCGGGCGGCGGCTGCCAATTTCTGGGCACGGCGGCGACTTCGCAGGTGGTCGGTGAAGCGCTCGGACTTTCCTTGCCGCATTCAGCGCTCGCACCTTCCGGACAACCGGTGTGGCTGGACATGGCCCGGCGTTCGGCCCGCGCGCTCCTTCAACTTGAACAACGCAGACTGGCCATGCGTGATGTGCTTGCCGATGCCAGCATCCGGAACGCGATGATGGTGCATGCCGCCTTTGGCGGTTCAACGAATCTGTTGTTGCACATTCCGGCCATCGCCCACGCCGCCGGTCTGAAACTTCCGACGGTGGATGACTGGATTTCCGTCAATCGCCGTGTTCCCCGGCTGGTCAGCGTGTTGCCGAACGGTCCGGTTCAGCATCCCACGGTCCGCGTGTTCCTGGCGGGCGGCGTGCCGGAAGTGATGCTGCATCTGCGCCACTTGGGTTTGCTCAACGCGGAAGTGCTCACCGTCACGGGAAAAACTTTGGACGAGAACCTGGATTGGTGGGAAAAATCCGAACGTCGCCGGCGTTTCCGGGAATTATTGAAACAGCAGGACGGTGTGGACGCCGACGAAGTCATCTTTCCGCCGGACGAAGCCCGGGAACGCGGACTGACCGGCACGCTCGTGTTTCCACGCGGCAATCTCGCGCCGGAAGGTTCCGTGGTGAAAGCCACGGCGATTGATCCGTCGGTCGTGGACGCGGACGGTGTTTATCGCAAGGAAGGCCCGGCGCGTGTTTTTGTGAACGAAAAGGACGCGATGGCGGCCATCAAACAAGGGCGTATCAAGGCCGGTGACGTGCTGGTGCTGACCGGCGTTGGGCCGATGGGCACGGGCATGGAAGAAACCTATCAGATCACCGGTGCGCTGAAACATTTGTCCTTTGGCAAACAGGTCGCCTTGTTGACCGACGCGCGTTTTTCGGGGCTTTCAACCGGCGCGTGCATCGGTCATATCGGCCCCGAAGGACTGGCGGGCGGCCCCATCGGCAAGATTTTGGACGAAGATACCATCCGCATTCACATTGACTGCCAGCGCAATGAGGGAAGTGTTGACTTGGTTGGCGAAGGTCAACGCCGCTTCACACCGGAGGAAGGCCGGCGGGTTTTGGCAGCCCGTGGACTGAGAAAGGATCTTGCGTCGAATGCCGCTTTGCCGGAGGACACGCGGCTTTGGGCCGCCCTGCAACTGGCCAGTGGCGGGACCTGGGCCGGGTGCGTGTATGACGCGGAGCAAATCATCGCAACGCTTAAAGCCGGCCGCCAGGCGTTGAATTTGTCGTAAAACGAGCACGGGATTCTTGCCGCGCCGGGGAGAAATATGTCAAAATCAGGGACCCCTTGGTTCAACACTCAACACTCAACACTCAACTCCGACTTGCATCGCGAGCAGGCATTCAACATTCAATGGCGCAGTCAGCCTTTCCCGCCGTCCGGTTTCATTCGCTCCGGAATTCTGCCCCTTACCGGGCCTGATTCACCCCTCAAATCTCGCATTTTGTCCCTTATTCATTACGTTTCAGCCCGCTTGTGTTAAATATCCTGCATTGAATCAACCAAACCCGGTTTTAATATGAACAAGTCTCTCCTCTATGGCACAGCGCGACGCCACGACGGCACCATCGAAACCGACAGTGCTCCTGGCTTTGACACCTGCCTCCCGTTCACTGTTCCCGTTCGGGAAAAAACTTCGCCAACCGCCGGGGGCGCCCCGCCTCAAGTCAAACCGACGCGCTCCCTGCGCATCCTTTGCATTGATGACGATCTGCGGGTCCGGGAACTCATGAATAGTTGTCTTACGCACTACAAGCATCGAGTAATGCTTGCCTCCGGCGGAAAACAAGGGTTGGAATTGTTTCGCACCGCCACGCTGGAAAACCACCCTTACGAAGTGGTCATCACCGATTTCGGCATGCCGGATATTGATGGCCGCCGGGTGGCCCGGACGATCAAGGCGGAGTCCCCCAACACGCCCATCATCATGATGACGGGCTGGGGTGCGATGATGAGGGAAGAGGGAGAAACAGAACCGGCAGCGGATGTCGTGGTCGACAAACCGCCGCGCATGGCGGAACTGAACGACTTGCTGCTGCGGATGGCCGCGCCGGCCGCGTCTTGCGCTTAAACCGTTCCCGGCAACTGCACTTCCCGCCGGCCGGTCTTTTCCCGTGCCGTTTTATGCCGGTGCCGGGAAAACGCAGAAAATAAACCCGCCTCCGCCTTCTTTTGTCTGACATTGGATGTTGGATGTTCGCTGTTCCCGCCACCGCGTGAGGCAACGCCTTTTACGCGGCCATCTGCTAACTCCCGCCTCCGATCTGCGATTTCCCCACCGGGTGCAACTGGCCGGACCCGGTGATCTGCCAGTCTTCGCGGAAACGCCCCTCATCACAACTGCCCACGATCTGCACCCGGGACACCGGTTTGAGAATTTTTATTTCGCCGTGTAATTCGCGATCTCTAAAATGCTGCACTTGGCCGGGGTCCCATTGGGAGCCGGAACCCATGAATGTGTAAGTCATTGCCGGGACACGTTTCGGGAAGGCGGAGTTGTCACCCGCCATGTAGGTGATGGTGCGGTCATCCCACATATAGGCCCGGAAACGGAAGTTATGCAACGCCTGCCCGCTGGTGTTGACCATGACAAAGTATTGTGCGCCCCCGCCGGGGATGGGCTCAAGCCTGGCGTCGATCGGGGCGAACGCCGTGTCCTGCAAGGACTCGCAGCCAGTCAACCCAGCGAGGCCGAGACACCCGGACAGCAACGTCACCGCAATCCGTGCCAACTGAATCCAATTCTTCATATCATCCTTCCTCTTACGCGGCCCACCACGTGAGTCTGAACGCCCCGCGGGGCGTGGTTCCACAGGACTTTACGCGACCTGCCGCGTGAGACGAAGTCTTTTACGCGGTTACGCGGCCCGCCGCGTGGCGCAGCTTTACGCGGCCTGCCGGCGATGCGACAATAAAAGTCGTACATACGATTTCTATTGTCGCGCCGGACGGAGCCGGGTTTTGCTTTTGGCCGGCAATCACCACGGTTCCACCGAAGACCCGGCGCAGATACGGATTAACCCGAAAACCGAAGTTGGAGCGATTTTCTGATTTGAATTTCATCCGCCGTCCGGCATATTTGACTTTGGTTGGTTCTCAAGTAGATTTTCGCCGCAAACCGCCGATTTTGGAATCGCGACGTGCTTGATGATTTTTAGGATCGGCAACTTTTGGAAAAAAACCAGTAAAAATGCTGAAAACAAAGCATCTGCCAGGGCAACTCCTCCGGGCTGCGATAATTCTGTTTTGCGGAATTTGCCCGGCTTTTGCCGCGGGTGGGAAGATTTTGCCCGGTCATGTGCCGCAAGTGGTGTCAAGCCTGACGGCGAAAGGACTGCTCCCCGCGACCAACCAGTTGCGGCTGGCCATTGGTCTGCCGCTGCGCGACGTGGCGGGCTTGGACAATTTTCTGGCGCAAGTCTATGACCCGGCCAGCCCGGATTTCCGGCAATACCTGACGCCGGAAGAATGCAGCGCGCGGTTCGGCCCGACGGAACAGGATTACGAGGCGGTAAAAAATTTTGCGCGGACGAACGGCCTGACCGTCACCACGACTTACGGCAACCGGCTGGTGTTGGATGTGGCTGGCCCGGCGGCGGCGGTTGAAAGCGCTTTTCATGTCACGCTGCGCACGTATCGGCATCCGACCGAAGCGCGCGATTTTTTTGCGCCAGACGTGGAGCCGACGGTGGATGCGGCGTTGCCGGTGGTTGATATTCAAGGGTTGAGCGATTTTTCGCGGCCGCACCCGAAGCGGTATCGGATGGATGCGGCGGCGGTGGCGAAAGCCGTGACGAAAAGTGGTTCGGCTCCGGACGGCTCCGGCTCCTATTTTGGCAACGATTTTCGGAACGCCTATGTGCCGGGCACGACATTGACTGGCGCGGGCCAAATGGTCGGGCTGGTTGAGTTCGATGGTTTTTATTCCAAGGACATCGCCGCTTATGCGAAGGCGGCAGGAAACGGGCGGACGAACATTGTCATCCAGACCGTTTTGCTGGACGGCTACAATGGCGTGCCGACAACCGGTGCCAACAGCGGTAATGTCGAAGTTGCGCTGGACATTGAGATGGCGATGGCCATGGCCCCGGGTCTGTCAAAAATAATTGTCTTCTCCGGCGGCCCCAACGGTGCGCAAAACGACGTTTTAAACGCGATGGCGGCGAACAACACGGTGAAAAATTTGAGCTGCGGCTGGGGTTGGGGCGGCGGTCCCAAGGCAACAACGGACGCCATTTTCCGGCAGCTGGCGGCGCAGGGACAATCGTTCTTCAACGCTTCGGGTGACAACGACGCTTTTACGACCGGCGCCAATTCCGTTAATGGCGTTGATAACCCGTTATTGGCCAACGCGCCGTCCAGCTCGCCTTACATCACGCAGGTGGGCGGCACGACGTTGACGACGACCGGACCGGGTGGAGCCTGGCAGTCGGAAACGGTTTGGAACTGGGGCGGCGGCTCCGGCAGCAGTGGTGGCATCAGCAGTTACTACTCAATTCCGGCCTGGCAGACCAATGTGAGCATGACCGTTAACCGAGGCTCGACCACCAAACGCAACATTCCGGACGTGGCACTGACGGCCGATAATGTTTTTTGTTACTCGGACAACGGTCAGTCCGGTTCCGAGGGCGGCACCAGTTGTGCGGCGCCGTTATGGGCCGGGTTGACGGCCTTGGCGAATCAGCAGGCGGCCACGACCGGCAAACCGGCGGTCGGTTTCGTCAACCCGACGGTTTATGCGATTGGCGCGGGCTCGGATTACGCGCAGGATTTTCATGACATCACCACCGGCGACAACACCTGGAGCGGCAGTCCGTCGCAATTTTACGCCGTTAAAGGATACGATCTTTGCACCGGCTGGGGCACGCCGGCGGGGCAAAACTTCATTGATGACCTGGTGGCGCAGGGAAATTCGCAGGCGGATTCGCTGGGAATTAATTCCGGTTTGGCGCCGGGCACCTCTGGCGTGGTGGGCGGGCCGTTTAATTCTCCGGCTGCCGTCATCATCCTGACCAACTCCGGCAAAGCACTGCTGACGTGGACATTGGTCAATCCCAATGCGGTGACCTGGCTGAAAGTTTCCCCGGCCGGCGGCACACTGGGCCCGCAGGCGACGACCAATGTCATCCTTGATTTCACGGCGGCGGTCACCAATCTGGCCGTTGGGAATTACCCGGCCAGCCTCGAATTTTCCAATCGGACCTCGGCTACGGTTCAGTTTGTCACCTTCCGGCTTCAGGTGCTGCCGGTGTTGTCCGTGCTGCCTGCAACCGGTTTCACCGCGACCGGTCCGGTGGGCGGACCGTTCATTCCCGCCGCGCAAGATTTTACCATTTCAAATCTGGGCGGCACCCCGGCCGTCTGGAAAGTCGTGGCATCCAGCGTGTGGCTTGCGGTCAGCCCATCCAGCGGCACGGTGGCGGCCGGCGGTCAGACCAATTTTACCATGACCCTCACCGCAAAAGCGGACCAGCTCGCCGCCGGCATTTACAAAACCACCGTGACGGTGCGGAACAACAAAAATCAAATTGTGCAGAACCTGCCGTTCACTTTGCGCATCGGCCAGAACATCGTTTCCAACGGCGGCTTTGAAACCGGCGATTTTAGCGGTTGGAACCTGAACGCAACTTCCACCCGGGTCGGCAACCTCGGCGGCCTGGTTCACAGCGGCCATTATGGTGCCGGGTTGGGACAGCCTTCCACGCTGGGTTATCTCTCGCAAACCTTGCCCACGACCGCCGGGCAGACTTATCGGCTCTCGCTTTGGATTGACAATCCGAAAAATCCCCATGGCGCGACTCCGAATGAATTTCTTGTCCAATGGGGAGGCACCACGATTTACGACGGGGTTGACCTTCCGTTCAGCACGTGGACCAACCTGCAATTTGTCGTCACCGCGGCCGGTTCCGGTTCGCTCCTCCAATTCGGTTTCCAGGACGACCCGTATTATCTGGGTCTGGACGACATCAGCGTGATACCCATTGCGGCCCCAAAAATCCAGGCTGTCACCCGCACACCCGTCTCATTCGACCTTACCTTTGCCGCCTCGACCGGAGCGTTCTATCAGCTCCAATACAAGACCAACCTCGCGCAACCGGACTGGATTGACATGGGCAGCCACATTTTAGCTGGAACCAGCTTGCTGAAGTTCACGGATACAAACATCGTCAATTATCCGCAAAAATTTTACCGATTGATTCCCGTCCGCTGAATTCATGGCTGGTTTTTGGAACGCGACGTGGTTGATGATTTTTAGCGTCAGCAATCCCAACCCACCGGCCCGCAACAATCAACACCCCCGACTTGTTCTGAAATTCGATGTTGAGTGTTGGATGTTGAATGTTGAATGTTTCCTGCCGCGTGCGCCGGAAGCGAATCAAGGGCGGACTTGCCAGTCCCGCGCGAACAAGGTAGATTTTCAGCATGAGTGCGCAGGAAGTCATCGAAGAATTCAAAGTGCTGGCGCCCGCCGAACGGGCGAAAGTGGCGAAGTTCGTCGTGGAAAACGATGATTCGTGGATTCCCGACGAGTTCAAACAAGCCATGAAAGACGCCGGAGAAGGCCGGCTGGTTGACATGGCAACCGCTTTGCATGAAACGCCCCCGCCGCGTCTGCGATGAAATATCGCTACCGCGCCGTTGAACGGTTTTGGACGAGCTTTCTACCGCCTGAATCCGGTTCAGAAAGAATCCGCGCGCAAAGCGCGGGAAATTTTCAAGGAAAACCCAATTTTCAAGGAAAACCCTTTCGATTCACGATTGCGGACGCACAAAATTCAGTCTCTCTCCGCTTATTATGGGCGCACGATTTACGCCGTCGAAATCGAAGGCGATTTGCGTTCGACATTTTATCTGGACGGAGAAACCGTCGTGTCGCTGATTATCGGCACGCATGACATATACAAAAGCTGATGCGCCGGGGAAAATATGTCAAAGTGGGGGACTGACCCCTTCGTGACCCCTTCGCCGGCCTTTCCTCCTCGTCCTCGTCCTCGTTCTCGTCCCTCGTCCTTCGATCTTGCCATCCTCAATCTTCCATCTTCGCCTTTTTTTGTCGCCTTGGACGAAAAGTGCCGCGACGTGGAATTCTGAATCCACCGCCTGAAGCCGAAAGCGGACTTGTTGCGCCGGGAAGAAATGTCACAATTTTAGGACTAATTCCTCGGTTGACCCTTTTGTCAAAAACACGGGTTGACAAGGGTGGGAAATCCCACCATAGTAAAGCCATGCCAACATCGACACTTGAACGCCCCAGGCAGAAACACCGCCTCACGGTGGTGGAGGATTACGACGTCGCCGCCGATGCGAAAAAGCGAATCAGCCTGCGCCGGGCCCGGACGAAATATTTTCACGTCAAAGCACTGTCGAACGGCTGCTATTTGCTGGAGCCGCGCGTGCTGGTATCGCCCCGGGCCATTTCCGCCCGTTCCCTGAAAATGCTGGACCGGTCGGTGGCCAATTTGAAGAAGGGGCTGGCTTCGGCGCCCATTGACCTGTCTGCGTTCATCGAGGCTTGAGATCCGCCTTCGCCAGCTACGGCGCGACAAGGAGTTGACAATGGCCTTCAACATCCAACTCACACACGATGATCTCTCGCGAGCACGCGCGAAGCGGTGTTGCCGATTGGAAAACATGGTGGCCAAGTCGCACTTGCATTTTGAGCGGAAAGCGAAGATAGTTTTCACATGAGCAGCCGGGAAATGGTCATTGACCTCGTCACCAAACTGCCGGAGGACACAACCCTGGCGGAAATTGCGCGGGAGATCGAACTGCTGGCGGGCATCCAGCGGGCGCGGGAACAGGCACGCCGGGGTGAAGGCGTTCCCGCCGAGGAGGCGCGCAAATTGGTGGCGGCATGGACTTCAAGGTAATCCTCACTCCGCAGGCGCAGGACGATTTGCGGGAGATTGTCTTTTTCATCGCGCGGAACAATTCCAGTCGCGCGCGGACGTTTGGCAACGAACTTATTGACAAGGCGCTTTCGCTGGCTTCGTTGCCGGAACGAGGGCGTGTCGTGCCGGAAATTGCAGAGTCTTCCGTGAGGGAAATGGCCCACGGTTCGTATCGAATCATCTACGAAATATTTCGCGAGCCGGCGACGGTGTACGTGCTTCGTTTCTGGCACGCGGCCAGAGGAGAGCCGGAAATCAAAAAATAAGCCGTACGTCCGGCACGCGACGTGACAACCCGCCTTCGCTAAAGGCTGAAGGCGCTGCAACCGACACTCAACATTCAACATTCAACGCTCAACATCCAATGAGACTCACACCCGATCTTCGCCTTTTTTTGTCGCCTTGGACGAAAAGTGCCGCGACGTGGAATTCTGAATCTACCTCTCAACCCTCAACTGCACCCCGAATGCCTTCGGGGCTCAACTCTCAACCGTTTTCTGGTTGCCTAAAATCCGCCGCGGTTTACGATGTGCGGCAATCTGCATGGGTATGGGTATGGGAAACACTCAAAAATCACCCGGTCACCTGATACACCAAAATTGGTGTTGAAACTCTATGGAGTTTGAAGTAGAATTCTACAAAACCGTGAATGGTCATTCGCCGGTGCGGGAGTTTCTGTTGGAACTCAAGGCCAGTGACCCCGATGACTTCGCAGCCGTGGCGGCAGGGCTGGAGAAATTACGTTATCGTCAGTGTCACCGCGAGCCGCTGACCAAAGCGCTCAACGATGGGCTGTTTGAACTCCGCCATGTGGGCAAGTTGAACACGCGCGTGCTGTGGTTCTTTATGAAAGGCCGGCGCATCATCGCCGTCCACGGCATTCGCAACAAAGGCCAGGCCATCCAGTCCCGCGACCTCGACACCGCACGGGCACGGATGAGGGATTGGAAAGAAAGAAATGAGCCATGAGCAAAACCGACTTTGATCTTTTTCTCGAAGAACAACTCCGCGACCCCGATTTCGCCGAACGATTCAAACGCGCCGGTGAGGCGTGGGACGTGGCGTTGCAGATCGCGGCCCTGCGCGAAAAGGCCGGCCTTTCCCAACGCGACCTCGCGCGCAAACTGCACACCTCCCAGCAGCAAATCAGCCGGCTCGAATCACCGTCTTACGAAGGCCATTCCTTGAGCATGTTGCGCCGCGTGGCGAAAATTCTTGGTGCCACCGTTCGCGTCACCCTCGCGCCCAAGGGCGGAGCCGAACCCATGATTCTGTCGGAATCCAAAATCCCCTACCGCACGGGCAAGAAATCATAAACTCGCCTGCCGCGCCGGGAGAAAAGTGTCAAAGTGCGGGACTGACCCCTTGGTGGATTCGATGTTGAGTGTTGAATGTTGCCCGCTTTGCGAGGTCTCGCCCTAGGCGGAAATGTTGAGTGCCTGCTCGCGACGCAAGTCGGAGTTGAATGTTTCCCTGTTTGTTCGGCCCTCAACCCCCTGTCCGCCGTAGCCTCGGCGAAGGAGGATCAACCAACAACCGTTTTGTGTTTGCGCAAGCCGGGACGCGAGTTTGTCGAGTGGTATAACGAGAACAAGTTTCGGAGATGAACCCAAATAACATTTTGCGGTTGCCTAAAATCCTCCGCGGTTTACGCTGCCAGCCGCGTGAGACGCAGGCTTTTACGTGGGCTTATGGGAATCTGGGGCGCACTGCCCAATGAAAAATGAAATTACCAAATCCAGACAAGCTGGTGGTCGAGCGCGAGAAGATCGTGGATTATCTGCTCAACCCGGCGCATCCCGACAACGGCGGCAAGGCGGAGTTTTTCGGGAAGCTGGGTTTCCGGCGCAAGGAATGGGAAAGTCTGGCGGCGGCTTTTCGGGTCCTGGCGCAGACAACGGAGGCGACCAGCCATGCGGAGTCGCCACATGGAAGAAAATATGTTATCGTTGGGCAGATTGAATCGCCGGTTGGAAAGCCGGTGACAGTGAAAACAATTTGGATTGTGGACAAAGGATTGGCTGTGGCTAGATTGGTCACAGCTTATCCGCGCAAAGAATGAGAGGCGTTATGATCAAAGAACATGACCGGGTGGTGTTGACCGTTGCCGTGCCCGCTGAAGGATTGGAGGCGGGCGACGTGGGGACGGTCGTGCATATTTATCGTGACGGCCTTGCCTACGAAATCGAGTTCACGACATTGGAAGGGGACACTGCCGCGGTGGTGACGGTGGAAGCCCGGCAAGTCCGCCCGGTTCACAAGCGGGAGATCACCCACGCGCGGGAACTGCAGGCGGCCTGACCGGTGAACCAAAAGCCGGAGAAGATTTATGGCCGACAAAATAAAAGTCTGGTTCGATGCGGAAGCGGATTTCCTTGAAGTCCGTTTTTCCGATGCCGCCGGTTATGAGAAGGAAACCAAACACGATGCCGTCATGGAACGTGTGGATGCGGCCGGCCATGTCATCGGTTTCAGCGTCCTGGGCGTGAGCAAGTTCAAGAAAGGCAAGCCGCTGGAAGCGGATCTGGTTGCTGCTTGAATGTTCAGTTTTCCCCCGTTTTCATTTAGCGTTTAGCCTTCAGAATTTAGCTTTTCTTCCCCCTTCCTTGGCGCGCCGGATGGGTGTTCTGACCGGTGACGAAATGAACCGTGTGCGGGGCGCCCTGGCCAAACGACTGGGTATCGAACAGAAGGCCACCTGAGACGCAGTCTTTTACATGGTTATGCCATGAGCGGCCGGCAGTTGATTGTGTTGCCGCATCAAGTGGGGGACAAGCCGGGACGCGAGTTTGTCGAGTGGCATAACGAGAACAAGTTTCGGAGATGAACCCAAAAGATTGATCTTGGAATTCTGAATCCACCTCGCAACACCCCGTAACATTTTGCGTTTGCCTAAACTCTCCCGCAGCTTGCAATTCGGTCGAATCCGCCGACAGTTTCAATCGCTCCGCCTCCCGGATTGCAATGGTGCTGCGAACGACCTACACTCCGCGCACGCATGGCATCAGTGACTTATCAAGAAATCAAAAATACTCTTCGCAATCTTTACCTGGACGATCCGCGTCCGTGGCTTGTGGGCTTCAGTGGCGGCAAGGACAGCTCGATGGTCGCGTCGCTCCTCTTCGAGGCGGTGCTCGCTGTTCCAGTTGAACAACGAAAAAAGGAAATCGCGATTCTATGCACCGATACCCGCGTTGAAATCCCAGCCATCGTCGAAATGGTCGAGGGCACGCTGGCACGGATGCAAAAGTTTTCCGATGAAAACAACCTGAACATCAAAGCCCACCTATTACGTCCGCCGGCAGAACAGTCGTTTTGGGTGAATATTATTGACGTCCGCCGGCAGAACAGTCGTTTTGGGTGAATATTATTGGACGCGGCTATCCGCCGCCGAACCGCGTATTCCGCTGGTGCACGCAACGCCTCAAAATTGATCCGGTGTCAGTTTTCGTGCGAAAGGGCATCGGCCACTGGGGTGAAGCGATCCTGCATTTAGGTGCACGCCGTGCGGAAAGTTCAACTCGCGCCCAAACAATGGCTGATCGCGAGACGCGCAACGGCTTGCGCCGCCATCCTGATTTGCCGCGCGTGTGGGTTTCAAATCCAATTGAGTTCCTGACCACCGAGGAAGTCTGGGCCTATCTCCTGCAAACACCCAATCCTTGGGGCGGTGACAACCAGGCACTGTACAAACTCTACTCAAACGCCGCTGGCGGGGAATGTCCCATCCAAATTGACACCAGCACTCCGGCTTGCGGCAATTCCCGCTTTGGCTGTAGCATTTTGGCAGAAAGCTGCTGCGACCTCGTACATTCGAAAGACGATCGGTATTCAGGCCCTATTCGACGTGTTCCGTGTGATTGTTGGACAGTTTGGATTTGATCAATTGCCTAACAAGGCGACAGATATTCTTAATGCGTCAGACCGCGTGGACTTCAGCGATACATTTTATCAAGCGTCAGGCAAGGGGCGAGTTAGAGTCAAGAATACGCTTCTGCTTTATGCAGATTTGATAAGCCTGAGCGATATTTCTGGAACAGACAGGGATTTGTACCCTGAGCTGTTACAAAGATACCCGAAAAAGACGACTCATTGATAGCCTAACCGCACAATGTTTGTGCTGTTCGGCGTAAAGCATTAAGCACAGTGCTCACATCTGCATCTGTGTTTGAGCTACCAAACGAAAACCGAATCATCTGTCTCGACGCCACAGATTCTGGTTTCATTGCTTTAATAACATGCGATGGTTCGTCGGAGTCCGCCAGACACGCCGAACCGGAGGAAGCGCAGATACCTTCCTGATCGAGCAGGATAAGCAGCGCCTCAGATTCAATGCCCTGAAAAGTTATATTGGTGGTGGTGGCCAGTCGTTGAGTCTTGTGACCGTTCAATTCGGTTTTCAGAATGGAATTCAAGATGCCATCTTCCAGCGCGTCCCGCAGTGGACGCACCGTCTTGTCGTAATCGGGCAGATGCTTCCGTGCCAGTTCAGCAGCTTTGCCCATGCCGACAAGCCGTCGCGATCCACCGGCAGATACGTCACGCGGTAGCCGTCATTCTCAAGCGCCATGCAGTAATTCAGCACCGACGAATGTTCCACCGCCGCCGTGACGATGTGCCGCTTGGCGGGATTGGCCTTCAGCGCCGCATGAATTGCCGCATTGTTGCTCTCCGTCGCGCACGACGTAAAAATCACGTCGCGTAACTGCGCCCCGATCAATTCCGCCATTTGCTCCCGCGCTGTCTCGATCACCGTTTTCAACTTCGACCCAAATTTGTACGTGCTGGACGGATTGCCCCATTCGGTTTTGAGATAAGGCATCATCGCCTCCAGCACTTCTGGCAGGACGGGCGTCGTCGCGTTGTGGTCGAGATAAATCACGGGCTTATTCTGTCGCCAAGCGGTCGAACAAGCAACACAAGCTACTACCACATGTTAAAATGGGCCGGATGGATTAGCGGTACAAGAAAACTGAAAACTCCAGTTTGGGGGAGTGGGGTCGTCCTATCTCGATACTGTCGTCGAGAACGTGGACCCAGCCTTCGTCTTCCGACTTCAAAAAGTCAACGAGGGTGTCAAACTTCTTGCCTGAACCGAAAACTATAGAAAAGTCTAGCAACTCGCTGGCTGCTCGGCAGCAAGCAAACACCCCATGATGTTGCCCTGATCGCCTTTTGTCCAAATCTCGCAGGTTGATCTCGCCGACTTTACCGTCAGATTTCCCAAGATGGGATGCGATGAGTTTCGCAAGGACGTAATTCGTCGGCGAAGAGGGAAGTCCTGAGGGCTTCTTGGCCTTTTCCCGCGTATCAAGGCTAGAAACCATGCCAATCCTTCCGTATTTCTCACGGGCGGAGTACATGCGCAGAAGGCAGCTAAGCGTCTCCGTGGCGGCTTGCCTGCTAGGAAGACAAAGATCCTTCTCGTCGTTGAGGTCCTCGTTGAAGTGCATTGTTGGATACTTCACACGCAGACTTCGAAGCGCAGCGACAAAATCCTCTTTCGCGGATTCGGCCCATTTCTCCT
This sequence comes from Verrucomicrobiota bacterium, assembly GCA_049510295.1. Taxonomy (GTDB): domain Bacteria; phylum Verrucomicrobiota; class Verrucomicrobiia; order Limisphaerales; family UBA11358; genus UBA11358. The sequence goes on along the minus strand of JBEKZC010000008.1, from coordinate 25,318 downwards.
CGCCTGGCGCAGAGCTGTCTTTCATGTCACTGAAAACGAAGAACTCGTCCTCAGCCTCGTCTTCTAGGGCGTGAAGCCCTTTCACCAAAGCTGGAAACATGCTGCGGATTTCTTCACAAACTTTCTCCGCCATCGCTGTTTGGCCTTTGGGGTCGTCTGGGATCAAATAGGCGTGATTTCTGAGCCACTCGATTGCCTTTCGCTTGTTTTCGCTGGTCTCGCGCCCATTGGCAATTGCATGCGATTCGACGCAAAGGAAGAGCGTCAGACACCTGTGTTCGATCTTCTTTCCGCCACGCGGCTCTGTTTCTCCATCTAGGGATTCCAGAGGTGACACGAAAAAGTTGAAACGGTCATCGAGCCCATTGGCAGCGCAATACTCTTCAAGTGCCTTGAGCAGTTTTCCGCTGAAGAACTTCACCCGCCACTTCTGATAAATTTCACCGCATGGGCCGCGACATCCGGCTGACAGCCAGAACTGGTCGCCTCCGGCTTGTTTAAGTCTGGATTGCGTGACTAGAATGGCGTCTTCCGCAATTGCACGCAGGTATTTTCGCTGGGTGACACAGCTCGAAAGCAGTCGCAGAATGTCATCCAAATCAAACACCTGATTGTCGTCCGGAGCCGGCAGCGCAATCTGGTTTGGCAACTTGGCGGCAAGGAACTCGAAGAGCATGCCAACCGGGGTGTAAACATCACGAGGTATTGCGCTCCGGTAGAGACTCCGCTTCGCGGCATCCGGCGCAAGATGGATCGTCTCTCCGTCCGGATTTGACGCCAAGACGCGAGCTTGCTCTTCGAACCAATACACTGACGGCCCGCCTGCAGACCGTCTTGGTTCGCCGCCTGCCGTAAGTCCCTGAAGAGTCACCGCTATTTCCAAAGTGCGCCCGTGTTGGCGGTAGCCGTCGCCCACTTGGATCGCACTTGGGCTCAATGCCTCCATCAAAGGGTTTCTGAGGTAGTGCAAAACTGGAGCGAACATCGCTCCCTCCTGGTCAGTTGCCAAATCATAGAGCAACACCATCCATTTCTCGAAGCGAATCCTCTGGACGTTCTGAAGTACCTGTTTCTTGTAATCAAAGACTTGGGCAACAAGGGCTGCGAGTCGCATTCCATCCCAAACACTCTCTCCGTGGTGGTAGGCACGTGCGACGATTGCATCAGTTTCAGTGTAGATAGGCACTTGCACCCCGCTATCGACAGCCAAGTCCAAAGCCAAAGACCACTCAACGTTAGCTTCACTTTCAACTGCTGATCGCAAGCGGAGAGAACTCACGCCGCTCTGAAGTCGCTTTGAACTCTCACTGTCCATGATTGACTCCACGCCGAAACCCTTGGAGATCGAGTCCAAAAGCTCGCCGCGGAATCGGAGCTCCACGTTCGTAAAAGCATTTCGCCAGAATGAACAAAGCCTTTCATAGGTGTTCAGTCCTTCGAGTTCTGGCTTGCAGGCTTCGGCCGCAACTTCGAAGCATTTCCCCAGTTCAGCGAGTTCTTCAGCCGTGGGAAGATCCAAAACCACGAATGCCTGAGCGGATTCTTCTCGGTCGCCGCAGATCTTCGGCAAGAGTCTTCTGGAAAGAGTAGCCCCGACCCGGCCAAGAACGAGCTGGGCCTCGGACCAGAGCAGGCGATTTTCACTAAACCGAGGGTCAAGGGCGCTCGCGATTGCCTGTGCAGCCGTGAAGCACAACACGCGGTATTTTGAAAGAGGAGAGCGCAGGTTCCCTTCTGGGAAAATTTTCGCCCACTGGGCCTCCACATAGGTCTTCCGAAGTGGTGGAAAACACGTAATCAGCACAAAACGAATTTCATCTTGAAACCGTGAGTCCAGCACTTTGACCTTGCAGATATCGGGTACGCCGAGAACCTGCGTTAACTTCAAAAGAGGCTTTGACTGTGGAAATTCAAAGTGCAAAACGAGAACCTGATAGTCATTTCGGTACTGTAGCGTCAGGTCTTCCCGGTGAACCGAAGTGGCCTTCTGAGCAAGCTCTGCCAATAACTCTAGCCCCTCTTTGCGTGGAAAGGAGAATATGGGATGATCGATGTCGTAAGGAACGCCCATCAATGGGATGGCTCGTATCAGTTCCGAGGAGAATTCCTGTGTTGCTGTCTCGTTTCGCCAACTGGCCGACCAAAGGTTGGGGACGAGGAGTGCTTGGAAATTGTCGGTATCCGCTGCTGCGGCTACCACCTTGGCATCAAGGCCAAATTGTGTTTTGAAACGCCGCTTGAGCCTGAACAATGATGACCCTAGAATCGTGACATCGTCAAAGATCACTGGACGTTCGCCAATGTCGGCGGGCTCAAGGAAGTCGAGCGCATGGTCTGCATACATGGGCACCTCTGGAAATGCTATGCCCATCTGCTGCATCATCTGTAGCAATCGCGGTCCTTTCCGGGCGAGTGCGAAGATGCTTGTAGGCTTCAGTTCATGCAGGCGGTCAGCGGCTTGCTTTAAAATTGCTTCGTAACGCCGCAAACCAAAATTGCTTCCGGCCTTGCTGAGGCTAGGATTCATGTTGTTGCCAGAATTCACGGCTTCAAGTTCTACAAAACCCTTGGTGCTCAAGCCGTCGTTTCTCCTAGCAGACTCACAGCGAGGGCAAACTAAGGCACACGAGCCAAGTCAATCTCGCAGGCATTGTGCCCGCCGCAGGGACCAAGTCAAGGGGCTAGCTTTGCAAAAAACATGTCAAGCCGTGCAAGCTGGTATTGGTTCGCAACCGGATTACACACGATGGTCTTCGCGGATGATTTTACGACCGCGTAAAAGGCGTTGCCTCACGCGGCAGGCTCACGTAAAGGACGTAAAGCCGCGCAGCGCGGACCACGTCCCTTGGGGCGTTCAGCCTCCGTGGCAGGCGATTTAGGGCAACTTACACGCGATGATCCTCACGGATGATCTTCCGAAATCCGCCTGATTGACTACTGCGCCAGTTTTTGGGCTTTTTGAGCTCTTTTAAGCGGTCGAGTTGGCCGATGTCTTTCAGGCGTTTGTATATCAATTGCCAGGCGCAGGGACGGTCGGGACTGACTTCGCACCGGTCTTCGCGGGAACCGCTGCACGGGCCGTTCAACATGTGCTTCGCACACCGGGTGATGGGGCAAATGCCGCCGTAGAGATGCAGCACGCATTCGCCGCAGGCGGCGCATTTTTCCGTCCAGACACCCCGTTCCTCCAGGATGCCGATGAACGCAGTGTTGAGGCCGGCGTAAACGGGTTTGTTGCTGTATCGCTCGGCGATGGCCTGCACGCCGGCGCCGCAGCCGACGGACAGCACGGCGTCGTTTCGTTTGATGGCTTCGGCGGCTTGTTCCAGGAACACGTTGTCGCACTGGCGTTCGATGGTGAGTTCCTCGACTTCCAGCGGTCGGCCTTTCAATTTGGCCGCCATGCGCAGGGCGGAGGCGATGATGCCGACTTCGCGCTGGCCGCCGGCCAGACAGACGGTCACGCAGGTGCCGCAGCCGAGCAGGAGAACCTTCCGGTGTTTTTCGACGATGTCCAGCAGTTCGGGTATGTTTTTTCTTTGTGCGACGATCATGAGCGGGTCTCCAGTTTGGTTAAATTAGTTAAATTAGTTTTCGATTTGAGTGGGCTGGGGCCCAGTTTGCGTATCGTTTCCACCATGTCGGTGATGACGTCCGCCAATGGCCGGGCCATGGCGGCGGAAATGTTGACCATGCGGAGGCGTTCCTTTTCGATGCCGATTTCCTCCAGCAGATCGCGGGTGTAATTGACCCGGCGTTTGGCGCAGAGGTTGCCTTCCACAAAATGGCAGCCGCCTTCGAGACACCCGGCCACCAGCACGCCGTCCGCGCCGTTCTCCAGCGCTTTCATAAAGTATTCGGTCTCCAGCCGGCCCGTGCAGGGGGTGCGGATGATGCGCACATTGGGCGGATACTGGATGCGCATGACCCCCGCCAAATCCGCCGACGAATAGGCGCAATAGTGGCAGCAGAAGGCCAGGATTTTGGGTTCAAATACTTCGGTTTTCATGGGTTATGCAAATCGAGGAATGTAACCGCAAAGATCGCAAAGATCGCAGAGATAAAATGCCTTCTCTTTGAGTTCTTTGTGTTCCTTCGCGGCAAAAAAACGGATGGGGAAAGGAATTCAGCCAGCAAAGTAGGGCAGGCGTCTCGCCTGCCCAATGACCCCGAGACCGGTCTGGGGAGCAATGCGTCGGCTTCGCCGACGCGGGCAGGCGAGACGCCTGCCCTACTCTGGGGTTGATAGGAAGGAAGCGCTCCGGGAGCGCGGCGTTCACGCCGCTTCAACACGACTGCTCCATGGCCTGACTGGATGTTGCTTTTGGCGGTCATTTTAAGCTGGTCCCATTATTTTGATGCCCTGACGGGGTGCGGCCTTGGCGTTGTGCCCGTTGCCACCGATTCCGTCGGGGAACAGTTGTTTGATCATCACCTCGAACTGGTCGGTCTCGAAATGATGCAACTGGATGGCGCGGGCCGGGCATTCGGCGGCGCAAATGCCGCAGCCCATGCACTTGGCGGCTTCGATCTGTCCCTTGCCGTCCTTGTTGCAGTAAGGCGCGGAATACGGGCAGACGGTGACGCAGGTCATGCAGGAGATGCACTTCTGCTGGTCCACGTACGAGACTTGGGCGCTGACATCGAGCTGCGTCTTGGACAGGACGGTGGCCGCCCGCGCGGCGGCGGCGCGCGCCTGCGCGATGTTTTCATCAATGAACTTCGGCGAATGGGCCAGGCCGCAGAGAAAGATGCCTTCGGTGGTGAAATCCACCGGACGCAGTTTCATGTGGGCTTCCACGTAGAAACCGTCGGCGTTGAGCGGCACCTTGAGCATGTCCGAGATGCGCTTGTTGTTCTTCAAATCCACTTCCGCGCCGGTGCTGAGCACGACGTTGCCAGCCTCGATGGCGAGCAGGTCGGGGAGGTCGGGACTTTTGAGCGTGACGACCAGGCCGTTGTTGTCGGCCACCTGCGGCGGCGCGTCCGGCGTGTAACGGATGAAAATCACCCCGGCTTCGCGCGCCTGCTGGTAGTAGATTTCCCGGAAGCCGTAAGTCCGGACGTCGCGGTAAAGCACATAGACATTGGCGTCGGGGTCCAGTTTTTTGATGGCCAATGCGTTTTTGACGGCCATCGAGCAACAGATGCGGCTGCAATAGGGATGCTTCTCGTTGCGCGAGCCGACGCACTGGATCATGACGATGTTTTGTCCCTTCGCCGGCCAAGTCTTGTCGCGCAACCGTTGTTCCAGTTCCACCTGGGTCAGGACCCGGTCGGATTTGCCGTATAAAAAGTCGGCGGTTTTGGCCGCCTGCGCGCCCGTGGCCACGATGATGGCGCCGCCGGAAATTTCAAAGTTCGCGCCGCCCTTGGCGAGCGTCACGGCGAACTTGCCGATGTGACCCTTGATGCCGGTGATTTCGGCTTCCAAGTAGGACTTGATGCGCGGATGTTTCTGGACCTTGTTGATGAGGCCGCGGGTGAAGGCGGCGATGTCGTCGTGCTCAAACGTCCGATGAATATCGTGGAGGGTCCCGCCCAAACGGTCGGCTTGCTCGATCAGATGCACGTTGAATCCCTGGTCGGCCAGCGCGAGGGCGGCGGTCATGCCGCTCAGTCCGCCGCCGATGACAATGCCGGTCTGGTCCACCTGAAGCGTTCCGCCTTCCAGCGGCGACAGCGTGCGCGCGCGGGCGACGGACATTTTGACGAGTTCAACCGCCTTTTCGGTGGCGGATTGCGGCACGGCGGAATGCACCCAGGAACACTGGTCCCGGATGTTGGCCATTTCGAACAGGTGCGGGTTCAGGCCGGCTTCGCGCAGGGTTTCGCGGAACAGCGGCTCGTGCGTGCGCGGGGTGCAGGAGGCGACCACGATGCGATTGAGCCGGTGTTGATGGATCATGTCCTTGATGTTGGACAGGCTGGTGTCGGCGCAGGTGAACATGGTGTGCGTCGCCAGAACCACGTTCGGTTCATGCTCGATGCGTTTGACCACCGCCTCGACGTCCACGACCGAGCCGATGTTCATGCCGCAGTGACAGACAAAGACGCCGAGCCGCGGCGGTTCATCGGCAACATCATGTTCTTCGGGATAACTCTTTTTGGTGATGAGTGTGTTGCGGGCCGATCCCAGCAGTTCCATGGCCATGGACGCCGCGGCGCTGGCCTGGGTGACCGTCTCCGGAATGTCCTTGGGTTCCGCCGCCGCGCCGCCGACGAACACGCCTGGCCGGGAGGTGGACAGCGGCAGGAGCCGGTCGGTGTCGCAGAAGCCGAACCCGTTGAGTTTTATATCCAGACGGGAGGCCAGTTCCGCCAGGCCGGGCGGCGGTTCCATGCCCACGGACAGGACGATGAGGTCGAAATCTTGTTGCTGCAGCCGGCTGTTTTCATCGATGAACGAAACGCGCAGATCCTTGCTGCCGGGCACCTGGACAATCCGGGAAGGAATGCTCTTGAGATAATGGATGTGCTTCTGCGCCCGGGCGCGCTCATAATACTGGTCGAAATCCTTGCCGTGGGCGCGGATGTCCATGTAGAAAATCGTCGCATCCAGCCCGTGGACGTGGTCGCCGGCGACCAGCGCCTGTTTCGTGGCCATCATGCAGCAGATGGAGGAACAATAATCGTTCCCGCACGACGAATCGCGCGAACCGACGCATTGAATCCAGGCGATGCGTTTGGCCTCGCGGCCGTCGGACAGGCGGACGACATGGCCTTCGAACGGGCCGGCGGCGGAAAGCATCCGTTCAAACTGGACGCTGGTGACAACATTGTCATAGCGGCCGTAACCGAATTCACCTTTGCGCCGGGCATCGAACTCCTTGAAACCCGGGGTCAGGATGACCGAGCCCACCTCGAGCGTGACCGTCTGCTCGCGCATGGCGTGGTCAATGGCGTGTTGCTTGCAGGTTTCGACGCACCGGTTGCATTCCGAACACAGGGCGCAATTCAGGCAACGCGCGGCCTCCGCAAGGGCCTGCTCCTCGGTGAGTCCTTTTTCGACCTCGTCGAAATTGTTCAGGCGGCTGGCCGGGGCCAGTTCCTCGGCCTGGGGCCGGGACTTTTTCTCCAGCTTGTCGAGCGTGGGCATAAACGCCTGTGGAATCGGACGGAGGGAATCCTCGAACCGGCCGCCCAACAAATCCTTGCCCTTCAAATACCGTTCGATGGATTCGGCGACCCGTTTGCCGGCGGCGACGGCATCAATGACGGATGCGGGACCCGAGGCGTTGTCGCCTCCGGCAAAAATGCCGGGCACGGAAGTCTGGCCGGTCACCTTGTCGGCCTTGAAGCAGCCCCGTTCGTTTTGGACCTTGATGTGACTGACCAGCTCCTCATCCACCGCCTGGCCGATGGCCACGATGATCTGGTCGGCCTCGATCGTGGCCAGGTCGTTTTCGTCGAAGGCCGGATTGAACCGTTTCTGGGCGTCAAAAACCCGGGTGCAACGTTTAAGCTCGATGCCGGTGACGGAGCCGTTGCCGAGGATGCGTTTGGGGCCCCAGCCGTTGCGAATTTTGATGTGTTCGGCGAGGGTCGCCTCAATTTCTTCCTTGTAGGCCGGCATCTCTTTCCGCTGTTCGAGGGAAATCATCTCGACATTTTTTGCGCCGAGGCGCAGGGCGGTCCGGGCAACATCCACCGCCACATTGCCGCCGCCGATGACCAGCACGCGGTCTTTCACCGCGGGTTTATTGGCCGAGCCGGCGTCCCGGAGAAATTCAATGCCGTGCAGCACGCCCGTGATGTCCTCGCCTTCAATCCGGAGTTTGCGGCTCTTCTGGGCGCCGGCGGAAATGAAGACCGCGGCATAAACCTTCTGGAGCGTCTCGATGGTGACATTCCGGCCAATGCGGCAGTTATAGACGAACTTGACGCCCTTGCGGCGGATGATTTCGATTTCATGATCTAACACCTTCTTGGGCAGGCGATATCCGGGAATGCCCCAGCGCAGCATGCCGCCCGCGGCGTTCATCGCTTCATAGACGGTGACGGCAAAACCGGCATCGGCAAGGTCGTTGGCCGCGGTAAGACCCGCCGGGCCGCCGCCGATCACGGCCACCTTTTTTGCATCCGGCGCGGGAATTTTTTCCTCCGGCAGGGTGAGTTTGCCCGCCGCCAGCATTTCCATTTCCTTGTCCGAGGCGAACCGTTTCAGCAGCCGGATGGCGATGGGATCATCGGCCTTGCCCCGCGTGCATTCGGACTCGCAGGGATGCGTGCAGATGCGGCCGCAGATGGCCGAAAGCGGATTCCGCTGGCGGACAAGTTCGACCGCCTTGAGATATTCCTTTTGCTTGATGAGCTGGACGTAGCCCTGGACGTTGACCCGGGCCGGGCACGTCATTTTGCAGGGCGAATGGCCATTTTTTAAGATGCCGAAAATGTTCGGGGTGGCCTGGGCGTAGAGTTTGGCGATGCCCTTGCGGGTGCCCAGACAGCGGTTGAATTCGTCCGGAATGTCTACGGGACAGACCTGCGTGCATTCGCTGCAGCCGGTGCATTTGTCCTCGATGACATAGCGCGGATGCCGCCGGACGGTGGCCTTGAAATGGCCGGGTTCGCCTTCCAGCCCGACGAGTTCGGAAAGCGTCAGGATCTCGATGTTCAGGTTGCGCGCGCATTCAACGAGTTTGGGCGAGACGATGCAGGTGGCGCAGTCGCCGGTCGGAAACGTCTTGTCCAGGTGTGCCATCATGCCGCCGATGGCGCCGTCGCGCTCAACGAGATAGACCTTGAAGCCGCTGTTGGCCAGGTCGAGGGAGGCCTGGACGCCGGCAATGCCGCCGCCCTGCACCAGCACCGCGCCAATTTTTTTGCCGTCGGATTTACTCATGACAAATAATGGGGATCGCACGCGCCCCCGCGTGCCGTGGTTGGCGCCCCGCCGACCACAGAAAAACGTTGATACAACCGGCCATCGAGCGGCGCCACGACGTCCTCTACCGACCGGCGAGGGCGCCGGTCGGAACACGCGAGGGCACGTGTGCTCCCCAATTCCATTTCCATCGTTACAGATGTTTTATGCGCGTTCATGTACCTTTTCCAAACCCGCTGGCGCCCTGCCGCATCCGACATCCTGCCGACTTGGAAGTCGGCGACACAGCAGGCTTGGAAGCCTGCGCTACAAGCGCTTCGCACGTTTGCGTCGAAGTGGGCATGAAATATCCGGGTTAGTGACGGTACGACATCCTCTACCGACCGGCGAGGGCGCCGGTCGGAACACGCGAGGGCGCGTGTGCTCCCCAATTCCATTTCCATCGTTACAGATTTATGCGCGTTCATTTACCTTCTCCAAAACATTCGTGGCCGGGACCATCAGCTTGTCGAACCCGAGTTCACCGGGGCCGATGCCGAGGCATAGGCCGAGAAGCTGGGTGATATAGACAATCGGGATTTGATAATTCTTCCCGGTCTGTTTGTTTATGTCCTGCTGCCGCAAATCGAGATTGACCTGGCACATGGGGCAACTGACCGCGATGCAATCGGCGCCCGCGCTGGCCGCCATGTCAATGATTGACCCCGTAAGCTCGACCACCACGTCCGTCCGCGAAAGCGACAAACCGCCGCCGCAACATTCGACCTTGGACGGCCATTCCAGGCTCGTGCCGCCCATCGCGGTGACCAGCCGGTCGAGCGACGTTGGATTTTCCGGGTCATCAAATTTTAAAATCTTGGGCGGACGGACGAGCAGGCAGCCGTAATAACAGGCCACCTTGAGGCCGTTCAACGGACGTTTGACGGCCCGGGTGATGGCCGGCAGGCCGACATCTTCCAGGAGCACCTCAAGCAGGTGCCGGACTTTGACCGAACCATCGTAATCGCGGTCCAGCGCCTCGCGGACGCCCTGGCGGATTCCGGGATGGGCCGCGATTTCGTGGTTGGCCACTTTCATCCGGCTGTAGCAGGCGGCGCAATTGACGAGCATGTCCAGCTTCATGTCCTGGACCTTGGTCAGGTTGGCGGCGGGCAGGGACACGGCCAGCAGGCGGTCGGTCTGGTGCCCGGCGGTGGCGCCGCAGCAGGTCCAGCCTTTGGGTTCAACCAAATCAATTCCCAGCGCCCGGGCAACCGCCAACGTGGACTGGTGCATGTCGCGGGCCGTGGATTCAGCCGAGCATCCGGGATAATAGGCGTATCTCATGCCTTGGCCCCTTTGTTTTGTTTGACGGTCTTGAAAATGCGCCGCACGGTTTTCCGGTCGCCGCCCCGGGGCGGCAGCAACGCAATTTTCCCCTTCTTCAACATGGCCGGGAATTTTTCCGTGTCATTCATCAATTTCCCCGTGCCGAGTTTGTAGGCGGTGATCATGCCGATTTCGTAGGAGCGGCCGAAGGTTTCGACCGTTTTCAAAAAGGCGCGGTTGAACAGCGGCACATTGCCTTTCTGCTTCGAGGCCCCTCTGGCCAGGGCCAATTTGCGCAACGCGTCAATGACCGCCGCCACATCAATGCCCATCGGGCAGCGGGCGGAACAGGTCTCACACGAGGCGCACATCCAGACGAGATCGCTTTCCAGCAGTTCATTGCCGGCGCCCAGGTGCAGTTGCCGCATGATTTCCGAAGGGCGGGACCGGGTGAGTTTGGCCACCGGACAACCGCTGGAGCATTTCTTGCATTGGAAGCAGACGCTGATGTCCACACCGGAAATCTCTTCGACGGCCTGCTTCAAGCCCTGTCCGTTCTTTTTATTTTTGATGGTTATCACCGTGGTTACCTTTCGTGACGCCGGTAAATCTGTGCGGATGTGGGCGACTGATCTTCGCGCGCTGCGAAGATTTTGGACTGCGGTGGCAGCCTGCCGAGGCGAAGCGCAGCGAAGACTGGAGCGAAGCGACGACACCGCTTTTCGACCGTAAACAGTGCTTCCATAGCGGCGTGGCGCTCCGCTTCCCGCCGCAGTCCAAAAAGTTGGTTGCGGTTTCGCTGTGTTGTGATCTCTGCGTTAAAGCTCATTTGCATTTGGCGTTCGTTATTTCACGGCCAGCTCGGCCTCGGTTTTCCCGGCCATGACATCGTCGGTGTCTTCCGAGGCAATGGCCTTGATATTGCCGGGAATGACCTTGCGATAGACTTGCGCGGGTTTGCGCTGCTGACCGTTCACCGTCAAAAGCTGCTCGATGGTTATTCCGAAAAGTCTCTGGTTCTCCTCGAGATACGGCAGGATCAATTCCCAGTCCGCGGCGGTCACCCGGGCGAACTTGCCGCCGTTCAACTGCTGATCGACCATGGTCTTGCCGGGGTCGCGGACAAAAATTGCGCCGCCCGACGCCAGCGAGAACAGGTTGCTGCCCGGATAAGGCTCGGGCAGCGGAACCAGTTTGCCTTCGTCGTCGAATTTGACCCCGTTCAATACAACGAAACCGCCGCCGCGATTGGGGTCGCCGGCCATGAAGGACTCGGCCAGAAAGTCGAGGCAGGTGCCATTGATGACCACCCGGGGTTTGCCGACGGAATTGATGAGCGGTCTGCCGGCCGCGTTGCCGAGCACATAGACCACGCCGCCTTTGGCGCCGTACATGAAGGTCTGGCCCACGTCGCCATGGACGACCATTTTTCCCTCTTTGGTGATCTGGCCCAACTGGTCCTGGGCGTTGCCATGCACCGTGATGGTCAGGCCATCGATGCCGGAACCCAGATAATCACCGCTGCTGCCATAAACCTCGATGGTCACATCGGCGGTTTCCGGGCCGAGGCCGCAGCCGATATATCGCTGGCCGATGCAATTAAAGCTGATGAAATGCCGCCAGCCTTTCATGAACGCATCCACCAGCAGGGCGGCGTCGCAATCGTTTCCTTCCGGCGGAAAATGGGCGGCGTCAATGACCAGGGCGGTTTCGTTCTCCTGCGGCGGGCGCAGGCTGCCGCGCGTCGCGAAATCAATGAGCCGGAACGCGCCCTTGCCGGCATCCTTTGAACCGATGTTGGGGAGGCTGCCGAGCAACCGGCTCAACTCAGTGTGGACGACATGAAGAACATGGCTGCGTTTCTTCGAGCCGGTTGAGTAGCGCTGGTCGTTGAGCAGCGTAAAGACCTCGATGGCCGCGGCGGTCCTGGCGGGGTCCTTTGCCGCATCGGCCATTTGCCGGCACGCCGAGCGGAATTCGTCGAACGTCCATTTCGGAAGCTGGTCGCGCATCCATTCGAAAGTAGCCGCCGACGTCAGTGGGCGCTGATCTGTATTTTCGTTTAGAGTGCGCGGACTGACGTCCGCGGCTACGACCTTTGAAAAATCGCACGGCTCGGTCCCTCCCGGCATGGGGACCGGTTTGCCGAATTTGTCCGTGCACGCAATCCGGATTTTGCCGGCCGGATTTTTTTGCAGATTGAAAATGAACGCGCCGCCGTCATCGTGACTGCCGCCGCGCGCATTCCAGTAGCGGTCGGCCACGGGGCAGATGCGCTGGTCATCCTTCGAGAGACTCAACAGCGTGGCGTCGATGGCCTGTTTTTCCGAACCAATCAGCCCCACCTGGACTTCGCCATCGCAGAAGGCAAACACCTGGGGCCGAAGCATCGCGGTGTCGGTGATGCCCATCAACTGGAATTGCTTCTGGCGGGCGAGGTTGCGGGCGATGATGAAAAACCAAGGGCCATCGGGCGAGCCGTGCATATGGGTGGCTTGAATGGCCCGGTAAATCTTTTGCTTCTCCGGCTCGAGCCGGTCAAAGTCCAGTTCCGTGGTGGGTGCCAGCGCCTCGATGATATACTCCAGCGGATAATGGTAGGTCCGGGTGAGCAGGTCGAACAACAGCGCGGACACTTCCGTATCGGTGAGGAACTGCGGATAGATGTGGCGTTGCTTGAGATATTCGGTCACCGAATGGTAATTGGCGAAGTCGCCGTTGTGCACCAGCGCCATGTCAATGGCCGCAAACGGATGGGCGCCACCGGGATGCCAGACGCGGCCCTTGGTGGGGAACCGCTGATGGGCAATCCATTCGTGGGCGCAAAGCTCCTCGATTTTGTAATACTTCACAATAGCTTCGGCATAACCGACCACCTTGAGGATCATGATGTCCCGGCCATGCGAGAGCACAAAGGCCCGTTTTTCGCCCAGCGACGCGTAATATTTTTGATTGAGGTTGAAGCTGTTCTGGCTGACGAATTCATCCTCCGCCCCGTTGCGGTCGAGTTGTTGCAGTTGGTTCTTCGCGATGAACGCATCGAGCACCGCCGGCTTGACGCGGACAAAATAACGGCAGACATCGGGCGGCAACACCTCCAGGCCCGGCACGGATTTCCAGTCAGCGACCTTGTCGAGCTGCGCGGAGGCCGCGATGTCGAAGTTCGGCGCAATGTATTGTTCCTCGATTTCCCGCCGCAGTTTTGTGTCTATGAACGCCACGTGCAGCAGGTAATGGCCATCCAGCACTTCGCGGCTGACGCCGAGCTGTTCCGGGACGAGTCCCACCGCCGCGATGCCGCCGCCCTTGCCGTTCCCGCGGTTGTGCATCTGGCGCGACGGTTCGTAAATATGCCGGCCCGGCACCGGCTCGCTGCAGCAGAAACCGACCACGCCGCAACCGCCTTCATCCGCCTCCTTCCGGATGGACGGAGAATAGTTGAGGCTTTCCGCCAGCCGTTTTCTTGAACCGGCCAGCCGTTTTATCAATTCACTGTTCATTTTTTTGCCGGCACGTCGTTGGTGTAATCAAGATGCATCAGGAGATCGGTGCGTCCGCGCAGTTCGGCGACGCTGCGGAGGCCGAGGCGCTGCAAAATTCCGACCAGCGTCTTGCGCCAGGCGCTGTAAAGGTTGACCAGCCGCTGGGTGCCCCAGTCCAAATCCATTTTCCCGCAAAGCTCGGGGTCGGTGGTGGCGATGCCGCGCGGACAACCCCGTCCGCTTGCGCAAAGACTGCAGCGCACGCATCCCAGCGCGACCAGTTCGGCAGTTCCGATGACCACTCCGTCTGCGCCGAGGGCGATGGCCTTGGCGATGTCGTGGGCCGAGCGGATTCCGCCGCTGGCGATGAGCGTCACCTTGTCACGGACGCCTTCATCCGTGAGGAAATTGTGCACCTTGCCGATGGCGTATTCGATGGGCATGGCAATGTTCTTTTTGGCAATGTCCGGCGCCGCGCCGGTTCCGCCATAGCCACCGTCAATGTGGACGATATGTGTGCCGGCGGAATAGCTGCCCACGGCGACCATGTCCACGTCCGTGGGGGTGGAAACCTTCGTTGAAATCAAGGCGCGCCGGTTCACATGCTTGACCCAGTCAATATGCTTGGCGTGGTCTTCGATGGAATAGACGCTATGAAACGGGAACGGTGAAAACAGCGATATGCCGAGGACGGTCTCGCGCATTCTGGCGACGGCCGGGGTGTTTTTATCGCCGAGCAGGTGGCCGCCCAGACCGGGCTTGGCGCCCTGGGCATATTTGAATTCGACAATCGGCACCCGCTGAATGGTTTCCTCGCGCACGCCGAAAAGGCCCGTGGCAACCTGCGTAATCATGTGGTCATCATACGGCCGCATGCGTTCCATGTATCCGCCCTCGCCGGTGCAGGTAAACGTATTCCACGCCACGGCCGCGCGGGCCTTTGACAATTGGGTCACATTGCTGACCGACCCGAACGACATGCCGCCCCCATACCAGGGGACGTCAATTTTGACTTCGGGCCGGCCGTCTTTGCGTTTGTTCAGCGATATGCTGGTGTCAATCTGATTCGCGTCGAGTTTTACGGGGGGCCGGTCGGGAAATTTGAATCTGAGCCGGTCGAAGCCGCCGCCGGAATTGCCGCACTCATAATTGTAATCGTATTCTTCAGGGGGCAAATCACCGGTCTCAGCCATTTTCCACGTCGCCAAAATCAAATCCGCCGGCCAGCGAAAATCGCCGAGCGCCCGGTACATGGGATTTTCCCGGATCTGCAGCGCCTGTTGCGGGCAATGGGTCACGCAATAATGCCCGTTTTTTGCGCAGGCCGGGCCGACGCACAAGTGATGGTTTGGCTCACCGAAATATTCAAACCCGGGTTTTCGCACATGGACTTCATGGGAACAAACCTCGACGCACTTGCCGCAGCGCTCGCAGTCCAGGCTGCGATGGACGATATATTTGGCAATTTCATTGCGATAGCGGGACGGTGCGGGTTTGATGACCCGCTTCACTTCTTCCTGCGGCACGCGTGTTTTCAGCGTATTCTCAGGCAGCGTGTTCATAACCCTCCCTTTCTGGAACCGAAAAGTTTGCCGAAGGTTTCCTCCTCAAGATTTTCAAAAAACATGGCGCGGCCGACATCGCCCCGCAGCCGGCGGACCTCGCGCATGCCCATGGCCCCCATCACTTCGATCAACTGGTCGTGCCACGCCACGATCAGATTGGTCATCCGGCCCAGGCCGTAATGAAAATCGATTTTCTCGAGCCGGGCGGGGCACGGCGTGCCGGGCTGGCAACTGTCACACAGATGACATTCCAGCGCGACCAACAGCGGCAGGTTGATGGTGACCAGGTCGGCGCCGCAGATGATGGCCTTGGCCACGTGCTCCGGCAGGGCGATGCCGCCGCCGGCCATGAGCGTAATTTCATCCCGGATTCCTTTTTCGATGAGGGCGGCATGAATCTGACGGATCATATCCTTCACAAATCGCGGCTTTTGCGCCGTCAGTTCATTGCCCCTGGAATCGGCCACGACATGCACCACCTCAACCGCTTCAAGCCCGGCCAGCTCAATGGCGCGCCCGATGCCCGTCGCCGTCAATTCAACCCTGATGGCGACAACGATTTCCGGATGGATGCTTTTGATTTCCTTGATGCGTTCCGTCACCGTGCTGCTGTCAGCCACTTCCACCAGCCTGGTTTTTCGCAATGCTTCCTTCGGCACCGGCGGGCTGTCCGGACCCAGATAAAACGCGATATGCTCCAGATTGGCATCATCAGCCGGCCGGTAACGCGAATCCATGATGGCGATCAAGCCGGTATCCGCAGCGGTCTGTTCGATGATGGCGTCAAGCTGGGGCAGCGTATGCGCCGGCGAGCTCAAATCAATGATCAGCGGCATGGGAATCGAGACCAGCGGCGGCAGCTTGGCCATCGCCTGGTCTCCATTCAGGGCCAAAAACGGAGGCTTTCGGCCGATGTCAACCGAAGTGCTGATATACTCCCGCCCATGAATGCCGTCGCGGGTGGGGCGGACAATTTCCGACATGTCCGTCCACATGGAATCAAAACCAAGACCGGAAAATGGCCCGCGATAGCCGGCGCCGGAAACCGGGATTTTCGCGGTCTCAGCCTGAAGCCACGTCGTTTTGATGATGTCGGGTTTCCAGTAATGGTTCCCGAGTTTTTCGTAGGCCGGATTTATGGACAGGCACAAGATGCCCTTCGTGCAATCCTGCACGCAGGAAAAACACCCCATGCACTCAAAGAACAGCGCATCCACGTCACTGAGATTGCGAATATAATCCGCCTCCTGTTTGTAGCGGTCATAGACACAGGCTTTTTTTACGCAGTTATGGCACCGGGCGCAGTCTTCCCGCCAATCCACCACGCCATGTTTGCCGATGCGCGGCCGCCGCGGCGGAACCGGCTGGGTCTTGATGTGATATTTTTCCGGCATGATCTCT
Source organism: Verrucomicrobiota bacterium (assembly GCA_049510295.1). Classification (GTDB taxonomy): domain Bacteria; phylum Verrucomicrobiota; class Verrucomicrobiia; order Limisphaerales; family UBA11358; genus UBA11358. Next base: position 8,735 of record JBEKZC010000008.1, on the reverse strand, counting down.
CCCGATAATTACAGTCCGGATGCGGCCAGGATCTCCGGCACCAATGCCTCCTTGCCGCCCGAAAGAACATGTATCCCGCGCAAACCCTCGAGCGCCTTGAGCTGCTTGATGGTTTCAACGCAGATGGCGATTCCCTCCTTTTTCTGCGCGCCGTCATCGCCCGCTTTTTTCAGCCGTTCAATGACCTTGTCCGGAATGCGAAATTCGGCGTAAGTGTCACGGAGCTTTTGGGCTTCCGCCGCGCTAACCAGGGGAAATACACCGGCCAAAATTGCCGTCTTTTTGGTGAGACCCTCCTTGCGGACGGCATCGAGCCATTGGCTGAAGGTCTCGAGGTCAAACACCGCGTGGGTTTGAATAAACCTTGCGCCGGCTTCGATTTTTATGCCGAGCCGGAACAGGTTGAGATCCATCGGTTTCAGGAACGGATTCGCCACCGCCCCGACCAGCATCGAAAATTGCCCGTCAATTTTTGTCCCGTCGGCCAGGACGCCGTTTTCGGACATCCGGGTGGCCAGATCGACAAATTGGGAGGAATCCACGTCGAAAACGTTGGCGGATTCCGGACAGCCGATCAGCATCTGGTGGTAGCCGGACATGCAAAGCACATTCTTGATTCCCAGGCTGGCGGCGCCCAGCAAATCGGACTGCAGGGCGATGCGGTTCCGGTCGCGGGTGACCATTTGGAGGATCGGTTCGGCGCCGAGTTTTATGGCCGCCACAGCGGCGGCCACCGATGAGATCGCCACGCCATGTGAGTTGTCAGGCAGGTTGATGGCCACCGCTTTGCCGGCGAGGAATTTCAAGGCTGCTTCGGCGGTGGCGCCGGCCGCGGTGGCGCCCGGCGCACACTCGGCGGTGACGATAAAATCTCCCGACTCAATTTTTTTTGCGAGTTTGCTGTCTGCTTTCATGCAACCGTGCTCTCCTGTTTGTTTACGGCGTCGCTGCGGGCGGGCGCTGGGGGCAGATTTCTCACCCGGTCAATGAACTGCTTGATTTCGCCAATGACCTGTCCGACGCCCTGTTGCCCGCACTCAAAAACCGCCATCCGTCCCGCGCCCATGCCAATTTCTTCCAGCAGCGATTCGACGGCCTCGGCGCGTTTGTGCGCCCGCAGATTACCCTCGAAGTGGCGGCACTCGTTCTTTGGGCAGGTCACAATCGCCACGCCGTCCGCGCCGGTTTCAAACGCCTTGATCAAATAAGGAACATCCACCTTTCCGGAACAGGGCAGGCTGATGGTCTTGATGGTGTCACCCTCCAAGCCGTGGCAAAGGCTGGCAAACTGGTCGGCTGCCAGATTGTTGGAGCAATAAAAAACGTACGTTTTCAAAGCTCGTTGGTTCATAAAACGTATTTCCATTCTTGGCTAAAAAACCAATTGAGCAGGCCAACCCAGCCGGGGTCACGGCGGGTCCGCGCTGCCGGCGCCGTTACCAACCGGCACATGCTGCACATCTTCCTGACTAAAGGTTAATTGGGAACCCAGACGCGGGCTTGACTATTATTGCCATTTGTTTGCCATTTTTGGGGAAAACGGTTTGGGATGGCAAGGAGCCGGCCGGGTGACTTGGCGACGATTCCCTGGCGCAAGAGAATGCAGCGCGGCGTAGCCGCAACCAAATCTTTTTGGCGGCGGGAATCCCGCAGAGCGGGAGCCACGCCGCTTTGGAAGCCCGGTCCGCAGTCGAAAAGCGGTGTCGCCGCTGTGCTCCAGTCTTCGCTGCGCTTCGCCTCGGCAGGCTGCCACCGCAGGCCAAAATCCTCGCGGCGCGCGAGGGTTCTAACGGAGAGCAGTGCAAAGGACGCAAAACTTTTGACACTAATTTCACCAATGGCCACAAATTATTTCAGGCAGGGGCGTGCCGTTATCGCGTAAAAACAGTTTTGCAATTTCTTCGTTTACACTCCACGTTGTTTGCATGACGCAACCGCTCGCGCTGGTTTTCTACGAAAAATTGCTGCCGGGCAGCCAGTTGGTGAACCGGCTGCAAGACCTGAATTATCGCGTTCAGGCCGTCAACGACCTGGCGGCGCTCCTGCGCTGCGCGCAAACCGAAGGCCCGATGCTGGCGGTCATGGACCTGGAATCGAGCCACGATGACGTTTGCCGCGCCATTGCCGCGTTGAAAGCGGATGCCGCCACCCAACACATTCCCATTATTGCGTTTGGCGGCGAACAGGCGGCGGAGTTGCAGGCCGCCGCGCAAAAAGCCGGCGCGACGCTTGTGGTCGGCGAGACCACCATCGCGAATTACCTGCCGCAGCTTTTGAACCAGGCGTTGCAGGTGTAGGCACACGGCGGGTGATGTTTGTAACCTGTGCGCAACCTGTTTGTAACCCGCCTGAAACTAGCGCTTGACTTTGACATAACGGGTAATTAGGATGCCCTCCTAATTGAGGCATGAGCGTTTTTGAAAAGTAATTTTGGCACGACTGAATTTCGGTCGTGTCTTTTTTGCTTTGGGGCGGGCCTCGAAAAGTCAGGAGTTAATTATGGCCAGTGGCAAAGTCAAGTGGTTCGACAACAAAAAAGGGTTTGGCTTTATCGCCCAGGATTCGGGTCAGGACGTTTTCGTGCATCACACGTCCATCACGGGTGCGGGATTCAAAACCTTGAATGAAGGAGACGAAGTTTCCTTCGATGTTGTCCCCAGCGACAAAGGGCTGAAAGCCCAAAATGTTCAGCGCGTGACTCCGGCGTAACGCCGGCGTAACGCCCCAGCAAATCCCGCGAAGCGGGAGATTTTCGTTCGCCAGCCATGAACGAAGGAGGTAGTATTCCTTCATGGCCGGTTCCGCCACGACCACGGTCGAAAGCCTTTATATTCACGTCCCGTTCTGCGCGCAGAAATGCGCCTACTGCGCCTTTTATTCCGAGCCGTCCAGCGGCGACCTCATCAACCGCTACGTCGCCGCGCTCATCCGCGAGCTGGAACTGGTGGCGCACGATCTTCAGCCCCGCACGATTTTCTTTGGCGGCGGCACACCATCGCTGCTCAACTTGCGCCAGTGGGAACAAATTCTCCGCGCCTTGGAACGGTTAAACCTGCTGGGCGCGGAGGAATTCACGGTGGAATGCAATCCCGCCACCGTTTCGCCCGACAAGGCGAAACGGCTCCGCGACTTCGGGGTGAACCGCATCTCCATGGGCGTGCAGTCGCTCGACGAACCATTGCTCGAACGTCTCGGCCGGATTCACACGCGGGAGATGGTTTTCAAGTCGTTCGACATCCTGCGCCGGGCCGGTTTTGGCAATTTGAATCTCGACCTGATGTTCGCGATTCCCGGTCAGACGATGGAAATCTGGCGCGCGACCCTGGCCGAGGCGCTGGCGCTCGGCAGCGAGCATTTGTCCACCTACGAAGTCATTTACGAGGACGACACGCCGCTGTTCGCGCAACTGCAGGCCGGTGAATTTGACGTGGACGAGGACCTGGCCTGCGCGATGTATGAGGATCTGGTGGAACGCGCGACGGGCGCCGGTTTCCGGCAATATGAAGTTGCGAATTTTGCCAAAGACAAACCCCTCAACCGGCCGGTGGCCACCCTCTCCCCGCCCGGCGGGGAGAGGGCAGGGGCGAGGGGTGTTGAAATTCCTGACCGGGCCTGTAAACACAACGTGAATTACTGGCGCGGCGGTTCGTTTTACGGGCTGGGCCCAGGTGCGACGAGTTACGTGCGCGGCGTGCGGACGAAGAACTGGTCGAACACGCAACTTTATTGCGAGCAACTGGAAAAGGGAAGACGCGCCATTGAATCCCGCGAGGAATTGCCGCCGTTGAAACGCGCGGGCGAAACCGCCGCGTTCGGTTTGCGGATGAATGCGGGCTGGCCGTTTGCAGAATTCCGGCGCGCGACCCATTTCGATTTGCGCGACGAGTGGCCGGCGGAAATGAATCAATTGGTGGAACGCGGCTGGGCTTCCCGCGACGCGCAACAATTTCGACTCACCCCGCAGGGATTGCGCTTCGCGGATTCGGCGGCGGAATTATTTTTGCGTTGACGTAGCGGCGTGTCGGCAGACCGCCGCCAATTTTCAAACAAAATCGAACGGAAAAATATTGACAGGGAAGTTGGCGGCTTTCTCCCGAAAGCCGCTACGAAACAATTCCGAGAACCGCGAAGCCGTGGATGGTATGCCGGCCCTACCTTTTGCCCAACCGTCTCACCGCCAGAACACCGGCCAGAATGGAAATGACACCGCAAGTCACGTAAGGCAGCGGCGCGATGCGCAGGTAAAGGGTCGCGGCGAACAGCGGGCCGAAAATGCGCGCCATGGCCCCGGCGCTTTGGGCCACGCCGATGGTGGCGCCCTGCTCGTTAGCGGGCGCGAGGTTCGAGAGCAATCCGAAGAGCGGCGGGCGCGTCAGGGCGGTACCCACTGCCAGCAACGCCAGCGCCAGCAGCATTTTAATCCACTGCCAGTCGGCAGCGTGAAAAACCGCCAGCCACTTGAGCTGTCCGTCGCCTTTGATGAACGGCAGGAGGATCAGGCTGATGCCGGTCAGGAACAGACTCAGGGAAATCAATTTGGGTTCGCCGAACATTTTGACCAGCCGGCCGATGGCCCCGCCCTGGATGACCGCGCCGATGATGCCGCAAAAAACAAACAGGGAGATGACCGTCATGGCGGGCTTGGTTTCGTCCACGGCAATGCCGAGGTTGAAATTGTCGCTGACCAGGAGCGGCAGGGTGCTTTCAAAACAACTGAAGGCGAACGTCGCCAGGAAAAAAATCAGGATCAACAAACCGATCTTCGGCTGGGCCAGGGTGTGTCCCCATTGGGTGAATCGCGGGCGCCGGGCCGCCTGGCTGGAGTCCGGTTTCAAACTTTCGGCGAGGATGCAAAACGCGAGGAAAAAATTCGCCGCGCAAAGGGCGGCGGCGGTCCAGCCGGGGCCGGCGGCGCCAAACAATTTCAGGGCGATGCCGCTGAGCGCCGGACCGAAAATGAATCCCAGCCCGAATGCCATGCCGATGAGTCCCATTCGCTTCGACCGGTTTTCCGGCGGCGTGATGTCGGCGATGTAAGCCTGGGCGACGGTGATGTTGCCGCCGCAGATGCCGGCGAAGACACGGGAGATGAGCAACGTCCAGAGCGCAGCGGTGTGATTTTCAAAGCCCGACCCGACCGCGAACAACACATAGGATAACGCGGCGCCGGCGGTGCTGATGAGCAGAATCGGCCGGCGACCGTGCCGGTCGGAAAGCCGTCCCCAAATCGGCGAGAAGACGAATTGCATCGCGGAAAACGAGGCGATGATGGCACCGATGACCCAGCCGCTCGCGCCGTAATGCCGGCTGAAAATCGGCACCAGCGGCACGACGATACCAAAACCAATGAGGTCAATGAAGACCGTCAGGAAAACGACGAGCAATGATGGTTTGCGGTTCATGTCAGCAACGAACGGGAATTCTAATTGCGTTCAGAAGCGAGTCAATTTTTCCGGTCATATATTTTCGGAAATTTCTACAAAACGGACGCAGCGGCTTTCGGCAGAAGGCCGGACGATTGGTTTTTCTGTAGAGTGCGGCGCTCTGCCGAGACGCCGCTACGAGGACTCGAATGTTTGATAGAGGTTTCTTCCGCGAATAACTTCGTGAACACGAAAAAACAACTTTCTCTTGCCGCAAAAGGAACTAAGGGATTCAATTTTCATGCAGGCCGAGTTGTTTTGACTACGGCAGATTGTTGAGGTCCAAACTCAACCATGCTGACTAGGCAACCGACGTCAAACTGGCGGCTTCCAAAACCGCCCTCGGCCTGCACTATTGAAATACTCTCGCAAACAAGCGTCAAACTGACAATCGGAAGATATGCACAATGACTGTCTCGATAATTCTTTGCAAAGACTGCCTGTTCCATTTTTTTGTTAAAAACTTTTGGCAGCAAAGAATAAGTCTTGTTTGCTGTGGCGCAAAAGATTTCATTTGTTAAAGCATGATTGATTCCGTTTCCGAGACCGCCGGGGCTGCTGCTGATTTGAAGAAAGCGCGGCGCCAGAAGGCCGCGCAGCAGCGCGGCCCTACCGTGGACCGTTTGCCGCCGCATGACTTGGACATGGAGCAGGGTGTGCTCGGCTGCCAGTTGCTTTCGCCCAACGAGTGCGTCGGCGAGGTCATCGAAAAACTTAAGGGCATCGGCGTAGAGGCGCATTACGATCTCCGGCATCAGACCATCCAGGCCGAATTGTTTGAGATGTTCGACACCCGGATTCCGATTGATGTCATCACGCTCCAGCAGCGGCTCAAGGACAAACAGCTTTTGGATCAGGTTGGCGGCATTGCCTACCTGGCGCAATTGCAAGACGCCGTGCCCAGCGCGGCAAACCTGAGTTACTATCTCGACATCGTCCAGGAAAAATTCCTGCTGCGGAAAATGATCGCCACCTGCACGGACGTGGTAGGGCGGGTCTACGATTACGAGGGCGAGGTGGACGCGCTGCTGGACGAGGTGGAGCGCGATATTTTGCGCATCAGCGAATCGCGCGCGCAGGGCAGCGTGCCCGGCGTCAAGGAACTGGTGGGCAAGGCCATCGGGACGATTGAAAATTATTTCAGCCGCAAAGGCGTGTTGAACGGCCTGGCCACGGGCTTCACGGATCTGGACCGGATAACGGACGGTTTGCACGGGAGTGAAATGATCGTCATCGCCGCGCGTCCCAGCATGGGCAAGACGTCGCTGGCGATGAACATCGCGGAGCACGTCGTGCTGGAGCAAAAGTTGCCGGTGGCCGTGTTCAGCCTGGAAATGAGCGCGGAGGCGCTGGTGCTGCGCATGATGTGTTCGCTCGCGCGGGTGAATCTGCGCAGCATCCGCGAAGGCTTCATGAGCGAGTCGGATTTTCCGAAGCTGACCAGCGCGGCGGGCCGGCTGGCGGGCGCGCCGTTGTTCATTGATGATTCGGCGGCGCTTTCGATTTTGCAACTGCGGGCGCGGGCGCGGCGGCTGGCGCAGCAGCACGGCATCAAGCTTTTCGTGATTGACTACCTGCAATTGCTGCATTCTACTGCGCGCCGGGCACAGGAAAACCGGCAGCAGGAAATCTCGGACATTTCCAGCGGCATCAAGGCGCTGGCGAAGGAATTGAAGGTGCCGATGCTGGTGCTCAGCCAGTTGAACCGCGAATTGGAGCGGGACAAAAGCCGCAAGCCGCGGTTGTCCGATTTGCGTGAATCGGGCGCGATTGAACAGGACGCCGACGTGGTGGGTCTGCTGTACAAGCCGAACGCCGGCGAAGATGAAGATGGCGCCGCGGTGGAAGAGCCGGATGGACTGCCGATTAATCTGTTGATTGCGAAGCAGCGCAACGGCCCCACAGGTGATGTAAACTTAACCTTTTTGAAACCGTACACTCGTTTTGAAAGCGCAGCCAAAGTCAGCGACGAAGACGTGCCGGTGGACCAATAGACGATGAAATTATTTTTCCGCCTGTTCGGCATCTGGCTGTTGCTCGGCGGCGCGTCAGCCGTGTGGGCGCAGCCGACCGGCCCGAAAATTGACCGCGTGGACGTGAAGTATATCGGCCCGGCGTCGGTCAGCGAACAATTCGTTCGTTCCAACCTCCGCCTCAAAGCCGGCGACATTTATTTTCCCATGGCCACCGAGGACGACATCCACGCGCTCTATGCGACCGGGCAGTTTTACAACATCCGCGTCACGGCGGAACCGGCCGATGACGGCGGAGTGGTGCTCACCTATGTGGTGCAGGCGCGGCCGCGACTGACGGACATCAAAATTCAAGGCAACAAAAAACTCAGTGATTCCAAAATCCGGAAAAAAATCACCGTGAAAACCGGCCAGCCGTTCGACGAGCAGAAAATGTTCAGCGACTGCCAGGAAATCCAGAAGCTTTACGAAAAAAATGGCCGGGCCGGCACCCAGGTGAAATATGTTCCGAACATTGACGAGAATGCGGGACGGGGCACGGTCACCTTTGAAATCACTGAAGCGCAAAAGATCAAAATCAAGCAGGTTGATTTCATCGGCACGGCGGCTTTCCCGCAAAAGGAACTGCGCAAACAACTCAAGACCAAACGGCGCTGGATGTTTTCATGGCTGACGGGCAGCGGCGTGTTCAAGGAGGACGATTTCGACGACGACCGCGACCAGCTCGCCGAGTTTTACCACGGTCGCGGTTATCTTGATTTTGAAATCAAGGACGTGAAGCTCGATCACCCGGCGACAAACAAAATGGTGATTCGCTTTTACCTTTATGAAGGACGGCAATACAAGGTCGGCTCGGTCACCTTCACCGGCAACAAACTTTTTAATGCGGAGGAAATCCATCGCGGCCTGCAATCCGTCCACAACTTCGAGCATTCCAAGGACAAGCTCGGCCCGCACGGCCTGCCCATGGACGCCGGCGACATTTTCACGCCCGACGGCCTGAACAAGGACACGCAGGCCATCGAGGATTTTTACGGCAGCAAGGGTTACATTGACGTGGTGCGGGGACCGACGCTGCGCGCCGCGTACATTCCGAACGTGGAGACGGGCACGATGGATCTGGAGTTTCAAATCAAGGAAGGGCAGAAATCCCGCGTCGAAAAAATTGACATCCGCGGCAACAACAAGACCAAGGACAAGGTCATCCGCCGCGAACTGGCCATTTCACCGGGCGAAACCTTCGACATGGTGCGCGTCAAAATCAGCAAGCAGCGTCTCGAAGGCTTGCAGTATTTCGACAAGGTGGATATGCGGCCGGAGGCGACCGACCCGCCGATTG
>JBEKZC010000079.1:0-15281 GCA_049510295.1 Verrucomicrobiota bacterium | reverse complement strand
ATGTGCATGACGTGGCTGTAACGCTCGATGATCATCAGGTCCTTCACCCGCACGCTGCCGAAATCGCACACGCGCCCGATGTCGTTGCGCGCCAGATCCACGAGCATCACGTGCTCGGCACGTTCCTTCGGGTCGGCCAGCAATTCCTTTTCGAGCGCGGCGTCTTCCTCCGGCGTTTTGCCGCGCTGCCGTGTGCCGGCGATGGGGCGGATTTCCACCCGGCCATCCTCGCAGCGCACATGAATTTCCGGCGAGGCGCCCACGAGCGAAAAACCGTCCAATTCCAGCAAAAACATGTAGGGTGACGGATTCACCGAACGCACGGCGCGATAAACATCCATCGGCGACGCCTTCACCGGCGTGGAAAACCGTTGTGAACCGACGACCTGGATGATGTCGCCCGCCGTGATGTATTCCTTGGCCTTGAGCACGTTCGCAAAAAACTTTTCCCGGGTGACGTTCGACTCAAATGGCACCGGCGGCACTTCGCCCGGCAGGCTGACCGGATGGTGTTCGCTCGGCTGTTCGAGCAACGAAACCAGCCGCTCAATTTCGCCGACGGCATCTTCATAAACCTCGGCCGGCCCCGCTGCGCCGTCGAGAAAGGCGTTGACCAGGACCGTGATGGTCTGTGCCACGCGGTCAAAAATCAGCAATTGGTCGGCGATGAGAAAAACCATGGTGGGCGTCTGCAATTCGTCCTTGGGCGGACGTGGCACGACCGGTTCAACCTCGTGAATGAATTCGTAGCCGATGAAACCTATCGCGCCGCCGGTGAAACGCGGCAAACCCGGCAGCAAGACCGCGTGATATTTTTTCATCACGCGCTCGACGACCGCCAGACCGTCGCGGACCTGGAGCGCGGCTGTCCCAGCCGCAGCACTGCCGCCGGCTGTGGGACTCTGGAGTTCGTGAGGCTGTTGCGATTGCGTACCCGCTGCGGCTGAGACAGCCGCGCTCCGAACTTCGAATTTCTCCACGACCTTGCCATTTTCAATGACTTCGACGCGATTGCCGGTTTGCCTGATGACCGCGCGCGGATTGCAACCAACGAACGAATAGCGCCCGAGATGCTCGCCACCTTCGACCGACTCGAACAAAAACGATTCGCCCGCGCCGCGGATTTTTCGGTAGGCCGAAAGCGGCGTTTCAATGTCGGCCAGCAGGCGGCGGGTGACGGGAATCACGTTGCCCTGCGCGGCCAGTTTCAAAAATTCATCCAGTGTCGGTGAATGCATCGGCTAAATGATTTTGTCAGCCGGGCTGTTTTCGACGCGAACCCAGGCATTAACCATCAAACTTTTGCCATTCGTTGCTGAATTTTGCCGCTCAGCCAGTTTTTTGGCTGCGCGCCGTATTCGCCAGATCGCCAGCAGCGTATAGAACGCCACGGCGATCGCGTAGGCCACCATGCCCATGCCGATGGCGAACGGGACCAGCCGCTCGTTGCTGAAATAAATCAGCGCCGTGCCAATGGCGGCGGTCAGCAGTGTGTTGCCCGCGAGGCAAAACACGTAAAGCGAGACGCGCGTTTCCTGCACGCGCTCGATGTGCCACTGGCGGTAAATTTCCTCGCCCAGCGAATGCATGAGCCACGCGGACTGAAAATTGCGCGCGGCCACCAGCACGCTGGCGGTGGCAACGACGATGGCCGACAGCGGCCACGCCGCCAATGCCACGCACAGCACAACGTTGAGCGCCAAACCCCACTTCCAGCCGAGTTTTTTCGCGAGGGGATTGCCTTCCAGCACCAGGTTCGGCGTTGCGATCCACGTGCTGAGAAAATCCATGCCCCGCGAAAAGGCCAGCAGCGCCAGCATCAAAAAATAATCCCGGCTGCCAAATGAAACCATCTCATCCATCACTTTTTCTTTCCGTAAATCTGTTCGGGAGTTTCGAGCTGTGCCTCGGTGATTTTAAACGATTGGCCGTCCTTTTCCACCGAACGGAAAAAGCACGACTGGTAGCCTTCATGACAGGCCGCACCGATCTGGTCCACCTGGATCAACAGCGTGTCCCCATCGCAATCGAATGCGATGTCCTTGACCGTTTGCGTGTGGCCGCTTTCTTCGCCTTTCATCCAGAATTTCTGGCGCGACCGGCTCCAGAAATGCGTTTTGCCGGTTTCGATGGTTTTTTCGAGCGAGGCGCGGTTCATCCACGCCATCATCACCACGCGGCCGGTTTTTTGTTCCTGAATAATGGCCGGCATCAGGCCGTTCGAGTCGAATTTCAGTTTGTCGTAAAAGCTCATGCGACAGTCATTTTAGCACATAACCACCCGGACAAAAGTTGAATTTGCAGAACTTTTCAAGGGAACGGCAGGCGGGACGCGGGGGAAGAAACGGGCGGAACATTGGTCAAGCCCGTAGCCATTGCCGGGTCAAAAGGCGGCGGATTGGTGAGCGCCGGCACTCCGTTTGAAAGCGCGGGTGTCGCATGGGTTGGAGTCCGGTTGGTCTTGCCGGCAACGGTCGGGACGTTCGTGGAACGGCCGGTGCCGGCATGGGTGTTGGTCGCGGCACTTTCACGTTCGGCGAGATTGTTTTCGAGCCGGTGCTTGAGATCGGCGAACGCTGCATTGGTCACGTCGTTCAGATGCGCGCGGGCTTCGGCAAAACGACCGGCGGCTGTTTTGATTCGCGCCAGGTGGAGGTAAACGCCTTCGCGCTCATTGTCGTCGTGGGCGATTTGGAGTGCGTTCGTCCACGCCCCGAGCGCGTCGTTGGTGCGGAGCGGGCGGATGCCGTAATAGCTTTGCGCATAGTCCGTCGCGAGCGGGAAATTGCCTGGTGCAAGCTGGATGGCCTTGCGATACAGGGCGAGCGCCTTGTCGAAAACCTGCTGCTCGTTGATGCCGTAAAACGCCCTCGCATCCTTGCGGAAAAGATAAACCGTCGTCGCGAGGTTTTGATAATAGAGCGGTTCGGCCGGATCCAACTCGATGGCTTTGGCGTAATCCACGAAGGCGTTGGTCAGCGGGCCGTGCTCGCCGTAAAAGTTGGCGAGGTTGTTCCACGCCGCCGGATTTTTCGGGTCGAGCTGTCGGGCCTGTTCGTTTTGGAGCATCCCGCCTTCTTCATCGCCGATGTCGTTCAGAAAGCTGCCATAGGCCAGGTGCCCGCGCGCGAAATCCGGATAACGCCGCAGAAAATCCTCGTAATCTTTGCGCACCGGTTCGAGGCGTGCGCGGATGCGCTGGTTCAATGCCTCCTTCGATTCGCCCGCGCCCTGTGCGGCAAAAGCATTGTTGCCTTGAATCCATTTGTCCACCTCGGTCAGCGCCGCTTCATCCTCGGCCATCAGCTTCTGCAACTCCTGCTCCGCCGGGTCATTGGGATTCACCAGCGTGACCGAGACGCCGGTGTGTTGCTGGATCAAATTACTGACGGCCAGCGGTTGGTTCGTGGCGATCAACGCGCCAACCAGACCGATGAGAAGTTCATTCACGCGAACAATGTATCAGTTTGGAAGAATGAGTCGAGGTGCAAGCAAGTGGCGCCTGGCAGCCTGTCGGACCAAGAGATTGGTGCGCCGACAAGCGCCTGAAGCGGAAAGCTAAGTTGACGCGGATACTTCGCCGTCACCACGACATTATTTTCTTTGTTGTTGGGCAACAGCCAGAGCCTGTCGAAAAGCCGGCCCACGCCGGCCAGCCCTGCTTTTCAGGGGGTGTGCATCCAAACGCACAGTTGTCACCTTGCCGGTCAGGGTTACGATGCATCAAAACTTATCGCTATCAACATGGCCACAAAAGAGAACAAGCGGCAGGTCAGGGAACTGATGGAAGGATTGGAGCAACGGATCCATTGCGGACCGGCGATCCGGGATGCGGAAATCCAGTCAGCGCGGGATTTTCTCCGGCAACATGATTTTTCCCCCGCCAGCGACTATTTCAACCGGCTGGCACACCTGGAGAACCGCCTTCAGGGACGGGCTCGTGAGCTTTTCCAGCCGCGGACAAAATGCAATTACGGCGGCAAGGCCGGCGGATATCAAATGCAGGTGCAGTCCGTTTATGACCATCTGATTCTTTCCACCTGTTACGAGGGTGATTTCAACACCAAACATGGCCGGGTCAAAATTTCGCATCGCTTCAACCAGGAAGGGCGGATTGATTTCGTTGAAATGAAGTACCTGCGATCGCTGCACCCGCTTTTGAATGGAGAACTGCGAAAGTTGCTGACCGTGAAGGATTATTCGTCCATCCGGAAGGATTGGTATGCGGCGGAGGCTTCCGTCCTGAGGGTTCTGCCCCAGGAACTGATTTTTCTTTACGAGGACATTTTCCGGTGTCCAAAGTTACAACTCTTTGCCTGGCTCCTGAATATCGGGCATGGGATTGTGGAAGACCTCTTGAAGGACTTGCAATCGCGCAAAGTCAAATTTTCCAACGCCACCGCTTCCGACCCCGGGCCAACTCTTGGCTGGCTCCCGGGGGCTTGGAAGCAAAATGCGGTCCACCCCGCGGCAACCAACGGCAACGGGAAAACGGTCTGCTTGGAACCCGGTCAAAACGGGCACGAGCTGACGGCTAAAAACGGGCTTGCCGAACCCTCCCTGCAACCGGCCCGGTACCCGGACCAGCTCCGCCTGGACGCGCTGCTGCAGGACGAGGTGGCCCTGCCGATCCTGGAGCAGGCCGCCGGCTTGGAATCCGTGGTGGAAGCGACCGGCGATGCAGAAGTGGTCGTGCGCTACCTCCGGAAGAGTTCGTATTGACCCCGGCCCCCGGTGGAAATCGTTGGAATACCTTCAGGTTTTGGACGGTGGCGGCCTTCCGCCGTTTTTTCCTACATGATCATCGGGTGGTAGAGTCACTACTTCGCCGTCACAACGACATAATTCTTTTTGCCTTTGCGCAATAAGATGTGCTTGCCGAAAAGCAAATCGTTCGCCGTCACCGCGCGTTGGAAATTTACTTCGCGGATATTGTTGATGTTCACGCCGCCGCCTTCAATGTCCTTTCGCGCCTGGCCTTTGGACGGACAAAGGCCGGCGTGAACGAGCAGTTCCACCAGCGGCAAACCGGCGCCATCAAGTTTTGATTTCTCAATTTCCTTGGTGGGCACTTCGCCAATGATTTCGTTGAAGGTGCTCTCGGCAATGCCTTTCAGTTCGCCGCCAAAAAGAATTTCGCTGGCGCGTATGGCTTCCGTCGTGGCATTCGGGCCGTGAATCAAATCGGTTGCCGCTTTGGCCAGGGCCTTGTGTGCTTCGCGCGCGCCGGGATTTTCGGCGTGTTTCTTATCCAGCGCCTCAATTTCCTCCTTCGACAAAAACGTGAAGAATTTCAAATAACGGATGGCATCCCGGTCGTCAGTGTTGATCCAAAACTGGTAAAATTTATAAACGCTGGTTTTCTGTGGATCGAGCCAGACGGCACCGGCCTCCGTCTTGCCAAATTTTGTGCCGTCGGCGTTGGTGATGAGCGGCAACGTGAGGCCGTAAACCGTTTTGCCGAGTTTCTTGCGCGTGAGGTCAATCCCGGCCGTGATGTTGCCCCACTGGTCGCTGCCGCCGATTTGCAGTTCGCAATTGTGATCGCGGCAGAGCACGTAAAAATCAAACGCCTGGAGCAACATGTAGCTGAATTCGGTGTAGCTGATGCCCACTTCGCGGTCCTCCATCCGGGCGCGGACGCTTTCCTTGGCCACCATCTGGTTGACGGAAAAATGCTTGCCGATGTCGCGCAGGAAATCGAGATACGAAACGTCCTTCGTCCAGGTAGCATTGTCCACCAGCCGCGCGGGATTGGTCCGGGTTTCAAAATCCAGCAGCCGCTTGAGCTGTTCCTTCACGCGGGAAATGTTGTGGGCGAGGACTTCCGGCGTGAGCAACTGGCGCTCGCTGGTCTTGCCGCTGGGGTCGCCCACCATGCCGGTCGCGCCACCGGCGACGGCTATCGGATGATGGTTGAGCAATTGAAACCGGCGCAGCGCGAGCAATGGCACGAGGTTGCCAACATGCAAACTGTCGGCGGTCGGATCAAAACCGCAGTAAAGCGTGATGGGCGAGGCGAGGCGTTTGGCCAGTTCCGTCGCGTCGGTGCAATCAGCCACCAGCCCGCGCCATTTGAGTTCTTCCAGGATGCTCACGCGAACAGGCTAATTCGCCGCCCGCCAGTTGCCAATCGCCAATTGGCCCGCATCTTCCTCGTTCTCCTTCCCGTCCTCGTCCTCGATTTTTGAGCCGGATTCGATTACGAGAACGAGGACGACGACGACGAAAGTGCCATCGCGGCGCACTTTGAGCTTTAGCCTTTGGGCTTTGGACTTTAGCCTCCCGCGCGATGTCGCAAATGCTCAAATCGTCCGGCGCAATGGCCGCCGCCACGCTCGTCAGCCGCCTGCTCGGCATGGTGCGCGAGATGGTTTATGCGAATTTCATGGGTGACACCCGGGTGGCGGGCGCGTTCAAACTCGCCTTCACCATTCCCAACCTTTTCCGCCGCCTGCTCGGCGAAGGCGCGTTGACGGCGGCGTTCGTCCCCATTTTCAAGGAAACGGAGAAAACGCGCGGCGAAATCGAGATGTGGCGCGCAGCCAACGCCGTGATTTCCGGCCTCGTCGTCGCGGCGGCAGCGATCATCGGCGTGGTCATGCTCGGCCTCTCGATTGCGCTGGCCGTTCATCAATTCAACGAAAACACCGAACTTATGCTGCGGCTTTTGCGCGTGATGTTTCCCTACATGCTGCTCGTGTGCCTGGCGGCGGCGTTCATGGGCATGCTCAACGCGCGCGGACATTTTTTCATTCCGGCAATGAGCGCGACGATGCTGAACGTCGTGATGATCGCGTCCGTGCTCTGGCTCGCGCCAAAGATGGGACACGAGTTGCACGAACAAATATTCGCGCTGACCATCGGCGTGCTGGCGGCGGGCGTGGCGCAAGCGGCCTTTCAACTGCCGACGCTCTGGCACGACGGCTTCCGTTACCAGTGGGTTTCGCCGTGGCAAAATGAAACCGTCCGGCTCGTCATGACGCGAATGATTCCCGGCACCATCGGCGTCGCCGCCTTCCAAATCAATGTGCTGCTGACGCAGACCGTCGCCTTTTACGTGGATCCGCAGATCAACGCCTCCTTCGACTATGCCGTGCGGCTCATGGAACTGCCGCAGGGCATGTTCGGCATTTCGCTGGCAACTTTTCTGCTGCCGACCCTGGCGGGACTGGCGGCGGAGAAAAACTTCGGCGAATTCCGCGCCACCCTGCGCCATGGTCTCGGCACGCTGCTGCTGGCGAATCTGATCGCCGCCGTCCTGCTGGTCGTGCTGGCCGAACCGATCATCCGGCTGCTGTTCGAGCATGGCAAATTCACCGCCTATTCGACCCAGCGCGCGACCCTGGCGCTGCAATGCCTCGCGCCGGGGCTGGTGGCCTTTTCAACGGTCAACATCCTGGTCCGGGCGTTTTTCGCGCTCGGCGACACCAAAACGCCGATGCAAATCAGCATCGTCTGCCTGGTTCTGAATCTGGGTCTGGCCGTGATGTTCATTGGTCCGCTGCGGCAGGGCGGCCTGGGCATCGCCAACACCGTCACTTCCATCGGCAATGCCAGCCTGCTGCTCTATGCGCTGCGGAAAAAGCTGGGGAAACTGGAAATGGAACCGCTGCGCGCCACCTTTCTGCCGCTGGCCATCGCCGGCACCTTGGGCGGACTGACGGCGTGGGGGGGCGAGTGTTTTTGGGAACACGCCCTCGGCCATCAAACACTCGCACTGAAAATCGGCGAGGTGTTCGCGCCGGCGATTTTGGCAGGATTGATTTATGGCATCGTCGCGCTGGCGTTCAAAATTCCGGCGGCAAAGGAAATGGCGGAATTTGCGCTGGCGCGATTCAAAAGGTAGCGTGAACGCAGCGGCGGTCGGCAGACCTCCGGAAACTTCTCGGAATGAATGGCGGCTCTCTTCCGAGAGCCGCTACGGCGGGCCTCCCATCAAATCGCCACAACAGCGGTCCAGCAATTCTTGCCGAACTTTGATTTGAATTTTTCCACCAGCGATTCGGCGGCGGCCATGTTTTCAGCGATGGCGAACGTCGTCGAGCCACTGCCGGACATGAGCGCGGCCAGCGCGCCGTCCGCGCGCAGGAATTCCTGGAACAGCGCGAGCACGGGATATTTTTCCAGCGCCGGGGCTTCGAGCGAGTTGTAAAATTCAGCGCTCGCAGCGCGCCAATCGCCGGTTTGAAGTTTTGAAATCAGTTTTTGCGCGCGGCCCGGCCGGCCGTTCAACGCTTCCGGGAAACGCGCGAGGTTTTGATAAGCCCACGGCGTCGAAATGCCGAACCCGGGATGAATCAACAGGAACACCTTGTCACGCAACGCGGGGAAAAAATCGAGCGGCTGGATTTTTTCGCCGCGACCGGTGGCGAGCGCGGGCTGGTTTTGGAGGAAAAACGGCACGTCCGAACCGAGCGACGCGGCCAGTTCGCCGAGCTGCGCGGCTGAAAGCGGCTGGCCGAACAGTTCGTTCAACGCGAGCAGCGTCGTCGCGGCATTGCCGCTGCCGCCGCCCAAACCGGCGGCCAGCGGAATTTTTTTATCCAGATGAATGCGCACCCCACCGCTGATTTTCGCGGTTTGCAAAAACCCGGTGGCTGCGCGGTGAACGAGATTGCGCGAATCCACCGGCAGGGCTGCGTCGCTGCACGAAAGTTCGACCGCACCGCCGCGGCGTTCAAACGTCAGCCGGTCGCAAAGGTTGACCGGCTGCATGATGGTTTCGAGTTCGTGAAATCCGTCAGGCCGTTTGCCGAGGATGTTCAGCAGCAGGTTGACTTTGCCGGGCGAATTTTTTTCGAGCGGCATGGCCTTCACAAAAACAAAACGCGCCAACGGAAAAGGGTTGGCGCGTGGATGAAAATGAATCCGGTCACGGTCAATTGTCGAACACGTGGAACCGGTTGCCGGGAATGTACGGCGCGATGGCGCCACCGCTGAAGCCGGTGTAGGTGTCCGTGTCGAACGTCGAACCGGAAATCAAACCCGGCTTGTAGCTGTCGGGATAAACAGGTCCGGGCCCGAGGGTGTGGGGAAACAGCGGGCCATACCCGGACCCCGGCATCGGAAACGGAAAGGTCACGACTTCAAAGAGGCCGACGCCCGTGCGCGCCAGCGTGCGATTCAAGCCACGAACAGCGCCAGCGGTGTAGCCGGCGCTGGGCGATTCAAAAACGGCCGTTTGCTCAATGGAGCGGCGCATTTCGCCCGCGCGGACGATTTCAAAAGTGTTACTCACGCCGCGGCCAAGTTTTTGTTCCGGCCCGGCGCAGCCGGACGTGAACAAGGCGGCCAAGCCAGTCAAAGCGAGAAGAGATATCACGTTTCGCATACGTTTTTCAAGTTGACGGCGTCACCTTACGCCAAAATCGCCGGATGTAAAGCGCGTTTTACGATTCGGGTGCGGCGCGCTTCCGCGCCTGCCAATCCCAATACCACGCGATCCAGACGGTGATTTCGTAGAGCAATTGTAACGGCACAAACATGACGATTTGCGTGAACACCTCCGGCGTCGTCAGCACCGCGCCCAGAATCAAATTGATGACGATCATGTAACGGCGGGCCTTGGAGAGCGTGCGATAGTCGAGAATGCCGATTTTCACGAGCGTCAGAATCACCACCGGCAGCTCAAAGCCCAGCCCCATGCCCAGCAGGAACCGGCAGACGAAACTGATGTAGTCCTCCGCCCGCCATTGAAGGGTGCCGAAACCAAGCCAGTGCGAATACATCTGCGCCGCGGACAATGCCAGCGGCATCAGGATGAAATAACAAAACGCCACACCGATGAGGAAAAGTCCGCCGCCAAAGGCCAGTCCGCGATAAATGTATTTGCGCTCGCGCAGTTTCAGCGCCGGAAAGATGAATGTGGCGACGAAATAAAAAATGAACGGCGACGCCAGCACCGTGCCGCCGTAAATTGCCACCTGGAAGGCGACCACAAATCCGCCCGCCGGGCTGAGGTTGATCAGGTCAATCTTCAACCGTTGCGCATCGGCAATGGCATCGGAATCGGAACTGGCGCGCCAGCCGAGCACCTGGTTCGTGCCGATGACCAGCGGCTCGACCTGGACGGACACGAAGCGGTTCGTGCCGAGGTGCAGTGATTTTTGTTGTTCGGCGGTGAGATGAAATGCGCCGAGCCGGTTCGTGCCGAAGCTGACGGCGACGATTTGATTCGTGCCGGGCCAGGTGACGCCGGCGCGCGTCAACGGCCATTTGACAATTTGAACGACGTAATTGCCCGCGAGCAGGCAGAGCAACACCGCCACGCCCAGCGCCACCAGGCTCTTGATGAGCACCCAGCGAAGATCTTCGAGGTGTTCGAGAAAGGTCTTGACCGGGCCGCCTTCGGCCTCGTCGGGGTGCTCCGATTCGTGGTCGCCGGCCATGCCAGAACATTCCGCTCAGGCTTTGGGCGGATTGGAGGATTGGGAGACGGTTGGCGCCGGCTGCGATTGGCCGTTTGCCGACGGTTTCGGCGGTGTGTCGACCGTCGCGTTCTGGATTTCATCCGTCACTTCGCGCGATGCCTTCTTGAATTCCTTGATGCCCTGGCCCAAACCGCGCGCAAACTCGGGAATTTTCTTGGAGCCGAATAAAACCAAAATGACCACCAAGATCAAAACGACCTCCATACCGCCCGGTGCCCATGCAAATATAGCGTTCATAAATTTTGTCGAGCCTTGCCAAGCCTACGCCTGCCTTGGCCGATAGTAAAGCCGTAAATGTGGGGTCGCTGTCCCGCCGAGTTCTGCGCTGGAGACGGCGCACCCTGCAAAAAAAGGGCCGCGCAAATGCGGCCCTTGAATAGCTTCAAATGTTTCCTGCCAAAATCAGGATCCGCTCCTGGGATGGAGCAGAACGAAGTCCCCGCGGCGGTTTTTCGCCCAGGCGGACTCGTCATGGCCCGGGTCAACCGGCTTGTCTTTGCCGTAGCTGATGGTGCGGATGCGTGAGGGATCCACGCCGATCTTGGCCAGCGCCTGGCGCAACGCCAGCGCGCGGCGTTCGCCGAGCGAACGGTTGTATTCCTCCGTGCCACGCTCGTCGCAATGACCTTCGATGAGCAGCTTGGTGCTGGCATCCCGGCCCAAGGCATCGGCCACGGACTGAACATTCGCCTTCTCGCTCTTCCTCACGACGGCGCTGTCGTAGGCAAAATGCACCGTGTCGGCGGCCAGCGCAGCACGGTCGGCGCCCATGCCTTCAAAATCTTCCAATGGGGCCGCCGCAATAGGTCCAAGCTGATTGTTATATGGTTTGGTGTTCAAATCGGTTTGATCGTTCGGATTGCCCGTTGGTGATCCGGGTATCTGCGTGACTTTGACGGGGCGGTGGTTTCTACAGCCGGTGTCAGCCAGTGTGACGGCCAGCGCGAAGGCCAGCAGGTAAGTCAGTTTCATCATTTTCATATTTTTCCTTCAGTTAAAAGTTCGTTAAAAAAGTTTAAGTCATCTCGCCCAAGCCGGTTGAGAGTCGCTGCCTGAAATCCGGGCGATATCCTTGCCCTGTTTCGTAAACACGTCAAGCACAGATAACACATAGCGGCCGCCCGTGCGCCGCGTGAAAATCAGCGTCCGTGAGTTCGGCGACCACGACGGGTCTTCGCCCGCCACGAGCACCGTGGGCGTGCCGCCGTCCGCAGGCAGGACGCAAATGTCGAATTCGCCTGTCTGTGACGTGAACGCAATCCATTTGCCGTCGGGCGACCAGTCGGGTTCGGTCGGGTTCGGCGCGTTGGGAGTCGGAATCCGCTGCATCGCCCCGCCGCCCGCCGGCACTTTCGCCAGCACGCGCCGCTCGGCGATTTTCGTCGCGAAACAAATCCATTGTCCATCCGGCGACCAGCACGGCGACGAATCCTCGCTGCTTGACGTCAATCGTTTCAAATCCGTGCCGTCAGCATTGCAGACCCAAACATTCGGGCTGCCGCTCTTGCTCAAAATCATCGCCACCTTCGAGCCGTCCGGCGAGACCGCCGCGCTGGTGTTCAAACCGGAATAGCCCGCGATGACACGGCGCTGGCCGTTACCGAGATTGTGGTAAAAAATATCCGGGTTGCCGCGCTTATACGATGTGTAATAAATCGCCAGCCGGCCCGGCACCCACACCGGCGCGGCAACAATGGTATCGTCGTGCGTGATGGCTTGCGCGTTGTGGCCGTCAAAATCGGCCACGTAAATTTCACCGTTGCCCGTGCTGGATTGGACCTTGAAGGCGATTTTGGTCTGCGCGATGCCGTTCTTGTGCGTGATGGCCTGCACGATGTCGTCGGCAAACGCGTGCGCCTGCCGCCGCAACGCTGCGCCGGTGTAACTGTGCGAAAGAATCGTGCTCTTGGCGAAACGGTCCATAACGCGGCCTTGCACACTGCCCGCGACAGTGCCGCTGATTTGATATTGTGCGGCGTCCGCGTTGGTGAAACTGAAGCCCTGAACGTAAAGATCCAGCTTCAAAACGTCCGCGGCCTCGCCGCTGAAACCTTCGAGCGAAACGGGGATCGGCTTGCTGTTTCCGAGGACCGGAACTTCACGGGTGATGGTGAGTTCGTTCTGGCCGCGAACCGGATGAATCGCGACCGCCGCGAACAAAATCGGCAGACATATTTTGAGAAAACGTTGGTAATTTTTCATTCGAGCATTCGTTTGGCTTTGGGGTTGAAGTTGATGGTGTAAGGCCGTTCCTTTTCCGCCGCGCCTTGGGGGAACGGCGCGATGAACTTGACGCGCTCCAGTGTGTGCTGGACGGAGGCGTCCACGTTCGCGTCGCCGGACGGCGTGACGATGCGCGCGGAAATCACCGTGCCGTCACTGGCAATGATGACATTGACGATTACGTTTTCGTCATCGTTGACGATGTTGGCCGGCGGTGTCCAGGCCTGGTCGTAAATACTTTTAACCACCTGACCATAATCAGCGTAGGCCGCACTGCTGTTGCCGGGCATGTCAATCGTCGTGCCCGGCTGCAAATTACTTTTCAAATTCCGAAGAGCGCTTCGGATCGCCCGTGCGCGGGCGGTGTCGTTGGGAGACGTTTTCGGCGCGGGATGCGCCACGAGCTGCGTGCTAATTTGAATTTTGCGCAGTTCGTTCGCGTTCAATTTTTCCGCCGGCACCGGGGCCTTCTCCATTTCCTTGACCGGTTTGGGCGGCTCAATTTTCTCCGGTACTGGTGGCGGCGGTTGTGGCGGAGTGACTGGTGCGGGCGGCGGCGGAGTGGCGTTGGCGACGCCGCTGTTGAAGGGCGCGTCAATCAAATTGGCCGGAATCACATCGAGCACCTGCAGGTCGTCCGCCTTCGGCTTCGAATAAAAAAACGCCGGGCCGACGAATAAAATCACGATCAGCAGCAGGTGAACGCCTGCGGTCGCAATGACGCATTTTTTTTGCAGACGGTTCATCTGGCCGGTTCGGTGCGCAGCGAATAGCGCGTGATGCCGCTGCGCTGGCAGCCGTCAATCAACATCGCAACGTTTTTGTAAGGCCCGTCCTGGTCGGCGCGAATGTAAACAATGAGGTTCGGGTTCGAGCGGAATTCCGCCGCCAGCCGCGCGGTCAACGGCCCAAGGCTCATGCGTTGTTTGTCGAGCGCGTAAACACCCGTCGTGCTGATTTCGACGGTGCGGATGTTGCGCTTCTCAATCCTCGTGTCCGGTCGGCCGCCAGCCGGCAACTTGAGGTTGATGCTTTGCTCGAGCAGCGGCGTGGTGATGACGAAGATGATGAGCAGCACGAAGGCGAGGTCGAGCAGCGGCGTGATGTTGATTTCACTCAACGTCACGAGGTAACTGCGTTGTGAGAATCTGCGCATGGCGTCAAAATTTACTCCTCCGACAAAAATTCCGTTTCCATTCTGGAAACGAGTTCCTGCGCGAAATTGTCAAGGTTGACGGTAAACACGCGCAGATTGTGCACGAGCCAATTGTAACCGAACATCGAGGGAATCGCCACCAGCAGCCCGGCGACCGTCGTGATGAGCGCCGCCGAGACGCCGGGCGCCATCGCCGCCATCGTCGCCGCGCCTTGCTGCGCGATGCCGGCAAACGTGCTCATCACGCCCCAAACCGTGCCGAGCAAACCCATGAACGGCGCGCCGCTGACCGCGATCGCGAGCAGGATCAAACCGGATTCCAGTTTCAAGGACTCCTGCGCCACGACGTTTTCGAGCGCCCGTTTGACATGTTCCATGTTTTTGAGCGTGACCTGCTGTTTGCTCCGTGCACCGCCCGGCCCGCGCAACCGCGCGTCGAGCTGCACACAGCCGGCTTGATAAACCTCATAAAGCGGACAGCCTTCGACCTGCAACTTGCGGTCAAAAAGTTCGAGCACGGATTTTTGCGCGCGGAATTCCTCGTTGAAATAATGGTTCAACCGGCGGGCGCGCCGGACCTGGATGGCCTTGGAGACCATCACCGACCACGCGAGGATGGAAAATATAATAAGACAGACAATGATCGCCTTGGCTTCCGGCGTTGCCTGTGTCCAAACGTAAATGAGTTCCGCTTGATTGGAAGCGGCTCCCACGACAGCAAACGATAATCCGCTCATAAAACAACAAACTTGGTCGTGAGGAACCGATGTCCCGTCCAAGCGGCAGGGGGTCGAGCAATTTCCTGCCTGCAGAATTTCTACCCCGCGCCCGGAAAAAAGCAATGCCTTTTTGCTGAAAAATAAATTTTGCCTCCGCGCTTGCTGCTCGGGCAAAATCGCCTGCAAAGAACCCGATGTTCCGTCCGCGTCTCATTGGCCTGTTGCTTGCGCTCATCACGCTGCTGGCTTATCTGCCAGTGACTCGTGACGGGTTTGTGGTCTATGATGATGGCATCTACGTGACGGGAAATCGCACCGTCCAAAACGGTCTGACGTGGGCCGGGATTCAATGGGCCTTTACCACCGGGCACGGGGGCAACTGGCTTCCGCTGACGTGGCTCTCGCACATGACGGATTGCGAACTCTTCGGCCTCAATGCCGGCGCGCATCATTTTGTCAACGTGCTGTTTCACACGGCGAATGTGGTTTTGCTTTTCCTCCTGCTGCTCCGCTTGACAGGCGAATTGTGGCCGGCGGCGTTCATCGCCGCGTTGTTCGCCTGGCATCCGCTCCACGTGGAATCCGTCGCGTGGATTTCCGAACGCAAGGACGTGCTGAGCACATTTTTCGCGCTGCTGACGCTGCTGGCCTACACGCGCTACGCGCAACACGTGACCAGCGATTTGTGTCAAGTGACACGAACGAATTCCACCTTGTCCCCCGTCACCCGCCTGCCGGCCGAAGCCTTGG
>JBEKZC010000078.1:0-15359 GCA_049510295.1 Verrucomicrobiota bacterium | reverse complement strand
GGGCGCCACGCAACGCGAACGGATTGTTAGCGGCGGCGGCCAGCGCTTTTGCCGCCATTTCCGTCACCGACTGTCGCGGCTTCTTTTTACACGCCAAATACGCTACATGATCAATGGAAATGCTCTAGGTACAAAGCAAAATCGTGACGCGAATTGCGCGAATTGTCGCGAATTCAATTCATGTTAGCCACAAAGAGGCACAAGGAATGCAAATGTGTAGCGCGGGCGACTCGCCGGACACAGTGCTTAGTTTCTGACTCTCCTTCGTGAAGGATTCAACTTCTTCTGTTTTGCTTCCTTCTTCGTGAGGACAATTGGAATTTCGCTGGATGCCTGGGCCTTCCGAAAGTGTTTGTTCATCCAAACAACTTCGGTTCGTTTGTGAATTTGCCCGGATGAATCTCTGGTCGTTGCCTCGATGGTTCTGTGACTCCAACCGTTTTGCCGAGTCAGCAAACTTTTGTATAAATCGTTCGCATAGAATTTCTCGACCACGATTTAGACAAGCCACGATATTGGATTTCTCCTCAATACCTCGCGGCATTTATTGACGCGAAAAGCATTTCATCCACGAGTCCGCTCGAACTTCAAGACGTTCTTCGTGCTCGCGAAAAGCTGGGCCACGAAGCAGAGCTTGAAGTTTTGAAATTCGAGTCGGCAAGACTGCGAGATTGTCCCGGCTTGACGAAGCGAATCAAACACGTCGCGTCTGAAAACGTCGGTGCTGGCTACGATATTTTGAGTTTCACCAAAATGGCAAACCGTGGTGGCTTTTCTGACAGGCTAATTGAAGTGAAGGCTGTGTCTCCGATTGACTTCAGGTTTTATTGGTCGAGAAACGAAATTGAAACCGCACGGATTCACGGCCAAAATTATTTTCTCTATCTTGTTCCTGTTTCCAAAAACGGCTTCGACATGCAGAAGCTCAAGATTATCCAAAATCCATTCAAGAAAGTTTATTTGGATTGCGAATCGTGGCTTCGTCAGGAGGAGCTGGTTTCTTTATGGCCCAAAGTAGCGTGATAGGCTTGAAGCACTGTCCTTCGTTTTCGTTCCTTTGCGGCGAATGAAAGTTGTGGTTTTGAATCTTTTCGGCGGGCCGCCGGAAAGGGCAGGCGAGACGCACTGCGCTACCCCTTCGTGTGTTTCGTATATTTCGCGGTTAACTACTGCGCGAAGAATTTCTGAATTTCCTTCACCACTTCCACAAACCGGTCCACCTCGGTTTTGGTGTTGTAAAAATAGAAACTGGCACGGGCGGTGGATTCCACGCCGAGCCGGTACATGAGCGGCTGGGTGCAGTGATGCCCACCGCGCAAGGCGACGCCCGCCTGGTCCGCCAGCGTCACCACATCGTGCGCATGAATGTCCTTGAGCAGGAAACTCACCAGACCGGCGCGGCCGGTTTTCGGGCCGAATAGACGAATGTTTTTCAGCGCGGCCAGTTTTTCGTAGGCGTAGGTTACCAGTTCCTGGTCGTGTTTCCAGATGTTTTCGCGGCCGATGGCGTCGAGATAATCCATTGCCGCATGCAGGCCAATCGGGCCGGAGATGTCCGGTGTGCCGGCCTCGAACCGGTGCGGCGCCTTCTTGAATTCGGTTTTTTGATATTCGACCGACAAAATCATTTCGCCGCCACCCTGATATGGCGGCATGGCATCGAGAATTTCCTGCCGTCCCCACAGCACGCCGATGCCGGTCGGCCCGCAGATTTTGTGGCCGGAGAACGCGAGGAAATCGCAGCTGATGGCCTGAACGTCCACGGGGCAATGCCCGGCGCTTTGCGCGGCGTCCACGAGCGTGGTGATGCCGAGCTTGCGCGCACGGGCGCAAAGGTCGGCGACCGGATTCACCGTGCCCATCGAGTTCGAGATGTGGACCATCGCGAACAGCTTGACCTGTTTGGTCAGCAGCGAATCGAGTTTGCTCAAGTCCAGCAGACCTTCGTCGCCGGTGACGGGCACGTAGGCGAGCTTCGCGCCGGTGCGCTGGGCGAGCAATTGCCACGGCACAAGATTGCTGTGATGCTCCATTTCCGTGAGCAGAATAATGTCATTGGCTTTGAGATTTTTCGCGCCCCAGGCACTGGCGACCAGGTTGATGCCCTCGGTCGTGCCCCGCGTGAAAATGATTTCGTCGGCACCGCGGGCGTTGATGAATTTCGCGGCGCGTGTCCGGGCGGCCTCGTAACCGGCCGTGGCGCGATTGCTCAGTTCGTGGATGCCGCGATGGACGTTGGCGTTGTCGCGTTCATAATAATGCACCAACGCGTCAATCACCGCGCGCGGCTTCTGCGATGTCGCGGCGTTGTCGAAATAAATCAGCGGCTTGCCGTGGATCTGCTGGTCGAGGATCGGGAAGTCGGCGCGCAAGGAGGACCAATCAATTGTCTTTGCCATCTTCATCGAAAATTTGGAGTGCGGTGGCAGAGCGCAGCGGCGACATCGCTTTGCGAGCGGCGACAACATCCAAAAGCGGCGTGGCGCTTCGCTTCCCGCCGCAGTCCAAAACCTGCGGTTGCGGCGGCAGCTATGTTGGATTTTTTATCCGTGTGCATCCGTGGTTTCAATTTATGCGACGGTCACAGACCGCCGCTACATCAATCCCAATTGCAGTTTGGCCGCCTCGGTCATCATGCTCTGGTTCCACGGCGGGTCCCAGACCAGCTCGACGTTCGCCTCGTCAATCGGCTCCAGGCTCATCAACTTGTTTTGCACGTCCTGCGCGAGCGCCGGCCCCATGCCGCAACCGGGCGCGGTCAAAGTCATTTTCACGTCGGCCTTGAAACTGTTTTCGCCGGCGGGCGTGAGGTGACAGTCGTAAATCAGGCCGAGGTCCACAATGTTGACGGGGATTTCCGGGTCGTAACACGTCTTGAGCGCTTCCCAGACCTGCTTTTCAAGTTCGTCCTGCGTCATCGGGCCGCCGGTGGCCGCCGCCGGTTTGGGATGCACGTCGAGGCCGAGCGCATCGGCGTCCTTGCCGTCAATGCGGAACATGTTGCCGTTGACGACAACGGTATAACTGCCGCCGAGCGATTGCATGACATAAGCCAGCCCGCCCTTTTGCAGCGTGACCTTGGTGCCGACGGGCACAACCGCGGCCTCGACATCGCGGGTCAAAGTTTTTGCTTCATTGGAGTTCATAAAACACCTCTTAAATCAATCACTGCAAATATCTTCGCCGCAATCACGGTTGAAATCAATCAGGTCTGTTCGTTTATGCACCTTGAAAATTTATCGGTTTGCAAGCATCCGTTCGTATTCGTCGTGCGCGCCAATCCAAAACCAGAGATATCCTTCATCCACAGCCAGCGCCAGTGCGCGATAGCCCGGACCAATGCGCACACGCCAGAAGCGACCGCGTTTCTGAAATTGAAGCGAGCCGTGTCGGGGATTTTCTTTCCAGAGCCGGTAAGTTTTACGCGCCGCCGCCCGCACGTCCGGCGGCAAAGCGGCATACGCTTCCCAAAACTCAGGAGTGGTCAATGACTTCATCCAGAGGCTTCACTTGCCCGGCGCGGTAGCGATCAAGAGCCTGCTCCGCGAGTTTGTCCAGCCGCCCGGTGGCAATGTCCGCGTCCATCTGCTTGTCCCACTTCTGGTCGAGATATTCCTGAAGCCAATGCGCGACGGCGCGCGCATCCTGCACCGGCAGGGCGCGCAAGGCGGATTCAATTTCACCCACTGTACTCATCGGAAACAATCTAACTTTGGATTTCCTCTCCCGCAAGAGGGGGTTTCACGTTTGTTCGTTTTCCGTGCTCACCGGTTTGGCGTCGCCCTTGAGCGCGGCCATGACGGCGTGCCACGACAAAATCGCGCATTTCACCCGGGCGGGAAATTTATAAACGCCGGCGAACACCGCCAGCTTGCCGACGTCGCCCTGGACGTTGCCGGTGGTGACCATTTCGTGGACCTGGCCAAACATTTTTTCCACGTCCGCCTTCGTTTTGCCCTTGGCAAATTCGGTGAGCAGTGACGCCGACGCCTTGGAAATGCAACAACCGGAGCCGACGAAGCTGATGTCCTTGATGGTGTCGCCGTCCAGCGCGAGAAAAAGCTGCAACTGATCGCCGCAGAGCGGGTTGTGTCCCTGCGCCGAGCAGGTGGCCTGCGGCATCTCATGGAAATTCCGCGGTTTCTTGCAGTGGTCAAGAATGACCTGCTGATAAAGATCATTTAAGTCTTCGAACATGGTTGGGGTGCGTGAAACGTGAGGCGTGAAACGTGAGGCGAATGCGCGTGCTGGCAGTCGTCCGGCATCCGGTATTGCGGTTCGCGCATCGCTTTCATCAATTCTTTTTTGCCAGATGATGGTTCGCTTCCAGGCGGTCCCACACCAGCCGGTCCAGTTTCTCGCGCACGGAATCGTGCTTCACCCGCGCAATGATTTCGCCGGCGAAGGCGTGGATCAACATCCGCCGTGCATTATCCGTGCCGATGCCGCGCGAGCGCAGGTAAAAAATGGATTCATCGTTCAATTGCCCGATCGTCGCGCCATGCGTGCATTTCACGTCGTCGGCGTAAATCTCCAGTTGCGGCTTGGTGTCCGCGGTCGCGTCGTCGGAGAGCAGCAGGTTTTTGTTCGTCTGCTTGGCGTCGGTCTTCTGTGCGATTTCCCGCACCAGGATCCGCCCGTGAAAGACGCCCCTCGATTTGTCGTCGAGAATGCCGTTGAAATATTCGTGGCTGGCGCAATGCGGCTGTGCGTGCTCGACAATCATGTGATGGTCGGCGAGCTGCTCGCCGCGCGTCAGATAAAGGCCGTTGAGAATGCATTCCAGCCCTTCGCCCGCGAGCTTGGTGCGGATGTTGGTGCGCGACAGCTTCGCGCCGAGCGCAAAGGAATGGACGCTCACGTTGCTCGCGCGGCCAAGCTGCGCGGCAATCGTCGCCAGATGAAACGCGGCGTCGGCTTCGTCCTGAAATTTCACGTGCTCCAGCGCGGCGTTGTCGCCGGCGACGATTTCGGTGACGGCGTTGGTGAAGTAGGCCGTGTTGTCCGTCGAAATGTAACTTTCGATGACCGTTGCCCTGCTGTCCGCTCCAGCGACAATCAGGTTGCGCGGCTGGATGGTTTCGCCGCCTTGTTTGGCGGTGGAAATGAAAATAAACTGGATGGGTTCGGCCACCGAAACTCCGGCGGGCACTTGAACGAATCCGCCATCGGTGAAGAATGCCTGGTTCAACGCCGCAAAGGCATTGTCGTTCGTCAGGGCGTAAAAACTGAACTGCCTTCTGATGAATTCCGAATCCGCCACCAGCGCCGCCGTCAGGTTCGACACCCTCACCCCATCGGGCAATCCACGCACGGACGAGAGCGCCACCGAGTATTCTCCGTTCACAAAAACGAGCCGGGCACCGGGCAGCTGGGCGAAAATATATTTTTCCAGCGCGGTTTTGGCGGCGGCATCGTCGGCCGGTCCAGCGACGGGTCGGAGCGGCAACTTCGCGAGCGGGACAACGTTGGTGAAACGCCAGTCCTCGTCCTGCAATGTCGGGAAACCGAGTTCGGCAAAGCGCGCAATGCCCGCCCGGCGCAGCGGCAGCAGCCACGACGGTTGCAGCGCCGATTCAAAGCGTTCAAAGTTTTCGAGAAACGGCCCGATATCCGGGGTTTGCGGCTTTGGCATCATGATTTAATTGTCCAATTTTAATAATTAGACCTTCAATTTCCCATGCCCGGCACCGCGGCGCAAGTCTGGAGCGCGCGTTCTGGGAGCGCTGGTGTCCCGCCGGCGGGTGGATTGAGCCGGCGGGACGCCGGCGCTCCCAAGGCAGAACCGGCTGAAGCCGGGACACCAAACGCCGGGCATTTTGGGAGCGCGCTTGCGTTTGGGCGGGTGAATGGCAGTTTATCACGGTTTCGCCATGCCGACACCAGATGACATCAAAAACGCGCTGAAGGCCGTCAAGTATCCCGGCTATTCGCGCGACATTGTTTCCTTTGGGCTCATCAAGGAAATTTCCTTCCCGCAAGGCGGGGTCAGCGTCGTGATGCAACTGACCACATCGAATCCCGAAGCCGCACGCCAGATCAAGGAAGACAGCGAGCGGGTTTTGAAGGCGCTGCCAGGGGTGAAACTCGTCAACGTCGAAGTCAAACAACCCACCGCCGGACAAGCCGCGCCCACGGGTGCGTTGGCGAACCAAAACCGGGTGCCGGGCGTGAAACGCGTCATCGCCATCGCCAGCGGCAAGGGCGGCGTCGGCAAATCCACCTGTTCGGTGAACCTGGCCTGTGCGCTGAAACAGCTGGGCGCGCGGGTCGGTCTGCTGGATTGCGACATTTATGGGCCGAGCATTCCGCTGATGATGGGCGTTCACGAGCGTCCGACGGTCAGCGAAGACGAGCGGCTCGTGCCGCCGTTCAATCACGGGGTGAAGGTGATGAGCATCGGGTTGTTGCTCGACGACGACCAGCCGGTGATCTGGCGCGGGCCGATGATTTCGAAAACGATCCAGCAATTCCTGTTCGCGGTGGAATGGGGCGAGATGGATTTCCTGCTGGTGGACCTGCCGCCGGGCACGGGCGACGCGCAACTCTCGCTGTGCCAGGCCGTGCCGCTGGACGGGGGAATCATCGTGACCACGCCGCAGGAGGCGTCGCTTGGCGTTGTGCGCAAGGGCATCGCGATGTTCAAAAAGGTCAACGTGCCGATTATCGGCATTGTCGAGAACCTGAGCTATTTCACCGCGCCCAACGGTGAACGCGTGGAAATTTTCGGTCACGGCGGCGGCCAGGCTGAAGCCGCGCGACAAAGCATTCCGTTCCTGGGCGAAGTGCCGATTTTCACTGAAATCCGCGAAGCGGGCGATCGCGGCGTGCCGGTGGTGGTGTCCGCGCCGGGAAAACCGGCGGGGCGGGCGTTCATTCAAATTGCCGAAATGCTGCGGAAAAAGCTGGCTTGAACGATTTGCAAAATGTTTATTTGAAAGTTGTTAGCAATGAAGATTTCGATTGCTAATTATTCAGGCCGGATTTAAATTTAGCTTACGAATTTTGTATTTCATTTATGTCGAACGCTATGAAAGACGCATCAACGGCGAACGATTTGTTAAAAAACTCCTCGCTTTACCGCGAGTTTCAGGCCGAGCGGGAAGAGATTCTGCGGCACAAGTGGATTGAGTCGGAGAAGGCCGGGCATGACATCGGCTTCGAGCGGGCGTTGACGGATTGGATCATCAATCACCGCTCAAGCTGGCGCAAGACCCGCCAGGTCGCCGGTCACTGAAAACAAATTAAATGTTCCTTTAACGCTGCCCGGTGAGGCGGCGAAGGAAATCATGAACGCCAAACGCGCAACGCGAATCGGCTCCGCCCGGCGGAGGGGTTCGCGGTTTTTTTATGCCTGAATCAACCGTCATCCTCGATGCCGTGGCGATCCAGCGCGCGCTGGCGCGCATCGCGCACGAAATCGCCGAGCGCAATGAAGTCGGTGCGGAAGTCGTGCTGATCGGCATTCCCAAGGGCGGGGTGCCGCTCTCGCAGCGGCTCAGCGCGATTCTGGCCGGCATTTGGAACCAGCCGGTGCCCGTGGGCACACTCGATGTTTCGATGCACCGTGACGATCTCGATCAGCGCGCCGCACCCAAGGTTTATCCCACGGTCATCCCCTTCGATGTCACCGGCAAAACCGTTGTGCTCGTGGACGACGTGCTGTTCAGCGGCCGCACGGCGCGTGCGGCGATGGACGCGCTGAATGATTTTGGCCGGCCCAGAAAAATTCAACTGGCCGTGCTGGTGGACCGCGGCCATCGTGAATTGCCGATCAAGGCGGATTTCGTCGGTAAAAATGCGCCCACCGCCCGGGAAGAGAAAATTTCCCTGTGTCTGACTGAAACCGGAGCGAAACGGGACGAGGTTGTTCTGGTGAAAAAATGACCGATAACGAAGCGCTAATGACAAAAGAATGGGTGCAACCTGGCACCCGCGCCATTTTTCTCCCTCTCCTACCCCAAGGGAGGAGAGGGGCGGGGAGAGGAGGCGCGTTTTTAAATTTAAATCCCCGGCCCTCTCCCCGCTCTGGCGGGGAGAGGGAGTTGGCGGTGGTGTTAAGATGCGCCCCAAAAGAATGTCCAAATTTTCAAATTAGAAATTCCTAACATGGCTTGGAACCGCAAACATCTGCTCGACATCGAATCGCTCACGGCGGACGAAATTGTCACCGTCCTCGACACGGCGCGGGCGTTCAAGGCGGTTGGCGAACGCGCCATCAAAAAAGTTCCGGCGCTGCGCGGGAAAACCGTCGTCAACCTGTTTATTGAGCCGTCCACGCGCACGCGCATCAGTTTTGAGCTGGCCGAGCAACGGTTGTCGGCGGACATCATCAACTTTACCGCCGAGGCCTCGTCGCTGAAAAAAGGCGAGACGCTCAAGGACACCGCGCGCAATCTCGAAGCGCTCAACGCCGATTTCATCGTCATGCGCCACAGCGCGTCGGGCGCGCCGCATTTTCTGGCGCGCGTGCTCAACGCCAGTGTCATCAACGCCGGCGACGGCGCGCACGAACATCCCACCCAGGCCTTGCTCGACGCCTTTACCATTCGCGAGCGCAAGGGGAAAATCGCCGGGCTGAACGTGACGATTCTGGGCGACATCCTTTACAGCCGCGTGGCGCGCTCGGACATCTGGGTGCTGACGAAACTGGGCGCGCGCGTCACGCTTTGCGGACCATCCACGCTCGTGCCCAGGACGTTTGAACAGATGGGTTGCCGCGTGGTTCACGACATGGACGAAGCCATTCGCGACGCCGACATCATCAACCTTCTCCGCATCCAGCACGAACGCCAGCGCAAGACGATGTTTCCGAGCATCAACGAATACACGCAGCTTTTCGGACTCAACAAGGCCCGCCTGGCCAAAACCAGGCCGGATGCGCTCATCATGCATCCCGGCCCGATCAATCGCGGCGTGGAAATTGACAGTGAAATTGCCGATTCCACCCGTTCGTTGATTCTGGAGCAGGTGACCAACGGCTTGGCCGTGCGCATGGCCGTTTTATTTTTGGTCAATGGCGGCAAAGGGCCGCAGGAAGTGGCCGGAAACTGAGTCAATGAGGAAGCGGTTTCAAAACCTCGTAGCCGCCGACGTCAGTCGGCGCATTTATCCGGGAAAACAGCGAAGGGCAATCGGGCTGTGACGGAATTTATCCCCGCCCGGCGCGGGAATGGTTTTTCAGCAAAAAAACTCTACGGCAACCGGAGCCATGCTGTCCCTTTATTTGTGCGGCAAGCCGAGACACAAACGGACGTCCGCGCGAATGGATCGGCAGGCTTTCAATGCCTGTCGGGCGTCAGCCTTCGTGGTGACGTGGCCGGGATAACGGAATTTCACGGCATAATCGTTCAACCGGCGGAGCGTCGGCGCAAACGAGGACCACAGGGGTTCGACGGGCAGCAGCAGTTGCAGCAACGCCACGAGATCATGGGTCTTGGGCGCGTTCAGACCTGCCTCTTCCAGCCTTCCCTTGAGATACTTCTCCACGCATTGCTGGCAGTGAAATCCGATGCTGTTGGCCGCGGTCTTTGTCCGTCGGCGCATCAAGGCGACAGCCACGTCGAAGTCCTCCTCGGCGCAACGAATCCATTCACGCGTGGCGGGTTTCATACATCACCTTGCCCTCGCTCAGAATCGAGCGGGTGAAACCGTCTTTCTTGCGCACTTCAGCCGGCCGCCAGACAAGCAGGTCCATGGGAAACGGGGCTTCAACCCGTCCGCGGATTTCCACCACCTTGTCCGTTGCGGAACCGCGAAAGGGCATGCAGACAACCAGGTCAACGTCCGAGTCCGGCGTGGCCGAGCCGGTGGCGTAGGAACCAAAGAGAATAATCTTGCGCGGTCGGAACTCGCGGGCGACCACACGGCAATAAGTCTCGATCTGTCCGGCGCTCACGCGCCGCGTCCCGTTCCAAAGCGGTCCCGGCACGTCGGGATGCCAGAGCCGGGGTGACGGCCGGAGGCTTGTCGGCAGCTTGTGCCGGCCATTTCGCTGGTGTTTCATTTTTTGGTCGGTTCGCGCAAACACCGAACCTGTAACAGACAGAGCCGCCTCGTGAAAGCGTAAAAGCTATGGCGGCAAAGGGCCGCAGGAAGTGGCCGGAAACTGAGTCAATGAGGAAGCGGTTTCAAAACCTCATAGCCGCCGACGTCAGTCGGCGCATTTGTCCGGGAAAACAGCGCGGACTGACGTCCGCGACTATCATGAGTTTTAACGTCCGGGTTTAACCTCAGCAAAACCTTTCACAATGGCGACGCTGGCCGAGGTGCCGAGGCGCGTCGCGCCCGCTTCAATCATCGCCAGCGCGGTTTTCGTGTCGCGAATGCCGCCGGAGGCCTTGACGCCGAACTTCGGGCCGACGGTTTCGCGCATCAGCTTTACATCGTCCACGGTGGCGCCGCCCGTGCTGAAGCCGGTGGAGGTTTTGACGAAGCGCGCTCCGCTTTCAACCACGAGCTGGCAGGCGCGCATTTTTTCCTCCCGGGTGAGCAGACAAGTTTCGAGAATGACTTTCACCGGCCATTCGTCCGCTGCTTCCACCACGTCGCGCAACTCGCGCAGGACATATTTGTCGTCGCCGGCCTTGAGCCGTCCGAGGTTGAGGACGACATCAATTTCGTGCGCGCCATCGTCAATGGCCGCCTCGGTTTCAAAACGCTTCGCATCCGACGACATCGCACCGAGCGGAAAACCGACGACGGACGCAACCTTGATGCCGGCACCTTCCAGAAAATGGCGGACCTGCCCGACCCATGAACCATTGACGCAAACGCTGTAAAAATGGTTTTCGCGCGCCTCGGCGCAAAGTTTCTCGATATCTTTGGCGGTGGCATCCGCCTTCAGTAAGGTGTGGTCAATGTAGGCGGCCAGTTGCGCAGGTGAGAGCGTTTGTTTGTTCATGACCGGGGTGAAGTATGCAACGCACAGGCTAAACCTGCAGCAATTTGATTTGTTCGCTATCCCTGGCGACGGCTTCACCGAGCGTCTGCGCCTGGCGGCGGCGGCGTTCAATGATGTGCTTGTCGAGCACGGGATCGTAGGGCACGGGATAATGGCCGTCATAGCAGGCCAGGCAGAATAATTCCTTGGCGCGGCCGGTGGCCTTGACCATGCCTTCCTGCGAAAGATAGTGCAGCGAGTCGGCGTTCAGGTATTTGCGGATTTCGTCCACACTGTGGTTTACCGCCATGAGCTTGCTGCGGTCGGGAAAATCAATGCCATAAACGCACGGGTTCATGTGCGGCGGACAACTGACGGTGACGTGAACCTCCCGGGCGCCGGCTTCCTTGAGGGTTTTGACGCGCGCCTTGCACGTGGTGCCGCGCACGATGGAATCGTCCACGATCACGACGCGCTTGTTTTTCACGAGCGGGGCGATCAGGTTCAATTTCATCCGCACGTCGAAGTCGCGGATCAATTGCGACGGCTGGAGAAAGCTGCGCCCGACGTAGTGATTGCGGATGAAGGCCATCTCGAACGGAATGCCGGATTCCTCGGAATAGCCCAACGCCGCGCAGACGCCGCTGTCGGGCACCGGAATGACGAGGTCCGCCTGCACGCGGTGTTCGCGCGCGAGCTGGCGGCCCATTTCCTTGCGAACTTCATAAACGCTGCGGCCGCCGATCACGCTGTCCGGCCGCGCGAAATAGACGTATTCAAAAATGCAAAACGCCCGGCGCTGGTGTTCGGGAAACGCCTGAACGCTGATCAAACCTTTTTCGTTGATGATGACGATTTCACCCGGCTCGACATCACGGACGAACTGGGCCTGAATCTGGTCAAACGCGACCGATTCGCTGGCCAGCACATACGCGCCATTCAGGCGGCCGATGGAAAGCGGGCGAAAACCGAACGGGTCGCGGGCGCCAATCAATTCCTTCTCGGTCATGATGACGAGCGAGTAGGCGCCCTGGAGATGGCGGAAAGTCTGCACCAGCGTGTTTTCGACGCCGCCGATGGACGGCTGCGCGAGCATCATGATGATGATTTCGCTGTCCACGGTGGTTTGAAAAACCAGCCCGCGGCTTTCAAGGTCGTCGCGGAGCTGGGCGGCGTTGGTCAGATTGCCGTTGTGCGCCACGGCAATCTGTCCGCGCATGCAATCCACCGTGAGTGGCTGCGCGTTGCGGAGATTCGAAGTGCCGGTGGTGGAATAGCGCGTGTGGCCGATGGCCAGGTTGCCGACCAGGTCGTGCAACAGTTTGGAATTAAAAACCTGCGGCACGAGCCCCATGCCATGGTGCTTGAAAAATTTCCCCTCGTGGCAGGTGACGATGCCGGCGCTTTCCTGGCCGCGATGTTGCAGCGCGTAGAGACCGTAATAGGTGAGTTCGGCGGCATTGGGATGTCCAAAAATGCCGAACACGCCGCAATAATGTTTGGGATAATTTTGCATCACTCGCTCGCGCCCGCCGCTGAATTCTCGCAAATGCGGGCGTGCTACGCAAGACGGAACAGAAACGGGCAGCGCCAAATTTATCAATGCTTGCTCTTGAAATCTTAAACGATTTACACACGCACAACAGTTTTAGCAACAATGGCCCCGCTCATATATGGTTTCAGTTTTTCAGCTAGTTCCTCCGGCAGGCGTTTGGGTTTTTCATTCACGCCGGCGCAGACATGGAATGTTTCGGCTTCCAGAATGAGTTTGCCATTTTGATTGACGACGCGGTGGCCGAAATTCAATCGCACGCGCTCGATGAGCGTCGGCCAGACTTCAATCGCCAGCAGGTCGTCGTAACGGGCGGGTGATTTGTAACGCAGGCGGGCTTCAATGACGGGGAAAATAACGTCGCGTTCCTGCCATTGCAGAACCGTTGCGCCGAGGGCGCGGATAAATTCGCCGCGCGCGGCTTCGAGCCAGTCGAGATAGCGCGAGTGATAAACATGGTTGCCGACGGTGCATTCGGCATAGCTGACGCGGTGCGGGTGGCGGAACGGAACGGCCATGGGCGCAGCGTAAAGGCGCGTAGGGGAAATTCAACGCTGAAAAAACCAATCCTTCGTAGCGGCGGTCGGCAGACCGCCGCATTTTCCATTGAAATTATAGATGCGGCTCTCTGCCGAGGAGCCGCTACGCCAGTTTTGCAGAGGTCTCGTTGATTATGATTAAGAACAGGATTACGATTAAGATTGGGAATGCGTTGAAAATCGGTTGCGCGAACCGTTTTTGCGGGTATGTTGCCAGCATGAATTGGCAACAGGCCGTTTCGCTGGCGATTGTGGCTTCGGTCGCCGGATTGTTTTTGTGGGGACAGTTTCGCCGGCACAAATTCAGTTTTGAGCGCGACACGCATTGCGGTTGTTCGGCGCGCGGGCAAGCAGAGACGAAAAGCTCCATTGTTTTTCACGCGCGCAAAGGCGAACGGCCCGCCGTGGTGGTCAAAATGAAGTGAACCCGGGGCACTTGCGAAGGCAGGCTTTATAGGATATTATCTTTAATCATGGCTGTAACCAAAGTGAGTTCCACAATGCATTTTATTCCCCGCGGCTCGGCGGTGGGCGGGCGCGGGGGCGCGGCCAGCGGCCGTTGGATTCCGAACACGGATGTTTACACCACCGACACCGGGCTGGTCATCAAGGTGGAACTGGCCGGGATGAAAAGCGAAAATCTCGAAATCACCGTCGAAGGCCATCGTCTGCGCATCAGTGGCAGCCGCCCGGACGTTTGCCGGGCGCACAAATGCAATTTTCTGGTCATGGAAATCAGCTATGGGCCGTTCGAAAGCGTGCTCGAGTTGCCAGCGGATTACGACCTCAGCCAGGCCAAGGCGATTTATGTGAACGGTTTTCTGCGAATTGACGTGCCGGTGGCACACCAATTGCACACCAAAAGCACGAAAGTTCCAATTGCCGAGGGAAATTAGCCGCGCATGAATCTTTTCCCGTGCGACGGCATCTAACTTTATAGATAGAAACGACGATGACTTCGCCGGAAACAGAATTTGTCAGCATTCTGGGCGGCGCCGAAAAATCGGACGCTTTGCCCCGGATCTCGTCGCGTTCATTGCCGGAAAACCTGCCCATTCTCGGCCTGTCGGACATCGTGATTTTCCCCGGGGCGGTTGTGCCGCTGCTCGTCGAAACCGGGCCGAGCCTGAGATTGATTGATGACATTGTCGCGGGCGACCGTTTGTTTGCCGCGGTGCTGCAGCGCAAACCCGAAATCGTCGAACCCATGCCGGAGGATTTGCACGATGTCGGCTGCGTTTCGCGCCTGTCTAAAATGGTGAAATATCCCGACGGCACCGCGCGCGTGCTGGTCGAGGGTTTGTGGCGCATCCACTTAAGTAAATACGCGCTGCCGGCCCCGTATTTGCGCGCGAGCTACGAATTACTGCGGGACGAAACGGAGGATTCCATTGAGTTGCAGGCCATGTTGCGCAACGCGCACCGGCAATTCGAGGAAATCGCCCGGATGTCCAACGCGCTTTCGGACCAGGTCAAAGTCGCCGCGCTGAACACCGAGCATCCCGGCCATTTCGCCGACCTCATCGCCGCGAATCTGAATCTCAGCCTCGAAGACCGGCAGAAGCTGCTCGAAACCATCTCCGTCCGCGAGCGGCTGCAAAAACTTCTGCCCCTGCTCAACCGCGAGCAGGAGGTGTTGACGCTCAGTTCAAAAATTCAAAACGACGTCGCGTCTTCCATCGCCAAGACACAGCGTGATTTTTTTCTGCGCGAACAATTGCGCGCCATTCAGCGCGAACTCGGCGAGGGTGAATCCGGTTTGGGCGAAACCAAATCGCTGCGCGAAAAAATCGAGCAGACGCCCATGCCCAACGAGGCGCGCAAAGCCGCCGAGCAGGAACTCGAACGCCTGCAGCAGACGCCGCCCGCCGCCGCCGAATACGCCGTCGGGCGAAATTATCTCGACTGGATTTTGAACATGCCGTGGGAAAAATCCACCGAGGACAAGCTGGATTTGAAGGCGGCGGAAAAAATCTTGAACGAGCAACATTTCGGCCTGGTGAAAGTCAAGGATCGGTTGCTCGAATTCATCGCCGTCATCAAACGCCGCAAGCAAATCAAAGGACCGATTCTTTGCCTGGTCGGCCCGCCCGGCGTCGGCAAAACCTCCCTCGGCAAAAGCGTGGCTGACGCGCTCGGACGCAAATTCGCGCGCATTTCACTCGGCGGCATGCGCGATGAAGCGGAGATTCGCGGTCACCGGCGCACGTATGTCGGCGCGATGCCTGGACGGATCATCCAGACGCTACGCCGCATCGAAAGCCGCAACCCGGTCATTTTGCTGGACGAATTGGACAAGGTCGGCGCGGATTTTCGCGGCGATCCGGCGGCGGCGTTGCTGGAAGTGCTCGACCCGGCCCAAAACTACACGTTCACCGACCATTAC
>JBEKZC010000077.1:0-15455 GCA_049510295.1 Verrucomicrobiota bacterium | reverse complement strand
GATGCTGGTGGACTCCGGCCTTCGGCCTACGTCCGCCAGCATCCGAGCAAATCCAAGCAAGTGTAACCTATGTTGTGGCCTTATCTGTCACCCATGTTCTGGCCACATTCCCCCCCCATCCCTCTCCCCGTTTGGGGGGAGAGGGAGAAAAATGGCGGTGGTGTCAGGTTGCGGCGCATCGAAAAATCAAAGACCGGACAAAATATTTGATTCACAACGCGACCCGGTTCGGGCTAAACTCGGAGCACTTTATCAGAAAGTGACTGCCGCATGACGTGGATTGAACATTTGCAGTCTGCAAACTGGTTTCAAGCGACCGGCTCCGTGCTCGGGGCTTATCTCCTCGGTTGTTTCGCCATCGGCTATTATCTCGTCCGCGCGCGCACCGGCAAAGACATCCGTGAAATCGGAAGCGGCAACATCGGCGCGCGCAACGCCGGTCGGGTATTGGGTAAACCCGGCTTCACGCTGACTGCGCTGGGCGATTTGAGCAAAGGGGCGCTGGCGGTCTGGTTCGCGGCGGAATTCGCCAGCCACAACCGGACGGTCATGGCGCTGGCAATGCTGGCCGTGGTCGTCGGGCATATCTGGCCGGCGCAACTGCACTTTCGCGGCGGCAAGGGCGTGGCCACCTCTTTTGGGGCGTTGCTGATGTTTGACTATCGGGTCGCGTTGACGATGCTCGTTTTGTTTCTTGGGGGGTTTGCCGTCACGCGGAAAAGCCTTTTCCCGGCCATGTTTGCGTTCGCCTGTCTGCCGCTGGTGGACTGGTGGTTCAACCGCGACGACCTGATGGCGACACTCATGACCGTTCTGGCGGCAATTATTTTGTTTGCGCACCGGCGGAATTTAGCGGAAGAAATAGCAGCGCTGCTGGCGCGGCGCGGGGTTGCATCCAAGCCCGAACACACAAAATTATGAACCCACAGGAACCGCTGGTATTCAAGGTGGCGACGGAAGACTGGGAATTTGAGCAGATTCACCGGCTCAATTACAAGACCTTCGTCGAGGAAATCCCGCAACATCAGGCGTCGCCCACCCAGCGGCTCGTGGACAAATTCCACGCCGAGAACACTTATTTGATTTGTCTCAGCAACCAGAAACTCGCCGGGATGCTCGCCGTGCGCGGCAACCGGCCGTTCTCGCTCGATCAGAAACTGCCGGACCTCGATTCGCATTTGCCGCGGGGGCGGACCATCTGCGAAATCCGGCTGCTCGCCATCGAAAGGAAATTCCGTGGCGCGCGCGGCGGGCAGGTGTTGCAGGGCATTCTCGCCTTGTTGTGGCAGCACGGTGTTGAAAAGGGCTACGACCTCGCCATCATTTCCGGAACCACCCGGCAGCAAAGATTGTATCAGCACCTCGGCTTCGTGCCCTTCGGCCCGCTCGTCGGCAGCGGCGACGCGCAGTTTCAACCGATGTATGTGACGCTGGAAACGTTTGAGGTCACGGCGCGCGAATTTCTGCGCTCGTCGCCCGCGCGTTCGTTTCATCCCAGCGCGGTGAATTTTCTGCCCGGCCCGGTGACGGTGCGGCGCGAAGTGCGGCGCGCCTTCGAGCAGGCGCCGGAATCACACCGGGGCGAGGATTTCAAAAAGGATTTTCAAGCCGCAAAACAAATCCTCGGCGAACTCGTCCGCGCCGGAAAGGTTGAACTGTTCATGGGTTCGGGCACTCTGGCCAACGATGTGGTCGCCGGACAATTGTCGCTGCTCGGCCGGCCCGGTCTGGTTTTAAGCAACGGCGAATTTGGCAGCCGGCTGGTGGATCAGGCCCGGCGGTTCAATTTGAAATTTGAGGCGCTGGAATTTCCGTGGGGCGAACCGCTTGACCTGGCGGCGGTCGGGGAAAAACTGTGCGCCCGGCCCGCGCCCGCCTGGGTTTGGTGCGCGCATTGCGAAACCTCCAGCGGCGTGCTCAACGACCTCGCCGGGCTCAAGGCCCTGTGCGCCGATGCGGGGGCAAAGCTGTGCCTGGATTGCATCAGCACCATCGGCACCATGCCGGTGGATTTGAGCGAAGTTTATCTGGCGTCGGGTTCCAGCGGCAAGGGATTGCGCGCGTATCCGGGGCTGGCCATGGTATTTTACCACCATGAAATTGCGCCCGCGCCGGACCGGTTGCCGCGTTATCTCGATCTGGGTCTTTGCGCGCAGGAACAGGGAATCCCGTTCACCTTCTCGTCCAATTTGCTGCACGCGTTGCATGCCGCCGTCCGCCGGTTGAACCTGGAAAGACGATTTGAAGAAATTGCCGGAATGTCCGCCGGGCTGCGTTTGCACCTGGCGGAAATGGGCTTCGATCTGGTCGGCAAGGACACTCAGACATCACCGGCCGTCATCACCATCGCCCTCCCGCCGGAATTGAATTCGGTCAAGATCGGCGAAGCCATGCAGGAAGCCGGCTATCTGTTGAGTTACAACAGCGGTTATCTGCGCCGGAAAAACTGGATTCAGATTTGCCTGATGGGCGAGTGCCCGCGGGAAAAAATCATCCCGGTCGCCAACGCGCTCAACCGCGTTTGCTCCCAACGCGCGATCTCGCCCGCCGTCACTGTTTAACAGTCCGTTAAAAAAAGTAGCCGCCGACGTTAGTCGGCGCTGGTCCTCCTTCGATTGACACAGAATATTTGCGCCGACTTATGTCGGCGGCTACGGAAGGAGGGTTTTTTTACGGGCTGTTAAGCCGGAAAAACAAATTCCCCGCCGGCGGACTGATGGTAACGCTTTCGGTCGTGCCGTTGGTGCTCACGGGCAACCCAACGGGCGTCCAATTCGCCGTGCTCAAGTCGGAGTTCTGCTGCAAAACAAAATTCGTTGCCGAAGCCGGCCAGGAGACGGTCACGGTTGGGAGTTGAGCGTTGAGGGTAATCGTGAGCAGCGGCGCACCGGGCGTTTGCACAACGGTGATGATGCTCCAAAATCCGCCGGTAAGTGAATAATTTCCGCCGGTCATCGGCCCGCCGGCGTCGTGCTGGCCGATGGTGCCGCTGACTTGATACGTGCCGCCCGTGCTCGCGCCACCGCCCCCGGCGACCTTGAACCAGTTGATGGAGTATTGCTGCGCGTAAGCGGTTGAGAGTTGAAAGTTGAGGGTTGAGAGCAGCAGCGCGAGGACGGTGAAGATTTTGGACTGCTCCGGCAGCTTGCCGAGGCGAAGCGCAGCGAAGACTGGAGCGAAGCGGCGACGGAGCTTTCCCACGGTACCGGGCACATCCAAAAGCGGTGGAGGGCCACCGCACTCCAAAACGCTTCGCGTTTGCCATCCGCCATCTTCAATCCTCGTCGCGTTGAAGCGAAGCGAAGACGGATTCCATTCTCGATTTTTCATTGTGCGCCGCTTTTCATCGGCCAGTTCGCCGCCAGCATACCCTTGTAACCGCCGATAAGCGAGTGGACGTTGCGATAGCCCATCTTTTGCGCCGCATCGCACGTGAGCGCCGACCGGAACCCGCCGCCGCAATACATGATGATTTCCGTCTTCGGGTCGGGAAACAGCTTCTCCAGATCGCGTTCCAGAATTCCCTTGCCCAGATGCACGGCTTCGGCGGCATGGCTGGCCTGCCATTCGTTATCCTCCCGCACGTCCAGCAGAACAATCTTGGGATTGGTCGCCAGACGCGCACGCGCCTCGGCCACACTGATCTCGTTGACGCGCTTTTTTGCGTCATTGACCAGATTCAGAAAACCGGGTGCATGAACCATCTTACCAAGTTAGGCCGTGCGCCACGCCGGTCAAACAAAATTCGCTAGGTTGATATTGTCTGCCGCCACCATTTCCATAGCCAAAAACAAAAATTCCTCGACATGGTTCAGAAACGGGCGTATTCAGCGGACATTTGGCGGTTAAAGCGCCTTTTCTATTATGATCACACGAATCGAAGTTGACGGTTTTAAATCATTATCCAATTTCAAAATGGCTTTAAATCCGGCACTGAACGTATTGGTTGGTCCAAACGGGACAGGTAAAACAAACATTGTTTCATTCTTTGAATTTCTGGCGCATGTAATCGAAAGCGATCCAGCAGAAGCCACTAGTTATCTTGGCGGTGCAGGTGCAATTTTAAGACGAGTAAAAGATACATACCAAACTCTAATATCCGCGAGAGTAATTGGCTGTTATCCGTTCAGTCATAAAATGCAGGTTCATTTTCCTGTCGATGATAAAATGAAGGATAGATTTGCTTTTTACGATTTTGGTTTCACCCTGCAATATCTGGGTTCATTAGAACCGGTCGTCTTTGCAAAACAGCATTTAAGATACAAACAGGGGAAGAAATTTGTTGACCATCAAAATATAGAACAGGAATCAACTGATTGGGATCTTGAGATAGAAATGTCTCTCAACTTTCAAGAAATGAAACCGGTTGTTAAAGTCAAAACGTTCAAAGATAGTATGAGGCAGTTAATTCCTATCTTTCCTCATAAAACGAAAGATGCAGTGATCGTTCCCCAAGTCGAACATTTTTTGGGAAGCGTTTGCTCTGCAAATACATCTCTTCCGACGGTTCTTTCTCGATTTAGTCCGCTAGTGGTTTTACTATCAGTAGACATCGCTGGTGGACAAGCTTACAACATTATTCCATCTCGCGTAAGGTTACCTGAAGATAGTGCTAAACCGCCTGGCATTGCAAGCGATGGGTCTGGCCTGGCCACCACACTTTACTCATTAAAGCGCAGAATGCCATCCAATGCAAATTACAATCTTTGGCAGATGTTTGCCCCTGGTAGGCAGCAGGTATTAAAAACGCCATCGCTTGATATACTAAAAAATTATTTTCAATTAGCGAACAAGTCGATTAGTGAAGTCGAAATTAAAATTGACCCTTTCAACAATCAAGTTCAAGTAAGCTTCGAGGTGAAAAATGGTCAGTATACCGCACAGATGCCGCTATCTCTGATGAGTGACGGGACGTTAAAATGGATTACGCTTCTAACAGCGGCGTTAACGGCGTCATCAGTCTTTTCAATTGAAGAGCCTGAAAACTATTTACATCCTAACATGCAGGCTCAATGCGTTAATATTTTGCGAGACATTCTTTTTCAAGAAAACAAGCACGCCTGCATTTTGATGACTACTCACAGCGAAACGGTGCTAAATAATTGCAAGCCGTCGGAACTAATAATTGTCAACCTTAAGGACGGACAAACCATCGCCTATCGTTGTCATAATGAAGCGGAAATTTCAGACGAAATTGCAAAAACTGGTTTTGGGTTGGGATATTACTACATAAACAACGCGCTTCAAAATGACTAGACCTGCTTTTATTGTAGAAGGGCATTTAGAACAAGATTTCGTGCAAACTGTTTGCGAAGGCTCACCGGTAAGACGAATAGGTTGCAACGGAACTGGTGTTAAAATTGAAGCAATTGCAAAGCATGTTGCTACTCATGCGCGGCTACTTCAAAAGAGATTTGATCCAATCATTATTGTTTTTGATCGCGAACGAAGAATAGAAACTT
Organism: Verrucomicrobiota bacterium; assembly: GCA_049510295.1. Classification (GTDB taxonomy): domain Bacteria; phylum Verrucomicrobiota; class Verrucomicrobiia; order Limisphaerales; family UBA11358; genus UBA11358. The sequence continues at coordinate 9,993 of JBEKZC010000077.1, read as the reverse complement.
GCGAATGCTTGGAGAAAGAATTGAAAATAGAGCTCCAGAAACTCAATGTCACTGTACGGACTGTTGTGGGAATTCCTGACCGAGACATCGAAAGCTGGATTCTTGCGGATTATGAAACTTTTGCAACCTCAATTGGAATTGACCCAATTGTCCCTGATAAAAATTTTGAAGGGGAAAAATGTAAGGGCAAAATTAAAGAATTGGCAGCAGAGAAATTTCACTACAATGAAATTATACATGGAGTTGCTTGGCTTAAAAATGCCAAGCCCTACAAAATGAAAGTTTGCAGCCCAAGTTTTTCGAGGTTTTATGAACAGTTAAGTGGGTTAGTAAACTGCCGATGGTTGCAGCAAGAGTCTCCACTTTTTGAGTAAAGCAATAAACCGCCTTTTTCCAGTGACAATCTCAAGGGAAAGGGTTAGTCACTAGAAAAGTGACACTTTAGGTCTGATCGCGGACGACTTTGAAAGAGCCTCGTGTCGGTTCATTGTGCGGCTCGCCCACCTTTTTTGCAAATTTCATTGGCAATGGGCACGCGCGTTGGCTTACTCGCCGCGTGCCGCAACCAAAACATAACGTCGCCATTGCCGGGAGCCTGCTGTTCGTGGCTTTTCTGTGGGGCGGCAACAACGCCGGGACCAAGTGGCTGGTCGCCACGTGGCCGCCCATCTGGACCGGCGGCATCCGCTTTCTCCTGGCCGGGTTGCTGTTGCTGGCGGTGCTGCGCTTCACTTCGTGGCTCGGCGAATATCGGCCGTTGACATCCGGATTGCGCCGACAATTGTGGTTGCGTGGCGGTTTAAGCCTTGCGGTGTATATTGTTGTCTTCAACTGGGCCTTGCGCCTGACTGCGGCTTCGCACGTGGCGCTGTATATCGGCGCGTCCCCGGTGTGGACCCTGCTTTGGGAGGAACGGCCACAACGGACGTGGGCCAGCGCGAGGCGTTACGGAGCGGCGTTGCTCGCACTGGCCGGCGTGCTGGTCCTGTTCTGGCCAGCGTTGCAAACGGCAAAATTGGACCTGCTCGGAGAATTCTTGGGGCTGGCCGCGAGCATCTTGTGGGCGAATTTCAGCCATCAAATGCGAATTTTAAGCGCCAGCTTGAGCGGAGTGGAAGTCGCGGCGCACACGATGTGGATGTCGGGGATTGGGCTGATGCCGTTCGGGCTGGCTGAAATTGCTATGCGCGGCATCCCCGTCAACGCCGGTTGTCTGGGTGTGCTGGCATTCTGCGTCCTGTTCGGCGGCGTGATTCCCTACGCGCTCTGGAACAACGCGCTCCGTCATTGGCGCACGAGCCAGGTCGTGCTGTTCAACAATCTCATTCCCTTGAGCACGATGACCTGGGCATGGTTCTTTTTGCATGAACCATTCACGCCCACGTTTTGGGCGGCAATGATTTTGATTGTCGCCGGAGTGGTGCTGGGGCAGGCCAATTGGGCGAAAATGTTTGGAATGCCGGAAGGGTTTTAACTTAAAATCGTCCTCGTCCTCGTCCTCGTTCTCGTAATCGAAAGAGCTTAACAGCCGAGGACGAGGACGAGGACGAGAACGAATTAAACAATTATGGACATCAAAAATCTCAACGAAGCATCGCCCTTCATCACGAAGGACGGTTCGGAAATCCGTGAATTGCTGGCGCATCGCAATTCCGTCATTCGCAACCAAAGCTTGGCGGAAGCGCGTCTGCCGGCCGGCGCGAGCACGCAGGAACATTATCACGTCAAAACCGAGGAAATTTATTACATCACCCACGGCGCGGGACGGATTCGCATCGAAGGCGAAACACGCGACGTGAAAACCGGTGACGCCATTGCCATTCCGCCCGGCCGCAAACACAAGCTTTGGAATACCGGCAACGAAACGTTGCGATTGCTGTGCTGTTGCGCCCCGGCCTACGAGCATAGCGACACGATCATCACGGAAAGCGTGCCCTAGTTTGGCTCATCGTAGCGGCGTGTCGGCAGACCGCCGCATTTTTCCGGAAAATTGAATTGTTCGGCTTTCTGCCGAAAGCCGCTACGCCGGTTTTGCAGAGGTCTCAACCCATCAACTCGCCGCCGGGATGGCAGCGCTCCCAGGCGTATTAAACGCCGAATCGTGAATTGACCTGCGCGCCGCCGCGCGCTTAACTGTCGCCATGAAATCGCTCATGCCGTTCACAATGGTCATTGCTGGAATGTTGGCGGCCGGCTGCCTGCATCACCGGCCCGCGCACCCCGCCAGCCCCGCTGCGCCCGCCGCCGTTGCTCCGCAGCCCATTGTCACGCCCGATAATTCGCTCACCGCCAGAGTCGTTTCCTACAATGCCTCCGGACGTTTTGTCGTGCTGGGTTTTCCCGTCGGCCAGATGCCCAAACCGGACCAAAGCCTTTATCTGTATCGCGACGGCATGAAAGTTGGCGAAGTCAAAATCACCGGCCCGCAGCGTGAGAACAACATTGTTGCCGATCTGGTCACCGGCGAAGCGCAGGTCGGCGACGAAGTGCGCGATCAATGATTTTACCGGAGGGGCGAGCTATGCGAGTCCCCATTCCGGCTGGTTGTAAAAATTGTGGGGATCGTGGAACTCGCCCCTCCGAAAGATCTTCCTCCGAAAAATTCAATCCTCTTTCTTGTGTGATTTCTCGGTGAATGCTTTCACCGTTTTGGGCAGCGCATTCTTCTGGTAAGGCGAATGGAGGTTGAAATAGATGCCGCACAATGGGCGCGCCTCGTCGCTTTGGCTCAAAATAATCGTCACCTGGTTGTCCAGCGCGATGCCGTGACGCAGACCCGCGCCGCGACTTTCATAGGCCATGATCGCCTTGCCCATCAGCGAGACCAGCGATGCCTCAAAATCCTCCGTCGTTTTTTCCAGGCACACGACGAATTTGTCGTAGGTTTTGACGGCGGCGGCAATTTCGCGCTTGAAAGAATCAATCGTCATCAATTCAAGCTAAACCATTTCGCTCAAAATGCAGTAAAATTTAAATTTTATGCACGGATTTGCTGTAGTGTCGGCGCTGTGCGCCGAACAAACCGAGCCGCAGGCCCGACACTACAACCGGATAAGAGAACATTTGAAATTTAATCCGCCTCCGCGCGCGGCCTGGCTTTTACCCGCGGCCCAAACAACTCCGTGCCGATGCGCACCATCGTCGCGCCTTCTTCAATCGCAATTTCAAAATCGCCGCTCATGCCCATGCTCAAATCGGGCAGGGGTGCGCCGAGAATTTGCTCGCATTGGGTTTTGACCTCGCGCAGCCGGCGAAAATGCAGTCGCGCCTTTTCTGCTTCCGCCGACCACGGCGGCACGGTCATCAAACCGTGAATTTCAATTCGCGGCAGCGCGTTGAGCTCCTTGAGTTCCGCCAGCAGTTGTTCCGGCTGGTAACCAAACTTGCTGGCTTCACCCGCGACGTTCACTTCCATCAGCACCGGCATGGTCCGGGCCGCCTGCTCCGCGCGTTTGTTGATTTCCTGCGCGAGCGACAGGCTGTCCACGCTCTGAATCATTTTGAAAAGCCCGACCGCGTCGCGGCATTTGTTCGACTGCAAATGGCCAATCATGTGCCAGCGCAAATGGCCGGGGCATAGTGGAATTTTCGCCTTCGCCTCCTGCACCTTGTTCTCGCCAAATAAAATCAGGCCGAGTTTCGCCGCCGCCTGCACCACTTCCGGCGGCTGTGTTTTTGTGACCGCCAGCAAGGTGACGGAATCCGGGTCGCGCCCGGCGCGCCCGCACGCGGTGCGAATCCGTTGTTGGACTTTTTCGAGGTTGTCAGCCAGACTCACGCCGCCATCGTAAATCGCAAATCGCAAATCGTAAATTCTTTCCATGAACTATTGGCTCGTGAAATCAGAACCTGAAGCCTGCTCGTGGAAGACGTTCGTGCAGGACGGCAAAACGGCGTGGACCGGTGTGCGGAATTTTGCGGCGCGAAACAATCTCCGTGCGATGAAGGCCGGCGACCCCGTTCTCTTTTATCACAGCGGCGAGGAAAAATCTGTCGTCGGCATCGCGCGCGTGACCAGGGAATTCCACCCCGACCCAACGGCGGATGAAGGCGACTGGTCGGCGGTGGACCTTGCACCGGTCAAACCCCTGGCCAGGCCCGTCGCGCTTTCACAAATCAAGACCGACAAAATCCTGCGGGAGATGAAGCTGGTCAAACAATCGCGTTTGTCCGTGATACCGATCACGCGTGAACAATTCGTGCGCTTGCTCGAATTCGCGGAAACAAAGGCCTGAGGGAAACATCCGGAAACAATTCCACAGACCGGCTGCCGGTTCGCAAGGCCAATCGGCGTGCCGAAACCGGGGCCGCCATAGCCACTTGGACCGATGCAAGGGGATCGTGTTCCAGCCACGCCGCCCAAGGAAACAGCGCGGCAATAACCAAAAGGCCGATCAAGGTTTGCTCCGAAGGTGAAAGCACAAACACTTGAACGACCGTGGTCGCAGCAATCACCAACGGCAGGTGGCAGGCAAACACGGCCAGGGAATGACGGCCCAATAGCGCGGCCGGCGCCAGCAGCCGGGTCGGAAGCCGCGGGTTCCAGACCAGCAGCAACATCACCCACGCTCCAAAATTAAGCACCCGCAGCGGCCCCAGCGTCCACTTGTCAACCCAGAGGTCAAGCTGGGAGGGAACCCAAGCTGGTGGCAAAAGTCCGTGACGGGCAATGAATCCGGCCAGTACGATGAGCACTGCCACCGCTGCCAACCCCAGGCGACGTTCGGGCGGGATGATCGGCCGATGAATGGTCATTTCTCCCAGCGCCAGGCCGGCGACCCAAACCAGTTGCCAGGCCAAAAAATCAAACGAACCCCAGCGCAAGGGAAGCCAGCGGGACGGATCGCCGATGAGGTACACGTCCAGCCTGAATTGTGCGGCAAGCCAGATGAGGGTGGACCACAGCAGGACAATTTTCCATCCCTTTCGGCGGGCGCCGGCCAGCAGCAGGGGTGTTGCCCCCAGAAAAATCACGTAGAGCGGGAGGATGTCGAAGAGGGGCGGCTGGTGTAACAGGAACGGCAGCAACGCCAGGCTGCCCCAAGGATGTTCCAGGAAGTCGTGAAAATGATTGGCCAGCGGCGCCAACTGGCCGGCAAACATCCAGGCCATCAATGCGACCGGCAACAGGACCGCCATATGAACAAGGTAAATCAGCCGCGCACGTTTCCAGGCTCGTTGCGACATGGCCGGCCAGCCTGCCCGCCCATAAGTCCGGCCATAAACCAAGCCCGACAGGCAGGCCCCGAGGAAAATGAAGCCTTCCGCTGCGCTGGTATAGCCAAGGGGTTCCTGCAGAACATGCGACACAGGCGTAGGCACATGCACTCCCGCCATGATGACCAGGAGCAATCCCCGCAGGGCATCCAGCCGCATATCGCGCGACAATGTTTCCGTCGTCTTCATCCGCCTCCTTGCTTGCCACCCAACCGGTTCCGGTTTGGGCGTCACACTGACGTGACAAAACTTATTTACTAGAAGTTTATCAAATAGTCAAAATCTAATTTTCTGCTTTAACCGGAATGTCCCGGCGATCGCTGTCCTTAAAACATCGACGATTGTTTTCGCCTGCCGCGGGGTGGTGCAATACGGCGGCATCAGCACGATGACGTTGCCGATGGGCCGCGTGAGCACGCCGTGCCGCGCCATCGCCTCGCAAACGCGAATGCCCGCGCGTTCCCGCAAATCAAACGGCTCGCGCGTCCGCCAGTCCCGAACCAGCTCGATGCCGGCAATCAAACCGACCTGCCGGATGTCGCCGACGTTGGGCAGCGACCAAAGCGTTTGCAATTCGTCGTGCAGATTTTTTTCGAGATTTTGCCGCGCGCGAATGGATGGTTTGCCCCGCAAAATTTCCAGGCTCGCCAGCGCCGCCGCTGCGCCGAGTTGATTGGCCGTGTAACTGTGCCCGTGGAAAAAAGTTTTGAATTCATCGTATTCGCCCAGAAAGGCGTCGAACACTTTTTGCGTCGTCAATGTCGCCGCCATCGGCAGATAGCCGCCGGTCAGGCCCTTGGCCAGGCACAGAAAATCCGGCCGCACGCCTTCGTGCTGGCAGGCAAATAAAGTAGGGCAGGCGTCTCGCCTGCCCCAATGGGTCACGTGCTTTTTGGACAGGCGAGACGCCTGTCCTACTCTGCCGAATCCGGTCATCACTTCGTCGGCGATGAGCAACGCGCCGTGATGGCGCGCGATTTCCGCCACCTGTCGCAGCCAGCCGCGCGGCTGCGGAATCATTCCCGCCGCGCCCTGAATCAACGGTTCAAAGACAAACGCCGCGCAGGCATTTCCTTTTCGCTTTTGCGCCGCGAATTTCTTTTCAACCAGGCCGGCACATTCCCAGTTGCATTTGCGATATTCGCGGGCGTCGGCGCGTTCCGGCTTGGCGCGATTAAACGGACACCGATAGCAATACGGTGACATGACCTTGTCGGCCTTGAACAGCAAACCGGAATAACTTTTGTGAAACAAATCAATGTGACCGAGCGAGACTGCGCCGACGGTGTCGCCGTGATAGGCGCCTTCGAGGGACAGGAAGCGCGGTTCGATTCGACGGCGACTCGCGGGCAGGCTGCCCGCGCTCCGGGTGCGCCGGGTGAATTCGTGGGCGAGCTTGAGCGCGACTTCGAGCGCGGTCGAACCATCGTCGCTGAAAAAAACCTTGTTCAATTGCGGATTGCGGATTGCGGATTGCGGATTGGCCGTCCTGACAAGTTTTGCCGCGAGGAGCGCCGCCGGTTCATTCGCCAGGCCGAGCGCTGAGGAATGCGCGATTTTTTTGAGCTGTCGCTGGACTGCCGTGTTGATTTTGGGGTGATTGTGGCCGTGCAGATTCGTCCAAATCGAGGAATTTGCGTCGAGATATTCACGTCCGCGAATGTCGCGCAACACCGCACCTTGGCCCGCGACAATGACCACCGGTTCGTGCTTCAGCCAGTCGCGCATCTGGGTGAAGGGATGCCAGACGAACTGGTGATCAAGTTGGGCAAGCTTATTCATTTGCGATTGCGGATTGCAGATTGCGGACTGACCGCAACGCCGTGACAAGCAGTGAAATGTCCTCCGCCGTGTGAGTCGCGGTCACGGTCACACGCAAACGCGCCTGGCCGCGGGCCACGGTCGGATAACGAATTGCCGGAACAAAAATGCCCTGCTCGCGCAACGCGGCGGAAACCGCAACCGCCCTGGCCTCATCGCCGATCAGAACGGGGTTGATCGCGCTTAACGTAGGACAGGCGCCCCGCCTGTCTCCATTTTTTGCAGAGTCAGAGACGGGCAGGATGCCTGTCCTGCACTGTTTTACGCGTTCCCATAATGTGCGCAGCCTCCGTTCACCCTCGGGTGATTGAATCAAACGAATTCCGGCGGCGGCCGCGGCGGCGGCAGCCGGAACGGGCGCGGTGGAAAAAATGAAACTGCGGGCGCGATTGACGAGAAAATCAATCAACGGGCGCGAGCCGCAAATGTAACCCCCCGAAGCCCCAACCGCCTTGCCCAGCGTGCCCATTTGAATTTCGATTTGGCTGCTCACGCCGGATTCTTCCACCAGGCCGCGACGATTTTTTCCGCAAAGCCCGGTCGCGTGCGCCTCGTCCACCATCAGCCACGCGCCGTGTTTTTCCTTGAGGGCGACGATCTCGCGCAACGGCGCGGCATCGCCGTCCATGGAGAAAATGGATTCGGTGACGATCAACGTGCGCGGTGGCTGGAGTTCACGCTTCAGCGTGCCGGCGGACAACCTAAAGGTTGAACTCCAACGGAGTATTTTCTCCAGGGCATTCAGATCGTTGTGGGCGAAGACGCGAATTTTTGCGCCGCTGAGCCGGGCGGCGTCCACAATGCAGGCGTGAACGAGTTTGTCCAAAACAACCACGTCATCCCTGCCGAGCAACGCGCAGATGGTTCCGATGGCGGTGGCATAGCCGGTCGAGAAACTCAGCGCGGCTTCGGCGCCTTTGAAATTTGCGAGCGCTGCTTCCAGTTCGTGATGCGGTGCGAGCGAACCGCAAATCAGCCGGGACGCGCCGGAACCAGCGCCGAATTTTTCAACGGCCCGGATGGCGGCTTCCTTCAGCAACGGGTCGCCGGCCAGACCGAGATAATCGTTGGACGAAAAATTCAGCAGCGTCCGGCCGTCAATCCGGATGCGCGTGCCCTGCGGCGTGTCCACACGGCGCAGTTCGCGGTGCAGATTTTGTTGACGCAACGCGGCCAGTCGCCGGTTTAATTCTTCATCAAACAAGTTCACGCCTGAAATTTACGATTTACGATTTACGATTTACGAGCAAAAAGGCCAAACCATGCGGCAATCGGGCACACCTTAATACTGCAAAAATCCAACGCGTCGTTTCGGCAGGAACGCCGGATTTGTCCGGCAGGATGTTAAACTGTGCGGGTTCGCTGCCGCATGAATGCGGCGTTCCGCTGCAGTGCCCGGTTGCGCCGCGTCAATCGCAAATCGGGAATCTGAAATCATTCCGGTGGAATGACCCACTGTCCGTCAATCATGCCGGCCCTTACGTCGCCAACGTGACCCAGCACGGCTTCGCAGGCATCGCTGGTTTTTGCGCTGGCAGGTATGGCAATCAAATCGGCCAGGGCATTTTCTGAAAGCTCGCCGATCTGCCCGGCCCGGCCAAGCGCGCGCGCGCCGTTGACCGTGGCCATGCGCAGAATTTCCACTGGCGGGAGCTTTGGATCGCTGGCCGCCAGCTCGCGCATTTCCTCGAACAGGCTGAGTTCGGGGTTTTGTTTCCTGATTTTGCGAACGGTGGCCAGGCTGTCCGTGCCGAGGCAGAGGTTGACGCCGGCACGGGCGAGCCGCTGGCGCAGAAACGGCGGATGGCGGAAATAATCATGGCTGCGCGGGCAATGAACAACGTGAACGCGATGTTTGCCGAGCAGCGTGGCGTCCCCGCGCGCCAGCACGTTGACGTGAACGGCGAGCAGATTTTCGCCGAGCATTTTATTGCGGGCGAGGTGCCTGACCGGCGAGCCGAGGCCGCAATCGGACATGTCGCGGGCGTTGCGCTGCATCCAGTTGAACATTTCGCCACGCGCGCGCATGAACATTTCAAATTCCGGCACGGATTCCGCGACATGAATGCAAAGCGGCCGGCCGCGTTCACGGGCGGCACGCGCGCTGAGGCGGAGCAGCTCGGGCACGGTGGAGTAGGGGGCGTGCGGCGAAAGCGAGGCGGAACAACGCGGATGCGAAAGTGAATCAATTTTTTCGACGGCTTCGCGGAGGATTGCCACCGGGTCACGTCGGGCGCGGATGCCGGTCATTTCGAGAAATGAAAAGACGCGCAACGGCGTGGCGTCCCAAACTTCCGGCAAAAGGTCGGGCACGGTTTCGATGTCCGCGACGGTCGTCGTGCCGGTGCGCGCGAGCATCCGCGCGCCGTTCAGCCAGGAACGCACGTAATCGGAACAGCCCCAGCCGGATTTGGCGGAAAGGATGAGCGGAATCCAGTCGGTGAAGGTTTTCGGCGGCGGCAACATTCCGGCCATGTCGGTGTAGTCGAGGTGGCAGTGGGCGTTGATGAGGCCGGGAAGCAGAATGACTTCGCCGAGGTCGGAAATGTTTCCGTTTGCGTGCGGCCGCAAGTCCGGCCAGGAACCAACCGCGCGAATGCGATTTCCAGAAATGACCACCGCGCCGTTTTCAATGGGCGGCTGCGAGACCGGCAAAATCGTGCGGGCGCGGAAAATCATCCCGTTTGAATCGTTCATCGTAGAATCGTCGAACCGGTTAATACGATTTAACGACCAACGAATCAACGTTCAACGCTTACGCCGTTTCCGCTTCCTGGCGGGTCTGCTTGCTGCGCGCGGCAATCTTGTGTTTGCGGGCCTTCCACTTGTTGTGGCGTTTGCGGATTTGCTGCTCGATTTTTTTGGTGACCTTGTCAATGGCCGCGTAAAGATCGCTTTCGACGTGCTCGGCAAAAAGATCGGGCCCATGCACACTCAGGCGAATGGAGCAGGATA
>JBEKZC010000076.1:0-15528 GCA_049510295.1 Verrucomicrobiota bacterium | reverse complement strand
CAACCATCAGTTAAAGCAGGCTGAAAAGCCTCACTCGAAATCCAGTGTCCGCAAGGCGCTGGACGGCCCTGCCACGAGGCCGAAGACTCCGCTTGCCGTGGAGAATGGCGTCGGGAAGCTGACAGCCCCCGAAAGGGGCGCGCCTAATGTCGGCATGGGAAAGAGAGCTTGGCGCACTCCCATCCCCCATTTGTCCCTGCTCGACCGAAAGGCCGGGCAGGGACTTATTGTTTTTGGGAATGGAGTGCTGGAGTGCTGGAGTCTTGGTAAATCGCCATCCCGCATTTCTCCATTGCTCCACCACTCCATTCAGAAAAAATCTTGCTCTCGTTCCCGACTCGTCACAATCTTGACTGACAAGAATAATTAAACGAGTTTTGAAAGGATTGTTATGGGACGCATCTACAACAACATCGTCGAGACCGTCGGCCGCACCCCGCTGGTCAAATTGAACAAGGTCACCGCCGGCCTGCCCGCCACGATTCTTCTTAAGTGCGAATATTTCAATCCGCTCGGCAGCGTCAAGGATCGCATCGGCATGGCAATGATCGAGGACGCCGAGAAGCGCGGCATCCTCAAGAAAGACACCGTCATTATCGAGCCGACGAGCGGCAACACCGGCATTGCTCTCGCATTCGTCGCGGCGGCCAAGGGTTACAAAATCATTTTGACCATGCCCGAAACGATGTCGGTGGAACGTCGCACGCTTTTGGCGATGCTCGGCGCGAAACTGGTTTTGACGCCCGGCGCGGAGGGCATGAAAGGCGCGATTGCCCGCGCGGAACAGCTCGCCAAGGAAACGCCGAACGCCTGGATTCCGCAGCAGTTTGAAAATCCGGCCAACGTGGAAATTCATCGCAAGACCACGGCGGAGGAAATTTGGGCCGACACGGACGGCAAGGTGGACATTTTGGTCGCGGGTGTGGGAACGGGCGGCACCATTACCGGTTGTGCGGAGGTGATCAAGGCGCGCAAACCATCCTTTGAAGCCATTGCGGTGGATCCGAAGGATTCGCCGGTTATTGCGCAAACACTTGCCGGCCAGCCATTGAAGCCCGGCCCTCATAAAATCCAGGGATTGGGTGCCGGGTTTATTCCCAGGAACCTGCATTTGAAGGATGAGAAGGGCAATCCGCTGATCAAGGAATCCATTCCCGTCGCCAACGACGACGCGTTTGCCATGGCGCGGCGGCTGGCCAAGGAAGAGGGAATTTTGTGCGGCATTTCATCTGGCGCGAACGTCTGGGCGGCGATTCAAGTTGCCCGACGGCCGGAGAACAAAGGCAAGCTGATTGTCACCATCGCGCCGTCCACGGGCGAACGTTACCTCAGCACGCCTTTGGCCGCGGAAGCGAAGGCGGAAGTGGGCGGATAAGGGAAGAGGAATATTGGAGTGATGGAGTAATGGAAAATTGAAACCCGCCTGCCCGTTGCTCCAATGCTCCCTCCCTCCAATTTCTTTAAAATAATTGTTGCATCCGGCGGGTTTTGCCCGTAATCATTGCGTGTCGAAGGTTTTAAGGACCTCGCCTTTGCGGGGTTGCTTCCCAAGATTCAACAATTCAAAATTGGTTTAGGAATAAATTCCTGCCTTCGAGCGCACAAAATATGAGCAGTTCAGACAACAACAACGACGATAACAACAACGACGATAAAACGTCCAATTACGGTTCGGGCTACCTGGAAATTTCCGAGAAGGGCTTCGGTTTCCTGCGCACGGCGGCCAACCATTTTCATCCGAAGCCGACCGACATCTTTGTCACGCCCGACACCATTCGCCGCAGCTTTTTGCGCGAGGGCAGCCATGTTGCCGGGGCGACGCAGCCGCCACATCGCGGCACGAGTCCGCAACTCAAGGCCGTCGAAAAAGTCAACGACATGTCGTTCGAGGAATACACCAAGGCCGTCCGCTTTGAAAATCTCACCACCATTGACCCGATTGAAAAGTTCAACCTCGAAACCAGTCCCGACCTGATTGAGACGCGCATTATTGACCTTGTCACGCCGATTGGCAAAGGCACGCGCGGGTTGATCGTCTCCCCGCCGCGCAGCGGCAAGACCACCATCCTCAAGCAAATCTGCAACGCCATCACCACGAACCATCCCGAAGTCCACACGATGGTGCTGCTCATTGATGAACGCCCGGAGGAAGTCACGGATTTCCAGCGCTCGGTCAAAGCCGAGGTGGTTGCGTCGTCGAACGACATGGATTTGGAAACGCATGTGCGCCTTTCGCGTTTTATGATCGAGCGTTGCCGTCGCATCGTCGAATCCGGCAAGGATGTTTTCGTGCTGATGGATTCGCTCACGCGCATCGCCCGCGCCTACAACAGCGTTCACGGCGGCAGCGGCCGCACGATGACCGGCGGCGTGGACGCGCGCGCGCTGGAAATCCCGCGCAAGATGTTCGCCTCGGCGCGCAAAATTGAGGAAGGCGGTTCGCTGACAATTCTGGCCACCGCGCTGATTGACACCGGGTCGCGCATGGACGAACTCATTTTCCAGGAGTTCAAAGGCACGGGCAACATGGAGTTGATTCTCGACCGCAAACTGTCCGACCGGCGGTTGTTTCCGGCCATTGACATTCCCAAGAGCGGCACGCGCAAGGAGGAAAAACTTTTCCCGGCCAAATATCTTGAAGCCATCCGCAAATTGCGCCGCACGATGGTGGACTTGAATCCCATCGAAGCAATGGAAACGCTCACCGCCGCACTCAAGAAACACAAGACCAACGAAGAGTTGCTCGCGAGGCTCGAAAAAGGCGGTTGAGCCGGACAGCGGGCGGGCGTTCGGGACTGGCATGTTCGGATTTCTAAAAAAACGCCGCCGTGACAGCATTCGGAGCCGGCCGTTCCCTTCAGAATGGCGCGACATTCTTATGCGCCGTTATTCCATGTATTCCCGCCTCCCGCCGGCGGATCGCCGGGAATTGGAGGGACACATTCACGTTTTTCTCGCGGAGAAACGATTTGAGGGCTGTGGCGGGCAGGAAATCACCGATGAAGTGAAGGTGTTGATCGCGGCGCAGGCGTGCCTGTTGCTGCTGCACCGGGACACGGACTGCTACCCCCTCCTGCACAGCATCCTGGTTTATCCTTCAAGTTACATCGCCAAAACATGGCACTGGGAAAAAGACGGGACGATGACCGAAGGAAACCAGGTGCGGGGAGGCGAATCTTGGCCGCACGGGACGGTGGTTCTGGCGTGGGATGGTGCGTTCGCCGGCGCGGTGGAACTGAACAAGAATCGGAATCTGGTCATTCATGAATTCGCCCACCAGCTTGACGAGGAGGATGGTATGGCTGACGGCGCTCCGCTCCTGAGCGGGTCAAACTTGTGGCAAATCCACCACCGCTACCAGGCGTGGGCCAAAGTTCTGAGCGCGGAATTCCACCAACTTCGCCGTGCGGCGGAAGACGGCCGGGAGACGGTCCTGGACACGTATGGCGCTCAAAATCCCGCGGAGTTTTTCGCCGTGGCCACGGAATGTTTTTTCGAGAAGCCCGGTCAACTGAAAGAACGGCATCCGGCGTTGTATGCCGAATTGAAAGAGTTCTACCGGCAGGACCCATTGCTCTATGCACCGGCAAGCCCTGAAAGAAATGAATATCCGGCATGAGAACAAATCCCAACCGGGAATGACGATGGTGGAGTCGCTGCGGTCCCGTCCGCCCTTGGAGCGGATGTTGCGCATCCATCAGGCGCTTCAGTCCGGCAAATTCCCCAACGCCTCCACGCTGGCGCGCGAAATCGAAGTCGCCACCAAGACGATTCATCGCGACATCGAGTTCATGCGCGACCGGCTCGGCCTGCCGGTGGAATACGACAGCGCGCGCATCGGCTATCATTACACCGAGGAAGTCAGCGCGTTCCCGAACATCCAGATTACCGAGGGCGAACTCTTCGCGCTCATCGTCGCCGAAAAGGCGCTCCAGCAATATCGTGGCACGAGCTTCGAGAAACCGATCCTCAGCGCCATCCGGAAAATGGAGCAGTCACTGCCCGACACCATTTCGCTCAATCTTGCCGACATCGAGCAGACCATTTCCTTCCGCATCCGCGCCGAGCCGATTTTGAATCTCGAAATTTTCGACACGCTGGCCCGGGCGGCCGCGCACCGGCAGCAGATTGAACTGGCTTATCGCAAACCGGGACGGAAGGAAACCGAGCCGCGCCTCGTTGACCCGTATCATCTGGCGAACATCAACGGCGAATGGTATCTGTTCGCCTACGACCACGCGCGCAAGGACATTCGCACCTTCGTGCCCGCCCGCGTGCAATCCGTGAAGCTGACCGGCAACACCTTCGAGCGCCCGCAAAAGTTCTCGCTCGAAAAACGTTTGCGCGACAGCTTCGGCGTCCACTCCGGCGAAGGCGAATATGAGGTCGTCATCCGTTTCAACGCCCGCGCCGCCGATTACGTCCGCGAAAAGAAATGGCACGAATCGCAACAACTGCGCGAATTAAAGGGCGGGGGAGTGGAATTGAGGATGAACCTTTCCAGCCTGATGGAAATCGAACGCTGGGTTTTGAGCTGGGGCGGGGACGCGAAAGTTTTGAAGCCGCGCGAACTGGCGGAAGCCGTCAGGAAATCTGCGGCGGCGATACTAAAACAGCCGGATTGAAAATTTCAATTTGTCTGGTTCTGTAACGTAGCGGCGTCTCGGCAGAGCGCCGCAAACTGTGGCGGGAATTCAAATGGCGGCTTTCTCCCGAAAGCCGCTACGCCGAAAGCGGATGGGGCGCACCCGCAAACGGGACGGACTTGTCGCGCCGTAGCCCTGCGAAGACGGAGGGGAACTCTTTTCCTGAATTCATTTTGGGATGGACGAACGGGGCAATTGGCGTTTGAATTTTTCTATGTCCGAATACGAAGATGAGCGCCGCCATAAGGAAGAAGAAGCTCTCTCACGATTTTTAGATGACCATCAGCGTGAATTGGCAGAAGCCCCCGTTTTTGCTTATCTGGCACGATACGGCGATGCGATTGAGGAGCGAGTTCAATTGTGCGTCAACGAATCAAAACAATTAGGAAACGCCGGGTTCTTTGGCACGGCTCTAGCTCGTTCGGCGGCAGGCATTGAGATATCGGTCCGATTTTTCTTGGTTCGCCCCCTTATCAGAAGCGCCTTTTCCTCGGATGAATGGGCTGCACTTTTATCTAAGAAAATACTAAAGGGGAGCACAGCGAGGGACAAAGAAATGCTTCCGGTTATTTTGCGCGACTGGGGCATTGATATTACAATCGTCAAATTAGCCCACGCAAAGAAGGTTCAAGTAATTCCATTTCGCCTGACAACCCCACAGCCAGCGGTTCAGGATTTTTCATCACGGATGATGGTTATTTGATTTCAAACTATCATGTTGTCAAAGGTGCAGCGCAGATTCGTTTGGTTACGAGCGCAGGATTTATTACCGCCAAAGTTGTTCAGGTGGACGCGGCCAATGATCTGGCTTTGTTGAAGGCGGACGGGCGGTTTGCACCGCTGCCCATTGCCGCCAGTCGCACGGTGAATCTGGGTGGCACGGTGGCGACCATCGGTTTTCCAGACATCGGTTTGCAGGGGTTCGCGCCCAAGCTGGCCAAGGGGGAAATCGCGTCGCTGTCCGGCGCGGCGGATGACCCGCGCTATTTTCAAATCAGCGTGCCGGTGCAGCCGGGCAATTCGGGCGGGGCGCTGGTGGATGAACGGGGCAACGTCATCGGCATCGTGTCGGCCAAGCTGAATGCGTCGGCGGCGCTGGCGGCGAGCGGGGCGTTGCCGGAGAATGTGAATTACGCGGTGAAGAGCAGTTTTCTGTTGAGCTTCCTCGAATCCGTTCCGGCAGTTTCAGCCAAACTTAAAGAGCCGAACACAAAGGATGAGAAGTTTGAGGACGTGGTCAAGTCGGCACAGGATGCCGCTGTCCTCGTCCTCGTTTATTGAGGTAGCAGCGGACGTGAGTCCGCTCATTCTCATCCGTTGGAAAGTCAGAGCCGACTGACGTCGGCTGCTACGGTTGTTGGTTCATCCACTCCAAAACCTGCTGCACCGCTTCCTTTGGCGCGGTGCTGAGGACGTTGTGGTCGGCGCGCCGGATGATTTTGTAATCGCGCAGGGCCGGGCAATTTTTCCTGAGCCAGCGCCGGACGAACGGCCAAGGGACGATGGGATCGAGAATCCCACTCAAGCCAAACACCGGCAGCCTGGCTTGGCTGGCAATCGGGCGCGGATCATATTGGGCAATCAAATGCAGGCGATGCTGCGCGGCGCGGCGGTCCAGTTCCGTCCGGCGCGCGACAAATTCGTCAATGGTCGCCAGCGTCTCGGGTGAATGGCGATACCGGAAACGCGCGATCTTGGCGTAGCCGAAAACGATTCGCACGAACAACGCCGTGGAAATCCTGCCGGTGAGTTTTTCCGCCAGCCGCACCGCTCAACGCATGGGATGCTTCACGAAACCGCCCGCCAGAATCACGCCCTGCGCCGGAAACTTCCCGCGCGCGACCATCGCCCACAAAACCTGCGAGCCATACGATTCGCCGAGCAGCCAGCCGTGGATGATGCCATTGTGCGCCAGCACGGCTTCGATGGTCGCCGCGTAATCGTCCAGCGACCACGTGAGCGTGCGCGGGTAGGTGATTTCGACGAAGCGCGCCCGGCCGCCGATGACCTTGCGAAAGCTGCCGATGAGCGTCCAATCGCCGTGCAAGCCGGGCAGATAAATCAGCGTGGGCAGCGAAGCTTCGCCGTGGATGCGCAGTTGCAGTTCCTCTGCCATCGTTTCGGTGATTATCCATAAGCCAGAGCCAATGGTTCAATGAAGAAACGGTGATAAAACTTCAGAATAATTTTCACCAGATGATGCGGGGCTGGGTGGGGTTTAAAAGGAAATTGGTTTTTACACTCGCCCTTGCCTGTTTCCTCTTCCCTCCGCCTTCGCCTTTCGCTCCGCGCGATCGCGTCGAAGCGCAACGAAGACGGACGGGGAGAGGACATGCCGGCGGACGATTCCAAGCCTTTTGTGTGCTGGTTATACGAATATCGTTGACAGTGAATTGAGCCTGAGCTCCGAAGTTACGAAAAACAGGTTCCAATGAATGGTACAATTAATGAAATAGCTGTTTCATTAATTGTACAAATGGCATGATAGGTTGTTCAAAAAACTGGCGGGGGCAAAGCCCTGTCGGAGTGCGCCCGTCCTCGGGCGCAGCAACTGGCTTCATTCAAGCCACGAAACATTTTCCAACCGCCCGCCCACCCCACCTGGCTGCGGCCGCGACGGCCGCACTCCGCTAACGCAGAAATGCGAGCGCTGGCTAATCTGCAGCTATAATCAGGCGCTTTTATTCGTAGCCAGCTTTATCCGCCTCGTTTTCGTCAATCGTAATCGGCGAGGATTTTCAACCCTTCGGGGTCGGCGATGCCCTGGCCTTGAAGGAGGACAACGTGCCGATATCCGAGATTCCGCAAGCTGACGAGCCAGTATGTGCCGCGGTCGCGAAACTGGTCACCAATCTGCGATTCAGTGTAATTCTCAAGAATGACCACGGCAGTTTCGCCTTTGGACAATGTCGCGGCCCTCGCCAAAAACTTGTCATTGTCTTCGCTCGCAGAAGCGTCCGGTCGGAGCATCCGGCAGGTCTGGTAGTCCAGGGATTCAATGACCAGTGCGGTATTGTCGTAGTTGTGAAACGTCCGCGGCGGAGTCGCGCAGGAGGTTGAGATGATGGCCAAAGCCACAAGGGCCAATGAGGTCTTGATGTTTAATGATTTCATATGTTCCTGCTGGTTGATGCGTCAATTTGATTTGCTCTCTTCTTATCACCGTGTAATGCCAATTTCCAGTGGGAATCGGCACATGGGTAGGGCGCGTCACTTCCGCCTTCGCAATGCCACGACGGGACAAGCCGTGCGCGCCGTGGTTGGCATACGGACGAGCGGCGGGCAGAGGACTGCCCGCCCTACCGAGGTTTGTTCCGGTTATCATTGAGAAATGGGATAATACGCAATTGCAATGCCATTGGTTGCGGGCTGGTGCAATGTCCGGGTGGTCGGGCGTTCCTATTTCAACTTCGGGAAAAATTCCGCCGCCGTTTTGCACGTCGCCGCGCTCAATTCTTCGAGCGAACAACCCTTCACCTGGGCGACGGTTTCGGAAATTTCATTCACATAAGCCGGTTCGCAGCGTTGGCCGCGATACGGCACGGGCGCCAGATACGGACAATCGGTTTCCAGCATGAATCTGTCCAGCGGCGTGGCGGCGACGGTGTCACGGACGTTTTGTCCGTTCTTGAACGTGACGATGCCGGTGAAGCTGACGAGCGAGCCAATTTCCAAAACGCGGCGCATCCGGTCGGCGCTCTCGCCGAAGCAATGGAACACACCGCGCACCTTGCCGGCAAAAGGCTTGAGCTGGGCGAAAGTGTCGTCAAAGGAGTCGCGCTGGTGAATCACGCAGTTCAGTCCGGCTTCGACGGCGACTTCGAGTTGCTGTTGGAAAATCTGCGCCTGCCTTTCCTTGTAGCGCGCGTCGTCTTCGGCAGTGCCGCCGGGCTTTTTGCCCGGCAAATGGTAATAGTCCAGACCCGTTTCACCGATGGCGACGACTTTTGGATGCTTCACCAGTTTGCGGAGCAGTTCGCGAATATCGTCCGGGGCTTCATGGGCGTTTGACGGATGCCAGCCGACGGCGGCAAAGACGCACGCGAAATGTTCGGCCAGCTTGATGGCGCGCGCGCTGCTTTCGAGATCGGTGCCGATGGAAATGATCCGGGTGATGCCGGCGGCCTGGGCGCGGGCCATGACTTCCGTCAAATCCTTTGCGTAGTCCGGGTAATCAAGATGTGCGTGGGTGTCGTAAAAAATGGCCATGGAAATAATTAACCACGAAATACACGAAATACACGAAAAATTGGCAGTGGATCAAATTGATGAAAGATGGCGGGGTGGATGGATGGAGGGAAATCACTAATTCCTAAATCCGAATGACGGGCGTGTGTTCAAAATGGGTTGCCGCCGGAAAAGGTTGCGTGGCATGGGCGGACAGCTTTTGGACTGCGCTGGCAGAGCACAGCGACGACAGCGCTTTCGCAGGGTAAATCAGGGTGCGATCTTATTCCAAAGCGGCGTCGCGCCCCGCTTGCCGCCGCAGTCCAAAATTTCCCATTTTGAAAACACGCCCTAAAGAACTTCCAAATGACCAACGCACCAGCCAGACTGTTTGTTCGAGCTTCGGACTTCTTTCGTCATTATGGTTTAGTCGTCAGTCATTCCGCGGGCGGCACGTTTTGTGTGCTCCGTGGTTTCGTTCAATTGGCCGGTTTGGGGCTGGCCGGAGCGTTGGTGTCAGCGGGTTTTTGTTCGAGCGCGGCCAGTTTTGCCTCGACGGATGGCTTGCCGGGGTAATCGGGTGATTCCTTGAGAAGCTGTTTGTAATTTTCAATGGCGTCGGCTTCGCGGCCCTGGGCCGGGAGTTTTTCGGCGAGCGTGAGCCGGAGGCGAATGCGCTGTTCCGGCGACGGGTTGCGGGTCAGGGCGCGCTGGAAGGTTTCAATGGCCGAGGACGGTTTGCCCTGCATTTCGTAAAGGCCGGCAAGTTTTTCGGTGAGCACGGCGCTATTGGTGGTTGCGGGAATGGTTTCGAGGAAAGCGGCGAGTTGAGCAACGGGCGCACCGTGAACCAGACCCAAATCCACGATGCGCAGATAAGACCATTCGATGAGCGGATTATGGGTGCGCGCGAATTCCGCATGCAACACCGACGGTTCTTTGGCAAAAGGCCGGTAAAGTGGATCGCCAACGACGGTTGTTTGCCAGGATAAAACGGGTTGCGCGGCCCAGGCGGCCTCGCCAAACGTGAATCCGCAGGCGATCAATCGCGCGATAAAAGCGGCGACATTCGGCGTGCCGGAGAGATACGGCTCGTTCACGCAGCCCATGGTGCAGGTGGCGCCTTTGGCAAGCAGCGGCCCCACCCAATATTCATTTGTGCTGCGTATTGTGGCCGCGCTGAACGAGTCCAGGTGATACGCGAACGCGCCGGGCATGAATTCAACCTTGGGCAACGCAAACGGGCCGGAAACATTTCTGTCATACCAGCCGCAATAAATGGCGATCTGGCTCATCGGAAAATCGGCGGGGAACGTGGCGGGATTTTGGTCCACAGTGATTTCAAAACCCAGTTCACGGCAAAGTTCCGCCGCGCCCAGAATCCATTCGTCGCCCAAGTAATAACTGTTTGTTTTGTCCAGCCCGCGCGCGTCGAAGTAGGCGCGGCCCCACAAGCCGTCGCGTTCGGCTTCAAGCGCCTTGTCCACCAGCCCGCGCGCAATCTCCACGCTGGGGCCATCGAGCCGGGCGACGAGCAAAATGCCGTTGGTGGGATGGAGTAGCGCCATGTTCGTGGCCCCATAGACCCAGTTGGGCAGTGGTCCGGAAAGCGGGATGTTCATTTTCACCAGCGGCAGCCAGGCCAGCTCGGAATCCACCGCCGCTTCATTGCGCAACAATTCCGGTCGGGCGTTCTCCCGGACCGGTTCGCGCAAATTCGGGTCGGCGGCAATTTTCAGCGGAACGCCGTAACAGAGGACCGCGTAGCGGATTTTGGATTCAACGATCGGGTGGTCCACGTGTGCGGGCTGGCCGTTGGTCGCGGCGTTGGTTACGGAACCAAACCGCCAGAGCTTGTCCACGACCAGCCGGCTGGCCAGCGGGAATTGCAGCGCGTCGGCAAATTCGGCG
The DNA here is from genome assembly GCA_049510295.1 of Verrucomicrobiota bacterium. Taxonomy (GTDB): domain Bacteria; phylum Verrucomicrobiota; class Verrucomicrobiia; order Limisphaerales; family UBA11358; genus UBA11358. The sequence goes on along the minus strand of JBEKZC010000076.1, from coordinate 4,804 downwards.
CGCGTCATCTCCTCGGTGATGGGCAGATCGAATCCGTAAACTTGCGCTTCCGGCACCTGCCGCATTTGGGCGTAATGGTCCGCAACCAGTTTCGATCCTGGCATGCGATTGTTGTAAATCACGACCACCTCGTCACCGCCGGCGCGAACGCACAGCGGCGCGGTGGCCAGCAATAAAAGAATCAGACGCGTTCCAAAATAATTCATGGTTGGGGATTTGACCTCGCGCCCGGTGGCCGGTTCAATTCAATTTGCCGAAGAGTGCTGCGTGCATGCCGGGCATGGGTTGGCCGGTTTTTTTATCCCAATAACGAAAGTTTGCGCTCCAGTCCCAGATCGCCCAACCCAAACCCTGCTGCTCCGCCGCCCGCCGGAACGCCGAGTAGAAACGGGCACGTGACGCCGGGTCGGCCTTGATGTAGCAGCCAAATTCGCCGATGTGAACCGGGTATCCGTAATAATCCGACCACGCGCGGAGGAATTTTAATTTGTCCGCGAAGGCCAGCGCGCTGCTCGGGTTTTTGTCTGTCGGCAGGGTGTTGTATGCTTGAATCCAGTCCAAAACGTTGGAATTCAAATTCAGCTTCGGGTCGGCCTTGAGCGGTTGTGCGGGCGGGCCGGGAAACTGGATGCCGGTTTGTTGCGTGTCCGGTCCGGTCCAACCCGTGCCTTGATGCGTGAAGTGAAACGGGTCGTAGCAATGGACGGAAACAATCACGTTGTCGTCGGGCGGCAGCGCCAGATTTTTCAACTCGTCAATGCCGCCCCAGTTTCCCGGCTCGACGAAAATCGTCCGGTTTGGATTGCTCCGGCGAATCTCCGCAATGGCACGGGCGTAAATCGGATTCATCAATGCGGTCCTGGCGTTTTCATGCGGTTCATTATCGAGTTCGAACGCGAGCCGGTTGGTGAAATCCTTGTAATGCGCCGCGATTTGACGCCACAACGCGAGAAATTTTTCCGTCTGCCCCGCCGGGTCCTGGTCCAGTTCGTTAAAGTGATGGATGTTGAGCATCACGGCCAGTCCATCGTTCAGCGCGTTGGTGACGACAAAATCGGCACGGGCGAAAATCTCCGGCGTAAGCGTGAAATCCGGCGCGGCCCCGGCGTAATGATGCCAGCCAACCGGCACGCGCACATGATCAAAACCCTCGCGCTTCATCTGTGCAAATTCGTCCGCTGAAACTGTCACACCCCAGCCTTGGTTTGGCGGCACTTCAAGATAGTCACCCAGATTGACGCCGTGCTTGAACCACTGGGCCGCGCGGTGGGCCGGGGAATCGTGTCCGGTCAGCGGCTTCATATCCGGTGGATTCGAAGGCGTGAAAGGGTTGTCGCCGGCAGCTCGCGCGGCGTCAAGCCCGCCGTTCTGAAACAATGTTGCGACTAAAATGGTCCAAATAATTTTCATACTGTGCAGGTTCCTTTCAACGTTAATTGCCTGTTATCCTTAGCCCGTCCCACGCGAACATAACTCCGGATGGCAATTCCGCCTGCGCCTGGTCGTGGTCGTAATCGTGCGTGAGGTGGGTGAAATAAGTCCGCGCCGCGCCGATGCGCCGTGCCGCCGTCAGCGCTTCATCGAGGCACATGTGCGTTGGATGCGGCGTGTAACGCAACGCGTCGAGCACGGCGACTTCGACGCCTTGGACCTTTCCCAGCGCGTCGGCGGGGATTTCCTTGCAGTCGCTCAGATACGCGAGCCGTTTTTTGCCGTTTTGCACGAAGAGATAGCCGTTCGTCGTCGTCGGGCCGTGCGGCAGGGGCAGGGGAATGATTTCCAAATCGCCCAAGGTGAATGTTCCGTCAATGATGTGGGGTTCGGGACGAAAATAGCCTTTCGGAATCGCCCGCCCGTCAAACGCATAGATGAAAATACGCCGAAGCGCCGCCATCGTTTCCTCGTTCGCATAAACCGGCAACGCACCTTTGCGCAAATCGCAAAACCGGCGGCAATCATCCAGGCCCATGATGTGATCGGCGTGGGAATGGGTGAAAACAACCGCATCGAGCCAGCGGATGTTTTCGCGGAGCATCTGGATGCGAAATTCCGGCGTCGTGTCCACGACGAATTTGACCTTGTCGGTGGCGACGTAAATGGAAGGCCGGGTACGATGGTTTTTGGGATTGGCCAGAAACGCCGGCGGATATTCCTGGCCAATGATGGGCACGCCCTGCGACGTGCCGCTGCCGAGAAAAATGAATGAGAACGCCATGATTAAAATTCCTGCATGGACGGTAGCACAACCGCCAAATTAGCCGCGAACCTTTTTCGGGATCCGGGATTCGGGATTATATACTTGACGAATACAAGGCCGCCTGATACTTTTGGGCCATGAAAACAAACAAAGCCAAGAAAGTTGATGACGACATTAACCTCGTTACGCTGGCTCAAGAGTATTCCGATGGCGACAAGGCAAGAAGCTTACTTGAAGCCATACGCTGGCCCAAAGGCCCGATTTGCCCTCATTGCAAACACAACGAGGTTTACAAGATTGTTGCCAAGCCTGACAGCAAGGTTCCAGCCCGCAAAGGTATGTATTGCTGTGCCGCCTGTCGGAAACAATTTACGGTGACGGTGGGGACAATCATGGAAGATTCACACATTCCGCTTGGGAAATGGTTGCTGGCAATTTTCATCCTGTGCTCGTCCAAAAAGTCCATTTCCGCCAACCAGCTTCACCGAATGCTCAAGGTCACATATAAAACCGCGTGGTTCATGGGTCACAGAATCCGGCATGGAATTTCACCGAACCTGCCGCTTGCTAAAAAGTTGAACGGGATTGTGGAAGTGGATGAGACTTTCGTTGGCGGCAAAGGCTTTCGTTGCTCACGGTCACGCCGCCATACTCCCGTAGTCGCGCTGATTGAACGTGGTGGCTCAATGCAAGCCCGCGTGGTCAGCAATGTCACCCAAAAGAATCTTGGGCAGGCGTTGCATGAATGTGTGAGCAAAGACGCTGTTGTGAACACCGATGAGCACGGTGCATATCGCAACCCGTTGAAGAAATGGAAAGCGCATCATACGGTGGTTCATTCCAAGTTTGAATATATCCGCCGCAACAAAGACGGTTCAACATCAGGCGTGAACAGTTGCGAAAGTTTTTTCAGCCTGTTTAAACGCGGCGTGTATGGTTCATGGCATCATGTGAGCCGTGAACACCTTCCCAAATACGCCAATGAGTTTGCTTTCCGTTGGGACACCCGCAAGCTGACAGACGGGCAGCGCATGGAAAAGGCTATTGCGCTCACCGAAGGGAAACGCTTAACCTACCGGCAAGCAGTCTGAAACAACAAGCTGGCTCGCCAATACATTGCCAGAAAATACCGCTGGCTGGTCGAGAAGCGAGCGCCGCGCGTTCCGTGGGGCCGAAAGCGTGTCCGTCAAAAGAAAACAACAGCGTAAAAAGCCGCGTGCCAAGCCCGATCTTCGGATTCAGGGAATCGGGTTCAAGGACGCGCTCCGGGCATTACTCAACAGCCCGCCAATGCCCAAAAACAAACGCTGAATTGTTACCTCGGCGTTCGGCGTCTTCCCGCCACTTGCCAGATAGCCCTTAACAGTTCTTCCTTGTGCCTTGTCGCGTTGCGCACGTAGGCAACTCTCAAGTTCCGTGAAAGCATTTCAGTCTTGCGCTGTGGTATAATTATGGCCTCGCATTCGATTTGTGAATGCGTGTTTTTCTTTTTGTTCGTTTGGGATTCCGGCGGTAGCGGAATAACATTCGCAACCCATATTGGCCGTTCGCATCCATCCACGTTTTCAATTACCTTATTCACCACGTCAACTGCGACCGGAAATTCACCCTGAAAATATGGGTCGGCTTGGGCGTATTCTTTAAGCAGAAAATAGCCCAAAGATTGCCCGCCGCCGATTGCTTCAAATGAATCTACCAACGTGTAAAGCCCCCGATAAATGTTCATCTTGTAAAGATGGGGTTGCCCGTTAAAGAAATATCCGATCAGCAGATTTAGCCTGTGCTCCGTCCAAAAGAACTTTTCGAGGTCTATCGTAATTCCTTTATTACATTCCAATAATTCGTTTCTGACTTCCAATAATGCAGCACGGACGGTTTTCACCGCCGTTTGGGAATCCACCATTTTTGTAGCCTTCGCCTTGGGCCGGAGTATTTCAATCATCCTATCGCCCACCTCCACGCTGTCGGCCTGGGCCACTAAAATTTGCCCATTGGCAAAATCAATCACTCTGATTTTATTAGGGTTTTCACGCTTAGTCTCGTCGTAGGTGGCCTGACTATCACTGGCCATCCAGATAGACGGCAATGCCCCAAATGCTAACTTTTTGTCTCTCAAGGGGCAGACGAAGCCGATTGCGATTGTCACTTTCGGGCCTTTGGTTGAGTGCCGATTGGTTTTATACCTGCTAAAAAATGGCACAAGCCGATTTTTAGGTAAATCATTGTCCTCGTATTCCATATAAACTTTATGTATTCGTCAAGTATATATACCCGCCGGGATTTGTCACCAGAACTGGTGACTGGCAGGGGACGGGGCATGAGGTATGATTCCATTGTTGTTGTCGTCGTAATTAGTTCTCAATTCTGTATGAAGAGGCCGGACCTGTTGTCCGGCCTTTCTTTTTTACCGGCCGGTTCAATCTCCTGATTGCCAATCACCCGGACCGGAAGTCATATCATTTCCCAACCGGTAGGGCCGCGCTGCCGAGACTGTCTCAAAAGTTTTTTATTGGATGGTGGCGAAGGCAAAGGGGAAACCGGTTGGCCGGACTCGACTCCGCAGAGCTGCCAAGGCCAATAGCTTCTGCCACCACCGCGCGAGTTGAT
>JBEKZC010000075.1:0-15944 GCA_049510295.1 Verrucomicrobiota bacterium | reverse complement strand
TAAACTGGCGGTGGCCATCTGGTATCTGCTGATGGGGCGTTGGACCCCACTGGAAGAAATCGACGAACGGCTGGCGCTGAAAGTCGGGAAAATCATCACCAGCATTGGCCCCAAAGGACTCAAGCAATGTATCGTAACGACCATATCCTTCAGCCTTCTCCCGTATCGCGGCGCAGCCAGAACAGGTCTATTTGATTCGGCCCAACAGTCTCAGCAATCCGTCCAGAATCGTGATGGGATGCGGCGGACAACCCGGGATATACAGGTTCACCGGCACAACTCCGTCAGCCCCGTTGCGCTGCTCGGGATGGCTGGCGTATGGCCCGCCTGATATGGCGCACGCACCCACGGCAATCACCAGCTTGGGCGGCGGCACGGCGTCGTAGGTTTTCCGCAAAGCCGATTCCATGTTCTGCGTCACCGGCCCGGTGATGAGCAGTCCGTCGGCGTGGCGCGGCGACGCGACGAATTGAACTCCAAACCGCCCCAGGTCAAACACCACCGTGTTCAGCACGTTCACGTCAGACTCGCAGCCGTTGCAGCCGCCGGCACTCACCTGGCGCAGTTTGAGCGAGCGGCCAAAAATCCGGCGTGTCTTTTCATCGAGCGCCCTGGCCAGTTGAAATTCTTTTTCACCGAGGACCAACTCTTCCCGGCGCGAAGTCGCGAGCCGATGCTCCGTGGTGAAGCGGATGGCGCCTTCCGGACAGGCCCGCTCGCATTCCGGGCAAAAGAGGCAGCAGCCCAGATCGAGCCTGGGGCCCTTTTCATCGAGTGTAATCGCGTTCGTCGGACAGGTGTCGGCGCAAATGCGGCAGCCAACCGGGCATTTCGCGGCATCAATTTCCGGCCGGCCGCGCAAACGGTCGGGCAAAACCGGCGGCAGCTTCGGGAAACCGATGGTGCGATGCTTTTGTTGAGCGCGGACCAGCAATGTTCTTAGCATGGTTTCACCTCAAAGTTGACTCGACGCAGGAGCGCGGCTGTGGTCGCAAACCCAGCCGCAGTGTGCACGACATTCAACAATACCGCTGCGGCTGATGCTCCGCACACAGCCGCGCTCCGTCTTGTTACCGCGACCGGCACCGAAAACAAAATCTTCAGATATGTTCTCATAGGTCATGGCCGCAATAGGACAGGTTGAAGCTCTTGTTGCAGAGCGGGAAATCGGAAATTTGCTGGTTCCGGAGTGCCAGGGCCAGGCCCATCCAGTTGTGGAACGAAGGATCCACAATTTTGTAGTGCGCAAAGCGGCCGTGCGCGTCCGTCAAGGCGGTGTGGCAGATTTCGCCGCGCCAGCCTTCGGTGAGCGACACCACGGCGGAATCGGCCGCAAGCGCGCCGATTTCCGAGCATACCGGCCCGTCGGGCAGCGCTTTGAGTTGATCGAAGATGAAGGCAATGGAGCGTTGAATTTCCATCCACCGCACGTAGGCGCGCGCAAAGACGCTTCCGGTGTGATACGACGACACCGGAATCTGGGCGAACCGGTAAATGCCCGAAGGAAACTGAGACCGGACATCATGCCCCAACCCGCTGGCCCGCGCCGCCACGCCGACCAGCCCAAGCTCAACCGCCATCTCGCGCGAGACGGGCCCCGCGTTTTCAAACCGGGAGCGGACGGATGATGTGTCCCAGAGCAATTCCACTGCGTTCGTCACATCTTGGTGCGCTTCCGCCAGACGCTCCTCCAACTGTTTTTGCCGGGCTTCGTCCAGGTCGAACAAGACACCGCCGGGACGAATCAACCCGCGCCCAAACCGGTTCCCGCAAATCAAGGCGGTCAGGTTCAGAAAATCACCACGAATCCGTCCGCAATAACTCGCCGTGGGCAAATAACCAACGTCACCGGCCAGTGCCCCGATGTCGCCGGTGTGGTTCGCGAGCCGTTCCAGTTCGAGTGCAATGGCTCGAAGTGCCTGCGCCCGTGCCGGCACGCGGCAATCCGCCAGCGCCTCGACTGCCTCACAATATGTGAGTGTGTGACCGATGGTAGTGTCTCCGGCAAGTGTTTCCAGGCAGGGAATCGTCCGTTTGTCCGGCCCGCCGACGAGGGCGCGTTCGACACCCCGGTGCTGGTAGCCGAGCGAAATCTCCAGGTGATAAACCTTTTCACCGTGGCACTGAAAACGAAAATGTCCCGGCTCGATGATGCCGGCATGCACCGGTCCAACCGCGACTTCGTGGACTTCGTCACCGGTCATCGTGAAGAAATTCGTGACGCCCGGTTGAATTGGCATTTCCCCAGGGCGGTCCCAAGCGTCGCGACCCTCGCGGTAGGAGTGATGGAAGCGGATCGGCTTCAGCCAAGGATGGCCTTCGGGCTTGACGCCCCACTGTTCTGCAATTTCGCGCTCGAACCAATGCGCCTGCGGGCAGTCGGGAGTCAATGCGGGATATGTGTCCCCAACGCGTGTTGAAGTCACGGCCAGCATTCCTTCCGCCTCCCGGGCCAGCACCGCGAACAGCCGAAGATCACCCAAGCCCGGCGCTGCGTGGCTGCCTTGGCCATCGGCCTCTTGAAGCGTGGCGCCAAACAAGGCGCTGAGGCGCGCACCGGCTTTGACCGCCGACACAATCGTGTCCCGGAACTCGCCGAAGGCAACCAGTGGCAGGTTGGCCAGGCCCATCTTCTCCCCGTTGCGAACAGTTGAAATGGAATTGGCGGTCACGGCATTATTCCTCCCGGAGAACCGGCAAGCGCCGGATTGACGTGGCGGATGACATCGGCAGCGGCGTTTAAAGCCGTCTGCAACGGTCCGGGCATCCATAGTCCCAACACCAGCAAAAATACGAGCGGCACCACGACCAACAACGTCTCCAAAGTTCCAGCACGGGCTGGCTGGACTGTGGAAGCCGTCTTTCCCCAGGCCAGCGGAATGGCGTGGCCCAAAGCGCCTACAAAAACCACCCCGGCTCCGAACAGAAACAATACCAGCGCCAGGATGGCTCTGCTGTCCACAGCCGCCTTGAGAATCTGCAATTCACTCATGAACAATGCAAAAGGCGCCACGCCGATCAGCGCCAGCAGGCTCCCGAACAATCCCATTCCCCACACCGGCGCCACGCGCATTACACCCGCCAGCTTGCGCATGTCGTGCGTGCCGAACATCTGCCCCAGCCGTCCTGCCGCAAAGAAGGCGAGCGTTTTGCAGAGCGAGTGGCTGAGGGTATGGAAGAGCGCCGCGAATGTTCCCAAGCCGCCCAAACCCACGCCGAGCGTAATGATGCCGATATGCTCGACACTGTGATAGGCCAGCAAACGTTTCAGGTCGTGTTGAAACAGAATGAACGCCGCCGCCACCAGAATCGAAATGAGGCCAAACCCGGTCAAAAGCCGCAACCCCCAGCCCGTGTTTCCCGTGCCCGCCTCGACAATTGGCACGTAACGCATCACGCAATACAAGGCCGTATTCAGCATGAACCCGGAAAAGATCGCCGAAACCGGCGCCGGCGCCTGGCTGTGCGCGTCCGGCAACCAATTGTGCATCGGGGCCAGACCCGCCTTGGTGCCGTAACCGACCAGCAGGAAGATGAAAGCGGCTTTAAGGCAGGCCGGGTTCAGTGACCCGGCGTGCGCCTGCAGCCTCGTCCACAACAGGACTTCCGGCGCGCGCAGACCAAGCCCGTGCGCCGAGGCTCCGACCAGCAGCGTTCCCATGAAGGCAAAGGCGACGCCGACGGAGCAGATCAAAATATACTTCCACATCGCCTCCAGCGATTCGCCCGTCACATGCACACAAATCAGAAAACCGGTCAGCAGGGTCGTTGCCTCGATCCCCACCCACATGATCCCGAGGTTGTTTGAAATGAACACCAGCGTCATCGCCGCCAGTGCTCCACACCATAAGCTGGCAAATAACCGCGCTTGCTTCAGCGTCAGGTGACCCGCCCGCAATTCCGCCCCGAAATAGACCAGGGCGTAGGCTGAACTCAGCCCGTAGATCAACAGCATGACACCCAGGTTGTAGGCTGACAGGGCATCCAGATACAACCACTCGGCACCCGCCGACACCGGGCCGGACATCAAGACCTTTCCAGCCACATACCAACCCAAGGCCACGCTGATTCCGACACCGGCACACATGGCGCCCAGGATCGTCCGCACCGACCGCAGCCGGAGCGTCAAAGCTCCCGTCGCAGCCGGAACCAGGATCAGCAACCAGAGTAATGCTTCGTGTTTCATCAACCGTCAGCCTTTCAGCCGGTCCAGCCGGTCCACTTCGATGTGGTCGAATTCACGGTTGATGTGGTAAACCGCAATCCCCATCACAAACACCGCAACAAACGCATCCAATAAAACGCCCAGTTCCACCAGGAACGGCGTTTCAGCGACAATCCCGACGCCAAACGTGTAGATGCCGTTCTCCAGGACCAGAAATCCCAGCACCTGGTTTACCGCGCGTTTGCGGGCAACAATCAGAAACAATCCGGCTAAAATGGAAAACAGCGCCGAGGGCACCAGCAGCGACGACGGCTCGACGGTTGAGACGGGCAGCCGCCCGCCCAGCCAGAATGACGCAGCCAACGCCGCCAAACCAATGAGAATCGAAGTGATATAACCGACATAAGGTTCGACTTCGCGCGTTACCTCCGCCTCGCGCAGCGCGCGGAACAACAACCACGGGAACACCATTCCTTTGAGGATGATGGTCCCCACTGCCATCGCAGCGAAGTGCAACGACAGTTCGTGCATGTGCGCCAGCACCGGCAACAGACCGAGCATTACACCCTGCGCCGCAACGACGCGAATCGAAGCGCCCAGCCGGCTTGAACCCAGCAACTTCAAGTTCGTCAGCACGACCAGCACAAGAATCAGATCCGTCGCCATAGGCTTATCTCAATGTCAGGATCAGCGCCACAGTCGCCACCGCGCCCGCGCCAATGAGCAGTTGCGGCACAACCAGCAGGCGCAGCCGCGCCATGACGGATTCGATCACGCCAATCACAACCGCCAGCCCGAACATGCCGCCCGACGCCAGGGCAAGGCTCAGCCAGGGATTCCCGCCAGAGGATGGAAGCACCATGCCCAGCACCAGCGCGCCGAGCATCCATAGCTTCAACGCGGCAGCATAAAGGATGAAGGCGAAATCCGGCCCGCTGTGATCCAGCACCATCACCTCGTGAATCATGGTCAATTCGAGGTGGGTATTCGGGTCGTCCACTGGAATGCGCGCGTTCTCCGCCAGCAGCACAATCATCAGCGCGATGATCACCAGCCCCAGCACCGGGCCGGCGTGCAGCCAATGGGCACCCGATACCGGCTCAAACATCGTTGAGAGTGAAAGCTGCCCGGTTTGTCGCGCCAGTGTCGCCAGCACGACAAACAAGGCCGGTTCGGTCAGCGCTGAAAAAAATACTTCACGGCTCGCGCCCATGCCCTCAAAGCTCGAACCGGTGTCGAGCGCCGCGACGACGGTGAAGAACCGCATCAACCCCAGCAGACCGGCGAAGAGCAGAAAATCCGCCGGAAACGCGATGAGCGCCGGGAAATTCCCCAGCGGCACCAGCGTCGCCGCAACCAATGCCGCCGCCAGTCCGACCATCGGCCCGGCGCGAAATATCCAGGTCGTGGTGCGGCTGTAAACCGCACCCTTTCGCAGCAGCTTCCACAAATCGAAATAGGTTTGGAGCAGCGGCTGACCGCGTCGTCCGGCAAACAATGCCTTGGTGCGGTTGATGACACCGAACAACAACGGCGACAAAATCAACGCCAGCAGCAACGGGATGAAAGAAAGGGCGTTCATGGCTCAACGGAATGTCCAGACCAGCAACACAATCAACGTCACGGCGATGTAAAGCACGTAAAGCTGGACCTTGCCGTGTTGCAACCAGCGCACTTGGGAGAGCCACTCGCTGCCGCGGCGGAACATGGGCCGGTACATTTCTTCACGGGAGATGTCGAGGGTCACGGTTTTCAGCGCGGCTTCCACAGGAAAAAAGCCGCGCGGTGGCACAACCTGTTTCTTCGTGCCCAGCAACGGCCTGAACAAATCCATCAGCGGCTGGGCAAACGACGAAGCGGTGTATTGCATCCGGGGCGTCGGCTGTGCGTAACCGCACCCCCAAGTGACACTCGTTTCCACCCGGCGGCCCGCCAGCAGACCGCGCCGCAACAGGATCAATGCCAGCAGCAACAACAGAAAGGCAACGGTTCCGATAACAACCCATGCCAGCGGGCTTGCCACGGCGGCCAGATTTTCGCTGACCGCTGCGGGTTGCAAGTGTGTCAGGTTCTCCAGCACCGCCTGCAAACTTCCAACTATGACCGGCGCGAATAAACCGATGAGCACGCACATGGCCGCCAACGCCAGCATGGGCAATCGCATGGTCCAATCCGTCTCCTGTGCCTGCGAGACGTGTTCACTGCGCGGCTCACCAAGGAAAACGATGCCGAATGCCTTGGTGAAACACGCCGCCGCCAGCCCGCCAATCAGCGCCAGACCGGCAACCAGCACGAGCAACGGCACCGCGATTGCCCCGTTTGGTGAAACGCCGCCCTGGAACGCACCCAGAAAAATCAGGAATTCGCTCACAAAACCGTTCAGCGGTGGCAGACCCAAAATGGCGACCGCGCCAATGAGGAAAGTCGCCGCCGTCCACGGCATCCGTTTCAGCAACCCGCCGAGGTGGTCAATTTCAAGCGTTCCGGTGCCGTGCAACACCGCGCCCGCGCCGAGGAACAACAAACCCTTGAACAAGGCGTGATTGACCACGTGCAGCAATCCGCCGCCGAATCCCAGCACGATGAGCAGGGATGAACCGGTGCTCATGCCCAGCAAGCCGGTGCCGAGGCCCAACGCGATGATGCCGATGTTTTCCACGCTGTGATACGCCAGCAGCCGTTTCAAGTCATGTTGCGCCAGTGCAAACAACACACCGAGCACACCCGAACTCAGCCCGATGGCAATGAGTGCCCACCCCCACCACAGGGGTGGCGCGCCCAGAAACGTGAACACACGCAGCAATCCATAAATTCCGGTTTTGATCATCACGCCCGACATCAACGCCGATACGTGGCTTGGCGCGACGGGATGCGCCTCCGGCAGCCACACGTGAAGCGGCATGAAACCGGCCTTGGTGCCAAATCCAACCACCGCCAGCAGAAAAAGAATGTCAGCCAAACCGCGTGTTTGAATGCCTTTCTCCGCCCAAACGGTGAAATCCATGGAACCGGTGTCGCGTGCCAGCAACAGGAAAAACGCCAGCAAAAAGGCCGTGCCCAGATGCGTCGCCACAAAATAAATCCAGCCCGCCTCCCGCACGGATTCGCATTCATGCTCGAACGTCACCAGGAAGAACGACGCCAGCGCCATCAGTTCCCACGCCACCAGAAACAGCACGGCATTGCGCGCCAGCAGGACGAGCACCATGCCGAGCACCAGCAGACAGTAGAAAAACCAGATCGGGCCAAGCGAGCGGCGACCCTGCCACAACCGCAAATAACCCACGCCATAAATCGCCGAAAGCGCCGAAAGCAGCAATGTCGGGAAAAGAAACCACGCCGCAAGCGGATCCAGTTCAATGAAGAATTCTCCAAAAGGCACCGGCCAAGGCACGCGCACGGGTTCAACTGAACCGCCTGACAACACGTGAATTACCGGGACGCAACCCAGCACGGAAGCAATCACCACCGATCCGGCGCCAAGCCAGGAAACATTCCGGTCCGGACGGCTCAACAGCAACACCGCCATCGCGCCCAAAAGCAGGATGGCCATTGCAAACAACAACCACGTCACCGCACCGCCTCCTTCCGGGTTGCGTTCACGGGAACGCGCAGGCTGTCACTGATCCGTCTGGCCGAAGCCAGGATTTCGTCGCGGCCCGCCTGCCTGATAATCAGCGCTTTGAACTCCGGGTTGCGCAACGCGAACGCCAGGCGCGAAAGCAGATGCAGATGCGCCTTGACCATCGGGCTGATGAACGTAAACAAAGTGTGGACCGGCTGGCCGTCCAGCGCCCCAAAATCCACCGGCGTTTCAAGAAAACATAACGTCACCAGCGGCTGCGGGACATGGAGCACAATGGGATTTCGCACATGCGGAATGGCAATGCCATCGCCGACCGCAGTGGACTCCAGCGCCTCGCGCGCCAGCAAAACCTGCAACAGAAATTCACGATCCACCTCGTCCGGGAGCCTGAGTATTTCGACCACATTGCGGAGAACTTCCGCCTTGTTCCGGCCGGCCAAACGGTAAAAAACCCCGCCGGATTCCAGGGCATCGGACAATTCAGGAAGCGGACCCGATTGACTTTCCGGCTCCTCGAAAATACGGGGAGACACGTTGATGCGGTTTGCCGTCGCCCACTCAAGCAACTCGGCGCGATGGAAGCGATACTGCCCGTTTAACCGATAACCAGGCAGTTTACGCTCGTCAATCCAGCGATAGACTGTTTTTTCTGAAATATTCAGCAGGCTGGCGACGTCTCTGACCGTAATTTGCATTTTATCTTGATTCCAAACGACTCAATTCACTTTGGACATTTTTAGACATATTCCGATTCATGCCCATAAATGTCAAGCCGCAACGAGTGCAGTGTGCCCACGTCGAATACACAACGTCGCTCACTCCCCCTCAATGGCAAACCTTGGGCAGCGCCACCGCCGATGCCAATGGATACGTGACGGTATCCGATTCATTAACCCCGAACTTCGAAGTTGAATTTCTGCGTTAGCGGAGTGTGGCCGTCCCGGCCACAGCCAAGTGCGGTGGGCGGGTGGTGGGGAAATGTTCCATGGCTTGAAGGAAGCCAGTGGCTGCGCCCGAGGACGGGCGCACTCCGACAGGGCCTTGTCCCCGCCAGTTTTTTGAACAACCCATCATGCATTTGTACAATTAATGAAATAGCTATTTCATTAATTGTACCACTCACACTGGAGCTTGTTTTTTTGTAACTTCGAAGTTCGGGGTAACAGGAAGTCCGCCGACCCGGTTTTATCGGACCGCCCTGCCCTGACGGAAACGGCCGGGCAATTTCATGCCCGCGGGTGCGCGGCGTCGTAAGCTTTCTTCAACCGCTCGGTGGTGACGTGGGTGTAGACCTGCGTCGTGATAAGATGCGCGTGGCCGAGCAATTCCTGCACGCTCCGCAAATCCGCGCCGGCGTCCAGCAGGTGCGTCGCGTAACTATGCCGCAATTTGTGCGGGGTCAGGCCGGGATCGAGCCCAGCGATGACGAGATATTGTTTCAAACGCCGGGACAATTGAATCGGCTGGAGGGTTGTGTTCTTTTTTGTTTCCGCAAAAAACACCGGCGATTCTCCGGACGGCGGCGGCTTCAACGTGCTCCAATAATTTTCAATCGCCTGCAACGCCGGTTTGCCAACCGGCACGAGCCGCTCCTTTTTCCCTTTGCCGCGCACCCGCACCAGTTGCCCGCTCCAATCAATATCCTCCACGCGCAACCCGCACAACTCGCTCACACGCAACCCGCACGAGTAAATCGTTTCCAGCACGGCGACATCCCGCAGACACACACTGGCCGAAATCGGCCGGCCCGGCCCTTTGCGCCGGGGCGTGGCCATGAGTTTGACCGGCGCGTTGAGCAAATCGAGCATTTGCTGGAGCGTGAGATATTTCGGCAATCGCCGGCCTTGCTTCGGCAAAGCCAGATTTTTTATCGGCGACGCCCCGACCACCCCATGTCGGATCAGAAACTTGTAAAACGTCCGCAACGCGCAGAAGCGCAGTTGAATCGTCGCGCGACCCAGGTTCTGCCGGCCCAAAAATCGCAGGTAACCGCGAAAATCATCGCGCTGCAGCTTTTCCCAGGCGACCGCCTGTCGCGCCGAAGCGGATTGATCCGCGAAGGCGGATCGTTCCTCGCGGTGCCAGTGAAAAAATTCCAGCAACGCCTGCCGGTAATTCCGCTGCGTGTAAACCGACGCATCGCGGTCCGTAGCCAGGTGCGCGAGAAATTTCTGAATCCACTGGTTGTGGATTTCGGTCGCAGGCTTGGCGGCGCTTTCCATTGCGAACTCAGGTTACGCCGGATGTGTGGAGAAACTCAACCTTTTGGTAACCGGCCGGGAGTGACAACCTGGGAGCGCCGGCGTCCCGCCGGCAGGTCTCGAAAAAAACATCCCCAAAACCCGCCGCCGGGACGGCAGCGCTCCCAGGCAGGAACTCAACCGCTCATTTCGATTCGGTCTCGCCTTCCCGCGGCGGAAAGTCAAACGTGACCTTGCCCTTGTCGTCCATCACGAGATACGCCGGAAACGGTCTCCCGGCCTTGGAGATGAATTTGCCGAGCAAATCGGTTCTGCGCGTCGCCAACAGTTTTTGCACCTGCACCGGTTCAATCGGCTGTTGCAAAATTTCCCGGCTGATCTTGAACCGGCACGGCTTGGAATCCGCCTGCGACTTTTCGCACAGATACCCCGCCTCGGTGTCGAAAACCTTCCCGCCGCACTTCGGACATTTGCCCAGCGGTGTCTTGCCGGCAAAATCAATCTTCGGCAGCGGCTCTTTGGGCGCCCCGCCCTTGGCCTTCGTTTTCCGTTCGCGCGGCGCGAATTCAAACGCCGTGCCGCCGTCCTTGATCACCAGGAACGCCTCGAACTTGCGGTTGGTTTTCCTGGAGACAAACCCCTTGAGCAAATCCGTTTTGCCTTCGGCGAGCAATTTCTTCACCTGCGCCGGCTCGATGTTCTGCTGCAGGATGATTTTGCCGGTGCGGAACTTGCAGGTCCGATCCGGACCCGTCGCCTTCTCACAGATGTAATTCATCCCGGCGTCAAACACCCGCGCGCCGCACTTGGGACATTTGCCGAGCGGCTCCTTGCCGGTAAAATCCACCGGCGCGGCCGCTTCGCCGTTTTCGCCTTTCTGGCCGTCGCCGAAATCAAATTCCATCTTAAACCCGGCATTCAGCTTCAGCACGGCGGCGAACGGAAATCCCTGTTTGCTGCGGAAGCCTTGCAACGGCCCGACCTGTTTTTCCGTGATGAGCTTTTCAACTTCCTCCATCTCAAACATCCGGCTGCACAGCGTTTTCCAGACCGAGAAGTCGCACTTTTCATTGACACACTGGAATTGCTTGTATTTCTCGTGGACCTCGCCGCCGCACTTCGGACACGGCGTTTTGAGCACGCCGAAATCACCGGGAATCGTGTCTTCCTCGAATTTTTTGGCGCGCTCGACGATGTGCCGCGTCATGTCGGCAATCTCCGACATGAATTCGGCGCGACTCTTCTGCCGGCGCTGGATCTGGTGCAGCTTGAATTCCCAATCACCGGTCAGTTCCGGCCTGGTCAGTTCGGCGATGCCGAGGCCGTTCAACAGTTCCATCAATGAAAACGCCTTGGCCGTCGCCTGCAGTTCGCGCCCGTTGCGATGGATGTAATCCTCGTAAATCAAACCCTCGATGGTCGCCGCGCGCGTGGCCGGCGTGCCCAGGCCCTTCTCGCGCATCGCCTCGCGCAATTCGTCGTCCTCCACCAGTTTGCCCGCGCCTTCCATCGCGCTCAACAGCGTCGCTTCCGTGTGGCGCGGCGGCGGTTTGGTGACGTTTGGTTTCACCTCGATTGCGCCGGCGTTGACCTTTTCATCCGGTTTCACCGGCGTGAGCGTCGGCGTATCATCCGATTCCGCCTCCTTGCCATAAACCGCCAGCCAGCCCGGATTCACCAGCACCTTGCCGGCGCTCTTGAACGGCTCGCCTTCGACCCGCGTGATGCGATTGGTTTCGAGAAATTCCGCCGCCGGATAAAAAATCGCGAAGAACCGCCTAGTCACCAGGTCGTAAAGCTTTCGTTCCGGCTCGGACAAACCGTGCGGCGTCTGCGTGGTCGGAATGATGGCGAAGTGGTCGGAAACCTTTGCGTTGTTGAAGATGCGCTTGTTCGGATGCACCCAGTTGTTCTTGAGAATGGTTTCGGCAAACGCCGCGTATCCCGTTTCGCCCAGCATCTTCAACGCGCTCTGCACCGTGCCGAGGTAATCCTCCGGCAACGCCCGCGAATCGGTGCGCGGATACGTCAGCACCTTGTGCCGTTCGTAAAGCGACTGCGCGATGGTCAGCGTGTTCTTCGCGGAAAAACCAAAGCGCGAGTTCGCGTCGCGCTGCAAACTGGTCAAATCGTAAAGCAACGGCGACAGCGACGTGCTCGGCTTGCTTTCCTCGGTGACAATGCCGGGTTTGCCAAGGCATCTGTCACGAATGGCTTCAGCTTTGGGCTTGTCCCAGACGCGCTCGGGCTTGAGTTGGTCGTCGCCGTCTTTCGCGTCAGACCTGGAAAACTTTTCGTCGAACCAGCGTCCGGTATATTGCCCCGCCGCCGCGTCGAACGTGCCGATGACCTCCCAGAAATCGCGCGATATAAACTTGCGAATCCTCGCCTCGCGCTCAACCACGATGGCCAGCGTCGGCGTCTGAACGCGGCCAACCGTGGTTTTGAAAAACCCGCCAAGCTTGGAGTTGAACGCGGTCATCGCGCGCGTGCCGTTGATGCCGACGAGCCAGTCGGCTTCCGAACGGCTGTACGCGGCGTCGGCCAGCGGCAGCATGTCCTTGTCTTCGCGAAGCTGCGCAAACCCCTCGCGGATGGCCGCCGGCGTCATGGATTGCAACCAGAGGCGTTTGATGGGCTGCTTCGCCCTGGTGAACCTGACGATGTTGCGGAAAATCAATTCACCTTCGCGCCCGGCGTCGCAGGCGTTGATCAGCGCGTCCACGTCGGCGCGTTTGATCAGCTTTTTGAGGACCTTCAGCCGCGGCTCGCTTTTCTCAATCGGCAGCAAATCAAAATGCGGCGGGATGACGGGCAAATGTTTGAACGTCCATTTGCCCCGCGCGGCTTCGACGCCTTCCGGCGGCACGATGGTGAGCAAATGGCCGACCGCCGATGAAACGACGTATTGGTCGCTTTCGTAAAAGTCGTCCACTTTCTTGAAACCGCCGAGCGCCTTGGCGATGTCGCCGGCGACGGACGGTTTCTCCGCGATGATGAGAGTTTTGCCCATTTCGGTGCCCGCGCTTTTACACCGGGCGCGGCCAACATGCGAAGAAAATCTTTTTTGTCAAACCTTACACGCAAAATAAATTTAGAAAAATTTGGCCGAAGAACCGCCAGCAACGAAGAATTCTTAACCACGGATGGACACGGATGAACACGGATTAAAACCACAAAACACACTAAATACACGCATGAAAACTTTGACACGACTTGAGCCGATTGGGAGGCGGCGAAAGGAATTCGCCGGAGGCGAAGGCCCGCGAGGGCCGAGCGAGGGGGCGCGAGCGAGTCCATTACACGAATTGACACGAATTCAAATGTCCTGAAAGGACTACGGAAGTCAGATCATTTGCCGCCAAATTCAATTTCTTGAAGAAATCTTTCAATACCATCGTTCTTTTCCGAAAACACCTTCGCCATTGGAACAGACAAGCCTCCATCAATAATTCGTTTTTTCGCTTGTTCGACCTGTGTTGCCCAATGACCATCCAGCAGCACATAATCACAGTAAGCGACAGCCACGACAGCATGGCTAACGTCAATCGCGTGATTTCTGCTAACCTTAATTTGTTTGTTCTTGAGAAATGAGCCGAATAATTCGTTCGCTATAAATCGCGTGCCATACTGATTTTGTCTGCCTTTTGGCAGCCGATTAACTCTCAATCGAAACTCTTTGTCATTGTCGTAATCTCGCCGAAGCGATTCAATGTAGCTGATAATCAAATCTGCAAAATGATCATACTGCCCCGCAATCCCTGTCGCTGGGACGAGACGGAAAATGTTTTGTGCAGGCAAAAGTTTCAACGAATTTGATTTCAGCAGGTTTAACTTGGCGAAGCCTTTCAACAATTCCGTATCTGCATGAGGTGTGATAGCTTCACTGCCTGCTAGCAGTTCATTCTCGTGCTCAATGACTTTGAAGAAATTGGGATTAATGAAAAAAATTTGAGGCAAAATTTCGTTAAGGAGAGCATCCGCTTTACAAGTTTGTTGCTCGTCAGTCACTTTGCTGAATTCGATAAGATTTAGCCAAGAGAGCACGAGTGTACCTTTTCGTGATTTCAAGGCACTCGAAAATCTTTTTGTTGAGGATTCGGATTCGGAAATTTTCCGCCACGCCCAATGGTCGAGAAAAACAGTCGGCGGAAGGTCTCGGTGAAAGACCTCTAAATTGCCACCCTTATTGATAGTAAATTCAATCATTTTTCCAAAAGTCGGAGTCTCGACATTAAACAGTGAATGATTATCGGTGTTTCTGCAATGTGACAAATGACTTTAGATTTGCGTTTCGTGGTCTCCGGTTCAACATGAATGGCATGAAGTCAATTCAGGTAAGGTAGACTGGGTCGGTTGCGGGGGAATCGGCCTGGCTAGAACCGGAGTGACGTTATGAAATGCCGAATTAGCGAAGGATTATTCGCTGCGGCGCTGTTTTCCTTGAGCGCCCTGCACTCCGTCAACGCACAGCCCACCCTCACAACGCTGCATACCTTCACTGGTGCCAGCGACGGAGCAAATCCAAATACAGGTTTGATTTTATCGGGCAATACACTGTATGGGACGGCAGGGGGCGGCAGTTCGGGCAATGGGACGGTGTTCAAGGTCAACACCAACGGCACGAGTTTTACGAACCTGTACAGTTTCACGAAAATCTCTGGTACTTATCCTTATTTTACCAACAGCGATGGAGCTGGTCCAAATCCCGTGATTTTATCGGGCAACACACTGTATGGGACGGCGGGTGCAGGCGGTAGTTCGAATCGAGGCACGGTGTTCAGGGTCAACACCGATGGCACGAGTTTTACGAACCTGCATAATTTCACTGGCGGCAGCGACGGAGCTGGTCCGTATGCCGGTGTGATTTTATCGGGCAATACACTGTATGGGACGACGGTTGCGGGTGGTGGTGCGAGCAATGGCACGGTGTTCAAGCTTAGCACTAGTGGCACCGGTTTTACGACTTTGCATAGTTTCACGCCAACCTCTAGTTCTACCAACAGCGACGGAGCTTGGCCGCATGGCAGTTTGATTTTATCGGGCAAAATGCTTTATGGGACGATCCCCGCTGGCGGCAGTTTTGGCCATGGCACGGTGTTCGCAGTCAATACCGATGGCGCCGGTTTTACGAACCTTCATAGTTTCAGCGGCGGCAATAACTATAAATATGGTGGTTCGTGGGCCGGTTTGATTTTATCGGGCAATACACTGTATGGGACGACGCAGATGGGCGGCAGTTCGTACTATGGCACGGTGTTCAAGGTCAACACCAATGGCACGGGTTTTACGATTTTGCATAATTTCAGCGAAATTGATCCTGTGACCTACTCTAACAGTGACGGAGCTTGTCCGTATGCCAATTTAATTTTATCGAGCAATACTCTGTATGGGACGGCGGAACAAGGCGGCAGTTCGGTGATGGGGGCTTAGATTGTTGGTGATAGCATTTCATTGATTGTCCATTGGTGGTCTGTGAGGTTCGCCGCTTGTGCTGGCGTTCTTCCGTGTGCGCTGTGAACTCGGCAGAAATTGAAGTGCGCGATAAAGAGGGCAACCGCATGGCGCAAGTTATCCAACTTCTTTGAATAACCAAGCGTCTTGCGCGTGAATCGGCGATTGAACAGGCGCACAGAAAGGTTGGTGCGCTCGGCATGGCAGGTTGTGGCCAGACTCATATCAGGATTTCCTAAACGTGCCTTACGCTTTATTGCGACAACCGCGAGCGGATTATACCATTGTTTGTTATCAATGGTTCTTTGATTGAAAACTTTCCTTTCCGTTGCATAATCAATTCCCTCTCCAAATACTTTTCCGACAATGCCGCCGCAACCGCGCCAATAGGCTGCGAGAGCATCCGTTGTCAGTTGGAAACGTCCATCCATCCGGCTTTTCAAATCCTGCATGAAGGCCAGCGTGTTCTCGCCATCACGCTTGGACGTGTGCCAGTTGACAATCAGCTTGCTCGACATGTCCACGCTCAAATAAGTGA
>JBEKZC010000074.1:0-16479 GCA_049510295.1 Verrucomicrobiota bacterium | reverse complement strand
AGCGACGACGCGCTTCGCCCAACGAGAGATATTTCCACGGCATGGCCGCGGAAAACCGGCAAATCCAACCAAAAACTGTTACCCATGTCTTGGCCCTTTGTTGTCACCCATCTGTTGGCACCATGCCAAGAGGAGGCCGATTATTCAAGCTCAAATCCCCTCGCCCCGGCCCTCCCCGCTCGGGCGGGGAAAGGGAGTCGGCGGCAGTGCCAAGTTGCGCCCGGACACTGGACCTATCCATTGATCTGTTCGTTTCGTCAAAATTCCTTGCGGTGGCATTTCCAAAGGGGCTTTGCCGATGTTCCACAACCTGTTTCCACAGAGACAGGCTGGAAGCCTGTCCCACCTTTCGCAAAACCCTCACCAGTATTCCTCGACGTGGATCGTTCCCGGTTTCCCGGGCTGGTCGGTCTTGAAACCCCTGCCCTCAAGCATCGCCTTGACGGCTTGAACCATGTCCGGATTGCCGCAGAGAAAGACATCCGCCTGTGCCGGATCCAGCGCGACGCCGGATTCTTTTTCCACCACCCCCTGCTCCACCAGCGCCTGTACTCGTCCCGTGCGCCCGTGGAAATGCGGATCTTGATCGGGCCGCGTGATGCTGGGTATGTAGGTGAAGTTCGGGCGCAGCCGGGCCAGGCTTTCGAGTTCGCCGCGATAACCCAGGTCCCAGCCAAAGCGCGCGCCGTGCAGGACCACGAACCGGCGTTGGGTCTCATTTACCAGCATCGTACGCAGCATCGAAAGGTAAGGAGCCAGACCCGTCCCGGTGGCGATGAGCACGACCGCTTTGCCCGTTGGAACGCGGTCCAGCGTGAACACGCCGCTGGCCTTCGGTCCGAGAAACAGGTGGCTGCCATGCTTCAACGCAAACAGGCGCGGCGTGAGCTGGCCGCTGGTGATGAGCGTAAGATAAAATTCCACATAACGGCGCTCCACGCTGGACGACGCGATGCTGTACGCGCGGCGGATCATCTTGTCCGGCTCGGAAACCGGTTCCTCCGCTGCCGCTTCCGGCACGCGCGGTTCACGGCCGAGCAAACCCAGCACCGCGAACTGGCCGGGCTTGAAATCGAACATCGCTGTGTCGGGTTGGACGCGGAGAACCAGCAGTTGCGGGTTGATTTCCTCCCGTCCGATGACGGTGGCATTGTAAGGGCTTTTGTTGTCTGCGTTCATGATGTGTCAATTCTCCAAAGGCCACGAAACCATACCGCAGCGCCGCCACCCGTCAAGCGCCACATCCATAAACGGGCGACCGAAGGCGGGCATGGTTTGCATTTTTGTGTGGGCGCCGGCGGAACGGAGCGAAATAAAAACCCTAAGCCCTAAACCGTAATGACTAAATAATTCCAAAGATCGAATCCCGAATGCCCGGTCGGACGCTGGAAATCATTTTGTCATTCGTGCTTGGTTATTCTTTAGTCATTAGCGCTTCGTCATTAGTCATTCAACAGAGGTACATTTACTCAAGTTTCCTGCCCTGCCCATACTTCTGTCTCGCGCCGGTCTCACCCCAATTGGATGTTGAGTGTTGAATGTTGGTTGTTCGATGTTTTCCACCGCGTGAGCCGAAGCCTTTTACGCGGACTGCCGCGTCCGGCAAATAACTTCAGCCTTTAGCCTTCAGCTTTTTTTGTCCACCGTTAGCTATTCTCATCCGCTTATTTTGATTGTCAAATACCCGCTGGTTGGACCGCCAAATCCGCTTGCTTCGTTGCCGTCAAATCCGGCGTAATACCGCGAACCCTATGAGCCCTATTATCTACATCTCGCTCGTCGTTCTCTATGTCTTCGTCATGCTCGCCGTCGGTTACTGGTGCATGCAACGCACCAGGAACGTAGGCGATTTCTTCCTTGGCGGCCGCACGCTCGGGCCGTGGATGAGTGCGTTTGCCTACGGCACCACCTATTTCTCCGCCGTGCTCTTCATCGGCTACGCCGGCAAACTGGGCTGGGGATTCGGCATCTACACCATGTGGATTGTGGTGGGCAACACCTTCATCGGCACGCTGCTCGCCTGGATGGTGCTCGCCGGTCGAACGCGGGACATGACCACGCGCCTCAACGCCATCACCATGCCGGAATTCCTCAGCGCCCGCTATGGCAACAAGCCTTTGCAGGTCGTCGCCGCGCTGGTGGTGTTTATCTTCCTGGTCCCCTATTCCGCCTCGGTGTTGATGGGGTTGAGTTATCTCTTTGAGATGACGCTGCACATCCCCTACGAAAACGCGCTGTATTTCCTGACGGCGTTGACCGCCGTGTATCTGGTCATGGGCGGCTACTTCGCCGTGGCCGTCAGCGATTTCATCCGCGGCATTGTCGAATTCACAGGCGTGTTGGTGATGGTGTATCTCCTGGCCCACCGACCGGAGACGGGCGGCTTTGTGAACGCGACCAACCAGCTGTTGTCCGACCCTTCCGCCGCGCCCGGTCTCGCGGCGGTTAAACAACTCGGTGCCGGAAGCTGGCTGGCCGTGAGCGCGCCGGGCTGGCTGACGCTGCTGGCACTGGTGTTGATCACCAGTTTCGGCCCGTGGGCGCTGCCGCAGATGGTGCAGAAGTTTTATTCCATCCGCAGCAAGGCCGACGTGAAACGGGCCATGACCATCGCCACGGTTTTCGCGCTGTTCCTGTCGTTTGGCGCGTATTACAGCGGCGCATTGACCCACCTGTTTTACGGCCCGAAGCTGCCGCCGGAGTTGATGGGAGCCAAAGGCCCGATCTGGGACAAGATCATGCCGCATTTCATCACCACCTCCGGTTTGCCGGTTTCGCTGGTGCTGATTATCGTGCTGATGGTTTTTTCCGCCTCGATGTCGAGCCTGTCATCCCTGGTTCTTGTCTCCAGCTCGGCCATCGCCATTGACATCTACGGAGCATTCGTGAACCGGCACGCAAACCAAAAACAAACGATGGCGCTGTTGCGCGTGCTCTGCGCGGTTTTTGTGGGGTGCTCACTGTTCATCGCCCTCAGGAAGCCCACCTTCATCGTCAACCTGATGATCATGTCATGGGGAACTTTGCTGGGCGTGTTCCTGGCGCCGTACATGTTCGGGCTTTTCTGGAAGCGGGCCACGTTGGCCGGGGTTTATGCCGGCATCGGCGTCGGACTGGGCAGCGCCTGCATCCTGTTTCCAACCTGGGGACCGGACGGGGTGCCGCTGGCCGGCGCCATCACCATGCTCCTGCCCTTGCTGGTCGTGCCCGTCGTGAGTTTAATATCCCAACCGCCCAAACCCGAGATTATTGCGACTGCATTCGGAGACAAATCCAACCACGGATGATGCGAATGCCACTTGTCGCACCGTAACAAGCGAAGGCGGAAGCCCGAAATCATCGCCACCGCGTTCGGAGACAAGCTGTCTGCTTAATGATACAATTCCTGAAATAGCTATTTCAATAATTGTACAGACACGAAAAGCCTGCGGACTAAGCGGGGGTGAGTTGTTGATATTGGTGTCGCGCTTGTCGCACCGAAATGGAATGACGGCGGAAAGAGGCACAGAAGGCGCAAAACCTTTTGACACGAATTCCACCAATTAGCGCAAATTTGTGAAATTAGCGTAAAAACCGTTTCATGCATTAAGTGTTTAGCGGTTAAAAAATTGGGGCCTCGCAGAGCTCCGCCCTCCGAAAATTCGTGTTTATCCGCGTATAGCGGCGTGGCCGCCACGCGGCTTTATGCCGTGTTCATCCGTGGTTAAAATCAATCCGCCGCTTATCGTCACATTCTCCGCCTGCGGAAATTGATGGTTGAAGGTTTGGAGTTGAGAGATGGTTGAATCATGAAAGTCGTTCACTCGCGAAAAGTCCGGGCGGTCGAACCTTTGCCCAGGCTCAAAACGCTCCTGGAAATGGTCTCCGACCGCCAGTTCCACGAATGGGTGGAGCGCATTTCTGTACCTCGACACTTCCAGGCGGAACAGGAACAAAACCGGGCGACGGCGAGATGGCTGTGCGATGTTTTTGATTCGATGGGATTTCGGGTGGAACGGCAGGGCCGGTATTCAAATGTGCTGGCCTTTCCGCAGAAATCCTTTGAGGAAATGGTCCTGGTTGGCGCGCATTACGATTCCGTGCCCATGTGCCCGGCTGCGGATGACAACGGCAGCGCGGTCGCCGCCATGCTGGGTTGCGCGGCAGCGTGCAGTCTCTGGCAACCGGTGTTTTGCCGGTCGTCTTTGTCGCTTTCAACTGCGAGGAGGACGGCCTGTTGGGCAGCCGCGACTTTGTAGGGTCGTATCTGCCGAAAGCCGGGTTCCGCGTCCGCTGCGCGCACGTGCTGGAAATGGTGGGATACGCCAGTTCCGCGCCCGGTTCCCAGCACCTGCCGACCGGTCTGCCGGTGAAGATCAGCGACACCGGCGATTTTCCCGGCCTGCTGGCAAATGGCCGTTCCACAACGGCCATGGATCTGGTGTTGCGCCATGCCCGAGCCTATGTGCCGGAACTGCCCGTGACCGGTTTGAATGTGAAGCCCGGCCTGGAAAAATATTTCCCCGTGCTGGCCCGCAGCGATCACGCTCCGTTCTGGGACCACAAGATCCCGGCGGTGATGTGGACGGATACTTCGGAGTTTCGGAACCACAACTATCATCGTCGCACCGACACGCCCGACACGTTGAACTACCAGTTTCTCAAACACGTCACCCAACTACTCACGGCCTGTGTGATTCAGCAGGCGCAGGAAAATTAGAGTCGAGGGCTGAAAGCCGAGAGTCGAGGGCACGAAGGTTTCGGCTTTATTTTCCACGGCGTTCTGCTTTCTTGTGTCCAGGTTGAACGGACTGATTCTTATCGGCGCAGCCGTGCTGGCGGCTGGCGTGACGTTGGTCACGAACTGGCTGGCATTGATCCCGTGGCGGCGCAGCAAGACCAAACATTGGTCGGAACAGGCCCGGGTCTTATTTCCTGTCCGAACGGCGGCCACTTCCAATCATTGGTTTGTGCCCGCCACTCTCACACTGGCCGTGCTGCTGATTTGGCCGGAGACCTCGGCGCTTTGGGCGTTCGTGGGCATGGTCGCGGCGTTGGGCGTCATGGCGGGAACTGTTCCCATGGATCATGAGGTCTTCCCGCGAATTCCCGTGCGTGATTTGTGGCGTCAGGCCGCCATCGGCTGCCTGATGCGGTTCCTGATCTGGTTTGTGTTCATCGGCGCGGTGGCGTTGATGCCCGACGAGTTTAATTTGCTGGCCTGGGCCATCGGCGGGGCGGTCCTTGGATTGTGGGTAATCTGGTCGCGAGGCGGCTTGATCTGGATGGGACGCAAACTGGGTTTGTTCCTGCCGGCGCCGGAGCGTTTACGGAAGATTGCCACCGATACTGCATCCAAAATGAATGTGCCTTTTCGCGAAGTCTGGCTGATGCGGGTTCCGCTGGCACAGGCTTTCGCCATGCCGGGTACGCGAGAGTTATTGTTCACGGAGCGCCTGCTCGAATTGCTTCCGGACGATGAGGTCGCCGCCATTTGCGCGCACGAACTGGCACATCTGACGGAATCAAGGCCGGCCCGATACTCACGATCCATCCAGTTGCTGATGTTCCTGCCGTGGCTTTTTTTCAATCCGCTGATGCATTCCTTTGGCCTGATCGCCTTCTTTGGGTTGTTGGCAAACACCATGGCGGTTCCCCGTATTTATCGGAAGATCAGCCGAAAGCTGGAGTCGCGCGCCGACCAGATGGCGAAGTCCAACGAAGGCGATGCCGGGACCTACGCCCGCGCCTTGACGCGACTTTACGAAGACGGTCTTTTGCCCGCAGTGTCGCCGAAGAATCGGACGACTCATCCGCATCTTTATGATCGGATCCTGGCTGCCGGCGTCACGCCGGATTTTCCCCGGCCGGCGGCTGCGGCTTCGATGGCATGGCATGGCCATCTTTTTTCCATAACCCTGGGCTTGCTCTTTGCCGCCTTTGCCATGCGGCTCATCATGCACTAAATTCCTGCTAAAAACTTGCGGCCCAGTCCGTGAGTCACCAGAAAATTTCCGGTCAGAACTTTCGCGTGGTTGGCATGTTTCCCGCCTTCATTTCGGCGCGGCCTGCCGCGCTCTCCAGGCGGCGGACCATTGGCGCAGCACGCCTACAAATTTTTCGTCCAGCCGGCGATTGAACACGCCCACGAATGACCAGCCCTGTTGCACGGCAATTCGCAGCGACCAGACAAACAGCGCCACGGACAGGATCTCATTGAACCATGAATCCAGCCGCCATTGTCCCTTCCAAATCCACATCACATTTTTATTGAACGGCCCGAAATAGTAGATGGGCCACAGATCATCGGGGTCCGGTCCGCGCGAACCAGCGATGTCGCACAGCAGGTGCAGATGGAACACCAGCAACGCCAGCAACAGCACCCGCCAGCGGTGACGTGCAAAACAGGCCAGCAACACCGCAATCGCGACCCCACCGTAAATCCCGTGCAACAAAAAGTGATGGTAATGCTCGTAGTACAGCGTGCCGCGATAACCCAGCGCCCGGGTGGCGGCGTCCACAATCAGTCCAAGGCCGTCGGCATCCGGCAGGATGCCGGCCAGGGTGACGAGCCGGCAATCGCGCGGGTTGTCGGTCGTTTTGGCCGCAATCACCCAGCTCATGAAAAGATGAGTTGCCGGAGACATGCGCTTAACTTACAGGAATCAAAATTCAGGAGCCAGAACTCACGGTTCGAGAACGAGGCTTCCGCCTCCCCAGCAGGTCATCACCGTGAGCTTGGACACGATGAGGGTGGCAGAGGGATTGAGACGCATTCCGTCTCGCGTTCCAGTGGAATCCATTCCGTAATGACAACCGTGCCGCTTTCGTGTAGGTATGAATTAGACGATAAACAATTTTATGCCAGAAAGCTGCCAGCCAGTTCAGCCAGTTTCATGAAAGCCGCATTACTCACCGGAATCAGACAATTCGAAATCCGACAGGTGCCGGAACCTAAAATAACCAAGGACATCGATGTGCTCATCCGGATAAAAACCGTGGGTGTCTGCGGTTCGGACATTCACTATTATACCACCGGTAGAATCGGCTCCCAGATTATTCAATTTCCCTTTATCGTCGGCCATGAGGCGGCTGGTATTGTCGAGCAGACAGGGAAAAAAGTAACCCGGGTAAAACCCGGCCAAAGAATTGCCATTGACCCGGCCGTGTATTGCGGGCACTGCGATCAATGCCGGGCCGGAAGGGAAAACACCTGCCGCGAGCTTCTCTTTCTGGGATGCCCGAAACAATTGGCAGGCGCCCTATGCGAGAACATCGTGCTTCCCGAAATTTGTTGTTTCCCGATAAAAGACAGCACGACGTTTGAGCAGGCGACCTTGTCCGAACCGCTGGCCATAGCCGTCTATGCGGTCGAACGGTCCCGTCTCCCGGTCAAGGCCAGTGTCGCCATTCTTGGGGCCGGACCCATCGGCATGTCCGTCTTCCATGTCTTGCGCGCGAAAAATGCCGGCGATGTTTTTGTCACGGATAAAATTCCTGAACGTCTGGCCTTTTCGCAACAACTGCATCCCAAATGGTGTGGCAATCCGGATCGCACGGATATTGTGAAGGAAATCTCGAACCTCGAGCCGCTATTGGTGGATGTCGTTTATGAGTGCAGCGGTGACAAGGCCGCGTTCGACCAGGCTGTGCAATTATTGAAACCGGGAGGGACCCTGGTGATTGTAGGAATCCCCGAAATAGACGAAATTCCCTTCCCCATCCATGAATTAAGGCGAAAAGAAATCACCGTCATCAACATACGCCGGCAGGCCCACTGCACGCAAAAAGCGATTGATTTGCTGGAGCACCGCCAAATAAACATGGATGCGATGGTGACCCATCATTTCCCGCTGGAAGAAACCCGGCAAGCCTTTGATCTGGTGACCCATTACCGGGATGGTGTCATGAAGGCGATGATATCGGTGGATTAGAACTCATACAAATTCCCATAGACAATCGGGGCAATGGGTAGGGCGGCGCTGCTGCGCCGCCAGGTTCGATGGCCGCGCAGCGGTACGGTCCTATCATAGCGGCTCGTCAGGAGCCTCGCCCCACCGGGGGCCATTTGTTAAATTTCTTCCCGACATCGTAAAAGAAATGAAATCGCATCCTAAAGCAAAGATGGAAAATCTGGTCATCGGCCTGGATTCCAGCACCACGGGCACAAAGGCGATTGCCTTCGACAAAAACGGAAACGTTGCGGCACAGGCCCATGAAGCCATCCCTCTTTTTTCGCCCCAGCCGAATTATTATGAACAGGACCCGGACGACTGGTGGGTTTCCGCGCAAAAGGCGTTGCGAAAAATAACCCGCCAGATTGATCCCGGACGAATTTCAGCCCTGGCCGTTTCCAACCAAAGAGAGACGTTTGTTCCGTTAGACCGCAACGGCAACCGCCTCAGACCCGCCATTCTCTGGCTGGATGAACGGTGCAAGGACGAAGTGGAACCCTTTTCCAAAAAAATCGGAAAGGGCAAAATCCACCGGATCACCGGCAAACCCGCCGACTATGCGCCCGTGGTCTATCGTCTGGCCTGGATGAAAAGGCGCGAACCGGATTTGTTCAGGAAAATCCACATGGTCTGCGACGTGCATGGCTGGCTGGTCTGGAAACTGACACGCTCATTCAAGACGAGTTGGGCCAGTGCGGACCCGCTCGGACTGTTCGACTTGAAAAACAAGCGATGGTCGGCGTTGATTTTAAATGCCCTGGAATTGACCAAGGAACAATTGCCCGAGGCATTTTGTCCCGGAACCGTCATCGGCCGGGTCACGAAAGAGGCATCGGAACAGACCGGCCTCAGCACCGGGACATCGATCGTGGCCGGCGGCGGAGACGGACAGGCGGCCGGCTTGGGGGCAAATGCGCTCACTTCGGAGCGCGCCTATCTTAACCTGGGCACCGCTGTGGTGGCGGGTGTTTATGGAACTCAATACCGGACCAGCAAAGCGTTCCGCACGATGAGCGCCTGTTCCGAAAGCGGGTATTATTACGAATGCAGTTTGAGGGCCGGCACCTTCGCGATTGACTGGTTCATAAAAAATATCCTGAACATCGCCCCCGCAAAACACCCCGGCATTTACAAACAACTGGAACAAGAGGCGCGACAGGTTCCCGCCGGCAGCGATGGGTTGTTGCACCTGCCATACTTGTGCGGCGCCATGAATCCCTATTGGGACATCAACGCCCGGGGAGCATTTACCGGCCTGTCATCCGCGCACCATCGCGGACACCTGTACCGGTCCATTCTGGAAGGCATTGCCTTCGAGCAGTTATTTGCCATCAACGCCGTTGAAAAAAACATTGGGACCAGAGTGCGTGAGTTGGTTGCGATTGGCGGAGGCGCCACGAGTGATTTGTGGTGCCAGATTTTGGCCGATGTAACCGGGAAAAACATTTGTCTTCCCCAAAACACCGAGGCGTCCGGTTTGGGGGCGGGCATTGCCGCCGCCGTGGGCGCAGGCTGGCACCCGACGTTTAAAGCCGCCGCCCAGGCAATGACCGGCGTGGAGAAAACGATCAAGCCGGACACGCAAAATCATCAAAAATATCAGCGACGGTTCACGGCGTACAAAAACATATACCCGGGTTTAAAAACCGGACGGCTTTTTGCCGGGGCTTGACTTCCAGCAGCGGTGATTCAGCTTGAGCCTCGTCAGGCATCATCAATGAATACTCCATCACCAATTCATGTGGGCGCGGTTCTTTTTGAAGGATTCGAGCTGCTTGATTTTTACGGACCGTTGGAAATGTTCGGTCTGCTGGAGTCCGCGGCCAGGATTACCATTGTGGCTGAGAATGCCGGCGTCGTCAGAAGCAGTTGCGGTCCCTGCGGCATGGCCGGGGCAACGATGGCGGGTTCGGGCGGCTTTGACGTGCTGCTGATTCCGGGCGGGATTGGGACCCGGAAGGAAATCGCCAATCCACCATTTCTGGCCGAACTGAAGCGGCTGGCGGAGGCGTCCGGGCTGGTGGCGACCGTATGCACGGGCAGTTTCCTGCTGGCGAAGACGGGATTACTCGATGGCCGCAAAGCCACGTCGAACAAACGGGTGTTTCAACTCGTGACGAATCATGCGCCGAAGGTGAACTGGATTGCGAAGGCGCGCTGGGTGGAGGACGGGAAGTATTTCACGTCGTCGGGCGTCAGCGCCGGCATGGACATGGCCCTGGCTGTGATTGCCCGGTTGTGTGGCCGGGAAAAGAGCCGGGAGATTGCCAGCCGGGCCGAGTATGAGTAGCATGAGGATGGTTCGTGGGACCCGTTTGCAGCAGGCGATGGGAAAAGCTGACAAGATCATTGGGGCCTCGCGGAGTTCCGCCCTCCGAAATTTTATGTCAAAGCCCTTCGCGCCTTTGTTGTTCAAAATCTGCGTATCGCGGCGTGGCCTCCACGCGGCTTTACGCCGTGTTCATTCCGTCTTCGTCCCGTATCGCGGGACTTCGCCGCGACAAGCCGTGGTTAACAAAAAGCCGCCCCGATTACCCGGAGCGGCTTTGACTTCGTCAGGTAGGGACGCCGCGCTGCGGTGTCTTCAGACGGCCCAGAGTGGGCCGTCCCTACCTTAAATGGATTCCTTTTTCATCTTCCGGACGGCTTCATCTTCCGGCGCAGCGGGCGACTGGGCGACTGGAACCTGGAATGGATTGGATAAAACAAACGTCAAGCCGAGCTTGCGGCGGATCTTCACGAGGCCGGGCTGGCCGCCGTGTTCGCCGTTGACGGGTGGCATGATTTCCGGACGTATGACTTGGTTGCCGTTCATTTCAGATTGCTCAGGTATGCAAAAAGCGTGCCGATGTCTTCCTGTGGGAATTTGCCGCCGCAGGCAGTTTTCCAGGAAAAGACTGCGTCCAACAACCATACCGGCACCTGACAAACTGGCTGTTTGTTGGACGGGCGCGGACAGAAGAGAGGTGCGCGGCGTGGGGTGGGAAGGCGCGTAAAGCTTCGCCACGCGCTTTAACATCCAACTCCGCTGTCGCACGAGCTGGCGTCCCAAGCACAAATATGTCGGGAGTTATCGGCCTCAAAACTTTGTCCCACGTGGGACAAAGTTTTGTAAACGGCTTGTTAGCCGAATAATTTGCTGTGATATATCCAGCCGTCCGCCGGACCGCTGGCTTCGTGCCTTCGCGCCTTTGTTGTTCAAAATCCGCGTATGGCGGCGTGGCCGCCACGCGGCTTTACGCCGTCCCGCATGGCGGGAGGAGCGGCTTTGACGTTGGCAACCGGGAGGTTGAACCCAAATCCATCACCTCACTTCACCGATTCCAACTTTATGTTGATTTCCTGTTTCATGAGGCTGGTAATCGTTTGCGTTTTGCCGGCGGCGTTTCCACGCTGATTGACGGGCATGGTCATGTTCATTTTCATGTCCTGGTTCATGGTCGTGTCAATGACCATCCCGAGTTCCGGGTCGAACCACGCCACCCCGGAGGTATTGCCGTCCGAAATGGACATGCTCATTCCGGCCATCTTGGCATCGGAATCGGGGTTGGATTTAAAGCTTCCTTGAAATTCAAGGCGGGCGCAGTTGCGTTTCCCGCGCTGCTCCCAGCTTTGAAAAGTAATCGTATTATCAACATTCATGGTGCCGAGGGGGCCCATCACAATCTCCATCTGAATCGGCCAGGTATCACCGGGTTGCACCGCTTTGGATGGCAAATACCGGCTGCCATCCATGATCTGCTTCAAATAACCCTCGTTAAACATGCTTTTGAAAACGGTGCTCATATCCGCCGCCCCGCCAGTCGTCAACCGGCCCACCAGCGCATCAACGCCTTCGATCCGCTCCACCTGGTTGCTGGCGTCCATGAAATATTGAATTTTGGCGCCGATGATTTTTTGGAACATGGCGGCCACCGGCCCGGCCACCGGATTCGCTTTGTCACCCGTTGATTTTTTTGCCGAATCATAATCAATCATGGTTTTACCTCCCTGGTCCATCTTCATCCGCACGCTGAGGAATTCCAGCTCCACTTCATGTCCGCCATCGGGGTCCTCCTTCAACACCGTGAGTCCGTATTCCTGTCCCATGGTAATGTCCTGTTTGATGGGAGCGGGCTGGTTCGGCACGGTCATCTCGGATGTCACCTTGAAGTCGAGGCTTTGTACGATGCGTTCGCCCACCGGCCATTTCAGCTTGAACTCCATGGCACCGGCCGGCGCGGTGAACTTGGAGGTGGTGTTCAACTTGCCGGACTTGTTGCAGCCCACCCCGGATAGACCCAATGCCAGGGTGACGATGATTGGCAGGACATTTTTTTTCATGGATGATTTCTTTCGGTTGAAATTTGCCGGCGAGTCTAGCCGGTTTGACGATGCATGCGAACTACAAAATGACGCCAAAAAAATAACCGCCCCTCCCGCCATGCGAGAGGGAGCGGTTTTTGGAATTATCTCTCGTAGCGGCGTTTGTAAAAACGCCGACCCGACTTTTACCGCGCTTTCACAAGCGCGGCTACGCAACGATTTCTTCTTCGCCGGTTTGGTGGTTTTTCTCCCGGCGCAGCTTTCGCCGGGCTGGCTCAGGCTTCCTTGTCGTCGCCGAGGAGCTTCTCGACGTGGCGGTCAAGGTCCAGGAGACTGCCGGCACAGGTGGCGGCCCGAACGCGGTCCACCAATTCGGCGGCCCAGGCTTCTTCCTCCACCTGTTCCTTGATGAACCAGTGCATCAACACCTGGGCTGGATAATCCCTGGCCGCCACGGCCGCCTCGTAAACGGCATTGATCCCGCGGGTATTGGCCTGTTCCATCGCCTGCGCCTGTTCCACCACCTCCAGCAGTGACTTGAAGTTCTGTTTCGGCGCCGCGATGGCTGCCAGCTCGGGCGCAACGCCGCGGTCCTGAACATGCTTCATCATCTTCTCCGCGTGTTCGCGCTCCTCGCCCGACTGCTTGGAGAAGAAAGAGGCGAAGCCTTTAAGACTCCGGCTGGCGCACCAGACGGACAGGGCGAGGTAGGCGTGGGCGGCGGTCAGTTCGCAATTGAGCTGGCGGTTAAGTTCCGTCAGCGTTTGGGAAGGAATTTTGGTTTTGGCCATAACATTGGTTTGTTGGCCTCTTTATGCCGGAGATTGGCGCGCCGGGCAAGCGCGCACTCGCCGGCCCCGGAACGGCTTTGAATTTTTACCGTAGCGGCGTCTCGGCAGAGCGCCGCTGAATAATTTGCCTTCAGTGTGCGGCGCTCTGCCGAGTCGCCGCTACGAGAGGCAGTTATTTCTTCTTCGCCGATTTGGCGGCTTCCTCTTCCAGAGCGGCTTGGGCGGCGGCGAGACGCGCCACGGGCACGCGGAATGGACTGCACGAAACATACGTCAGGCCGAGGCGATGGCAGAATTTCACGCTGTCCGGGTCGCCACCGTGTTCGCCACAGATGCCGAGCTTGATGCCGGGACGCGTCACCCTGCCCTTCTCGACCGCGATCTTCATCAACTGGCCAACCCCCACCTGGTCAATCGTGGCGAACGGATTTTTCTTGATGATTTCCTGCTCCTGATACGGCCCAAGGAACGAGCCGGAATCGTCGCGGCTCATGCCGAGGCAGGTTTGCGTCAGATCGTTGGTGCCGAAGCTGAAGAACTGCGCGGTCTGGGCGATTTCATCCGCCGTGAGCGCGCCGCGCGGCACTTCAATCATCGTGCCGACGAGGTAATCGAGCTTCACCTTCTTCTCGGCCATGACTTCCTTCGCCACGCGATGAACGACTTCGACCTGAAGATCCAGTTCTTTCTTGAACCCGACGAGCGGGATCATGACTTCGGGCTTCACCTTGATGCCGGCTTTCTGCACCTCGGCGGCGGCTTCGAACACCGCGCGGGACTGCATCTCGGAAATTTCCGGATAGACAATGCCCAGACGGCACCCGCGGAAACCAAGCATGGGGTTGAACTCGTGGAGTTCCTTCACCCGTTGTTTGATCTTCGCGACGGGCACACCCATTTTGGCAGCGAGGTCCTGTTGCGCGGCGTCTTCGTTCGGCAGGAATTCGTGCAGCGGCGGGTCGAGGAAACGAATGGTCGCCGGCAGTCCCTTCAATTCCTTGAACATGCCCGTGAAATCACCCCGCTGATAAGGCAGGATTTTGGCAAGCGCGGCCTTTCGTTCTTCCTTGGTGTCAGCGAGAATCATTTCGCGCATGGCATCAATGCGATTGCCTTCGAAGAACATGTGCTCGGTGCGGCACAGGCCGATGCCCGAGGCGCCGAACGCGACGGCGTTGGCCGTCTGCTCCGGCGTGTCGGCATTGGTGCGGACCTGGAGCTGGGTGGCCTTCGAGCACCAATCCATGAGCTTCTGGAAGTTTTGGTAGGTCTGGCTGTCTTTCGCAGCGAGAGACTTCTCGACGAGCACTTGGACGATCTCCGAGGCGGCGGTCGGGAGCTGGCCGGCATAGACATCACCGGCGGTGCCGTTGATGGAAAGGAAGTCGCCTTCCTTGTAAGTCTGGCCGTCCACGGTCATGGTCCGGGCGGTGTAATCAATCTGCAACGCAGCCGCGCCGCAGACGCAAACCTTGCCCATCTGACGGGCCACCAGCGCCGCGTGCGAACTGACGCCGCCCTTCGCGGTGAGAATGCCTTCGGACGCAATCATGCCGCGCAAATCTTCGGGGGAAGTCTCGTTGCGGACGAGCAGGACCTTTTCGCCCTTGGCCGCGGCGGCATCGGCGCGGTCGGCGTTGAGATACATTTTGCCACAAGCGGCGCCGGGGCCGGCGGGCAAACCTTTGGCAATGCACTTGGCGGCCTTCATCGCCTTGCGCTCGAACACGGGCGCGAGCACCTGATCCAACTGGTCGGCCGGCACGCGCTTGATGGCGGTCTTCCAATCAATCAGCTTTTCCTTTTCCATCTCGATGGCGAAACGGACCGCCGCGAGGCCGGTGCGTTTGCCGTTGCGGGTCTGGAGCATGAACAACTTGCCGTCCTGAATCGTGAACTCGAAGTCCTGCACGTCTTTGAAGTGCGATTCGAGGGTCTTGCGGACCTGTTCCAGCTCGGCAAAAGCGCCCGGGAGGACGGCCTTGAGCTTGGCAACGGGGTCGGGCGTGCGCACGCCGGCGACGACGTCTTCGCCCTGCGCATTGATGAGGAATTCACCGTAGAAAACCTTCTCGCCGGTGGCGGGGTCGCGGGTGAAGGCCACGCCGGAACCGGACTTGTCGCCAGTGTTGCCGTAAACCATCGCCTGCACATTGACGGCGGTACCCCACTCGGCAGGGATGCCGTATTTGCGGCGATAGACAATGGCGCGGTCATTCATCCAGGAACCGAACACGGCGCCCGTCGCGCCCCAGAGCTGCTTCCAAGGATCCTGTGGAAATTCACTGCCGGTGCGTTCCTTGATCAAGGCCTTGAACCGTTTCACCAGTTCCTGGAGGTCTTTGACGGTCATCTTCGTGTCTTCGATGTCGGCGTGATGACGGTCGTGCTTGAGCTTGTGGATGACCACTTCAAACGGCTCGTGGTCCTCGTCCTTGCTCTTCTGGACGCCCATGACGACGTCGCCATACATCTGGATGAAGCGGCGGTAACAATCCCAGGCGAAACGCTCGTTCTTCGTCGCCTTGACGAGGGCGAGGACGGTGGCGTCGTTGAGGCCGAGATTGAGAATGGTGTCCATCATGCCGGGCATCGAGTCCCGGGCGCCGGAACGGACGGAGACGAGCAGCGGCATCGCCGCCTTGTCGCCGAACTTCGTGGTCATGATTTTCTCGATGAACTGAATCCCCTCCCTGGCCTGCGCGTCGAGGACCTTGGGGTAGGTCTTCTTGTTCGCGTAATAATAGGTGCAGACCTCGGTGGTGATGGTGAAGCCGGGGGGCACCGGGAGGCCGATGCGGGACATTTCGGCGAGGTTCGCGCCCTTGCCGCCGAGCAGCGGTTTCATGGAACCATTGCCATCGGCCTTCTTGTTGCCAAACAGATAAACGTACTTCGATGTTTTAGCCATAAATGTTCAATTCAAAACGATTGCGCTTTCAATTTCGCACGGGGAATTCCACCGAAATAAAGCGGGTCGCAATTTATCAAACCCCCGCCCCAAGTCAACGAACGAAACCGGAAAAGCCAAAATCTGCTGCATCAATAACAATAATTGATGTCCGGAGGCCGTTGAAACGCGCCTAAACAGCCCTTCTCCGCACCAGATGGGGAGAAGGTGGCGCAGCCGGATGAGGTGTCGTAACCACAGATTAACACAGATGGACACGGATTTAAACCACGCTTGCCGCGCCGACTTACCGCGTGGCGCACGCGTTACGCTGGCCTGCTGCGTGGCACCGCTTTACGCAGCCTGCCACGTGGTGACCTGTCCATCGTAGTCCCGCACCTGGACGAAGTTGGAAACTTTACGTGGTCACAATTCTAGGACTGTAGAGCATTAAGCGTGAGTTGGCGAAAGGTGGTCTCCAGGCGGATGGACGGAGTAGTCTGAGGTGTGAAATAAAACTCAAACTCAACCTACAACCCACCGGAGAACCACCATGAAG
>JBEKZC010000073.1:0-17875 GCA_049510295.1 Verrucomicrobiota bacterium | reverse complement strand
GAAGCCTACGCGCCGCCGGGAATTCGCAACGTGGTCTTCGACGCCTGCGTCATCCACCGCAGCAATCGCGGACTTTGCATTCAAAGCCGCGACGAGGGCGACATTGAAAACATTCTCTTCTCAAACATCACGATTGAAACCCGGCTGCAACCGGGCAAGTGGTGGGGCGCGGGTGAGCCAATTCATATCAGCAGCCTTCCGCGCAACCAGGATACGAAGCTGGGGCACGTCCGCCAGATCCGCTTCAGCAACATCCTGTGCCAGGGCGAGAGCGGCGTTTATCTCCGCGGCTGTGAGGTTCAACTGATCGAGGACATCGTGTTTGACAACGTGCGCGTGGAAGTCGCCAAGACCAGCGACCAGCCCGGAGGTTTTTACGATGACCGGCCCAATGGCCTTTTGCCCGGCGGGGAATTCAAGGGTATTTACACGAATTCCATCACCGGCATCCACGGCGAGTTTGTGCGCGGACTGACGCTGCGCAACACGCAGGTGATCTGGAGCGGACCGTTGGAAGATTATTATGGTGCGGCGCTGGAAGTGCGCCACATTGAAGGATTGCAGTTGGAGCAATTCAGCGGCAAGGCGGCCCGGCCCGGGAAAACGCCGGATCAAATCATGGAATAGCAGGGGTGGGTGTGAATCGCCGGGTTGTTTCGCTTGCCAGCCTGGCAGCCTCGGGCACAGTTCCTTCACCCGGTTGGACGATCAAAAGGTCTGGGTGGAACAACAACGTCGGCTGATCGAAAAGAACCTGCGGCCGGCCCGTTGAAAAGTTGAAAAGCCGCAGGCAATGAATTTCTTTTTAACAAAGAGAGTTTTCAGTCATGAAAAAACGAACCATTCTCGTGCCTTTGGTCGGCTTGTTGTGTGGCGGGTGCAGTTCCATCAAGCCGGTGACGACCCAAGCCTCGCCGGAGGCGGTGGCATTGTTGAAATACATTCACAGCCTTTCCGGCCAGCACACACTCACCGGCCAGCACAATTTCCCGAACACGCAGGACACTTCCACCCGGCGGGCCGCCGAGGCTTGGGGCAAGACCCCGGCCATTTTCGGGCAGGATTTCGGCTTTGCCAAGCCCGGCGACAAAGACGCAGTGGCCGCCAGACCGGACATCATCGCGGAGGTCAAGCGGCAATACGAGAAAGGTTCGATCATCACCCTGTGCTGGCATGCCGTGCCACCCGTCGCGGATGAACCGGTGACTTTCCGGCCAATCCAGGGCGGCGGGGTGACGAACAAGCTTGCCAGCGTGTTGGGCCAGCTCACGGATGAACAGTGGAACGACGTGATCACGCCCGGAACCGAATTGTACAATCACTGGTGTGCCCAGGTGGACGTCATTGCCGAATACCTCAAACAGCTTCAGGCGGCACACATTCCGGTGTTGTGGCGACCATACCACGAAATGAACGGCGATTGGTTCTGGTGGGGCGGGCGGCGGGGAAAACGCGGCACCACCGTGCTTTACCGCCAGTTGTTCGACCGGCTGGTGAATCATCACCACCTGAACAATCTGGTCTGGATCTGGAGCGTGGACCGGCCCAGTACTCCCGAGAGGCAGTTCGCCGATTACTTTCCCGGCCGGAACTATTTCGACATCGCGGCGCTGGATGTTTACCGTGGCGATTTTCAGCAATCTTATTACCGTGGCCTCCTGAAACTGGCCGGGGGAAAACCGGTTGCGCTGGCTGAAGCCGGACCGCCGCCGACGCTGGACGTGCTGGAAAAACAGCCGAAGTGGACCTGGTGGATGCTCTGGGCCGGCAGGGTCGGGAACGGACCGGACGCCAGCAAGGCCATGCATACCCTGGTGAACGATCCCCGTTCGTTGAGTTTGAACGACCCGGAATACGTCAAGGGCATAGCCCCGATTCGCGCCGCCTCCGGCCTGGCGCCATTGCCATTGCCGTCCGCATCCCGGCCCGCGCAAAATTGATTCACGTCATGGACGCCGAACCTGGCGCGCCGGAATGGTTGCGTGTCGCTTGGTGTGATAGGGCAGTGACGTTCAACGTGTTTCCGGCAGCATCGCCCGGAAAGGCTTCCGGCACAAAAACAAAAACGGCATCGGTTTTTACCGATGCCGTTGTGATAAATCGCAGCTGAAAAGAATTAATCTAGCTCCTGGCTGTCCGATTGCGACGAACGAAGAGCAATCCGGCAAGACCGAGGCCAACCAAGGCGATGCTCGAAGGCTCCGGCACCGGCGTCAACTGAAGATTATCAATGTAAATGGTCTCGGAACCATTGATACTCCGACCCGAGTCGTTGTAGTCTTGGAATGTTATCGCCCGTATCGAATTTCCGGAGGTGGCGTCCAATGGGATGGTAACAAGTGTCCATACTCCTACACCGCCGGCGGCGGTTGACAGTGACTCGGCTAAACTGGTGGCGTTATCATCGTAACTCGTGTCGCGAGTGAACACTTGAAAATAGCCATAATCATTATAACCACCTGATGTCGAAGATGGAGCCAAATAGAGGTCAAATGATAAAGTGCCCCCTACATAGGATACCCCTGGATAAGGATAGACATCAAAGGTGAAACCTGCAGAGCCAGCTCCATCGTCAGCATAATCCCAAGTCCAGTTAAGCTCTACTGAACCGGAACTGGGATTGCCTGCGGCATCCAATGATGACCACGCAACCGAATCAGCGGTGGCATTGCCATAATCATAGCCCACCCATGTGGGTGGCGGGTTATAAGTACGAGTAGTAGTAAACGAACCACTATCATCGAACGTGTTCAGGTATTGAGCTTTTGCTGTTACGGCTCCCAGCATGGCGGCAACAGCCGCCATTAAAAGAAGTCGTCCCATGTTTTTATTTATTTTCATATTTTTTTCCTCTGATTTTTTTGTTTATGGCACTCGATGAGACAAATTACACAACTCATCCGCCGGGTTGCCTTTAAATGTTAAGCCTGCAATTTCACTTCTGACCGCTTTTTCAATACATAACGCTTGCTCCTGTTTACAAGGAGCACGGCATAAAAAAGTTTATAGTCTATAATGTGGGGTTGTCATGTCACATAAATGAGGGACAGTTGGTTGGCTTTTTGCCCAGCAGCCGGATTCAAAGCGGAGCGCAACTATCTCAGCCACAGCAGGTTCAATCACCAAAAAGCCGAAGAATTTTATGCGGAATTATGCCTTCCCGGCTGCTGCGGGTGGGACACCCGCGCTCCAACTTTTGGGCAACACGCCCAGTGGGGCACCCCTTATCACGGTTGCCAGACGGCGCGCCAGAATTGCTGGGTGACACCGGATGAAATCGCATTGGTGATGTTCAAAAGATTTCCGGCCAGCAGGTTGGTCGAGGCCGGGATCCAAGTGGACAAATCGGGCGAACGCTGGATGATATAGGGCGTGCCCAGCTGGCCCTGGAGCTGGAAAACAAATTGGCTGCCGGAAGCCGACAAGGGCAGGAGATTTGCGGCGGCGGGGGCAAACGTGAACAACGTCAACGAATAAGGCGGGAAGGAATTGGTAAACACGGCGCCAACGGCAAGGGAATTGGTGGCGATGTCCTGTGCCCCGGGAACGATGGAATTGGTGCGTGTGGCCTCGTCCTGCGGAATGCCGAAGGAACGAACGGTGGCCGTTGCCCCGGGAACAAAATTGGTCAGGCTGATCTGCGCGTTGAAATTGCTGATGCTGTTCTTGTTGATGACGAGCAGCGTCAGCGCGCCATTGGTGCGGCGGACGGCGTAAGCGGAAAGCAACAGGTAATCGCTGGAAGCGGCCAGCACGGAATCACCAGGGCGCGCGAAGTATTGCAACAATTTCTCGGCGTAAAATGTGGGGTAGGTGCTGTCCGAGGGGCTTAGCAAGCCAAAATCGCCATTGCTCCGCCAGCCGTAGAGCGTGGGGTTAAAACTGCCAGTGGTATCGGCACCGTTATGCACATCCCACCAAAGATAGGAATTAAAGGGGGTCTGCATCAGCTCGCACGTGCTGTCTGCGAGATAGAGCGCGTTGACGATGCTGGTGGATTGCCTGCCCATCGCGCCGGAATCGCTGTTGTTTTCAGTCACGCACAACTCGATGTTCGAGCCTCCGGAGCCGAAATAATCGTCAATCATCATTTGCAGGCTGGTGGCGGCCAGTGCCCAGCCGCCGAACGTCGTCGGGCTTGCCGCCGGATCCGCGGATTGCATCAAAAGCGGATCGCTGTCCGCGCAATTGCTGGAATTGGCGCTGCTGGAGGCAAAATAATAGTGATAAATCAAAAAATCCGGCGTGACCCCGAGACTTTGAAGCGTGCTCAACATCACGGGGGTCCAGCCATAATGGATGCTGCCCGTGATCAGGTTGGTGGCCGCATGGTTTTTATTGTTCACGTAGCTGTCTTCGCCGGCAACTGCGACTGCTCCGACTTTGATGCCGGGGTCGGCGGCCTTCATCAACTGGTAATAATTCGCGAAACGCTGGGCATAGGTCCACGGATCATGTGCCTTGTAAGGCGAGGTGGTATTGCTGTCCGTTTCCCAGGAACCATAATTTTCGTTGCCGACCTCCCAGTATTGGAAACCATATTTATTGGTCACATTGGCGGCAAGCACCCAGGCGGCGGCCTCGTTGCTCGTTCCGCTGCCATAATTGACCGTGATGAAAACCTGCGCCCCGAGGTTGGTGGCGACATTGGCAAATTCGGCATAGGGTGTGGCTTGGGTGGAATTGCCGGCTTTGTTTGACGCCCAATGATACGTGTCGGCGGTTGACCCGCCTGGAAAACGCAGCGCCAGGACACCGGCCTCTTGAAGCAGGCTGATGGTCTGGGCCGTGTCAAGATTACCATCCCAAGTGGCGGTGTTTGCGCCGGATTGGCGCGGGTCAACCGAACGCACAACCTGCGCCGCGTTCAACCCCAGGTGAACGATGGCGGGCGCCGGCGCCGCGATGAGTTGAATGTCATCCACGTAAAAAACCGGCTGGGCACTGCTGAGGGTGCTCTGAATCCAGATGCCAGAGCAATTGGTTGTGTTGGCGACGCCCAAGGTTGAAAGTGGAATGGTGAACTGCTGCCAGGTGTTGGTCTTCAAGGAAGGCAGTACCGAAGCAGCCACCCTGGTGTTGGTGACAACGGTGCCGGCGACTTGCAACTGCTGGCCACCACTCGTCCCGCCATTGATCCAGAAGGTGAGGTTGTTGTAGAGCGTCGCGTTAAACCCCGGCGGAAATTGAAGCGCCAAGGCGCCACTATTGGTGAACTGGACACTGATCGAATAATTATCTCCGGGATACACCGTCGAAGTGTTGGTAAAACTGCGAGTCGCGCCAAAGCTCCAATCCTGGAAACCGTTAACAAGGTTGTTCGTGTAAAGGAACAGGTTGTTTTGGGCCGTGGCGGGAAAACCATGTCCCCCAAGCACCACCGCCGCCGCGACAATCAAGGGACGCCATGAACATTTAATGATTCTCATTACTTGCAATAAAATTCCAGCCATTACGTATCAGTGGGAGTTGTAAAATAAAATGTGTTGGTCGTGCCGTAACTCGTCAGCACGATGTTGATCCGGTTGACCTCGGATCGGTTGGCCACGCCAGGCGTGCTCAGGGAAACCGTGTACTGCGTCCATGTGCCCGCCGTCAACGCGCTCGGCAGCGAATACGCCGGTCCATAGTTGTTGCCGCCGGGGCCATATTGCGCGTAAACCTCGAGCCGTTGCCCGCCGCTGGTGCCGCCATGCGCCCAAAAGGTGAGGTTCGTGTAAGGGATCGTGTTGAAATCTGAATTCCCGAATGAAAGCGCTTCCCAAGCCACCATGCTCGCACTGATTGAGTCGGCGCCGGAATGGACCGGACTGGCATTGGCCAGGTTGCGCGTGCCCCAACTCCAGTCCTGAAATCCGTTGACCAGGTTGTCGGTATAAATGGGCAGATTGGCCTGCGCAAAACCCATTGAAACAGTGGTGAGAATTGCTGTGAAAAACACGAGAACGGTAACAAGACAATTACGCATACAAGACTGTAAAGGTTGGGGAACTTTTAACGATCATTCCTTCATAAAACCCATGGCAGACCTTCTGCAAAAAGTTGATTTGCGGTTGCACCCACGACGAGTCCGCTTTCAGCATATCACGTGCCGGAATCCAAAGGTAAAAAAATCCGGTTCATATCATAACGTACTACAAGCCTGCAAATTAACCAAGCCTCCGGCAGCGGGCTGCTTTGAATTTCTGATTCACAATTTGAATGGCAGGGCCGCGCGGCTGCGCGGCCTCGGACGACCGGTCGGTCGTCCCTACCAGCAAACTGACCCGCCACCCAAACTTTGCAAAGATGTTTGGAAGCACCAAACCCCTGTTAAAAAAGTGCCGGCCTCAAACGAGGCCGGCACCGTGAAACCCATCAAACTTCACAATTATTCCATCGGGTTCACCAACTGGAAGAAGCCCGTGCCGCTGGACGGCAGCATGGGGGTGGTGATGAACACCGAGTGCTTGCCGTTGACGGTGTACGTTGTCGGACCCGTTGCCGTCGATTGAGTTAATTTAAGATTATCAATATAAATGGTCTCAGACCCGTTGATGGCCCGACCCGAGTCGTTGTAGTCTTGGAATGTCAACCCGCGAACTAAAGTATCAGCGCCAAGAACGATACTAACATGTCCCCACCCACCTGTAGTGCCGCCTGCGGCGGTTATCAGTCCCTCGCCCAAACTGGTGCCGGTTGTATTGTAGCTTTCATCGCGGGTGAATACTTGAAAATAACCGTAATCGCTATAACCACCTGCTGTCGAGGAGGGGTCTACCATAATATCAAATGACAATGTTCCGCCTGAACAATCTATTGCGGAAGGGAAAAGATCCATCGTGAAATCCGCACTGCCAGCTCCATTGGCGGTATAATTCCATGTCCAATTGAGTTCTAGAGAGCCGGAAGTAGGGCTGCCGCCCGCATCGTAGGTCGGGCCCGATGCCCAAGCAACCGAGTTAGCGGTGGCATTGCCATAATCATAGGCCACCCCCATGGGCGGCGGGTTATAATTGCGACCATTATCAAACGAAGCGCTAGAATCGAACGTGTTTGTGAAAACGCCCGTTATAACCGGTGCTCCTACAATCGACGTCCAAGGACCCGTCAGGCTCGAAGCGCCTTGCAGCGCGTAGCCGACATCCGGCAGGGTCCATTGGAGCCAATACGCGGCATTGGTCGGCGTGGTGAACAACAAGCTAGGACTACTGGCGGCGGCCACCATCTGGGCGGGGTTAAGTGGCTGGGTCAGGTTCACATTCAACGTGTTGATCGAGTCGCCGGTGATGGAAACGTTGTTTAACACAACGTCCTGTCCCCACCCTGCTGTATTAGGCTGCGTACCCCAGTAGACCGTCACGGGGCCGGTAAAGTCCGACACGTCACCAGCTGCCAGCGCCATGGTGGAGTGGTGGCCATCGGGACTCTGAAGCGTAATGTTGCCTTCATTGTCGATCGTCATGCGCCACGTGCCGATCGCGCCGTTGGCATTGGTCACAGTGCCCACCCGCCCGCCTTCGCCAGCCACTGCCGGGTTTTGATACATATAGGTATTGCCCGACGGCTCATCGACCTTGTAGTTCAGCGTGCCGAGCACGTTGGTGCTGTCAGCCAAGCTTTC
Organism: Verrucomicrobiota bacterium; assembly: GCA_049510295.1. Classification (GTDB taxonomy): domain Bacteria; phylum Verrucomicrobiota; class Verrucomicrobiia; order Limisphaerales; family UBA11358; genus UBA11358. The sequence goes on along the minus strand of JBEKZC010000073.1, from coordinate 10,272 downwards.
AATCGAAAAAGCTATCACATTGGCTTCATTATAATCCGGCGAGGTCTCCGTTATTGGAATATTATCACCCGGCATAATGAAAATGTAGATCCAATAGTTGGCATAGTTGGTAGCCGGGAATTGCGCGACGGTGAAGGAATAAGTCGTCGGGGTTGTACTGTCGGCAAAGGAATAATCATAGTCCGGCCCCGCGTTGGTCACGACGGTGGCGATACTTTGGCGGTCATAGGCATTGAGATCATCGTATATGTTCAACCCTTGGGGGCTCGAAGTTACCAGACTCAAAGTTGGCCCGGCTGGCAGGGTTCCTGTACCCTGGAGAGTGATGTTGTCCACATAGAAGTAGGCCCAGCCGGTAAGGCCCGAGCCGGTATATTTCTTGAATCCCAAGCCTCGAATCGTACTGATCCCCGGAATGGCTTTGTTGACCGGCACATTGATTGTCTGCCAGCCGGTGCTGGCGCTGTCAGGTATGTTAAAACTGCCCAGAGTTATCCAATCGTTCGCATTTCCATTGTCTGTCGGAATGGCCCAAAGCTGAACCCCCTGGTCACCTCCGGCACCTTCGTTGTCATTAAACTGGTCAATGGAAATGGTGGAATCAACGTTATCCCACTGGACCTGGAAAGTGATGTTCGTGAACAGAAGCAGGTTGGTCGTGGCCCCCGAGTCATAAGTATTGCCTGAAAACCATCCATCAATGAAAAATGAACTGCCCGCACCCCAATCGTCGACGATTTGCAGGGATCCGCCGCCATTGCCGGTAGCGTCAGGAGTACTAGCCCACACGCTGTACTCGCCTTGATTATTAGGGCTGCCCCAAGGGTTCATGAGCCATCCCGCCGGGGGAGTATCTGCACTACCGGAGTCAAACGTAAACACAGGGTAATCCACTGCAATGGCACGATTGACTCCTCCTGCCCACACCAACACTGCGCTGACTACAGCGAGGCAGGCCATTCGTTTTATCAAGTTTGTTTTCATAGTTTTTTTCAATTTATTTATTGGTTGCTCGTTTGGTTGCTCGTTTGGTTGCTCGTAGAACTTCTCACCTTGGTCGACAAGTCAACCAACCAATCATTCATATGTGGTCTGCTGTTCAAAAGGCTGTTGTCTGATTTAATGTCAAATCCTACCAACATCCGCAAAGACTTGCATGTCACCAAAAGAGGGGACAAGCGCATGACCCAATCCGGCAGAATCGCGGGATTAATCGCCCGGGATGACCGTCCACATTCCAAGCGGGCTTAGGAGTTGCATATACGGTTTGCCCGGCGCGGAGCCGACGGTGCTTTGGATTTTTAGCGTTTCCACGTGGCCATCATGAAAAGCGTAGTCAAACCGGTAATTCTGAGCCGCGTACAATTGGTTGCCTTGATTGTAGCCGCCGGAACCAAATTGCGTCGAGGTGAAGTTGGCCGTCGCCGTGTCAATTTGGTACATGTTGCCCCAGCCACCGTCCGACCCATCCGTGGTTTGCGGGCCGCAACAAGTACAAGGCCAGATGTTCCCCATACAGCCCTGGCTGCTGGCCTGTTCGCACAACAGAATGGTTCCGGATGGATCGCGAACCACCGAAACTGGATAACCCCTTGCCCCCCAATCGGGGGTCGTTTCACTACTCGCGTCCCAGTAAATTCCGACACCGTGGCGGTTCGGCTGATACAAGTCCGGCAATTGATAGCTCCCTTTTTTGGGGAGATCGGGGTTAACTTGTATATCCGTCCCATAAGTGAAACCCGCGCTGTTCATGGCATAGGTTCTGGTAGAAAACTGAGGATTGCCACTCGCATTCATCCAAGAGACTTTTTGAAAATTGTCGGCAGGACAGGCCATAATCTTGAGGCCGATGCCGCAGTTCAACGCCTGAGCATCTGACGGATCTACCGCATAGTAGCCCGTTTCCGCCTGTATCAGAGACAAACCACTGCTGCCGCCGACGTAGGGGTAAACCCAACTGTCCCAAGTAAGCACGCCCGCTGAGGCTTGATAACCTGCTGCCGGGAACGTTTCCGAGTTGTCGCCAACGAACAAATTAATGCCCAAGTCAAGTTGCCTCATTTGGTTCATGCACTGCATCCGTAACGCCCGGGACTTGGCCCTGGCCAGCGCCGGAAGCAGAATTGCCGCGAGAATGGCAATGATGGCAATGACCACCAGGAGTTCGATCAAGGTGAATCCACGTTGGGGAGCCGGTTGCGCGGTCTTGCGTCCGGCAAACCATTTTTTGGAATTGGAGATGGAAACCATCATTGTAACCATACCTTATTTTGTTGAATCGTCCACCAGAACAACGAATCCCTTGCCGTTAAAGACATATTTCTTTCCTGGCGGCGGGGGCGGGACCTGGACACCGGCGAAGGCGGCCACTTCCTCAACACTGGTGGGGTTACGGTGATTTTGGATTCTATATTGGATCACGGAGCGGTTCAATTGCTGCAAGACGGTCAGTCCGTTGTCGGCATTCGCCGCCGCTGCCGTCGGCATGGGTGGTGTATACACCGGGTGGCTGGGTGCGGTTGCCGCCGCTGTCTCCTGGGTGGCGGTTTGCTCCGGCGCAACCGTGGTGGCCGAAGGCGCGGCGCTTTCTTTCTTCCCGCAGCCGGTGGCAAACATTGCAACTCCCCAAATGAGCGCCAGATACAATGCTTCCTGGTGCATCAACTGGTGCCACACAATCCGCACGGAACCCGTTTTCATATCAAAGTGGTTTGAACTATATGAAAAAGATTAACCCATGCCCCCCCAAAAGGCAAAGTCGCTTAAATAGGGGACAAGCGGTTTCCGCCAATTTCCATAGATTGCTCCGCACAACCAACCAATAATTGCCATGCAACTCAAGTTTTTGCTCCCAATGCTTGCCGCCGCCTTCACCATGTTCCCCGTGTGGTTTGCTGCCGCGCAGCCCGCACCCGGCCCGGCCGGTCCCAACGACACCCCGCCCTGGTATGACATCCGGCAGTTCGGGGTCGAAGGCCGCGGCTGGAACGACACCCGGGATTTTTATGATCGCCTGCCCGCCCGGGCCGAAACCCTGGTGCGCAAACCCGTCTGGGAGTTGAGCTGCAACTCCGCCGGCATGTGCGTCCGCTTCGTCACCGACGCGACGACCATCCGCGCACGCTGGGCATTGACCGAGTCCTGGCTTTACCTGCCCAACATGACAGCCATCGGCAAAAGCGGACTCGATTTGTACGTGAAGACCGACAAAGGCTGGCATTGGCTCGCTGTGGGTCAGCCCACGGCGCAGACCAACGACGTGACCCTCGCGGAAAATCTTGTGCCCGGCAAACGCGAGTATCTGCTTTACCTGCCGCTCTACAACGGAACGAAATTTGTCGAACTCGGAATTCCACCGGGCGCGACCATGGAAAAAGCCGGGCCGTGGGGGCCGGGCGTCCGCAAGCCAGTTGTTTTTTATGGCACTTCGATTTTGCAGGGGCTTTCCGCGTCACGCCCCGGCATGGTCCACAGCGCAATTCTCGGTCGCCGTTTCAACTGGCCGACCATCAATCTCGGCTTTTCCGGCCAGGGCAAAATGGAACCCGAGATGGCCGACCTGCTCGCCGAACTCGATCCGTCCGTCTATGTCCTCGATTGTCTGCCCAACCTGGTCGCCGACGAAATCAAGGAGCGCGTCGAGCCTTGTGTCCGCAAACTCCGCGCGGCGCACCCGGACACGCCCATCGTGCTGGTGGAAGATCGCACCATGCAGGATTCCTTCCTGATTGCCGGACGCATGGAATATTACCACCTCAAAGACCGCGCCGAGTTGAAAGCCGCTTGCGAGCGGTTGAAAAAATCCGGCGTCAAAAACCTTTACTACATTCCGGGCGAACATCTGTTTGGCGACGATGGCGAGGGCAGCGTGGACGGTTCGCATCCGAGCGACCTCGGCTTCATGCGCCAGGCCGACATCTTTGCCAAAGTGCTCGGGCCGCTGTTGACGCCCCGGTAATGGCTGTGGAGGCTGCTCATTCCTCCATGCCAGCATGAAATGAAGCGCGGTCTGGTCAATTGATATGAACTCGAATTCCGAAGTTGCCGGTGGTGGCGGGACGGGCGCACTCCGCCAACGCAATAATTCAACTTTCGAGTTTGGGATGAACCGATGACCGTTTCTTCATCTTCACAATCTGGCAACAGTCAATCTTATCGCGGGCCGTTCGCGATCATGACGGTCCTCTTTTTCCTGTGGGGGTTCATGACGGTGTTCAATGACATCCTGATTCCGCGGTTCAAGGAGGCGTTCACGCTGGATTATTTCCAGGCGATGCTGGTGCAGTTGGCCTTCTTCGGGGCCTACTTTGTCGGGTCGTTGTTGTATTTCGTGATTTCGGTGGCGACGGGCGACCCCATTGCGCGCATTGGCTACAAGAATGGCGTTGTCCTCGGTCTCCTGATTTCCGCGCTGGGCAGTGTCCTGTTCTGGCCGGCGGCCACCATCATTTCCTATCCCTTGTTTCTGGTCGCGCTGTTTGTGGTGGGTCTCGGGTTTGCCATGCTGCAAATTGCCGCCAACCCTTATGTGACCATCCTGGGACCGGAGCGGACCGCGTCCAGCCGGTTGAATCTGGCGCAGGGATTTAATTCGGTCGGCACCACCATCGGGCCGTTGATCGGGGGATATTTGATCTTCCAATACTTTGCCCGGACCGGAGCGCACGGGGCGGATTCGGTCAAGGTGCCTTATCTGGCATTCAGCGGGGTCTTCGTAATCCTGGCCGCAATTTTTTTCTTCATTCACCTGCCGCACATCGGCGGGGGAAAGATCGAACGCGAGGTCGGAGCGTTGAAGTTTCCCCACGTCCGGCTGGGAATCATCGCCATTTTCATGTATGTCGGCGGCGAAGTCTCCGTCGGCAGCGCGATCATCAATTTTCTCGGCCAGCCCGGCATCGCGGGACTGACCCCGCTGGACGCCAGCAAATATGTGTCGCTTTACTGGGGGGGGCATGCTCATCGGTCGTTTCATGGGCGCCGTCGGGTTGAGCGAGATGACCCGGCGCAACCAGCAACTGTTGCTGGCCGCCATTCCCATCACCGGATTCCTGGTGCTTTGGGCGTTGCGCGGCTGGGCGGTGGTGCAGATGTATCTTCCTTTTTTGGCGCTTTGCTGGGTGCTGTTCCGGTTTGGCAAATCGCTGGCCGGGCGCACGTTGATGTTGTTTTCACTGATGGTGGTCGTTTTGCTGGCCGCCGCAATCCTCACCGGCGGCCGGCTGGCCATGTGGTGCGTCGTGGCGGTGGGGTTGTTTACCTCCATCGGCTGGTCGAACACCTTTTCGCTGGCGATCGAAGGCGTCGGCAACTGCAAAAGCCAGGCCTCATCATTGTTGGTCATGGCGATTCTCGGCGGCGCCATCCTGCCGCCAATTCAGGGCTTCGTGGCCGACCACCTTCGGCTGCAAGTGTCCTTCATCGTTCCGCTGGTGGCCTACGCCTATGTGGCCTTCTACGGTTGGAAAGGACACGGGATCGGACGCAACAACCTGGCAACCTGAAAAATCTTGCTTGGAAGCCGCGCGGCGTCCGCTTTCATCGCGGGGTGGCAAAATGCCCATACTTGGCCACGGCCTGGGCGCGGGAGCGCACATGCAGCTTCTCGTAAATGCGCCGGATGTAGGTGACCACGGTCGCCACCGTGATGCCGAGGTTGTCGGCGATTTCCTTGTATAAATAACCACACGCCAGCAATTCCAGCACTTCCCGTTCGCGCGGGGAAAGATTTACGGATTCATCCACCTGGGGCGCGGAGCGGAGAAAGGATTGCACCACTTTGCGGGCGATGTTGCTGGTCATGGGCGACCCTCCTGCATGGACGTCTTTGAGGGCCGTGAGCAACTCTTCGCGGGGCGTTTGCTTCAGGAGATAACCACTCGCACCGACGGCCAGGGCATCGAAAATGTGGTCGGTGTCCTCGTAAACAGTAAGCATTACAAATTGGGTGTCCGGCAGTTGCGGCTTCAACTGGCGCACACATTCAATCCCGCTTATGCCCGGCAGATTGATGTCCATCAACACCACGCTCGGCTTTTCCGCCTGCAACTTCATCAGCGCGCTCTCGGCGCTTCCATACTGGCTCACGCAGCGGAATCCGTGCGCATGCCGGATCCAGTCCGTAAGAACCTCTCGCGCCGGCCCATCATCTTCAACGATCGAAACCGCAATACTCACGTTGCCTTTACTATTACATTCAATTTCACAAAGAGGGTTGTCATCTGTTTAGATGACACTGTTGCCCGGGTCGCGCCCGACCAGGGATTCAAACCCTGCGTGCTCGTCGGCATTATAAATTTTATTTGCATTCCTTGTCCCGTGGCGATGGATTTCGCCACCCTGGCACGCCCGGCCGCCGGGTCCGGAAACGCATCCCTAAATGTTGCTCCACGCGATAAACATGCATACCCTGAGTCCTGTGCCGCGGCGATTCAAGCTTTTAACTGATGCACACCGGCAAAGAAAAATTCCCGTCTGCGTTGGGATTATTGCGGTGTGGTTGTGCGGCTTTCATCTTTCGGGGGCAACCAATTCGTCCGTGTCGGACTACTCGATTGATGTGTGGCAGACGGAGCAGGGATTGCCCCAGGACTCGGTCACTTCCATCGTGCAAACCCGGGAGGGTTATCTGTGGCTCGGCACCTATAACGGGCTGGTGCGGTTTGACGGCGTGCGGTTCAAGATTTTTGACACCAGCAACACCCCGAAATTCGGGGACAGCCGGATCACGAGTTTGTTTGAAGACGCGGACGGCACCCTTTGGATCGGCCATGAAACCGGCGATCTCACGCAATTGCGGGCCGGCAAATTCAGTGCGGTCAATCTGGGGAACAACTGGCCGGGAGGGGCGATTACCGCGATCGAAACCGATGCCGACGGGGTCCTCTGGATGCTCAGCCGGGAAGGAGCGATTCTCTCTTTGCAGGGTGTTAACTTGGTTGCCCCCAACGTTGGACCAAGGGAAAGCGTGCCGTCGTTCGCCAGGGACAAAAGCGGGGAGTTGTGGGTGGTCCGGGGCAGTTTGCTCGGGTCGCTGAGAAAAGGCCGGCTGGTGCCGTGGTTGCCCAGTGTCCAACCGGAGACCACCGATGTTCAAAGGGCCTGTGCGAGCCGGGATGGAGGCCTGTGGCTTATGGGTTTCGGGCGGGTGAAAAAAATGACCGGGCAGGGCACCGTTGTGGATCGGGGACCGGCTCCTTGGGGCCAGGATTATGTCACGGCATTGCTTGAAACAAAATCCGGCGATTTGCTCGTGGGAACCTTGCAGGAGGGACTCTTTCTACTGTCGCCCGACGGAACCAGCCTGCATTTCACGCGTCAAAACGGATTATCACATGATTGGGTGCTGGACCTGTGCGAGGACCGCGAAGGGAACCTGTGGGTGGGGACCGGCGGCGGCGGCTTGGACGCCTTGCGCAAGCGGAAAGTGGAAATGGTCAAGGCTCCCGATGACTGGCAGGGACGGGCCGTCCTGTCCGTGACACCCGCGGCCGAAGGCGGACTGTGGGTGGGAACGGAGGGCGCGGGATTGTATCGGCTGGATCAAGGGGAGGTGAAACCCTTCACGGAGACAAACGGGTTGTTGAATACCTTTATCTGGTCGGCGCTCGAAGATCACGTTGGAGAACTCTGGGTGGGGACCTTTGGGGGCGGTTTGTTTGTCCGCCATGATGGAAAGTTCCAATTTCCGAAGGGCTTGGAAGATCCGACGGCCGTGGTCTTCGCGTTGTACCAAGATCAGCAGGGGATAATGTGGGTGGGAACCCAATCCGGACTGGCCCGGTATGCCAATGGACAATGCACCTGGTTCACTCGCAAGGAGGGATTGGTATTGCCCAGCGTCCGGGTTATCACCGAGGATACAAACGGCGCCATCTGGTTTGGCATGTCCGGCGGGGGCTTGGGCCGGCTTAAGGACGGCAAACTTACGCAGTTTCGCCGCCTGGCCGGATTGCCCAACGATTTTGTGTGGTCATTGCTGGCCGAACCGGACGGCACCATCTGGGTGGGGACCTTTGGTGGCGGCTTGTGCCGTCTGCGGGACGGGCAGTTCGCAACCATTTCCACGTGGGAAGGGTTGCCCAACAATGTCATCTGCCATATCGCCGATGACGGACAGGGGAATTTCTGGATCAGCTCCTACGGCGGAATCTTTCGGGTCCGCAAGGACGAATTGAACCGTTGTGCCGACGGCCAATCGAAAACGGTGAATTGTCTGGTTTATGGTAAAGCCGAAGGATTGAATACGCTGGAATGTTCCGGCGGTTTTCAGGCGTCAGGCTGCCAGACCCCGGACGGACAACTCTGGTTTCCCACCATCAAGGGACTGGCGATGGTTCATCCCGCCGGCGTGAAGATCAATCCCTTCCCTCCGCCGGTCTTGATCGAAGAAGTTACGGTGGACGACCAAGTGGTGCCTCTGCCCGGACCGGACATGTCCTCGTCGCCCTCCGCCCGGCTGCAAGTTTCGCCGGGAAAACATCGCCTCGAATTTCGTTACACCGGCCTCAGCCTCGTCGCGCCGGAAAAGGTGCGTTTCAAGTACCGGCTCGACGGCTTGGAGTCGGATTGGATGGATGTCGGCACCCGGCGCGTGGCTTACTACAGCTATCTGAAACCGGGGGACTACACGTTTCGGGTCATTGCCTGCAACAACGACGGGGTTTGGAGCGAAAGCGGGCCAACGCTCGCGTTCACGGTGCTGCCCTGGTTCTGGCAAACGTGGTGGTTCACCGGCGGGGCCGTGCTGGCTGGCGTCGGCGTGGTGGGGGGCGCGGCGCGTTACATCACCCGCCGCCGGCTGCACAAAAAAATGGAACGTTTGGAACGGCAGCGCGCCCTGGAAAATGAACGGGCACGCATCGCCAAGGACATTCACGACGATCTCGGCTCCAACCTGGCGCGGATCATGATGCTCAGCCAGTCCAACCGCGCCGAGGGTGAGGATTCGCAACAGATCGTGACGCGCCTGGGAAAGGTTTATCTTACGGCCCGGGAGTTGACGCGGACCATGGACGAGATTGTCTGGGCCGTCAGCCCGCACCACGACACGCTCGACAGCCTGGTGAACTATCTGGGCAAGTTCGCGCAGGATTTTTTGAATGTTGCGGGCATTCGCTGCCGGTTGGTGGTGCCCATTCAATTGCCCGCGTGGCCCCTCACTGCCGAGGTGCGTCACAGCCTGTTCCTGGCTTTCAAGGAGGCCCTGCACAATGTGGTCAAGCATGCTTCCGCCACCGAGGTGCACGTTTCCCTCACCCTGGCGGAGTCCGGTTTCTCCGCTGCCATCGAGGACAACGGCATCGGCTTCGATCCCGCCGGCGTGGGCGCGGCCGCAACCACCAAGGATCCGCTGCGCATTGCCGGTGGCAATGGCCTGGCCAACATGCGCAAACGCATCGGGGGCATCGGCGGAGAGTGCCAGGTGGACAGCGCGCCCGGCAAAGGGACCACGGTCAGGTTTATTGTCCGGGTGGAAAAATGATTTGCCGGGAAACTTTTGAAAGTCGGGTTAACCTGCAAAAGCAGAAAAGTGGCACACACGCTGATTTACTGGAAGTCCGGCCTCCGCCTTTGTCCAAATCTTTGAAGCAGAGATTGTTCAGGTTTGGAGGCGAGGGTCGGAATCGAACGAGGAAGCTTTACCGTTCCGAGCCTAACACACTCTGTTACAAGGGCTAGTATAACCTTGTTTTACAAGGGTTCAAGCTGTTTTTTCGACTGCTCGCTCAATGCTCGCTCATTGCCCCCTTACCGCCCCTTTATTGCTCGTCAGGTGTAACTTTAGGTGAAGAATCAGGTGAAACTTTTTCAGCCCCCAAAATGATAGTTTAATGTGGGCCCGGACGTAACGAAAGCTACAGGTTTGAAAATAAAAACCCCGCACCTTGCAATGCGGGGCTGGTGAAAGCGGAGCGGGGTTATTTCCGCCGGCGGAACTTTAGTAGCACCAACCCCATGCCCATGGCGGACAACACCCAACTAGATGGTTCGGGGACGGCTTCGATCACCACTTCGCCGTTGCCGGACTGGACGCCCGAGATTCCACTCTGAAAGAGTGCCGAGGAATCAACATAGGAACCGCCGCCGCCGCCGCCGCCGCTGCCGCCGCCGGCGTAGTATTGGTTCATCCCGCCGCCGCCGCCGCTGTAGCCGCCGCCGCCGCCGCCGCCGCCGCCGCCGCTGCCGCCGCCGCCGTAGCCGCCACTGCCGCTGCCGCTGCCGCTGCCGTAGCCGCCATCGTTGTAGCTGCTGCCGCCGCTGCCGCTGCCG
>JBEKZC010000072.1:0-18110 GCA_049510295.1 Verrucomicrobiota bacterium | reverse complement strand
AACCGTAGAGCAGCCTCGAACCAAAATGAAAACTGTCAACCATGTCTATGCCCTCATGTGTCAACGATGTCTATGCCCCGTGCCCGCCCCGGCCCTCTCCCCCCAGAAGAGGGAGAATCGTTCGCTGCTCCTTTGAAAATTCATACGACTGGATTGGCCGACGCTCATCCGCAAATCCAGAAACAAGCGAAAGCGATTTCCTCTCCTGTCCGCCTTCACCTCTGGCTTCGGCGCGATCGCGTCGAAGCGAAGCGAAGACGGAGGAGAGAGGACAAAAGGTGAGGGCGGATGTAAACACTCATTTCGATGAAAACGGCAAGGAAGCAAATAAAAAGAGGATGACGCTTTCACACTATCCTCCATCTTCAATTCTCAATTCTTGCCGGTGAAATCAGGCTTTGACCGCTTCCGGCTTTGTCCAATTCCGTTTGGGCGCCTTGGTGACGAGGCCTTTTTTGAGGGCGCTGGCCGCGACGCGAATGTAACGCACTTCGCCACTGGGCAGGAGGGCTTTCACGCGCTGCAAATTCGGCATGAACTTCCGCTTGGTAATGGCGGTGATGTGTGTGCCAATGCCGCCCTGTTTCTTGGGCTTGCCACTCCGCCAGATGATGCTGCCCTTCATCGGGCGTTTGCCGGTCAATTCACAAATGCGTGCCATAAAAATTCAATAATGAGCCGCAGAGCCTACCAGTGAAACCCGCCGTGGCAAGCACTATTTCCGCTGGATTTGGCTTCGGCTTTAGCGCGCCAAAGCAAAGCAGCGGCGGCTCGTCGGCAGACTCGTTTAGTAAGTCGCACGCGATATGAAGCGTGAGGCTTGCCGGTTTCCCTTGTCTATTCATGAAGGTCGGCAACGATTACTGACCAAATCAAATGGAAACGATGAAAACGAATGGCATCGATGTCGGCAATTCACCGGACGCGGAAAACAAGAATGTGATCGTCATCAACGCACCCTGCCCGCTCGCGTTGCTTTATGCACCTTCTTACAAAGCGTATTACCACCAGCCACTGCCAAAGACCATGAGGGCGCTGGTGCCGGGTGGCACGAGCTTCGACGTCCAGCGGACCGATGACAAAACGCTGGTGATTCAATCCAAAGCGCCGGACATATTCTCCTGCGACAATGTTGGTCCGATCCATGGCGCCTACGTCTTCAGGGCTGGCAACCTGCTCCTGGGCAAACCCAGATGCAAAAAAGGCGACCGGTATGACCTCGGCGGCCTCACGGTGGAAGTCCTGGAATCGGATGCATCGGATTTGCCTTCCCGGGTTGCTTTCCGGTTCGACACCTCGCTGGATTCGCCCGATTTCCACTGGCTCCAGTACGACCGGCGAACGCAATCCTACCAGCCCTTTAAAATTCCGGCCAGCGGACAGAGCGTCACGCTGTCCGGCCCGCGCTACGTGACGCTTGCGAAATTCCTCCGACAAACCTTCGGCATGTCCCGCGGAAAAAATTAGCCGGGTTTTCCAGATTCAAATTCTGCGTGCCTTCGGCCTGCGCTGTTCGTATCTTCGCACGGTTATGGCAGCGATCAAACCTTTTGCCGCGCTGCGACCGGAACCTAAACTTGCCGCGCGCATTTGCGAATTGCCCTACGATGTGATGTCGTCGGACGAAGCGCGTGAAATCGCCGCCGGCAACCCGCTCAGTTTTTTGCACGTCAGCAAACCGGAAATTGATTTGCCGCCGGGCACGGACCCTTGCGCGCCGGAAGTCTATGCGAAGGGCGGGGAAAATTTTCAAAAGCTCATCCAAGACGGCGCGCTGAAGCAGGATTCGCAACCGTGCTTTTATCTTTACCGGCAGATCATGGGCAAACATTCACAGGTTGGCCTCGTCGCCGCGGCGAGTTGCGAGGAATATCTGAGCGGGGCCATCAAAAAGCACGAACTGACGCGGCCGGACAAGGTGGATGACCGTGCCCGGCACATCGAAACCCTGAACGCGCAAACCGGCCCGGTTTTTTTGACCTACCGCGCCAACGCCGAACTCGACAAATTTATCGCGAAGAAGATTGCTTTCAAAAAGTCAGACGTGGATTTCACTGCCCGGGATGGCGTGCGGCACACGGCCTGGGTGATCTCCGATGAGGACAAGATCAAATTCATCGAGACGCAATTCGCAACCATCCCGTTTCTCTACATTGCCGATGGCCATCATCGCAGCGCGGCGGCGACGCGGCTTTTTCGATCGCGCAATGGCGCGGGCCACAGCGGACAATTCCTCGCCGTGATTTTTCCGCACAACCAGATGCAAATCCTGCCCTACAACCGCGTGGTGAAGGATTTGAACAACTGGACGCCGGAGCAGTTATTGGAAATTATCGGCGCCGTTTTTCCCATTGAGCCGAGCGGCAAGGCCCAACCGGCGTGCAAACACGAGATCGGCCTTTATTTGCAGGGCAAATGGCAAACCCTGGGCGTCCGCATAAAACTCAACGCCCCGCGCAACTCGGTTGATTCGCTCGATGTGTCGCTGTTGCAGGAACATATCCTGTCCCCGGTGTTTGGCATCGACGACCCGCGCACGAGCAAGCGAATCAATTATGTCGGCGGCATTCGCGGCCCGGCGGAACTGGAAAAGCTGGTGAACAGCGGCGAATACGCCTGCGCGTTCTCGATGTTTCCGACGGGCATCGAAGACCTGATGGCCATTGCGGACGCCGGCGGCATCATGCCGCCCAAGAGCACCTGGTTCGAGCCGAAGCTCCGCGACGCGATGTTTTGCCACCTGATTTGACCTCGTAGCGGCGTTTGTGAAAACGCCGGACCCGCGCTTTCACAAGCGCAGCTACAAGCTTGGCGAAACGGCCCGGTCCGTGCTTAAATCCGCTTGTGCCATTGAATCGCCTCCAACGCGGCTTGCGCGCCACCTTTGTGGGCATGACCGTCAATGTCGTGTTGTCGGGCACGAAACTCGCCGCGGGCATTGTCGGCCATTCGCACGCCCTCGTCGCGGATGCCGTCGAATCTTTTGCCGACATTTTCAGTTCGCTCATCGTGTGGCGCGGACTCGTCGTGGCCGCGGCGCCGGCGGACGAAGACCATCCCTACGGCCACGGCAAGGCCGAACCGATTGCCTCCGCCCTCGTCGCCGCGATGTTGTTGGGGGCGGCGCTGTGGATTGCGCTCAAGGCGTTCGGCGAAATCACGCAACCGCATCCGTCGCCGTCGCCGTTTACGCTCATCGTGCTGCTGGTGGTGGTGGCCGTGAAGGAAGGCCTGTTCCGGTTTGTTTCGCGCGAAGGCAAAGCGGTGGACAGTTCCGCCGTGCGCACGGACGCCTGGCATCATCGCAGCGACGCCATCACGTCCGTGGCCGCCGGCATCGGCATCAGCGTGGCGCTCATCGGCGGCAAGGGTTTCGAGGCGGCGGATGATGTGGCGGCGATTGCGGCGGCGGGGGTCATCGCGTGGAACGGCTGGCATTTGCTCCGTCCGGCGCTCAACGAGCTCATGGACACCGCGCCCGGCCATGAAGTGATTGACCAGATCCGCCAGATTGCGGCCACCACGCCTGGCGTGGACCGCGTGGAAAAATGCATCGTCCGCAAGGTGGGTTATCAATATTTCGTGGACATGCATGTGGAAGTGGACCCGCAAATGACGGTGTTGCGCTCGCATGAAATCGCCCACGCCGTGAAGGACAAAATCCGCGACACCATGCCCACTGTCAGCGATGTGCTGGTGCACATCGAACCGTTGAAGATCGCGGCACACGAAAGAAAGTAGTGGTTGATTTTTTTGTTGATTGCGAAACGATTCGTTGCCGGCGGTGTCATATATGGAAACGAATCCGGCACGTTTCCATACAAATCGGGCGGGGTCGGTGTCTATATCGGTAAAAGCATGAACTCCCGGCGCGCATTCACTTTGATCGAACTGCTGGTGGTGATTGCCATCATTGCCATCCTGGCGGCGATGCTGTTGCCGGTGTTGAGCAAGGCCAAAGGCCGGGCGCAAGGCGCTGCCTGCCTGAACCAGGGCAGGCAGATGATGACGGCGATGCTCCTTTACACGACTGAAAACAACGAATTTTTCCCGCCCAATCCCGACGATGGCAACACCAATACCGGTTACAATTGGTGTCCCGGCTCGGCGGGTATAGGCCAGCCGCAGGAATTCGATCCCGATGTGCTCGCCGATCCAACCCGTTCCCTGCTCATCGGTTATCTTGGCGGGAACGTGAATGTATTCCGCTGTCCGGCGGACCAGCGCATGGGCCTGTATCAGGGAAACAATCCGGCTTTCATCGGCCAGATCGTGCCTGCGGCCAGAACCTTTTCGATGAGTCAGGCGGTGGGCACCATTGATCCGGGTTATGAGGCAACGGAGTATGGTTCACCCCCGTATAGCCACTACGGCATCCCGAATTTGTCAGTCAACGGCCCTTGGCTAAACAATCAGCAGACTCATCATCGGAATTCACCCTGGCACACGTTTGCCAAGTCGTCCGATATTCACGCTCCGGGACCTTCCGGGCTCTGGGTGTTGCTGGACGAAGACGCCAAAGGCCTCAATGACGCGGCGTTTGCCTTTGGCATGGAATCCCCCGAATGGTTTGACGCGCCCGGGACCTACCACGACGGCGGGTGCGGCTTTGCGTTTGCCGACGGCCATTCCGAAATCCACCGGTGGCTGAGCCGGGCTGAGAAAGCCAGCGGGAGAGTCGTCATCACTGACCCCTCGGACCAGCAGGATTGGGAGTGGATGCAACAACGAACATCGGCAAAATAGCAGCCCGCCAAACCAGGGCCAAGGCGCCGGATTGGAGCGCCGGTCTCCGACCCGGCGTGGCGGTAAACGCATCGAAACCTGCCGGGTTGGAAACCGGCGCTCCTGTGCTTTCATGTAGTTCGTGTAGCTCGTGGTTTCAAACGGCATTTTCCCCTTTGCGTTCCTGGCAGCTTGGCGGTTTAATGTGCGGACATGAAAATTGTTTTAGCTTATTCGGGCGGCCTCGACACCTCGGTGCTGCTTTCGTGGATCAGGGAAACCTACGACGCCGAGATGATCGCCTTCTGCGCCAACATCGGCCAGGAGGACGAACTCACCGGCCTCGAAGCCAAGGCCAAAAGGACCGGCGCATCCAAAATCTACATTGACGATTTGCAGGAGGAATTCGCGCGCGACTTCATCTATCCCATCATCCACGCCGGCGCGATTTATGAGGGCCAGTATTTTCTCGGCACCAGCATCGCCCGGCCGCTCATCGCCAAGCGCATGGTGGAAATCGCCAAAAAGGAAAAGGCCGACGCCATCGCCCACGGCGCCACCGGCAAAGGCAACGACCAGGTGCGGTTCGAACTCACCGCCGCCGCGCTCGCGCCCGATTTGCAGGTCATCGCCCCGTGGCGCGACCCGAGTTTCCGCTCGGAGTTTCCGGGCCGCGCGCAGATGATCGCCTACTGCGCGAGGAAGAAAATCCCCGTCCAGGCCAGCGCGAAGAAGCCGTTCTCAAGCGACCGGAACCTGCTGCACATCTCCTACGAGGCGGGCATCCTCGAAGACCCGTGGCTGGACGCGAGCGATAAAAAGTATCGCGGCTCGTTCACCACGCTGTCCGTGTTCCCCGAAGACGCGCCGAACAAACCGGAGTTTGTGACGCTGGATTTCGTAAAGGGCAATTGCGTGGCGGTGAACGGCAAAAAACTTTCTCCGCTCGGCGTGATGAAGGCGCTGAACAAAATCGGCGGCAAACACGGTGTTGGCCGGGTGGACATGGTGGAGAACCGGTACGTGGGCATGAAATCGCGGGGCGTGTATGAAACACCCGGCGGCGCCATGCTGCACTTTGCGCACCGGCAGATGGAAAGCCTCACCATGGACCGGGAAGTCATGCATTTGCGGGACTCGCTGATTCCACGTTACGCGGAGCTGGTGTATTATGGCTACTGGTTCGCGCCGGAACGGCTTGCTTTGCAGGCGCTGGTGACCGAGAGCCAGAAGAACGTGACCGGCACCGTGCGGGTGAAACTGTACAAGGGCAACATCATGGTCGCCGGTCGCAAGAGCCCGGTGAGCCTGTACAACCCGCACATTGCGACGATGGAAGCCGATCCCACAAAGGCCTACAATCAGGACGATGCCACCGGCTTCATCAAGTTGAACACGCTCCGGTTGAAAGTTGCGGCGAAGGTACAAAAGAAAAAATAAATATGAAACTGCTCAATCAAACCTGTCTGGCGATTTTTCTGGCATTGCCGTCCGCTGCAAATGCGCAGACCGAAGAGAAATCTGCGCCGCAAATACAAGTAAACGTTGGCGACGTTACGGACAACCGCACGACCAGCGCTTTTAATTCCGAATGTAAAGTTGAGTTAAAATTTACCGGCGACGCTGCGGCAGATGCCCAAAGTGTGCGCCGTGTTCAACTGACCGAGGCCACAGACTCAACGGGTCGCGACCTCATTCCGAAAGATGACGGCGAAAATTCTCCCCGCCCGTTCGGTTTTGGGCAATCCGGCGGTGCGCTGAGCACTGAAGTAAGACTGCGCAATCCTTCCCGCAACGCAACGGCCATCAAAATTCTCAAGGGCCATGTTGAATTGTTCAATCCCACGGAAGCGAACGGCGGACGGCTCACGATAAAAAACATCCTGCAACATCCCGCCGAACCGGTTCAAAATCCGTCGCTGGCAAAATATCATATTCAACTGATGTACCTGACGAAAGCGGCCTACGACGCCAAGAAAAAGGAAATCGAATCCCAACAGAATGGCGATCAGAAGTTAGGCGAAGCATTTGGCCAATTGTTCAAAGGAATGTTTGGCGGGATGGTGTCCGATTCCAAAGACTCCATCCAACTTTACATCAAAGACCCGGACAAGCGCATCATTGACCTGAAGTTTGTGGACGGTCAGGGCAATCCCTTGAAGAGCAACCAAAGCTGGAGCACCGACGATTTCAGGAGCACAGGTTTTGATACGCCGCCGCCGCCGGATACCCAATTGAACATTCAACTTGCCACACCTGAATCCTTGAAGACTTATTCGTTCCAGGTTGAAAATATTGCTTTGCCGTGAACTCTTATAATTTCAACCAGGACGACGCCACCGGCTTCATCCGGCTGAACGCGCTTCGGTTGAAAGTCGCGGCCAAGGTGCAGAAGAAAAAGTAAAATGCATTTTGACATCGCAAATAGCCATGCTTAAAACGGGGCGGTCGGTGGCTCAAGTGAACTCAATGCAATCTCGCAAAGATCAAGCCGGCGTGACGACATCTGAACTGCGGGAAGTGATCCGGCGGAACAAACTGTATGAAAACAAAACTTCTAATTCGATTGGCAGCGGGACTGACGGTGATGGCCGCAAGCGCACCCATCCTTGCTGACGGGCAAGCGCCTCCAACCGACGGCAGCGCGGCTTCGTCTGCGCCGGCGGCGACGCGCAGCAGCAACGTTTTCGCCGGGCCGTTCAGGTGGAAGTCCACCGGCCCGTTGATCAGCCCCATCTCCGACGAAACCCACAAGCTCGTGTCGGTCAAAGACCCTACGGTGGTCTATTACGGCGACCGATGGCACGTCTACGCGACCACGGCCGACACCCGGGGCCAATGGAACATGGTCTATCTGAGCTTCACCAACTGGTCGGAAGCGCAATCCGCCAAGCCGTATTACATGGACAGCAACCCCAACCTGCGCGGCTACCACTGCGCGCCACAGGTGTTCTACTTCAGGCCGCAGAAAAAATGGTATCTGATCTACCAGTCGCAGCCGCCGACGTATTCAACCGCGGACGACATCGGCAAACCCGAGACGTGGAGCAAGCCCGAGTATTTTTTCGCGAGCGAGCCGCCGGGAGTCCCGAAGTTGTGGATAGACTACTGGGTGATCTGCGATGAGAAAAATGCCTATCTGTTCTCCTCGGGCGATGACGGGCGCTTCTACCGCTGCCAGACGAAAATTCAGGATTTCCCCAAAGGCTTCAGCAACCCGGTCGTGGTGATGCAAAGCTCCAACCGGTTCGACCTCTTCGAGGCGAGCTGCACTTACCGGCTGAAGGGGACAGGCCAGTACCTGGCGCTTATCGAGGCGATCGGCAAGTCCGGTCACAGGTATTACAAGGCCTTCCTCGCCGACCGGCTCGACGGCGAATGGACGCCGCTGGCGGACACCTGGGACAACCCGTTCGCCGGCATCACCAATGTCACCTTTGACGACGGTGTGAAACCTTGGACTCAGGACATCAGTCACGGCGAGATTCTCCGCGATGGATACGACGAAACGTTGACGATCAACCCCCGGAATCTTCAATTCCTCTACCAGGGCATGGACTCGGCTGCGCCGAAAAATCCCGACTATTCGCAACTGCCGTGGCAACTCGGACTGCTGCGCCTGGACAGACAGAAGAAGTAGCCCGCCTGGATTCTGCCGGAGGAGACGGAAGCGGGAGCGGGTTAATGTTTTTTCAAAATGAGCAGGCAGACATCGTTTTCCCGCAGATTGAACTCCTGGTTCAACACGCCGTCCTTGCCGACTTTCACGGAAACGTGGGAGGGCGGAGCGCCGCTGTTCGCTGTCTTGAACTGTGCCGCCTGCGCTTTGGTCAATTGTGAGGGCGAACCCAGGTCCAGGTCGGTCGCGTAGGCGTCGTTGACACGGTAGCCGACTTTATACAATTCCAGTGAATGCTTACCCTTCGGCACGCCGGTCAGGTTGAGTTTGACTCTTGCCTTGGCAGCGGAGGGGAGATCGCGCTTGTAATAGACCTAGTTGATGCCGAGCTGCGGGCTCGACGCCACACCGTCAGGAGCGGAATCTTTGTCGCCACCCGCTTCCCTTAACCCCTTTCGCCCCGTCGTAGCGTCATCCTGGCAATTCAGAATTTCATTTCAACGCAAAGGCGCAAAGACGCCAAGACGCAAAGCATTCAATCCGTCACGTGATTTGATTCAACCCCGTTGGAGGGTGTTACGAAATTCGGAGCAAGCGATTGGATTGGAGCGAGTTGCTGCTAAAAAATGGTGGTTTTGATTTCTGAGCGGACGTGCTTGGATTTTTCAGGTAGACCGTTACGATGAAGCGGCGACTTCCTACCACCGGTACTGGCGCGTTGCTCGAATTGCTTTCACCTTACATTCCTGATGATTTAATCAACGGGCTTTGGAAACCGCGGGCCAGACGCGGGCGTCCGGCCCTTTTCTCTGGGGCACAGTTATTCCGCGTTCTGTTGTTATCGCTGCTCACGCCCGCGCATTCGTTCAATCTGCTGACGGAACTGTTGCCCGAACATCGAACTTGGCGATGGTTTGCCCGCTTACGCAATCGGCGTGAACTGCCCGATGTTCGAATGCTGCATGACTTTCGCTCGCGACTGGAGCTAAACCATCTGCGGCAGATCAATGAATCGCTCCTCCAAGGGTTGCTTGATGGAACCGGTCGCTTCGCCAAAACCGTGGCGGTGATTGACTCGACAGACTTGCCCGCCGCGACCAACGCATATAAAAAAATTCCGGCGGGCAGTACAGCGCGCACCGGGCCAACACCGGTGGTCGCAGCCGCAAAGAAGGCCAGAGCCGATGTTTCATTGGATATAAAAAGCACACCCTCCGAGTCTGGCTGCGCCAGTGTGATTCGGGCATTTTGCTGGTGCCCTTAATTTCATGGATCGCCCCGGCAAACCGGGACGATTCGGTGTTTTTGGCGCCCAGCATCCATTATTGCAGCCGGCATCTGGACTGGACGCCAGACATCGTGGTCGGCGACATGGCTTGCGTCAATCTGCACACTCAGCGCAAACTTCGCGAAGGCCCGCGCGTGGCACTGGTGACAAAACTCAAGCCCAATATGGTTTTGCCTGAAGAGTTTGACGACGCCTACACCATGACGTGCGAACAAGGTCAGGCATTGCGCTGGCTTGGGTTGCAGGAATTGGATCAATTACATTGGTTTGGCGTAATCGATCCCCAGCCTTTGTGCACTTGGTGTTGGCAGCAAAGTTCCTGTCCGCAATAATTTTCCTTTCCACCACACCAGCACGAGATCCTTTACGGTACGATCCCGCTCAGTTCCAGTGTGGGACAACGCTTGCTCCGGCAAGCACGATCCTGGATTGAAGCGACGCAATCCTACGAAAAGAACCCATTGGGACTGAGCCAGTTCTTCTTGAACAGCTTGCGGCTAACCTGGGGGATCGGGTTATTGGCCGATACGATTGCTTTGCTCAGAGCCTTGGCCATTCTGACCGAACCCAAAAGCTTGCCGCTCCTGCACGAAATCACGCCGCGGCAAATGCAATTTGACCTTTTGGGAAAATAATCGCCGATTTCAAAAAACCGCAAAATTACCCAATTATTCGCATGTTCACGTTTTGAATTTCGTAACACCCTCCGATGGGATATTCCTGCCGCATCTCCGCGGCTTTGCTCCTTGGCGTCTTTGCGTTAAATCGGTTTAATGCCGGCCGGACGTCATCCACATCACCAGTGAGCAGGCGGCGGAAAAGCTGGTCGCCAGGACCAGCAGGATGATGAACATTTGATGTTTGCGCTGATCGCGCGCGAGGTGCGGGAACAGCAGCTTGCCCGTGCGGTTCACAAGATATTTAGTCATAGTATCAAGGTATTGTTTGATAGAAATGATAACGGAAACGGCCTAAGAATTAAGGACTTAGGGACACATTGCGGGATTTGAGGGGTGAATTGCGCCTGGAGAGGGACGGAAGCCGCCGCCGTGCCGTCCTGTGAGGAGCGGAATCTTTGCCGCCGCCCGCTTTTCTTAAACCCTCCCGCCCCGTCACGGCGAAATTTTTTAAGATCGCAAATTGCGACCGTTTCAGGAAAACATTATGGCGCTCAAGATGAAACTCGTGATGTTTGATGTTGATGGCACACTCGCGCGCACTTTTCAGGTGGACGCGAAGCATTATGGAGCCGCACTGGCGCGCTTGGTGCCTGTCCAAAATTTTTTGATGGATTGGTCGGTTTATCCCCATGTAACGGATTCGTCCATTCTGCACCACCACTTCATGACTTCCCATGGTCGAGCACCGCAGTCCGCCGAAGTTGCGTCATTTCAGGAGTTCTTTACCCGTTCGCTGGCCGATGCGTTTGCGAGCGCTCCGGATCATTTTCAAGCCGTGCCCGGCGCCGACAAACTGCTGCAGCGCCTTCGGGAATCGGCGATATACGCGGTCGCCATCGCCACTGGCGGTTGGCGGCGGTCGGCCCTGTTCAAGTTGCGCGCGGCCGGCCTGCCGACTGAAGGTTTGCCAGCCGCTTTCGCCGATGACGGACATGCGCGCGAGGATATCATGCGGACCGCGTGCCGTCGCGCGGCGGAGCATTACGGCTGCGCGAATTTTGACGCCATCGTTTACGTCGGCGACGGCTTGCATGATGTTCGCGCGTCACAGAATCTTTCGTATGGCTTCATCGGCGTCGCCGGAACGGAGCGGGCCGAGCGGTTGCGAGCGGCAGGTGCGCGCTACATCGTGGCTGACTTCACCGACACGGACGCTTTTCTGCGCCTGCTCATGGAAGCCGGGCTGCAAGGGCGGCAAAACTCGTGAAACAACTTCGACAGCAGGTTCGCGACGCCGCCTGCTTTCTGGGAGGATTGATTTCCATCCTGCCGGTGCATGATTGTGCCCAAATCCCCCGCCGCCGCCCGCCGCCCCGCCCCGTGAGGAGCAGAATCTTTGTCGCCGCCCGCGATTGGCCTTGCCAGAAAGGGTGAACGGGAGTTTGCTGGTTGCCATAATGACATCTTGAAGTCACAATTTGCGACTTCAAGTTCCGCAAGCAACCGGTCACAAATTGTGACCGGATCGGAAATGGGACGCTATGAGCAATCAAACGCCATCGCGCATGGACGACATCGGGTCGTTGATCTGCACAATTCGCGGGCAGAAAGTGATTCTCGACTCCGATTTGGCGCGCATTTTTGGCGTTCCAACTTTTCGTTTCAACGAAGCGGTCAAACGTAATCGCGACCGTTTTCCAGATGATTTTCTCTTTCAATTAACCCGCGAAGAACAATCCAACTTGATATCGCAAATTGCGATATCAAGTTCTCACGGCGGACGCCGGAAACTCTCCTACGCCTTTACCGAGAACGGCGCGATCATGGCGGCCAACGTCCTCAACAGTCCGGAAGCGGTGTGGATGAGCGTGTTTGTGGTGCGCGCGTTCGTGCAGATGCGCGACCTGCTGGGCGGCACGAAGGAACTGGCTCGCCAACTGGCCGACTTGGGAAAAAAACTGACTGCCCGGCTGGATGTCCATGAGAGCGTGATTGTGGACGTGCTGCGGCGTGTCATGGAAATTCTCGACCCGCCGCCGCTGCCACCTGAACCGCCACGGCGGCGGATTGGATTTCACGTGGAACCGGAAAACAAGCCGGGCAGCAAGGCAAAGAAAAAAAGTGTGACCCACGCGCCAGTGCCACTATGATTGCCACGATGGAATCCCCCGCCACCACCCGCCGCCCCGTCCCGTGAGGAGCGGAATCTTTGTCGCCATTCGCGATTGGCCTTGTCCGCGTCCGACGACCACCACCCCGGCGCGCCGTAGCATCACAGTTTGATGTTGACAGGCATCATGGTTAGAGGTATTGTCACCGCGATGAAGAAAACCAACCCCAGTTTTTTGAACGGCGTCCCGGAGCTGCTGGTGCTGCGCCTGCTTTCCCGGCGTGAAATGTACGGTTACCAGATCGTGGAGGAAATCCGGACCCAAACCGGAGAGACCTTGTCTTTTGGCGAAGGCTGCATCTATCCCTACCTGCATTACCTGGAAGCGGAAAAGCAGGTGAGCAGCCAGCGGCGGGAGGTGGAGGGCCGGAACCGCAATTATTACAAACTCACCGCCCGCGGACGGAAACGGCTTGAAGAATTAACCACCGAATGGAAACGCGTTACGACCGGCGTCTCGCTATTGATGGAGGAACAACATGCCTAGGACTGATTTCACTGAGCAATTGCGCCGCCGGCTGGTGGAACTTGGCTGTCCAATCGTGCAGGTGCGGCGGTTGGTCCAGGAAGTTGCCGACCACCACGAGGACTTGAAACAAGCCGCCTTGTCGGAGGGATTATCCGAGACCGATGCGGAGTCCCGTGCGAACGTTCAACTCGGGGACCCGCTGGTTCTGGCAGAGCACCTGATGGCGGCACTGCGACGATCGTCCTGGTGGGGCCGTCATTTCCTCATTGGTTTTTGTCTGTTGCCACTTTTGGCGGTTCCGGTGCTGTGGACTCTGTTCTTGATGCTCGGCTTATCGCTGGAGTTCGCGCTGGGATTCGGCTGGGATTGGAAGAAACTCCACGTTGCCACCGACAACCCGGTTGCCTTTCATCATCTGGTCCTGGCGCTTCACGGCGCTGACTATGTCGCGATCGCCCTTGTGACGCTGCTCTTCTGCTGGCTGGCACGTCGATCGGGTGTGAGTCTCAAATGGATGGTGATCGCATGTGCAATTTGTTCACTCTACGCATCATTTGTTTATGCCAGGATCTGGCCGCATAATTTTGAAGTGGGTATCACCTGGACCCCACAATGGATTGAAGCGGCGATCCCGCTTTTGATTGCCGGCGCAATTTATGCCTTTCGGCGGCGAACGACACAGTGTTTCCAGGAGAAGGTTGCAGTTTAGCAGGACTTGGCTGGTAATGCCGAGTCGCAAGGATTAAAAAAGAGGACACCTTGGAAGGCCCTCACCATTGCCTGCGGCCCCGCCCCGTGAGGAGCGGAATCTTTGTCGCCATTTGTGATTGTTCAAGGTCGCAAAATGCGACCTTGATTCGGGCCGCCATCCGGTCACAAATTGTGACCGGTTCTGCGGCCCAAATTTGCAGCGCCGGAGGCGCGAAATCTTTGTAGAACCACGCATTCATTAATCTTCAAAGCTCCGTAGGAGCGGCATAGGGTGTGCGAAATTGATGTCGTTCCTACGGAGCTTGATTGGTTTTGTGAATTTGAAACTACAAATATGTCGCGCCGATGGCGCTGGTTACACGCCAACGCGACCTGAAAATCGCGGCCAAAGTGCAGGGGGAAATATATGATGCGTCAACGATTGATCAGAATACCAAGATACGCCTGGCTGTTCGTACTGGCTGCCTGCCTGCAAAAAACGGGCGCTGAAGGAATCGCCGGTTTTCCGTCTCCCGGCGAAGGGAAACTCATCCATTTTGACCGGGCGCTCCCGCGGGTTACGAAGGCGGCCATGGGTGTTGACTACAACTTTGATCTGGCGCAGGAATCGTTTGAAATCTTTGTGCCCAGGAATTACTCGGACAAAGAGGCATTTGGCGTTTTCGCCTTCATGGATGCCGGAGACAACATGACCATGCCCAAGGAATGGGCTGCCATCATGGAAAAGGAAAAGCTGATCTGTCTGATTCCCCAAAAGATTGGCAATAATCAGCCGTTTTCCCGGCGCGTTGGCCTCACCTTGGTCGGAATTCTCAAAACCGTTGAGCGGTATAAAGCCGACCCCCGGCGGATTTACACCGGTGGAATGTCGGGCGGGGCGCGCTGCTCGCTGCAACTTGCCTTCCTGCACAACGACGTGATTGCAGGAAATATTTCAATTTGCGGGGCCAATTTCTACGAGCCGGTGCCAAAGGTCAAAGCGGTTGACACTTCGAACTATGGCGTCTGGCCGGTTCCTCCTGACCGGGTCGCCGAGGCCAGGAAGAAAGTGCGTTTTGTTTTTATCACCGGTGCCAAGGATTTTCGTTATGGGAACATACTGGACATTTACCAGGGCGGTTTCGTGAAGAACGGTTTTCAAGCCAGGCTCATTGACCAGCCGGACATGGGACACCAACTTTGCAGTCCGGAATCTTTGTCGGAAGCCTTCCATTTCATCGGTGGCCAGCAGTGAGGCTACGTCAGTTGCCGGCACTTGAAGTCACAATTTGTGACTTCAAGTTCACACGGCGGACGGCACAACTTGAGGTTCCAAATTGGTACTTCAAGTTGAGTCGGCATGCGGTCGCAATTTGCGATCGGTTCTGTGGCATAATGTTTTCAGCGCCGTAGGCGTGGCATCTTTGCAGCCTCACGCATCATCAATCCCAAAGCTCCGTGGGAGCGGCATAAGACACGGGAGATGATGTCGCTCCTATGGAGCTTGATTGGTTTTGGGGATTTGAAACTACAGATATGTCGCGCCGATGGCGCTGAAGTCACCATCCCGCCGAAAATAAAAACGCTCCACTGGATTCAGTGGAGCGTAATGGTTTATCTGTGCCTTGCCATTCCCGTCTTGCCAGCGCACGATGGCAATGAATCATGAATCCCCGGCAAACCAGGCTGTTTGGCGTGTTAACCGTCCTGGTTGCAACAATCTCCATCGGATTGTGGCCAAGTGCAGCAAACGCCCAGCCTTCCAACTCCGTTCCTCCAACCAAGGCGGCGATGGGAACGTTCCCGGACGCGAAGGATTTACCCGTGCGCAAGGAAATGCCGGACGTGATGACGATGAATGACGGGACCAAAGTTACGACGGTCGAACAATGGCGTCAGCGGCGCGAGGAGATGAAACAAATCCTCGAGTATTACGAACTCGGCCAGGCACCGCCTCCGCCGGGCAATGTGACCGGGCAGGACATCAAATCCCTCACCTTGCTCGACGGGACCGTAAAGTATCGGCTCGTTCATCTGAAGTTCGGCCCGGGCGGGAAACTGGGATTTGACATCGCGATTTTCACGCCGGCCAAGGGCGGACCGTTTCCGACGATCATCAATCCGTCCTTTTCCAGCACCCCGGGCGTGGCCGTCACCAACAATCCCGCCGTGACGGCTACAAATCAACCGGCCATGACGGTCACCAACGCAGCCACCACCAATTCACCGGCCCGGCCCGGGCGCAGATTCAGCGGGTCCGTCACTCCGGAACGGGCGGCTCAAGGTTTTACGAACCAGCTCAGCCGCGGTTATGCCGTCGTGACGTATCGGTACACACAATGCGGCGAGGACAATTCAAATTACTGCAATTCTTCATTTTATCCCGCTTATCCGGGCTATGACTGGGGCGTGCTGCTCGGCTGGGCCTGGGGACTGTCGCGCGTGGTGGATTATCTCGAAACGCAACCGTTCGTGGACACGAACAAGCTCATCGCACTGGGCCATTCGCGGCTCGGCAAACTGACGATGGTGGCAACGGCCTTTGATGAACGCATTTCGCTCGGCGCTCCTGCCGGGTCGAGCGGCGCCGGGACCGGCGCCTACCGTTTCTGCGGCCCCGGCCGCGGCGGCAAAGAAGGCATCGAGGACATGACGCGGAAATTCCCGTATTACTTCGTACCCCGGCTCAAGGAGTTCACCGGTCAGATGGAAAAGCTGCCGTTCGACGCGCATTGGTACATTGCGCTGACGGCGCCGCGTCCGTGGATTTCCGTGGAAGGCACCGACGACCAGAACTGTGTTCCCAATGCGGTCAAACAATCCGTGCTGGCCGCCAAACCGGTGTACGCGTTTTTGGGCGTGAGCGTGGACCGGGTGGGCGTCAACTACGAACCGCACCGGCACGGGTTGACCCCGGCCGATTGGACGGCCGCGCTGGATTTTGCCGACCAACAACTGCGCGGGATAAACGTCGAGCGGCGTTTCGACCGGTTCCCGCCCGAACCCGCTCTCCAAACACCGGAACAACCTTCCACAAAAACAAACGCCGTTATTATCAAATGAAACCATTCCCGCTCTGCGCAATTCTTTCCCTCCTGCTCGGGCAGGCCGGATGCGCCAGCGTGTCCCGCGACGCGCTCAACGTCCGCACCTTCGGCGCTGTCGGCGACGGCGCGACCAAGGACACCGCCGCGTTCCAGAAGGCGCTGGATATCTGCGCCGCGGCGAATGGCGGGGAAGTGGTGGTGCCGGCCGGGGATTATCTCATCGGCAGCATCGAATTGAAATCCTACACGACCTTGCGGCTGGAAAAGGGCGCCCACCTGATGGGCAGTCCCGACCTGGACGATTATCCGGTGATCAAGGTCCGCTGGGAAGGCCACTGGATTGCCGGTCATCGGGCGTTGATTTACGCCCAGAATGCCGGCCATTTCGGCATTGTCGGACCGGGAAAGATTTCCGGCAATCCCGCGCCGAGCGGACGGGAAATGCCCCGGCGGCCGGTCCTCATCGAGCCGATCAATTGCATTGATGTCCGGCTGGAAGGCTTCGCCACCGAACACCAAAGGATGTGGTCAATCCATCCCACTTACTGCGTCAATTTCACAGCCAAAAACCTTGTCATCCGCAGCACCGGCGGCAACGGTGACGGCATTGACGTGGACTCCTGCAAGAATGTTCGCATCGAATCGTGCGACATTGACACGGGCGACGACTGCATCGCCATCAAGTCCGGCCGGGGCATGGAAGGTTACCGCCTCGCCCGACCTACCGAAGACGTCCTGATTTCCCATTGCACGCTGGGGGACAACAACTTTGCATGCATCGGCATCGGCAGCGAAACCTCCGGCGGCATCCGCAACGTGTGGATCGAGCATTGCAAGTTCACCCACGCCAAAACCTTTGCCGTTTACATCAAGAGCAACACCGGACGCGGCGCGTTCATCGAGGACATCTCCGCGCGCGATCTGGACGTGGCCACCACACCCGGCGGTTTTCTCCGCATCAATCTCACCGGCAGCGGCATCAAGGACGTTGAGCCGGTGACCGGTGACGAAGGGATTCCCTCGGCCAAAAATTTCAATTTCAAGGGCGTCAAGGTGGACTGTGGAACATTGGTGGATGCCGGTCATACTTCGCCGGTGAAGCCCATCAACGGATTTTTGCTCGTGGACATCACCGGCACGTGCAAGAAAGCCGTCACGCTGGCCAACCTGACCAATGCCATGCTCCACGACATCCACGTGACCGGTTACGAAGGTCCGTTCCTCACGCAGACCAACGTCCAGGGCGTCGGGTTGGAAGCGCCCAGGTGATTTTCATAGCGCCGGAGGCGCCACCACCAAAATCGCGTCCGTCGAGCATCTTCTCCTTCTCCACCGTCACTGACGGGGGAGAGGGTCGGGGTGGGCACGGGGCATAGACATGGTTGACACGGAGGGCATAGACATGGTTGACACATTTAAGAGTTCAAGTTTTGAGGCGACGAGGTTTGGAAGGGCGAATGCCACCGGCATCACGGTCGTGGA
>JBEKZC010000071.1:0-18156 GCA_049510295.1 Verrucomicrobiota bacterium | reverse complement strand
GCCTTCAACTTCTTCCGGCGTCGGTTTGATGCGTTTGATGGGTTCGCCATTGATGATGTCGGCGAAGTCTTCGTTCATCGCGGCCAGGGCGGAATCCGACGGCGCGTTTTTGAGCCGGATGATGAACAAATCCTTCACGAAGCGGGTGGATTGGAAATTCCGGTAAAAGCGCGTGATGATTTTCACCGCTTCGTTGGTGTCGTCGGTGATCTGATAAAGATTCAAATCGTCAGGCGAAATCAACTGGTTGCGGAGCAGGTGTTCGCGGATGTTTTTGTCCCACGTCTTCCAATACGTGCCGCCGGGGGGATCCACGAGCACGAGCGGCATGAGCTGGCTCTTGCCGGTTTGCATGAGTGTGAGCGCCTCGTAACCCTCGTCGAGCGTGCCGAAACCGCCGGGGAAAAGCACGATGGCGTCCGAATGCCGGATGAAAATCAATTTGCGCGTGAAAAAGTATTTGAACGTCACCAGTTTTTTGTCCTCGCGAATGACCGGATTCGCGCTTTGTTCCCACGGCAAACGGATGTTCACCCCGAAACTGTTGGCGGTCCCGGCACCTTCGTGCCCGGCCTGCATGATGCCCGGTCCGGCGCCGGTGATGACCATGAAGCCGGCTTTCACAATCTTGTGCCCGAAATCCACGGCCTGTTGATATTCCACTTTGCCCGATTGCGTCCGGGCCGAGCCGAAAATGGTGACCTTGCGGACGCGCGCATACGGCGCGAAGAGCCGGAAAGCATAACGCAATTCGCGCAGCGCGGTCTGGATCACACGCACGTCGCCGGTCTCCTTCACGTCGGCCAGCAGTTTGAGCGCGTTTTCGATCATGTCGGCGACCTGGGCTTCATTGTGGCCGCCGCCTTTGAAAGCGATGAGTTCCTGGATGCGGCGTTGTAACTCCAAATCGGCGGGTTTGGCCGGCCTTTTTTCTTTAATCATGCGGGCAGAATAACTTTGTCGCAGGTAAAAGCAACCGCCTGCTTGGAGGCGGGAGTTTCTGATTTTGTTGTAGTGTCGGCGCTGTGCGCCGATTTGGTCGAGCCGCAGGCTCGACGCTACACGAAATCTTGGATATTATCGCCTGCTTTTGAGCATTGACACCGACTATGGGAAAAACCATGCTCTGCGTCCATTTTGCGAGCCCCGCCCGTGAGCGGATTTTCTCGCCCCCGGAAAGGAAGTGAGTTGCGTTGACCGAAATTAGATTAAAAAAAGGCGAACCAGTGGAACGTGCGTTGCGGCGACTGAAGAAAAAAGTCGACCGCGAAGGAACCCTCAAGGTCGTGCGCAATCACCGGCATTTTGAAAAGCCGAGTGAAAAGCGGCGCCGCAAGGAAAAAGCCGCGCGCTTTTCCGCGATGTTGACCGCGCGCTACGCGGATTTGTAATCACCAAAAACGTTGAACCGTTGAATCGTTAAATCGTTGCATCGGTCAACGGTTTGACGATTCACATTTTAACGTCTCAACGATTTAACGCAATGTATTCGCTTTCCACCTGCTGGAATTCCAAACGCCACACGGATGGTCGCGCCATGCTGCGCGAAATCCGCCACCTCGGCTTTGCCTATGCCGAACTCAGCCACGGCATCCGGCTCGGTCTCCTGCCCGGCATCCTCGAAGCCGTGGACGCGGGCGAGATTAAAATTTCCAGCCTCCATAATTTTTGCCCGCTGCCGCTGGGCGTGAATCATGCCTCGCCGAACCTCTACGAATTTTCCGACGAGCGGCCGCGCCAGCGCGAACTGGCGGTCAAGCACACGCTCAAGACCTTTGAATTGGCCGAACGCGTCAAGGCGTCGGTCGTCGTGCTGCACCTCGGCAGCATGGATTTGAAGGATTACACCGGGAAACTGACCGGAATGCTCGAACGCGACGGGGAAAAATCACCCAAATACGAAAAGCTCCGCGCCGAAGCCGCCGCCAGACGCGAAGCCAAAAAGGGAAAAGCCGTCGAGCGCGTCTATGAAACGCTCCGCAAAATCCTGCCCGAAGCCGAAAAGCGCGGCCTCAAGCTCGGCGTTGAAAACCGGCAGGCGCTCGAGGAAATTCCGCTGGAAAGCGATTTCGAGTTTTTCTTCCGCGAGTTTGACAGCCCGAACGTGGTTTATTGGCACGACGTCGGCCACGCGCAAATCAAGGAAAACCTCGGTTTCCTTCACCACTCCCAGCATCTCGAATCGCTCACCGCGCGCCTGGCCGGATTTCATGTTCACGACGTTATTTTTCCCGCGGCTGACCACGCTCCGCCCGGCTCCGGCACGGTTAACTTTGCCGCACTCAAGCCATTCGTGAAACCGGACCACATCAAGGTCTTTGAACTCAGCCCGTCATTGCCCGTTGAAGCGGTCAAATGCGGCATCGCCCACGTCAAATTGACCTGGGGCAACGAGTGATTTTGAAATCCCGACCGGTAATTGGCAGGGCACATATGAGATCTGCCCCCGGAGCGCGGCTGTGTCGAAGACCAGCCGCAGCAGCTTCGCAAAACCAGCCTGCTGGAATACGCCTGGTGCCGCAGAGCTTTTCAACGTGCTGCGGCTGCCCCGATAAATCGGGGACGCCGCGCTCCAACCTTGTTGCGTTCGGAAGCAGTGCCCGCGGCATGCGCCCCGATTGGCTGGGCGTTGTTCCGGCAAGCTTGACAGGAAACCGGACAAGGCAAAAGATGTTGGTGGTGGAGACGCCAGCTTAGCTCAGCGGTAGAGCAACGGTTTTGTAAACCGTGGGTCGTCAGTTCAATCCTGACAGCTGGCTCCATTTTTAAGCAAGGATTTCCGAGGGGCGTCCAACTGGCTTGCCCCAAGACACCCGACGCTACCGAACTGCGCCACCGCTGCACTCCGCCCACGTTGCCGCTCCATTCCGATAGCCAAGTTTCCGCCGCAGAGAACCTCACAAGTCACGGTTCAGCATTGGAGAATAAGATAGGGCGAACGTGTCTTCGTAAACGCTCAAGCTCGCTGGCATTGTGACGAAGGAGATTATGCGCCCATGTCACCTCAGCGTTGTCACGGCAGTCCTTGGCCATCGCCAAGCCGATGGTTTCGTATGAACCGAGATTTTGTCGCAGCTCTTCAGGATCACGCCACGCGCCCAGAACGAATACTCTTTCCTGCAAGTGATCTGGAATCTCAGCCCTCACTGTGTTAAGCCTTTCTCCCTGGCCATCGAAGTCGATCAGAAGAACCATAAAACGGCAGGCATATCGGTCCATTTCCGGCACGTGGTCTTCTTTAAAGCGATTCAGAACCTCTCGCCAACCGCCCGCTTCCTCAAGTATTTGCATTCTCCGAGTGTCTATCATTTCCAACATTGGTTCGTTTGGTGAAGGCATTTACAAAATTGGATTAACACGGCGACTAGACCCGCAAGAGAGAATTGACGAGCTTGGCCATGCAGGTGTCCCGTTTGAATTCGATATTCACGGCTTGATTGAAAGTGAAAATGCGCCGGCGCTGGAACATAAAATTCACAAGCAACTTCTGGCAATACAAGTGAACAAAATGAACTTCCGCAAGGAATTCTTTCGCGTAAGCCTTGCCGATATTCACCAAGAATTTGACAAGCTAAAGCAAGGTGAAGATTTCGTCATAAAGGCATGGACGGAGAAAGCTATCGCACAAGAATACAAAGACAGTCTCGAAATTGAAAACGATCCGCAGAAGAAAGACAAGTGGCTCGTGCGCCAAAAAGCCATGACGGATCGTCAGTTGCGATTTGATCTGCTCCGGTTTTCATCCTCAAATCCCACCGAATCAGACGAGGGCGACGAAGCAACTTGAAATGCTACGGACTCGACGGAAAAGGCGATGCAAACTTAACGTCAATTAGCTCGACCTGATATCGAGCGGCTTTTCAAACGAGGATCAGGCCGGGGTGGCTGCCGGTGAGGCTCCGGCCGCCCTCGGGCGTGACCAGATAAGTGTTTTCCGTCCCCACCATTCCCACGCCCGGCACCCCCTTCTTCGGTTCGAGTGCCAGCACCATCCCCCGGGCCAGCGGTTCGTCAAAACCTTCGGCAATCACCGGCGGTTCATCAATCTGCAAACCCACCCCGTGCCCGAGAAAATTCGCCCGCCGGTTGCCAAAACCCATGAAATTCTTCAGAAATTCCGGGTCGAGACTTTCCATGGTCCGGGCATAAATCCCCGCCGGTATCGCTCCGGGTTTCAGCAGCGATGCCAGCTGGCGTTCGAGTTCCACACAACGCCGGTGGACCGCAATCACCCCATCCGCCAGCGGCCGGCCAAACATGTAAACCATCGTCTTGTCGGTGTGATAGCCGTCCACGGCACAGCCGACGTCCACGAACACAAGGTCGCCCTTCTGAAGCTTGCGGTCGCGGCTGCCCAGCACCGGCGCGGCGGGACCAATGCCCACACACCCGCCCGGCCCGTCGAAGCTCGTCGGATAAATGGAATTTTCCCCGAAGCCCAACTGTGCCACGGCGATGTCCACGTTGAACATGCCAAAGCGCACGGTTCCCTGATGCCCCTCGCGCACGAGGAGCGAATACAGCTCACAGGCCAACTCCGCTTCATTCATCCCCTCGCGCAACATCGCCGGCACGTTCTCCTCCATGACGCGCCGGTGGATCGCGCCGCACCGTTCCATGATGGCCAGTTCGTAAGGGCTTTTGACCGCCCGCACCCGGGCGATTTGCGCATCGAGCGACGCCACCTCTTTGCAGGCGAAATGTTTCCGGAACCGCTGAACCAACGCGAGCGGAACCAGCTCGGTTTCGAGGTGAATGACCTGCCGCGCCGCAGCCGCCGGCACCGCGGGCACGGTGTCGCGGAAACTTTTTATGGGGCGGATGTCGGGAAAGAGCGATTCGGCGCCGGCCCGCTCGAAACTTCGGCGCACCCAGAACACCGGCTCACCGTCGCGGGGAACCAGCAGCAACCCGTCCTGCATCGTGCCGGTGAAATAGTATTGATTGACCCGGCCAAAAATCGCGGCCAGCTCCCAGCCGGTATTCTCCGCGTCCATCCGTGCCCGGAAGCGCTTCAGCCGGCCGGTCAACTCTGAGAGTGGAACTTTGGTTGTCATGCAATTGCCGCCGCCATTATGCGGCATGGTCGCTTGGGGAAAAGAAAAAGAAAGCGGCGCGGGCATTCGCGTCGGAACTTTGCGTCCTTTTGCGGCGTTGGCTTTCAGCCGAAGAACCTCCGGAACGGGCACAGATGGTGGCATACGCCATCCATGTCACCGCCGCCGAACTCCGAAGTTGAATTTCTGCGTTAGCGGAGTGCGGCCGTCCCGGCCGCAGCCAAGTGAGGTGGGCGGGCGGTTGGGAAATGTTCCGTGGCTTGAATGAAGCCAGTTGCTGCGCCCGGGGACGGGCGCACTCCGGCATGGCCTCGTCCGCCCCGCCACCACCGGCAACTTCGGAGTTCGGGTTAAAGCCGCGCCCGGAGGTGGTTTTGTCCCTGGACGCGAAGCAATCCGGCCTGAGCGACAGCAGTTGCGGGTCGGGCGTGCTGGAACGTTAGCGGTTTTACCAACAAAAACGCATCATTTGCACCTGCTTTTTCGCCCGTATCCGGCGCCCGGCGGATGGGACAGGTGATTATTGCCAATCGGCGTAAAAATTCTGCCAATCTTTGGCAAAGCACTTGACAGAAAAAATTTATTGGCTAAGTTCAAACGCAGTGGTGAGTAAACTGTCAAACTTGAAACTGAACAGTCTATGGACATACATCATCCCTTCCTGAGAGAATTCCCTCAACATCGCGAAACCGCCCGGCACCTGCGCCTGAGCGACAACAAATTCCGTGAGATGTTTGAGGAATACCACCAGTTGGACGACGCCGTCTGCCGGATTGAGGAGGAAATTGAGTTCGCCACCGACCAGGAGATTGACGAACTGAAGTTCAAGCGCGCCAAACTCAAGGACGCCCTCTATTCCGCAGTCAGCCGCGCCACGGTCGTGGCGTAATCAGCGTCAGGTTTTGCCGGCTTTGGCCGGCGCCGCCGATGGTCGCTAATGCGATTCGGCGGCGGCTTTCCGTTTCTTCGCCTCTTCAATCACCTTTTCCGCCGCGTCGTGCGGCATTTCCTCGTAATGGCTGAAATCCTCCGCGTGCACGCCGCGGCCGCCGGTCAGCGAACGGAGATTGCTGGAATAGTGATAAAGGTCCTTCACCGGAACCTGCGCTTTGATCACCTGAAAACCGCCGTCGGTTTCAATGCCCTGGATCCGGCCGCGCCGGGACGATAAATCACCCATCACCTTGCCCATGCAATCGTCCGGAATGTGAATCTCAATGTTGTTGATCGGCTCCAGCAGACACGGTCGCGCCGCGGTGAACGCCTCCTTGAACGCAAAGTAACCGGCGATTTGAAACGCGATGTCCTTTGAATCCACCGGGTGCATCTTGCCGTCGTAAAAATCAATCTTCACGTCCACCACGCGGCAACCGGCGAGGATGCCCTCGGTGCAGGCCTGGTTGACGCCCTTCTCGACGGACGGCACGAACACGCGGTCCACGTTCTGGCCGACCAGCGAGTTGGTGAACTCCAGGCCCGTGTCGCGCGGCTTCGGTTCGATGCGCATCCAGACCTCGGCGAATTGCCCGGCGCCGCCGGTCTGCTTCTTGTGGCGGTATTTCGAGTCGCCCCTAGCCTTGATGGTTTCGCGATACCGCACGCGCGGTTCGCCCAGTTCGACGTGGACGTTGTGCCGCCGACGCAACCGGTCGGCGACGACTTCCAGATGCAATTCGCCCTGCGCGGAAATGATGGTCTGATGCAGCTCCCCGTCCACGACGTAAATGAACGTGGGGTCTTCCTCGTGCAACGCGGCGAGGCCGGAGGCGATTTTGTCCTCCTCGCCCTTCACTTTGGCGACCAGCGACGCGTGGATGTTGGGCTTGGGATAAACGACCTTTGGCAACCGCACGGCCTTCTTCGCGTGGCACAGCGTGTTGCCGGTGTGCGTGTCCCTGAGTTTGACGGCCGCGGCGATGTCCCCGGGGCCGAGGGTGTTGACCGCCTCGCGGTTCTGGCCGTTGAGCAGGTAAATCTGCCCGATGCGCTCATTGACTTTGCGGTCACTGTTGTACAAATCCATGCCGGTGGAAACCGACCCCGAATAAATGCGGAAGAACGACAGTTCGCCGAAATGCGCCTCGGACATCGTCTTGAAAATATAAAGCACCGGTTCGGGATCGCCCAGGCCGACCTCCACTTCCGCGTCGCTGGCATTGACGGCCTTCACCTTCTTGCGGTCCACGGGCGATGAGCCGTATTTGGCGATGAAATCCATCAGGCGCGCGACGCCGATGTTGTTTTCCGCCGAAGTGCAAAACAGCGGAATCAACTGTTCCTTTTGCACCGCCGCGTGGATGCCGGCGCGGAATTCCTCCTCCGACAACCCACCCTTCTCGAAAAACTTGTTCATCAACTCGTCGTCGGACTCGGCGACGTGTTCGATCAATTGGCGGTGCAATTCCTTGACCCTGGCCTCCCATTCGCCGGTGGCCGGCTCTTCCTTGTATTTGCCGCTGGCATCGGTCGCGTAGGTCACAATTTCATTGCGCAACACGTCCAGCACCCGGTTGAAGCCGGGGCCGGGATTCATCGGCACGCTCAACGGAAAAACATGCCGGCCAAACCGCTCCTGCACTTGGCGCATCACCGCGTCGAAATCCACGTTCTCCTTGTCCACCGCGTTCACGACGATCATTTTCGGGATGCCGTAGCGGGTCGCGTAATCCCACACCCGGTCGGTGCCGACGCCCAGCCTGTGTTGCGCGTGGATCACCACCAGCGCGAAATCGCCGACGCGCAACGCGCCCAGTCCTTCGCTGATGAAGTCGAGATAACCCGGGGTGTCAATGAGGTTGAACTTTTTCCCCATCCACTCCGTGTGCAACAGCGACGCCGAGACCGAAATCTGCCGGTTCTTTTCGCTGATGTGGTAATCCGACACCGTGGAACCGTCGACGATGCGGCCCATGCGGGAGATGACGCCGCCGCACATGAGCATGGCCTCGCAGAGCATCGTCTTGCCGGACGAGGCGTGACCGACGACGGCGAAGTTACGGATGTCTGCCGGAGCGTAATTTTTCATGGTGAAATTTCTTTCAATTTGGAAACAGTGGAAACCGCAACCGCCCGCGACTCAAAGGAGCGCGGCCCGTTGGAAGACAAATGCAACTTGGCGAAAGCCCGTCGGGGACAGGCGACGATGGTTTGCATGCGCCATTTTATAACCGACCCGCCACCCCGCTGAAAAGCAAAGTTTGGCTTTATTGCATCAAATCTTGCCACGCTGCGCGCCGCCGCGGTTCCCCGATTTGACGGCCGGATTTCCCCATCGAAGCCATTACCCGGCCTCCCTCCACCCATTTTTGGCAAAGACAGTGTAATTATTGGCTTGGATTTAAATATCCCTTGAATCAGCATCGTCTTCACAACATGTTGTGTGTGTCGGAATTAAAGTTTCCATGGAAATGATATGAGTGCCCAACAAATTCGAGTGGCCTGGATCCAGGGCGGCGCGGTCAAGTGCGAAATTCTCCCGCCGCTGCCATCGCGTGTTTTTCGTCTGGTGCTCCTCGGGGCGCCGGGCGTGGGCAAGGGAACCCAGGCCGAATTGCTCTGCGAACGGCTGGGCACCTGCCACCTCTCCACCGGCGACATTTTCCGCGCCGCCAAATCCCTGGCCGCGGGCGAACGCAGTCCGGCGCTGGAAGCCGCGCTCGGCTACATGAAACGTGGCGACCTGGTCCCCGACCAGACCGTGCTCGATCTCATCCGCGAGCGCATCAGTTGCCTCCGCTGCCGCGGCGGGTTTCTGCTCGACGGATTCCCGCGCACGGTCGCGCAGGCGGAGGCTTTTGCCAAAATCCTGGACGAGGAGCACATCCGGCTGGATGCCGTGTTGAATTATGATTTGCCCATCGAAAAAGTGGTCGCGCGCCTGAGCGGCCGGCGCACCTGCCCGAATTGCAAGGCGGTTTTCCATGTGACCGGGCGTCCGCCGCGCGTGGAAGGCGTTTGCGATCATTGCGGGACAAAACTCCAGCAGCGCGAGGACGACCGGCCCGAGGCCGTCCGCGTGCGCATGGAGGTTTATGAAAAAAGCACCAGGCCGCTGACCGACTTCTACCAGCAACGCGGCTTGCTGGTGACCATTGAGGCCGAGGGCACACCGGAGGAGATTTACCAGCGCACCCTCACCGCGCTGGGTTCCATGCGTGACGGCAAGCCGCGCCACCCGTCGCGGACCAACGCGGATTGACTTGAAACTTTTTGCCGGTGGCCGGTGATGCTTCACCCGGCGCATCTCCCGGGCGGGTTGCTCAAGCCGAACGGACACTAAAACGGAGCGCGGCTTGTCCCAAGCCGCAGCCGCCGGGGACGCGAAACAACAAAAATTCCCACGGCCACCACCCCCTCCCACCGGCTGCGGGTTGAGACAACCCGCGCTCCCCCCCAACCGCCGGGCAAGGAATGTGGGCATTTTGCCAAGAGTCGTGTAGTGACGGTTCCGCTGCCGGTTTAACGTGCCGTTGAGAATTGTGGAAGCAGCCATTCAAAAACACTTGAACTCGACCGCCGCCAGATCAGTCAACGGGAAAGAAGGCATTGCGATTCCGGAGACGGCCTTCGGCTGCCCGCGCGATTTTCTCAACAACCGCTTTGTGTATGCGGTGATTTCGGCACGCGCCCACGGTTTGTCGCTGGGCGTGAACATGAGCCCGGACAAGCTGTGCAATTTTAACTGCCTCTATTGCGAGGTGGACCGCCGGAATCCTCCGCGCGAGACAAGGCTGGACGTGGACGCGATGGCCGCCGAACTTCACAAAACGCTCACGTTCGTGCTGGCGGGAAAATTGCATGAACGTCCGTTTTATTCCGCGCTGTCGGAGGAATTATTCACGCTGCGTCACGTGGCCTTGAGCGGCGACGGCGAACCGACCCTCGCGCCGAATTTTGCCCAGGCCGTCGAGTCCATCGTGCACATCCGGGCACTGGGCGAATTTCCGTTCTTCAAAATCGTGCTGATTACGAATGCCACCGGGCTGGACCGGCCCCAGGTGCAGCAAGGGTTGAAATATTTCACGAAGTCCGACGAAATCTGGGCGAAGCTCGACGGCGGCACGCAGGCGTTTTTCAACCAGGTGGACCGGTCGGACGTGCCGCTGGAGAAAGTGCTGTCCAACATCCTGCTGGTGGCCCGCCAGCGCCCGGTGATCATCCAAAGCCTGTTCCCGGCCATCAACGGCGAAGAGCCGCTGTCCAAGGAAATCGAGGAATACGCGCATCGGCTCAAGGAATTGAGGGTGGCGGGTGCGGACATTCCCCTCGTGCAGATTTACTCCGCCACGCGGCCGATGTTTCACGCGGAGTGCGGACATCTGCCGTTGAAAACGCTTTCCCACATCGCGCAGACCGTGCGTCACGTGTCCGGCCTCAGGGCGGAAGTGTTTTAACCAGCCGCTTCATCCTCGTCCTCGTTCTCGAAAAAACTTAACGCAAAGACGCAGAGAACGCAGACTTTTTTAACCACAGATGAACACGGATTCAATCCAGCCGTGAAAGAAAACAGAGAACGCAAAAAGGTGGGGCGCCCGTCCTCCGCAGTAGCCCTGCTACGGAGGGTGGAAGGCTGCCGACGAGCCGAAACTTTTTTACCGCAAAGAGCACAAAACCCGCAAAAATTTTTGACCGCAGATGACCGCAGATCAACGCTGATAACGTAGGACAGTCGTCTCGCCTGTCTCCATCAATGTTGAATGTTCGATGTTTGGGAGCACCGGTCCCCGACCCGGCTCACTGCGGATGTGAACGGAAGCAAACGAAGGAAACAGAGAGGGAATGGCGTGTCCCGCCTGTCCCGCTTCAATCGGAAACCGCAAAACCCCGCACTTGTCGCGCCGTAGCTGGCGAAAGCGGAAAAACGCACGAATGATTTCAAATTCACGATTGCACAGGCGGTGACGGTGGTTTGATTTTCTGCGGCTCGGTTGGAAATTCTTTGCGCTCCGTGCGTTCTCTGCGGTTGAAAATGAATCCGCGTCCTTCGGGCCGGGCCGATTTGGAAATCGGCGCTCCAATTGGTCCCGCAGCGGGATCCGCGTTTTTCCGCCCGGTCGGACTTGATTACGGCACGGAGTAGGTGGAGATGGCCCGCATGTATTGCGCGCGCTCAAAGGCGCTGGGCGCCGGGCAATTTTTCTGGCTCAGGCTGCCCTTGAGTTGCGTGACGGATTCGTATTCATGCTCCTCCATCCACGCGACGAGTTCGCTCTCGATGACTTTGATGTGCCCGACGCCGTGCCGGATGAGCGTGGAGCAGAGCATGGTCACGTCCGCGCCGGCCATGAGCATCTTCAAAACGTCGGGGGCGCGATGGATGCCGCTGGTGGCCGCCAGATTGCATTTGAGACGGCCATAAAGAATGGCAATCCAGCGCAACGGCACGCGCATGGCCATGGGCGTGCTCAACAAAATGTTGGGTTTCACTTCCAGCGTGTCCAAATCAATGTCCGGCTGGTAAAACCGGTTGAACAGCACCAGCCCGTCCGCCCCGGCCTCGTTCAGCCGCTTGGCCATGTTGGCAAAGTTGGTGAAGAACGGGCTGAGCTTCACCGCCACCGGAATCGTGACCTCCGACTTCACGGCTTTGAGGATGTCAAAATAGGTCTGCTCGACCTCCCCGGCGGGCAGGTTCATGTTGGTGGGGATGTAATAGATGTTCAATTCCAGCGCATCGGCGCCCGCCTGTTGAACCAGCCTGGCGTATTGCGTCCAGCCGCTGGACGACGAGCCGTTGTGCATGCCGGCATTGATGCTGGCAATGATCGGAATGCGCACGGCTTTCTTCGCCGCGGCGATGTGTTTGAGGTATTCCTCCGGACCAAGGCGATATTCCTCCGGCTCCGGAAAATAAGTCAGCGCCTCCGGAAAGCTGAACGTGCCGCTTTCCATGTGATGGTGCAGCTCCAGGCGCTCCTG
Organism: Verrucomicrobiota bacterium; assembly: GCA_049510295.1. Taxonomy (GTDB): domain Bacteria; phylum Verrucomicrobiota; class Verrucomicrobiia; order Limisphaerales; family UBA11358; genus UBA11358. The sequence goes on along the minus strand of JBEKZC010000071.1, from coordinate 6,181 downwards.
GCGCAGTTGCTCCTCGAACAGGGAATAAAGCACCACCGCCGACGCCCCGGCGTCTTCCATGCGTTTGATGCTGTCAATTTCCTCCGACAGCGGCGAGGCCGACGGCACCAGCGGCGTGCGCAGTTTCAAACCGAGATAGGTCGTGGTCAGGTCCATACGTCAATTTTTATTCATGGTTGTTGGTCCGCCGTGGCCGCGGCCTGGGGCGACGCGGGCTGGCCGCTGCCGGCGTTGGTGTTGCGTTCCGCCAGAAAATGATAGAATTTCCACCGGTGGTCGGCATCCACCTGGGCCTGGGCAAAGAGCTTTTTCGCCTCTTCGGGTTTGCTCTTCGTGAGCATCTTGAAACGGTTTTCCGAGAGCAAATAATCCTGCAGTTTGGTTTTCGCCGCCAAGGAATCCAACTGCAGCGGATTCTCGCCCGCCGCGGCCCGCCGCGGATCGAAGCGATACAACAGCCACTGGCCGGTTTCCACCGCGAGTTTCTGCTGGCGCGCGCCCACGCCCATGTCCACCGCGATGCCGTGGGCGATGCAATGGCTGTAGGCGATGATGAGCGACGGGCCGGGATACGATTCCGCCTCCACAAACGCGCGCAGCGTCTGCTCGTCCTTCGCGCCCATCGCCACGCTGGCCACGTAAATGTTGCCGTAGGTCATCGCGATCAGGCCAAGGTCTTTCTTGCACATCGGTTTGCCGCCGGCGGCAAACTTGGCCACCGCGCCGCGCGGCGTGCTCTTGGACATCTGTCCGCCCGTGTTGGAATACACCTCGGTATCGAGCACGAGCACGTTCACGTTGCGTCCGCTCGCCAGCACGTGGTCCAGGCCGCCGTAGCCGATGTCGTAGGCCCAGCCATCGCCGCCCAGAATCCACACGCTCTTTTTGACAAGCGTGTCGGCGAGGGGCAGCAGCAGTTTCACCTCGGGAGAGTCCAGCTTCGTCAGCTTCTGCTTCAAGGCGGCCACGCGCTCGCGCTGTTCGTAAATCCCGGCTTCATCGGTCTGATCGGCATTGACGATGCCGCTCACGAGGTCGTCACCCAGTTGCGGCGCGAGTTTCTTCACCAGTTCCGCGGCGAATTCCTTTTGCTTGTCAAGCGAGACGCGGAACCCGAGGCCGAACTCGGCGGCGTCCTCGAAGAGCGAATTGTTCCACGTCGGGCCGCGGCCGTTTTTGTCCATGGCGTAAGGTGTGGTAGGCAGGTTGCCGCCGTAAATCGAGGAACAGCCGGTGGCGTTGCCGATGATCGCGCGGTCGCCGAAAAGCTGCGACAACATTTTGACGTAGGGCGTTTCGCCACAGCCCGCGCACGCGCCGCTGAACTCGAACAACGGGCGCATGAACTGTTGCTGGCGGAGCTGCGTGACCTTGAGTTTGCGCCGGTCGAATTCGGGCAAGGCGATGAAGAAATTCCAGTTCTCCCGCTCCTGCGCCCGCAACGGCGCCTGCGGACGCATGTTGATGGCCTTGAGCTTGGCCTCAGTCTTGTTCTTCGCCGGGCAAACATCCACGCACAGCGCGCAGCCGGTGCAATCCTCGGCGGCGATTTGCAGCGTGAAATTCATCCCTTTGAACTCCGGCACGCGCGCGGCGGTGCTCTTGAACGCCGCGGGCGCGCCCTGGAGCGCCGCCGGTTCATAAACCTTCGCCCGGATCGTGGCGTGCGGGCAAATCGCCACGCACTTCAGGCATTGGATGCAAACCTTCTCGTCCCAAACCGGAATGTCCAGCGCGAGATTGCGCTTCTCGTATTGCGCCGTGGCGGTCGGGAACGTGCCGTCCACCGGAAACGCGCTCACGGGCAGGTCGTCGCCCTCGCCGGCGGTGAGTTTGCCCAGCACGTCCTTCACGAATTGCGGCGCGTTGGACGTGACCGGCGGCAACAACCCGCCGCTGCCGTTCACATTTTTCAGCACCGGCACTTCGTGCAGATGCTCCAGCGTGTTGTCCACCGCCTTGAGGTTCATGGCCACGACTTCCTCGCCTTTTTTGCCGTAGGTTTTCTTGATGGAATACTTGATGGACTCGATGGCCTTCTCGCGGGGGAGCACCCCGGACAACGCGAAGAAACAAACCTGCATGATGGTGTTGATGCGTCCGCCCATGCCGCTGTCGCGCGCCACCTTCGTCGCGTCAATCACGTAAAACTTCGCCTTCTTGGCGATGAGCTGTTCCTGCAACGGCGTCGGCAGCTTCGACCACACTTCATCCTTCGAGTAAGGTGTGTTGAGCAGGAACGTGCCGCCGGGGATCAGCGGTTTCACCATGTCGAATTTCTCCAGGAACGTCGGCAGGTGGCAGGCCACGAAATTCGCGCGGCTGACCAGATAGGTGGAGCGGATCGGCTCCGGCCCGAAACGCAGGTGCGACACCGTCATGCTGCCCGATTTCTTGGAATCATAGACGAAGTAACCCTGCGCGAAATTTTCCGTGCCTTCGCCGATAATCTTGATGGAATTCTTGTTCGCGCCCACCGTGCCGTCCGCGCCCAGGCCGTAAAACATCGCGCGAATCACATTGTCGGGTTCGGTCGAGAATTCCGGGTCCACCGGCAGGCTGGTGTGGGAAACGTCGTCGGTGATGCCGACGGTGAAATGATTTTTCGGCTGCTTCGACTTGAGATTGTCGAACACCGCCTTGACCATCGCGGGCGTGAATTCCTTCGACGACAAACCATACCGTCCGCCGACAACCTTCGGCATCGTCTTCAGCTTGCCGATCCCGTTCATCAATCCTTCCGCCAGCGCGGTGACGGCGTCCTGATAAAGTGGTTCGCCCGTCGCGCCCGGCTCCTTGGTTCGGTCCAGCACGGCGATGGATTTCACGCCCGCCGGCAGCGCCTCGACGAACTTGCACGCGTTAAAAGGCCGATACAACCGCACTTTCAGCACGCCGACTTTCTCGCCCTTTTTGACGAGGTAATCCACCGTTTCATGCGCCGCTTCGCAACCGGAACCCATCAGCACAATCACGCGCTCGGCGTCCGGCGCTCCGACGTAATCGAACAGCTTGTAGGCGCGGCCCACCACCTTCGCAAATTGATCCATGGCGTCCTGCACGATTTGCGGACAGGCGGTGTAAAACGTGTTGCACGCCTCGCGGCCCTGGAAGAAGGCATCGGGATTTTGCGCCGTGCCGCGCAGCACCGGCCGGTCCGGCGACATCGCCCGCGCGCGCAGCCCGGCAATCAGCTTGTCGTCAATCAACGCCCGCAGGTCGTCGTCCGTCAGCATCTCAATCTTCTGCACCTCGTGCGAGGTGCGGAAGCCGTCGAAGAAATGCACGAAAGGAATCCGCGAGCGCAGCGTGGCCGCCTGCGCGATGAGCGCGAAATCAACGGCCTCCTGCACGCTGGCCGAGCCGAGCATCCCCCAGCCGGTCGAGCGGCAGGCCATGATGTCGCTGTGATCGCCGAAGATGGAAAGCGCATGGGTGGCGATGGCGCGGGCGGTGACGTGAAAGACGGCAGGCTCAAGTTCGCCCGCGATTTTGAACATGTTGGGAATCATCAGCAGCAGGCCTTGCGACGCCGTGAACGTGGTGGCGAGCGAGCCGGTCTGCAACGCGCCGTGGACGCTGCCCACCGCGCCGCCTTCGCTTTGCAACGCCACGATCGACGGGATGGTGCCCCAGAGGTTCTTTCGGTTCTCGGACGCCCATTGGTCGCAAAACTCGGCCATCGGCGATGACGGCGTGATGGGATAAATGGCCATCACCTCATTCAGGCGGTAGGCGACGTTGGCGACGCCTTCGTTGGCGTCAACGGTAAGTTTGGGTCTTGTGCTCATATTGGCGAAAAAGTTATCAATTAAAAAATCACTGCGACATCGAAAATGGCCGTCACGTCAGTCGAGTTTATAAGAACTCCACTGCAACCGACGACCCTGAAATCACATTAAATTACTACGGCCCGGAAACCCTCACCTTTTTTGCCAAAGAAGCACCATTCGTTGCCTCCCGCGCTCATTCTCGCTTGCCCGCCGTAGCCAGGCGAAGGCGGGTCCTCGATCTGGGGTTTGGGGATGCCCGCCCACGCAGGCTTCCAGCCCAAAAATGCCTTTACGCGAATTTCACGAATTCACACGAATTTTGAACAACCAAGGAACAAAGACACGAAGAATTTTGACCACGGATCCCGCAAAGCGGGACAGATGAACACGGATGTCCACATTGGATGTTGGGTGTTGGATGTTCGATGTTTGGTGTCCCGGCTTCCCGGCTTCAGCCGCGTGAGGCGCAGCCTTTTACGCGGTTCCCAAGGTGGCACAGGCGTCTCGCCTGTCCCTTTCGGCGCCCCCGCCGAAAGCGTCTTCCAATTCAATGTTCAGCGTTTGGTGTCCCGGCTTCAGCCGGTCCTCATTCAATGTTGAGTGCCCGCTCGCGACGCAAGTCGGAGTTGAATGCGGCCTTCGGAGGGCGAAGCGTCGGGTCGCCTTGAAGGAGGCGCGCAGGATACTCAAGCTGGGCATTCTGAGCAACCAACTCCCTGACAGTAACCCCCAAAACTGAGCCCATTTCAGAGGTTATCCAACGGACTTTTGACCCCCAGCCGCTGACAGAGTTGAGAGTTGATTGTTGAGGGTTGAGAGTCTAACAAAACCACGTCACTTAACTTTTACCTCTCAAACTTATGTTCAACTTTGAAAAACTCGAAACTTGGCACGAAGCGATTGCTTTTGCCGACTTGATTTACAAACTCACGCGCCACTTCCCTGATGAAGAACGGTTTGGTTTGACCAACCAAATGCGGCGCGCCGCCGTTTCCATTTCCTCCAACATCGCGGAAGGTTGCTCGCGCTCCTCCCGCGTGGATTACGCGCGCTTTGTGGAAATTGCCACGGGCAGCGTCTTTGAAGTTGTCTCTCAAGCCACAATTGGCCGCAACCAAGGCTTTCTCGGCGAAACTGACTATGAGCAACTTTATCAGGCTGCGGAAAAGCAAAGCCGCATGTTAAGCGGACTTCGCAAATCTCTGGATTCCGCCTGCCCCTCAACCCTCAACCCTCAACTTTCAACCAATTTTAACGCTTGATTCTGGGTGGCGGCGACGACTCCGCGCTTGACCGCCAAATCCGTCAAAAATGCCCGCATTTCCGGCTCGCCCATGTCCTTTGGGTGCCGCCAAATCCATCCGGTGACCGGGCGTGTCACTCCGTGCGTGCTGCTGGGTGCCGCACGACGATGGAACAAAATAAACCGCCGAATCCACTGTAGATACGTCTCCTCCGTGCGCCGCGACAGTTGCTTGAAGCGCATGACTTCCCGGCATTGATCCAGGAATTTCAGCTTGGGATTGGGCAAAAACCCTTCCTTTGGGTGATTAAGATTCTGATGTGGATAGCCCATAACATTTAAGCGGAATTTAACTTGAATCCGACTAAAACACGGTGCTATCGTCCAAAGCAAGTGAAAAGATGGTGGCCCAGATCGGTCCGAGCCAGCCGCATCGCTTCAAGTGCGGAGCTGTCCCCAATGGCCTATGCCAAGTGCCAAAAACGCCTTACCGAATTAGGCCAAACCGGTGATTCGCCTTTTTTGCATAACTCAGTTTATTTTAACCACATAACGAGGGAAGCAAGAGTCTTGCTTCCCGAATTAGGCCAAACCGCAGTTTGGCCGAATACCTGTTAGGCATCACGTGCGTTGGCGTGGCGAGTGAAGATTTTTTGCGGTTCTTTGAGCAGGATTGTGACTGGTTATTTGTGCGTCGCTGTTGCAGTCGTTTTGATGCGGACGCGCTACCGCAGGCGTGTGCTGTCACGCATCGTGCTTGGGCACGCTGCGCGCCAGCACACCCCTGCTGACGATTGGGGCGGTTATTCCGCCCCTCGTGCCGAGAGGCGGCTGGTGGGCGGATACTGGCAGACAATTTCAGGCGCGCCATGAAGGCGGAAGATATATTTGCAGAGATTTATGTATGACGACGAAGATGCCTAACAAAACGCTGCAGCCAACAGCCACTGCCTTTTCAGTTTTGACCGAGCCATGAAATTTGAACATCATCATTCCATTGCTGAGCCCGCCGCCGGTGGCTGTGGCTGAGCTTGGGTCGTTAGGCCACTTTGTATGCGCTTGTCATTATTCACATTTTTGTTTGTCGCGATGTTTGCGACTGGTTGCGTTCGTTCTGGTTCGTCCGTCGCGACTGACACGAGCGGCGGTCAGAAGATAGAGGTGG
>JBEKZC010000070.1:0-18287 GCA_049510295.1 Verrucomicrobiota bacterium | reverse complement strand
CGAGTCAAAAATCTGGTCCGGCGTGCCGTTCGCGTAAATCTTTTTGTTGTGCAACATCAGCACCCGCTGGCCGACGCGCCGGGCCGTGCGCATGTCGTGCGTGACCACCACCGTCGTCACTTTCAGCCGGTCGCGCACGCGCAGGATCAACTGGTCAATGCTGTCGGACACAATCGGATCCAGGCCGGTCGTCGGCTCATCATAAAGCACGATCTGCGGTTCGTAAATGATTGCGCGCGCCAGTCCCACACGCTTGCGCATGCCGCCCGACAGTTCGGCTGGCTTTTTGTCTTCCGTGCCGGGCAAATCAACCATTTCGAGCGTTCCGGCCACGCGCCGGCCGATTTCCGCCTCGGTCAAATGTTCATGCCGGCGCAACCCGAACGCCACATTTTCCGCGACCGTCATTGAATCAAACAACGCCGCGCTTTGGAACAACATGCCAAATTTCCGTCGCACGCGCAGCAACTGACGTTCGTTCATCGGCACGATGTTTTCGCCGTCAATCAACACCTCACCCGTGTCCGGCTGCAGCAAGCCGATGAGGTGCTTGAGCAGGACGCTTTTGCCGCTGCCGCTGCGACCGATGATGGCGACGGATTCGCCATTTTCAATCTTAAAACCGACGCTGTCGAGGACCAGTTGCGCGCCGAAACTTTTTTGCAAATCCCGGACTTCAATCATAACAAACTCACCAGTTTGCCCATGACCAGCGTGAGGAAAAAGTTCGCGATCAGGATGGTGATGGAGGCGTAAACAACCGCCTCCGTGGTGGCCTGCCCGACGCCTTCCGCGCCCAGCCGGCACGTCATGCCCTTGTAACAGCCGATGAGCGCGATGACGCCGCCGTAAATGAATGCCTTGATCAGGCCGATGACCAGGTCCGACTGGTGCGTGTATTTGAGCATGTTCGCCCAGAGATAGGTCGGCTCGATGTCGAGCAAGTTCACGCTCACGAAATAGCCTCCCAGGATGCCGATGGCGATGGCTTCCACCGTGAGCAGCGGCAGCGCGATGTGCGCCGCTATCAGCCGGGGCACGACCAGGTAATCCACCGGGTCGGTGGCCAGGGCGCGAAGCGCGTCAATCTGTTCCGTCACGCGCATCGTGCCGATTTCGGCGGCCATCGCCGCGCCGACGCGGCCGGCGACCATCAACGCCGTCAACACCGGACCGAGTTCGCTGCACATCGAAACGCCCACGACCGCGAGCGTGGCCGTGTCCATTTTGACCTTGTGAAACTGGAAATAAGTCTGCGCGGCCAGCACCATGCCGGTGAACGCGCCGGTGATGAGCACAACCGACTGCGATTTCACGCCGATGAAATAAATCTGGTAGAGCAAATCGCGCCACGAGGCCCGCCCCTTGAGCAGCGACAAAACCGCCTCCCGAGCCAGCAAAGTGATCCGGCCCAGCTCGGCGAGCGCTTCGGTCACGCGTTTATTGGCAGTGAGCCTGAACATCACGGCCACAGTATCAAATCGGCGGGTTTTGGCCAGCGCTGGATTTAGCATTTCTTGACCGCCCCCGGCTGTTAAAAGTCCAAGTGATATTCAAAAAAACCAGTGACAGTCATTGTGCCGCTTGCAAAACTGCCAATCATCACATCATGAAAAATCCATTTCCACTCATCGGTTCGCTTCCCAAAATTGGCATCCGGCCCGCCATTGACGGCCGGTGCAAAGGCATCCGCGAATCGCTCGAAAAACAGGTCATGGGCATGGCCAAAAACGCCGCGAAATTTTTGGCCGCCAACCTGCGTTATCCGAACGGCAAGCCGGTTCAATGTATCATTGCCGATTCCTGCATCGGCGGCGTGGCCGAAGCCGCCGCGTGCGCCGAAAAGTTCACGCGCGAGGGCGTGGGCATGTCGCTCACCGTCACCAACTGCTGGTGTTACGGCAGCGAGACGATGGAAATGGATCCTCTGATTCCGAAGGCGGTGTGGGGTTTCAACGGCACGGAACGTCCCGGCGCGGTCTATCTCGCCGCCGTGCTCGCCGGTTACAACCAGAAAGGTCTGCCGGCGTTCAGCATTTACGGGCGCGATGTGCAGGATGGCGGCGACACCAGCATCCCAGCCGACGTTCAGGAAAAACTGTTGCGCTTTGCCCGTGCCGGGCTTGCCGCCGCCATCATGCGCGGCAAAGGTTATTTGTCGCTTGGGGGCGTTTCGATGGGCATTGCAGGGTCAATTGTGGACCAGCCGTTTTTTGAAAGCTTCCTCGGAATGCGCGTTGAGTGCGTGGACATGACGGAATTTGTCCGCCGCATTGAGGGAAAAATTTATGACGAGCGCGAATTCAAACGCGCCTACGCCTGGACACGGGCGAATTGCAAGGAAGGCAAAGACTGGAACCCTCCGAAAGTGCAGCACGACAGCGCGCGCAAGGATTGGGAATGGGAGACGGTCGTGAAGATGGCGATGATTGCACGTGACCTGATGATTGGCAATCCGCGCCTGGCGGAACTTGGTTTCGGCGCGGAAGCGCTCGGCCACAACGCCATCGCCGGCGGTTTCCAGGGGCAACGGCATTGGACGGACCATTTCCCGAACGGCGATTTCATGGAGGCGATGCTCACATCGTCGTTCGACTGGAACGGCATTCGTCCACCGATGGTGTTCGCCACGGAAAACGATGCGCTCAACGGCGTGTGCATGTTATTCGGTTATTTGCTGACGAACACCGCGCAAATTTTTGCCGACGTGCGGACGTATTGGAGTCCCGACGCGGTCAAGCGCGTCACCGGCCACACATTGGCGGGCAAAAGCGAAAACGGTTTGCTGCACCTCATCAACTCCGGCGCGGCGACGCTTGACGGGACAGGCCGGCAATCGCACGACGGCAAACCGGCGATGAAGCCCTTCTGGGAAATCAGCAAGGAGGAAGCCGCAAAATGTTTGCAGGCGACTTCGTGGCCGTCGGCGGTTTACGAATATTTCCGCGGTGGCGGTTTTTCGTCGTGTTATTTGTCGTGCGGCGGGATGCCGATGACGATGAGCCGCATCAGCCTGGTGAAAGGCCTCGGCCCGGCGCTGCAAATCGCCGAAGGCTGGTCGGTGGATTTGCCGGCGAAAGTGCATCAGACACTCGACGAGCGCACCAATCCGTCCTGGCCGACGACATGGTTCGCGCCGAACGTGACGGGGCAGGGCGCGTTCCGCGACGTTTATACGGTGATGAACAACTGGAGCGCCAACCACGCCTCCATCAGCTACGGCCACATCGGCGCGGACTTGATTTCGCTGGCCTCGATGCTGTGCATTCCGGTGGCGATGCACAACGTGTCCGGGGAAAAAATCTTCCGTCCGAGTTCATGGAACCTGTTCGGAGCGCTGGAACTGCAGGCGGCGGATTATCTGGCCTGCCGGAATTTCGGCCCGCTTTACGGGTGATGTTCGGTGTCCACCCTTCAGGGTGTGAGTTTATGTTTGGGCACGCTGAAGCGTGTACACCGAACGTTTGGTGTCCACCCTTCAGGGTGTTTAATGCAAATGGACTAATCATGAGCCGTCCAACCTATCTTTGGCGCAAACTGACACCCAATCAGCGAGAAGGGCTCATGGCCTGGCGCAAGCGGCAAGGATTGCCCTGGCATCGCCCGCCTCACCGCGCCGGCGATAAGACTCGCTACCACGTCACCGCCGCCTGCTTTGAACACCGGCACTACATCGGCTGGAACGAAGATCGGATGCAATCCTTTTGCGACACATTGCTTGCCGTGTTCAAAGGACGGAGTGCGCTTATCCACGCCTGGTGCGTGCTGCCAAACCATTATCACGCGCTCATTGAAACAAGTGACATTCTGGGGGTGTTGAATGATCTGGGACGGATGCACGGGCGTCTCTCTTTTTGTTGGAATGGCGAGGAAAACACCCATGGGCGACAGGTCTGGTGCGGCGCGTCGGAGCGTTATATGAGAAATGACGCGCACTTCTGGGCAACGCTGAACTACGTTCACAACAATCCGGTGCATCACGGTTATGCCGGGTACTGGCAGGATTGGCCGTTTTCGAGTGCTCAGGAATATCTGGCGGAGATGGGTCGGGAATTGGCGGAAAAGACCTGGAACGATTATCCGGTTCGGGATTACGGGAAGGGGTGGGACGATGCGGAACTGTGAAAAGGGGCACGCTAAAGCGTGTACACCAAACGGATACTGAGCGTTGGGTGTCGGTTTGGTGTCCAGCCTTCAGGCTGCTTGGCAGTTGAAATCCGGCACTGGCCGAAGCCTGCCGTTTGGTGTAATTCTTTCTGCGCGTGAGAAAACTAATCAAACGGACTGCGCTCGGCCTTTTCCTGTTGCTGTTGCTGTTGATCGTGGCCGCGATTTTTTTCCCGCAACCGTTTTTGTGCGTGGACAGCGGGCCGGTGAAGGCCGACGTGATTGTGATATTGGGCGGTGGTTCGCACGAACGGCCTGAACGCGCGGCGGAACTTTTCAAGGGACACGCCGCGCCACGCATCATCATCAGCGGGCTGGGCGATTACGAAATAAACCGGCGGCTGTTGATTGCGGCGGGCGTGCCGGCGGATGCGATTGAACTGGAAACCCAATCCCGCACGACAAGGGAAAATGCGCTGTTCACCGTCAAATTGCTCCGCGAACAGAAACAGAAGCGCGTCATCCTCGTTACGTCGTGGTATCATTCGCGCCGCGCGGTGGCGTGTTTCCGGCATTATGCGCCGGAGATAAGATTTTATTCGCGCCCGTCCTATTTTGCCTCTGCCCGCGCCGATTGGAGGCACAATCGCATCGGCAATCGCATCCGTTTGGAATACGCAAAATTACTGGGGTATTGGGTGCGATATGGGGTTTGTCCGTTCTGACTCAGGACATTGTCCGCCTGCGGCGGCGGTTCTTGCTAAAAATAACGGCGCTCACAGAGCGCCGCTACAGTTGTTGAAATTGGTTGCGGGGGCTGGATTTGAACCAGCGACCTTCAGGTTATGAGCCTGACGAGCTACCGGGCTGCTCCACCCCGCGATTGGGAGTCAACAATATGGTCAACGCCTGTTGCCAGCGCAAGAAGTTTCGCCTCCTGTTTTGAACAGCATTACGGCATCCCAGGTTTAAATCCCGATCCCCTAACCATCATTATACGCCAATCAAGCCAGTGTTTTTACCGGCGTTTTGTTTTTTCTTGAATTTCAGGTTTGATGGATGATGATGCAAGTCTGTGGGAGCAAAACCGCCCCTTTTACGTTGCCTTGATACAACATGAGAACAGTTCCGGCCATTCTACTGCTGGTCGCACTTTCAACGTTCGCCCAAACCAATGAGCCGGTGATTGATGTTCTGCCTGCTGAAGGCCAATTTTACACCAACGCCCAAATAACCCTCGTCACTCCCGCCTATGCCGTTGTCAGCTATGACGACGGAATCGTGCAACTGGCGTTGAGCAACCTGCCGGCCTCCTACCAGGAAAAATACGGCTATGATCCCGACAAGGCGGCCAAGTATCTGGCCGACGAAAAACAAAAGGTCCAGGAGCAGCGCGCAGCCGAGATGACGCGCCAGACCGCCTACAACCAGGCCGTTGCCTCGCTGACCGGAACGAACCGGCCGGTGCTAATCATTTCCATTTTGGACGAGCAGTCCAACGGCGGAATTCCCCTGTGCGCCGTTCCGGACGTCCCCAATGGCATCCTCGTCAAAAACCTTCCTGACCCGGTGAGAAGCTTCCTGAACCGCAAGAAGCAACTGGCTGTGGACATCGATTCCTTCAGCGACAAGGTTCAGGCCGACGGCAGCGCGGCCGCCCGAGCCGAAGCTGTGGCTCCCACTTTTGCCTCCCCGGATCCAGACACCCTTGATGCGCAAAACAATCAACGCGCCCAGGCGAACCTGATGGCGGTGAAAGTCAGGGAGGAACGGGCGGAATTGGCAAAGATGAAAAAAACGATGAATGATTTGGATGCCGAAACCGCGGACCGAACAACCATCATGGCCTTCCCCACCAGCCAGTTTTTCGGCAGGTTTGAAATTTGGGACTGCGTCGGAATGCCATGAAAAGGCATCCGCTTCGTGGCGCCAAAAAGCAAGCCATCGAAAACGGGAAATAGAAATGTAATTTCGTCAAGGCTCATAATCCTGCGTTGCGGGTTCTCAATTCCGGGCAGGGTGGCCGTTATTTCATTTCGGAATTATGCACTTGGCATAACTACCACAACAGGTAGTGTTGACACAAAACACTGTCTCAGACAGTGTTCCAGCGCATGGCAATCTTCAAACGTTTTGGGCATGTTTTGCGAGCATCGTGGAAATGGTTGGAATCCATACATACCGCTTGGTGGTTGGCGGGAGGCATTGGAGGTACAGCTATGATTTTTTCCGCCTTCCGCTGGCTTCGTGAGAACTGGGATTGGGCAATTATAGTTCTGATGTTCGGGGCGTCCCTTGTGTTGCTGGCATTGCCGGGGTTGGTTCACATGCTTCGTCGTAGGAAGGAAGCGTTACGAGTGGCCGCCACACCGCAACCCACCAAGGTCGCTGAAATTACTTACGAATTCAACCCGGCTACCCCAGAAGTTCCGCCCACTGTTTGGGATTTTAATTACAAAGACCCCGGTGTTCGAGTAAATTTCGTTGTGCCGCCCGACCCTCCGGTTGCTGGTTGTATCGGAATGATTCCAACCGGGCGATGCTCAATCAGGATGCCTTTGCAACAATCTTTAACCTTGTGCGACAGGCTGAAATTCATAGCGCATTTTGTGGAAGACTCCGCTGTGTATGTTTGGGTCGAACTGGCTCGTGAAGGCGTCGCAAAGGCGGAGGTCAAAATAATTGGATTGACGGTTGGGAATGGCCCCCCAGTCCCCTGTGGCAACGGCACCAGCGAATGGAATCTGCCAGTACCGGGTAAACCAGTTCAAGGCTTATGGCGGGAATTCGAGGTCTCGTTGCCGGATGCGGTGAAAAATACATTTGGCCCTGCCGGGTGGCATTACCGAAGGCTGATGATGCTCAGCATTCGCGGCTACATTTACATTTCGCCAATCAGTCTTTACGAATCACAAGCCTGATTCACGTTAGGCTGGTGTCAGCGTTTGTTCTTTTTCTCTGCTTCTTCCAATTTTTTCAAATCTGCTGGTTTGACCCGCAATGCCGCCGCCAACGCCTGATCTGGCGTCAGGGGCGCAAGTGAAACGGCGATACCGCCACGACCGGGATGCGTCTTTTGATGTTCTGGCATTTTGGCTTTCACGCCAAGAAAGAGCAGCGCCTTGGGCGCAGGCGTGCTTTTGTTGGCCGCTTTCTTTTTCATTATCAGAACGGAATTTCTGCGAAATGAGCCTGACTGTCAAAATTTTGTTGACGCGGTACGGAAGTAATGAAATCATCGTCCTCTCGCGTAAGCGAGAAGAAAGAAGGTGTGTTATGAAACACATTTTGATGGTGGCTGTTGCGGGATGACAAAACTGGCAATGTCATAGACCTGTTTGGTCTTTTATGGAGAGAGGGAGCCAGAAAATAGTTGGCTTTTGTGCCAACTCATTGTTGTTAACTCACCGCCAGAGTTAGCGCGGTCGCCCTTGGAATCCGCTTGCGGGCCAAGGTCTCGCGGAACGCCGAATAAGAGTCCGGGATTTCTCAGTTATTGAACGGCCCCGGAAGCAGCCCAATTATTTTTGTTGAGTCACTGAACCTAACCACAGCGTTCAGGCGCAATAATTTTTGTTTGCAAAGTCCTGTATTACTGCCATTCATTGAGTGTATGCTGCCAGAATTTAGAGGCCCGTTTCCACTCAATGTGGAGACTGTTGACGTTGAAATTACGAAAATTTCTCCCGGCAATTATCGCGTGGGGTTTAAAAATGTCGGTGGCGATTTCATTCCCTATTACGTTGGTCGCTCAGATGAAAATCTAAACCAACGTCTCAAGGATTGGGTTGTGAAATACGATTTGTTTACAGCAGCTAGTATGCGCCATCGGCAAAAGATGCCTACGAGCAGGAGTGCCGCGACTACCACAATCTCAACCCGCAGGATAACAAGGAGCATCCAAAACGTCCGGCAAAGACGAATTTGAAGTGTTCGATTTGTGGTGCATAACGCTGATTTCACAAGCTCTTGAGAGCAACTCCAAGTGGCTGGCGGCACACGCCAAATCTATAAGCGCACGTTGCCATACCGGATGTTGCACGTTTTCCGCGCAGCACTGTGCCCGGCCCTGTATTTTTTGAAGGAAAGAAACAGGTAACAAATCTTCAACACGGCTACGCGATTCGCTGTTTACTCCGTGTTCCGCCGATTCAATTTCGATTTTTGCCATAAACTATCTACACTTGACCATTCTCAGGTTGCCGATACATCAACCGCTTTCCCGGTGCCTGCTGTAAAGCCAGCGTCCGGCGTTCCACGTCATTCAGTTCCCGCCCATTCCAGCGAAACTCAAATTCATCGCAATAGCGGTGCAGGTGTTTCTTGCTGACATGATGGAAAATCCCGTGAACACCGCGTTTCAGCAAACTGAAATAGCTTTCCGCCGTGTTTGTATTCACCCCGTCATGGCTGTATTCGCCTTCACAGTGGTTGACAACTTTATGCCCACCGGCAAAATACTTTCCAATCCCGATGTAGCTGGAAAATTCGTCCGTGTGAATGGTGGCGGATTTATGCACCAGTTCTTTGATGGCTCCCTTGAGGTTCTTGGCGTTTACGGCGTCAACCGGATGACACCGGGCGTCACCGCCTCGTTCCACCAAAACAATGACCGGCGCTTTTTTGGTGCCGCGACCCCGTTTATGTGGCCCGGTGCCGGGTCTTGGCCTGCGCGGGCCTATGTAACATTCGTCCACCTGAACAACTCCCTTCAAACCGCCCGCCAATGGCTCGCATTTCATCGCCAGACGGATTCTGTGCGCCATGTGCCATGCTGTCCGATAGGAACCTAATCCTAAGTTGCGTTGTAGCTGCGCGGCACTGATGCCCTTTTTACTGCTGCACATGAGATGAAACGCCTTGACCCATTTGGCCAGCGGGATATGGCTGTCTTCAAAAATCGTGCCCACCGTAACGGTGAATGGCTGTTCGCACTCCCGGCAGCGATACAACCCGGCCCGGATGGTGTCGCCCTCCATTTTGTAAACATCTTTGCTCTGGCAGTGCGGGCAAATCGGGCCGTCAGGCCAGAGCAGCTTTTCAATGTGTTTACGGGCTTCATCTTCCGGCATTTCGGGCACATCCTGCCCTTTGGCAGTCCAGATTTTCTTCTCTTTCATGCCCAAACACTACACCTTGTGGGTGGTTATGTCAAGTGCATAATTCCGTTTCATTTTAGCCGGACTATTTTTCCGCCCGCTAAATTACGTGCCTAAAAAAAATCATAGTCGTCTAAAAGTGATACACCCGAAGGAAAAGCATCCAGCATTTGAAGTGACAGCCGATGGCATTAAAGCTGCGCTATGCTGGGGCAGACAGTTGAAGGAATAAATTGATTGCGCACATGAGTAAATCGCAAACATCCTGAAACCAGGGGAATCAAATAAAATTTATGAAAATCAGCAACTCAATGGCCCTCGTGGCTTTGGCCATCACATTAACCTCCTGCGCGACCCAGCCGCCGCCGCCGCAGGCGTTTCACAATACTGACAATACTGCGTTGGTCATCGCGTCTTTGGATGATAAAACCTGCCAGATGATTCAACCAACAACCTCCAGCGGGGAGAAAAACGAGATGGTTCTGGCAAAGGCCATGACGCTGCCCCAACATCAGGCAGCAGTGGTGATTCTTGAGAATTACACCGAGCCGCAGATCGGTGACCAGTTCCGCGACCGCGGCACAGCCTTGTTCGTTGGACTACGGAACCTCGGATATCAGCACATTGTCTTCCTTCAAGGCAATGGCGTCGCCAACCCCGAGGGATTAATAACACTTGCCGAATACAATTAGCGCAATCGGGTTACAAATCCCGCCCGCAGGATTCTGAGCCCCATCCTGCGGGCGGGTCGCTTTTTCAGATCCCACCTTCGCAATCAATTTCAAGGATGAAAATGACCGGCAAAACTTTGACACCGCGCGTTCAGCCTTTATTCTTGGTCCGTGCGCACCGTTTCCGTACAACTGGGAAGTCGCAGTTACGCGATCAAAATTGCGCCGGGTTTGATTGACCAACTCGGCCGGGAATGTGCGCGCCTGAAACTCGGCGCTCGCTGCGCCATCATCACGGACACCAACGTTGGCAGACGGTTTGCCAAAGCGGCCTTCAATTCCCTTGCTATGACAGGCTTTTCACCTTCGCTGATTGTTGTTCCGGCGGGGGAAACGGCCAAAAGATTGAAAACTGTCCAAACCTGCTACGACCTGCTCGCGGCGCACCGGCTCGAACGCAAATCGTTCATCGTTGCGCTCGGCGGCGGCGTGGTCGGCGATCTGGCCGGATTCGTCGCCGCAACGTATTTGCGCGGCATCGCGTTTGTGCAGGTGCCGACGACGCTGCTGGCGCAGGTGGACAGCTCCGTCGGTGGCAAGGTCGGCGTCAATTTGAAGGCCGGTAAAAATCTCGTGGGCGCGTTTTATCAGCCGCGTTTGGTGCTGTGCGATCTCGATACCATGCGCACTTTGCCCGAACGCGAGTTTCGCGCCGGTCTCGCCGAAGTCATCAAATACGGCATCATTTACGATGCCAGACTGTTCGCGCAACTGGAACGCGATTTGCCGAAGCTGTTGCGGCGCGAACCCCAAACCCTCGCTGCCGTCGTTGCGCGCTGTTGCGAAATCAAGGCGGACATCGTCGGCCAGGACGAAACTGAAAACGGCTTGCGCGCCGTTCTGAATTTTGGCCACACCATTGGCCACGCCATCGAAAACATTTCCGGTTACGGGAAATTTCTGCACGGCGAGGCGATTGCCATCGGCCAGGTTGCCACCGCAAAACTTTCCTCCGGACTGATGGGTTTGTCAGGAGACGATGCCGGGCGGATCCGGGATTTATTCAAGCGTGCCGGCCTGCCGGTAGGCATCAAATTAAGCACGCCGCGGCGAAGGAAGCTTTTTGCCGCGATGAGGCTGGACAAAAAGGTCAGCGGCGGTGAAATCAGATTTGTGCTTGCTCGAAAAATCGGCAACGTAACCTGGGGGCAGCGCGTGCCGGAAAATCTGATCAACCGCGCGCTCGATGAAACCGTAAATCGCAAATCGTAAATCCAAAATCAAACATGGTTCTGGTCATAGACAATTACGATTCGTTCACCTACAACCTCGTGCAATATCTCGGCGAGATGAACGTCGAGTTGCAGGTGTGGCGGAACGACGACATCACGCTTGACGCGATTCGCGAGTTGAAGCCGGAGCGCATTCTCGTGTCGCCGGGACCGTGCTCGCCGCGCGAATCCGGGTTGTCGAACGAAGTCATTCGCACGTTCGGCCGGGAAATGCCCGTGTTCGGCGTCTGCCTCGGGCACCAGTGCATCGGGCATGTGTTTGGCGCGGAGGTGGTGGTGAATTACCGCATGATGCACGGCAAAACCTCGCCAATAAAACACAACGGCAGGGACCTTTTTGTGGGGATGGCCAATCCCTTTGTCGCCACGCGCTATCATTCGCTCGTTATCAAGCGCGACACGCTGCCCGATTGTCTCGAAATCACGGCCGAGACCGACGAGGGCGAAATCATGGGCGTGCGGCACAAGGAACTGCCGATCTGGGGCGTGCAATTTCATCCGGAAAGCATCCTGACCGGGAATGGGCGTCAGATTATCAAAAATTTTCTCAAGTTGAAGTAACGGCGAAGTACGCTATAATCAACGGCTCATGCAGATCCATTTGCTGAAATCAAAAATTCATCGCGCCACGGTGACGGGCGGCAACGTGAAATATGAGGGCAGCCTCACCATTGCCATTGACCTGATGGAAAAGGTCGGCCTGTGCCCTTATGAAAAGATACTCTGCGGCAACATGGCCAACGGCGAACGGTTTGAGACTTACGCGATTCCCGGCAAGCGCGGTTCCGGCCAGATCATCATGAACGGTGCGGTGGCGCATCTGGGCAAAAGGGGCGATTTGCTGACGATTATGAATTTTGCGACGTTCGACCAGGCGAAGGCGAAGAAATGGAAACCCCGCGTTATTGTCCTCGGCAACGGGAACAAGATCGTGGACAAACGCGGGATTTGATTTGCGGATTAAAGCAGAATTGAACCACGGATGCACACGGATGCACACGGATAAAAAATTCTTCGACGGTAACCGAATCGAAACTAAGCGCCCCTCGCCCCGTCCCTCTCCCCGCTTGGCGGGGAGAGGGTGTCCGCAGGACGGGAGAGGAGAGTGTGGTTTTTCAACAAAAAAACACGCCAGTTTGACCGGCGTGTTGCGTTTCGAAATGGCTTCGTGATTTAGAAATTCCTGGCGACTTCGTTCCAGTTGATCACATTCCAGATCGCCTTCAGATAATCGGCGCGTTTGTTCTGGTATTTCAGGTAATAGGCGTGTTCCCAAACGTCCACGCCGAGAATCGGTTTGCCTTCGCAACCGGCGATGGCTTTGCCCATGAGCGGATTGTCCTGGTTGGCGGTGGAAACGATTTCGAGTTTGCCGCCGTGGGAGACGAGCCAGGCCCAGCCGCTGCCGAACCGGCCAATACCCGCCGTTTCAAACTTGCCCTGAAAATCGGCGAATGAGCCGAACGCGGCCTTGATGGCGTCGCCGAGTTTGCCGGTGGGCGCGCCGCCGGCCCGGGGGGCGAGGATTTTCCAGAAGAACGAGTGGTTCCAATGGCCGCCGCCGTTGTTGCGCACCGGGCCGCGGATATTGTCCGGCACAGACGCGAGATTGCCGATGAGCGCGTCGAGCGGTTTGGCTTCGAGGGCGGCGTTGCCGGCGATGGCCTTGTTGAGGTTGTCCACGTAAGCCTTGTGATGACGGTCGTGATGGATTTCCATCGTCAGCGCGTCAATATGCGGTTCCAAGGCTTCCTTGGGATAGGGCAGGGGTGGTAGTTCGTGTGCCATAATTTTTAATCCTTTCTTTTCGTTTCGTTAATCTTAAACTGCAAATTGCGCCAGAGTCGAGGAAAAAGCAAGTGGGATCATCAATCTCAACTGGGATTGGCTTCACTTCCTTTTTTGAAGTTCTTCAACAGCGTTTTCATTCAAGAGACGCTGTACCTCGGGTGGGAGCTTTGCGTCTTTTGGTAAAGCGTTTAAGTCAAAAATTTCAACAGAGGAATCGTACCGGTGGTTCGCTGGATAAAATCAAGATCTTCCAACAAAGCAATCAAGCGGGGTTCCGGCAATTTTGGGGGAGTGGTATCGGTCGAATCTGTACGCCATTTCAACCATGGTACCGGTTTCAATCGTCGCTCCACGACGAAACAGGCCATCAGCACCGGAACCACGGGATAAATCCCGTGGCCACCACCAACGCATCGCTCCGCGATACATCAATTCGTCTGGTATCTAAAAACCCGTCCGGTTTTCCCCGGCTGAAATTATTTCTCAATGTAAGGAATGTCCCAGCGCGGATCCTTGTGCACGGTGCCTTTCTCCTTCACCTCGCGCATGATGTCCAACACCTGGTCCCAATCCAACTGAAGCGTGGTCTTATCCGGCCAGTCCCTTTCCTGCGTCCAAAACTCCAATTGCAACTCCAACTGGCCGTTCTTTTCCGCCGGGGTCGCCAGGCTGAAAAGCTGCACGGCCTTCGCGAAATCCTTTCCCGATGCCTTCGACCAGCGCCATAAAACCTCGTCGGTAATGTCCAACGGCAGGCCGGGTGACCGCACCGCAAACAATCGCGGCTTGGTGCCCCGGGGATCATTCGGGTCCGGCGACACATAGGCTTTGTCGCCCACAAATATCGCCATGTCGCCATTGATGACTTCGCCAACGCCATACAAGGAAGGCCAGATCAGAGTGATTTTGCCGTCCGGTGCGCGGTATTGAAATGAAACCCGCATGTCGGCGGGTGCAGTTGTGGATCTGTTCGGGTGGCCTTTTTCTTCATAACCGCTGCCCAAGGGCGCAACCGTGCTGGGAGACGCGCATCCGGCCAAACCGGCGCACAGAATCGCCAGTGAAAGATGGACGATCGGATTTTTAGTCAGTTTCATGGATGTGTTGGTCATCGTTACTTCAGCTGATCCCTTAATTCGTTGTAGTGTCGAGCCTGTGGCTCGATTTGTTCGGCGCACAGCGCCGACGCTACACCCCAATCAGAACGCTATTTGGCCGTCAGTTCCACAAAATTCTTCAACAGTTGCAGGCCAACTTTCTGGCTTTTTTCCGGGTGAAATTGCGTGGCGAAAACATTGTCGCGCCAGACCGATGACGCGAATTTGTCACCGTAATCCGTTCGCGTGGCGATGATGCCTGCATCCGCCGGCTGCGGATAAAAGCTGTGGACGAAATAAACGTAGCTGCCCTCGGCCACACCGCGGAACAGCGGGCAATCCGGCTTCACAATTTCAAGCTGGTTCCAGCCAATCTGTGGAATTTTCAGTCCATGCTTTTCCGAAAAGCGGACGACCTTGCCTTTGAAGATTCCGAGGCCGGCGGCGCAACTGTTAAATTCCTCGCTCTTCTCAAACAACGCCTGGTAGCCGACGCAGATGCCGAGAAACGGTTTGCCGGATTGGATGAATTCGCGCGCGGCTTCGAGCAGTTCCTGCCTGCGCAGGGCGTTGATGCAATCGTCGAACGCGCCAACGCCGGGCAGCACCATCGCCCGCGCATCGCTGATTTCACCCGGTCGCTGTGCGATGCGCACGTCCGCGCCGACCTTGAGCAGCGCCTTGTGGACGCTGCGCAAATTGCCGGAGCCGTAATCAAGCAAAGCAATCACACGCTCAATTTAGCCGTAAATTGACAAAGATGGAACACGGATTTTGCCCTCACTCCGGCCCTCTCCCGTCCGACGGGAGAGGGAGAATTATCCGCCGATGGTTTGCGAATGTGTAACTGACAAAGGCGGGATGAAACGCGGAATTTTTCGGAGGGCGGAGTTCCACGATGCCCAAATTTAGGGACTCGCGGAGCTTGTCCCTCCGGATTCCTTTTCCGTCTTCAACCGCAACTGGCCGCACGCGGCATCAATGTCGTGGCCTTTTTCGCGGCGCAAGGTGGCGATAACCTTTTGTTTTTTCAGCGCGGCGAGAAATTTTTCCTGGGTTTCCTCGTCCGGGCGTTCCCACGGCAGGCCTTCGACCTGGTTGTAAGGAATCAGGTTCACCTTCGCAAAAAGTCTGCGCGCGAGCGCGGCCAGCAGTTTGGCTTGCTCAATCGAATCGTTCACACCGGTGATCAAAACATACTCGAATGTGAGCATCCGGCCTTTTTGTCCCTGGTAATACTCGCACGCCGCGACCAGCTCCTTGAGCGGATACTTGCGGTTCACCGGCATGATTTTGTTGCGCACTTCGTCGGTGGCGCCATGCAGCGAAATGGCGAGGCGAAATTGCAACGGTTCATCCGCCAGCCTGCGAATCTGCGGCGCGAGGCCGCTGGTCGAAATCGTAATTTTCCGTGCGCCAATGCCGCCGCCCCACGGCGCATTCAAAATGCGCAACGCCTTGAGCAGGTTGTCGTAATTCGCCAGCGGTTCGCCCATGCCCATGATGACGAGGTTGTCGATGAGACGTGACGGGTGACGGGTGGCGGGTGACGGGGTTCCAATTTCCGCCACGCGCCACTCGTCACTCGTCACATTTCGCTCAACGGCGAGGACTTGCTCCACAATTTCGTCCGGCGTCAGGTTGCGTTTCCAGCCGTCGAGGCCGCTGGCGCAAAATTTGCAGCCGTAGGCGCAGCCGACCTGGGTGGAAACGCAGAGCGTATGGCGGTCGCTCGCGTCGCCATAAAGCGCGGGGTTGGCGGGAATCAGAACGCTTTCGATGAGCAAATGGTCGTGGAGCCGCCAGAGAAATTTCTGCGTGGCATCGCGTCCACCTCCGTCCCGCATTGCGGGACTACGGAGGACGGGCGCGCCCTGTTTGCGGACGAGTTCCAAGGTTTGAAGCAAAAAGTCCTTGCCGAGCTTTTCACGCAGGGACTTGGGCAGGTTTGTCATTGCATCCCAGGTTGCGACACGGTGGACGTAAAGCCATTCGAGCAATTGCGTGACGCGATAAACCGGCTGCTCCCATATCTTGAACCGGGTTTCCAGTTCATCGCGCGTCAGTGACTTGACATCGGTCGGCACAGCTCAATAAGTCAATAATTCGAGTTCGCGGATTCCCGTGTCGGTCAATTGCCAGCGACTGCCGCGCCGAACAACGAGGTGGCGGCAGGGATTGGCCTTTTCCTCGTCCTCATTGACCGAAAGCAGTTGGAACCGGCCCTGGCCGTGGATTTCCGAGGCGGCGCGCGGCATCAGCGCGAACGCGACGCAATTGTAATTCAGGGCGATTTCATAGCCCGCGACGCCCTCTTTTTGGGCGATGGGATTGGGCAGGACCAGCATCGGATACCGTTTCAGGTAATGAAAATTCGTCGAAAGCACCAGCACGCGGCAAAGCTCGGTCTGGCCGCGGATAAAATTCAGCAGGCTGAATTTGACGGCGGGGTTGTGTTCGGCGAGCAGAATTTCGCGCGCGTCGATGCCGTTGAGGTTCTGTCCGTTCCAGATGCCGTGGTCGTTGCGCTGTTTGGGAAAGGTTTGTTTATACCAACTGGCAAAGCCCTCGTTGACGAATACGTTCAACTCAAAATGCACATGCGCCCGGTCCTTGGTGATGGTTTCGCTGGTGTTCGATGTGCGGCCCATCGTGGCGATGACTTCACCGGCGTTGACCTGTTTGCCGACGGCGAGACCGGGCTGGATTTCGCTCAGATGCGCGTAGAGCGAATAAATTTCAATCCCTTCGATGATGTGACGGATGACGACGTATTTGCCGTAATTCGACAGCGCCGGCTTGGTGCTGAAATAAACCACCGTGCCATCGGCGGTGGCCATGACGGGATCAGTCGGCTCGCTGTGCCGGTCGCGCTGAAGGCAGCGGATGTCGATCCCCTCGTGCATTTGCCGGCCGTCACTGCGCACGCAGCCGAAACTGCCGGTTGTCCACGGTTTGTCCGGCGCGGTCGGGGCAAAGAATTTCAGTTCGTCTCCAATTTCATACAAGGCGTGATTAGCGGTGGGAAATTGGAACGGCTGTTGCGCGAAAAGGCTGGCGCCCAATCCCAGGGACAGCGCGACGGCGGGAAAAATGGCGCGGTCAACAGCGGGGAAAATCATTTTAGCATGGATTTGTGGGCTTCCTTCGCAGCTTCGTTGAGGTTGCGCACAAACTGTTCGGCTTCTTCACGGGAAGAAATATCAACGTTAAATGACAACACGCCGTTACTGATGCGGTGTATGATGATTGGTGCGGCGAGCCAACGGCTGTCGGCCGGCTTTTCGCTCCATTGACCCCAAATGACGAAATGACCTCCTGGATTGGCGGCGGAATACTGTTCGAGCAGCCACGTGCCATTCTCGTCAAAATGAATTTCCAGGGCAAAACCACCTACATTGTCAATGACTTTGGCAAGCACGATGTTGGCTTCGGTCAGAATCGGTTCCCGTTTGATGGTGACCAGCACGGGGTCGGAGCGCAGCACGGAAATTTGCAGGCTGGTGCCGGCGGGGTCGGGGCTTGTTTCAATGTGCACGCGCAAGGCGGCGGTTTGCGTTTTCTTGCCGGTCTGGCAGCCGCAAGCCAGCCCCAGCAGGAATGCCAGCGCCAAATAGATGTTGAATCGTCGCGCCAAAACTTTCATAGTGGGCCTCACAAAACCGCAACCCGTGAACAAAGTAAAGACACTTATGGGCAAACAATCCAACAAAGTTGAAAATCGAAGACGCCGGAAAAGCTACCTCAAACGCAAAAAGACGGCGGCGAAAATGAAAAAAGCCGCGAAGTCCAAACCTGCGACTTGAGCGCAAATCTTTCGAGGAATCAAAAGGCCATCCGAACGGGTGGCCTTTTTTGTTTTTGCACAAATTGTTTGATTCTTCAAAACACAAACTTCTTCACCGCGCGGAATTTCCGGCGAAAATCCGGTGAATAATTCTTCGTTCAAATTGAGCGAACCGTCTGATTCCATTGGCTGATTCGAGTTGTTCGCAAGTTGTTCACGGGTCGTTTTCGGTGAACAAACTGTGCATATCAATTCGTTGCCGGTTTGGGGATTTGAGTTATGCTGTTCCCAGTTCATTGAAAGAACGAAGCGGGCGGTAAAGATCGAAAAGATTGAGTTGTCCGTTTCAGGATAATCCCAGGTGACTGGGGAAAGGTCGGGTCAGGCTGGTTGGCCCGGCTCCTCTGAAGTTGGATCGCAAGGTTTGATGAGGAGGCAGAATT
>JBEKZC010000007.1:0-86952 GCA_049510295.1 Verrucomicrobiota bacterium | reverse complement strand
GAAGAAGACGAGCCGGAGGAAAAGGCCAAAGAGAAGGAATAATTTATGCCGCGCGAAATCATCACCATTGAATGCACCGAAGCGCGCAAGGAAGGCAAATCGCCTTCGCGTTACACCACCACCCGCAATAAAAAATTGAAGACGGAGAAGCTGGAGATCCGAAAGTATAATCCGGCGCTTCGCCGCCACACGCTTCACCGCGAAATCAAGTAGCCATGCCACGCAAAACCCATGCCGACAAGGACCGCCGCGGTTCGCGCCGCGGCCAGATGGAAAAACGCACGCCGCGTCCGAAGCCGAAGATTGACTTCACCGCCGACGCGCTCGATTACAAGAACACCAATTTGCTCCGCCAATATGTGACCGACCAGGGCCGCATCCTGCCGCGCAAATACACCGGGATGCCCGCGCATTACCAGCGCCGTCTAACCCTCGCCATCAAGCGCGCGCGCCAGATGCTGCTGATGAAGTAGCCTGTTTTCCGCCGTTCGATTGCATTTGCACTCGGGCGGCATTTTTGTCAAATTAAGATGCAAACGATTTGCATTTAAAATGATATGATTGCAACACCCATTTTATTCCAAATTTTTGCGGCGTTTGCCATCGCGTTGGCGGGCGGCGCATTGAGCGCGTGGCTGGCGCGGACACATGAACAGCTTTGTGCCTTCATCAGCCTGGGCGCGGGAACGCTGCTGGGCGTCGCCGTTTGCGGCATCGCGCCGGAATGTCTGGAGGCGTTGCACTGGTGGCAATTCCTGCTGGCGGGGGCTTCGGGCTATTTCCTTTTCGCATTCATCACCAAATACGTTTACCATGTCTGTCCGGCATGCGCGGCCAGCCATTTTGACGAGGCCACCACGCATCGTCTGGCCGAATTCGCCACGGCCATGATGATCGCGCTGTCCATCCATTGCATTGTGGACGGGCTGGCGCTGGCGGTTGGAAACGAAGAAACCAGGCCGGTGGGCCTGTCCATCACATTCGCCATCTGTGTGCATAAATTTCCGGAAGGCCTCGCGCTGGGCGCGTTGCTGCTCGGTGGCGGATTTTCACGCGGGAAAATGCTGCGGCTCGTGGCGACCGTTGAATCCACAACCATTCTTGGCGGATTGCTGGGCTGGCTGGTGTTGCGGAGCGCTTCCCCCGTCTGGCTGGCGCTGGCGCTCGCGAACGCGGGCGGCGGATTTTTATATCTGGCCGCCCACGCCGTGCTGGGCGAAATTTTCAGGCATCATAAAAAACTCGTGCTGACAAATTTTGCCGCCGGTTTTGGCGCGATTGCCGCCTTGATTCTTTTTTTCCATTTGAAAGCCTGAACGCAACATGAAAAATGCCGTTTTAAAAAAGTTTGGCCGTCCGGCCTTGGCGGTTGCCGTCGGCTTGATTCCCGGAATTGCCAGTCTGATTTTTGAAAAATGAAAGCGTGCGCACATTCCCACTCCCGCAAGCGGCCGGCATTGTCCGCGTTAACGGGACGTTTGCGCCAGCAAGCGCGAAAGGTCACCGGCCCGCGCGCGGCAATTCTGGAAATTTTGCGGCAAAATCCACATCCGTTCACGAACAAGGAAATCTTCGCCGCCCTGCCCAAGGGCCAATGCGATCTGGCGACAATTTACCGCGCCATGCATCTGCTCGAAGAAATGGGGATGGTGAAGCGGTTTGACTTCGGCGACGGCGCGGCGCGGTTTGAACTGGTCGGCGAAGGCGATGACGGTCATCACCATCATCTGGTTTGCACGCGCTGCGCGGAAGTGGTCGAAATCGAGGAATGTTTTTCGAGCGAGATTGAATCACGCATTGCCGCCGCGAACGGCTTCAAAAGCGTGACCCACAAACTTGAATTCTTCGGTATTTGCCCGGAGTGCCAATAGACTGCCCGTCACCAAAGAAAAAGCCGCGCTCGCGCGCGGCTCATTTATTGTTGATGGGCAAAATTTTCACACCATTATTTCTTCCTGCCAATCACCCAGGTGCAAATACTCCTTGATTTTTCTGCGTTCGTACCGGTTTTTTAATGGTTTTTTGGGCTGATGATCCAGCTTGCGGAATGGGTGTTTTGGATCCCGGACAGCCTCTGTGATGACTTCCATCATTCGTTTCATAACACAACTCATGTTACCTCATGTTTCGAAGTTTGGCAGCGCCACAACCTTCCTTGTTGGCCACAGTTGATTGCTTACGCTACCGAGTATAAGACTGATCGCAGCGTTTGTCATTCAAATTTCGCTAAAAAAATCTTGGGCGAAGCAAAATGACCCCGAACGCCACTCGTTAACGGTTTTCCCCACAGCAAGTTTCAAACCAAGTTCCGCAAAAACTTTTTGCACCCGGTAAAATTCTGATTTCAATATTCCCGCCAGCACGAGCGTTCCGCCGCGTTTCAATTGCGCCGCAATCCGCCGCCGTTCAGCCATCAGCAACGTCGATATCAAATTGGCGCAAACCAGATCGTATTGTTTTGCCGCGTGAATCCGCAGTTTTGTCACGTCCCCGCGCGAAATCCGCAGTTTTTTATGAACGCTATTCGCGCGGGCGTTGGCATGCGCGACACGGACCGCCTCGGGATCACAATCGAAGGCGCACACGGGTGAATAGCCGAGTTTCGTCGCCGCAATCGCCAGGATTCCCGAGCCGGTGCCGATGTCTAAAAATGACCGGCGTGTTTCAATTTTTCCACATCGCACCAGTTCCCGCAGGCAAAACGCTGTCGTCGGATGCTGGCCGGTGCCAAAGCTGAGTCCGGGATCAAGAATGACAACCGCCTGATTTTTGCGCGGAAGTTTTTTGCTCCAGCTTGGCTTGACGAGCAGCGATTTATTCCCTTCGGAGGGACGAGTTATACGAGTCCCACTCCCACGACGCCCTGATTTCCCATGCAAAGTCAGGGACTCGCGGAGTTCGTCCCTCCGACCTTGAAATCTTATTTCGATGGGCTTGAAATGCCGTTTCCATGATTCGGCCCAGTCTTCATGGCGCATTTTCGCAATTGTGACCTTGCCGGAGCCAATTTTCAGCCCGCAATTTTTAATTCGGTCCAGCCCAACGCGGATTTTTGCGCGCCATTCAGCCGGCCAGGCCGGTTTTCGCCGGCAATAGGCCGTGACTGTGGTCACGCCGGTTTCCATGTTGAAATAGGATGAAACCGGCTGACCAAGCACCGCGCCGAGAAGTTCCGAAACCGCGTCTTCGGCCTCAGGCGTCGTAATGACGGAAATGCGCCAGAGCGATTGTTGTTTCACGTGATGCAATCCCGCCACGGCGTGAAGTTGAGCAGTTCAATTTCGTTCAGGTGCGGATGCAGCGCGACCTGCGTGACGCTGGCGTATTCAATTTCGAACGAATTGGTCTTTGGCAGCGGCAGTTCGAGCAGGATGGCCAGCAGCATGCGGATGACGCCGCCGTGACAAAAAATCGCAGCCGTCCCGCCCGGATATCGCCGGATGATTTCAAACAGGCACGACTCGACACGGGCGCGGAATTGAACGCCGTTCTCGCCGTTGGGCACCGCGCCCAACTCGATTTCGTCGAGCCAGTCGTAAGGATGAACACCAAATTTTTTGCGCACTTCCTCCCAGTTGAATCCCGTCCAATCGCCGAAATCCACTTCGCACAATCCGGGCAAAATGGTTGGTGCGGGCGCGCCGTTTTTAAGCAGTGGTGCAAGCGTTTGCTGGACACGCCTCATTGGGCTGGCATAAATCGCGTCGAGGGTTTTGTTGTGCAGATATCCGGCGAGGGTTTTCGCCTGTGCCCGTCCGCACGCCGAAAGGCTCATGTCAATCCGCCCGCCAAACGTGTGCTGATAACGCGATTCAACCTCGGCGTGGCGGATGAGCAACAGACGCGTGATGGCGGGTGATTGTGGTTTGCGCCGCGATGGTTTGGAAGCGGATGTGGTCAAGTGAATCAACCTTGTGCGAGCGCTTTTTCCTGCGCGGCGAGCAGTTCGCGGATGCCCGCCTTGCCAAGCGCGAGCAAGTCGGCGAGCTGCGCCTCGGTGAACGTGGCTTCCTCGCCGGTGCCTTGAACTTCAATGAATTCACCGGCGGAATTCATCACGAGATTCAAATCCACCGCCGCCGCCACGTCTTCAGTGTAACACAAATCCAGCAGCGGCCGGCCGCTGACGATGCCGACACTCACGCCGGCGACGGCGTTGAGAACCGGAGATTCCACCAGTTTTTTTTCGGCGACCATTTTTTCCACCGCGAGCGACAACGCGACGTAAGCGCCGGTAATGGCCGCGGTGCGCGTGCCACCATCGGCTTGCAACACGTCGCAATCCACCCAAACCGTGCGTTCGCCGAGTTTGTTGAGGTCAAGCGCGGCGCGCATGGCGCGGCCAATGAGCCGCTGAATTTCCTGCGACCGTCCGTCAATTTTTCCCTTCGCACTGTCGCGTTGCTTCCGTTGCAGCGTGGAGTAAGGGAGCATCGAGTATTCGGCGGTGATCCAGCCGCCTTTGACGCCCTGCTCCTTCATCCAGCGCGGCACGGTTTCTTCGATGGTCACGCCGCAAATGACTCGTGTGTTGCCCCATTCGATGAGCGTCGAGCCGGCGGCGTACGGCGCGATGTGATTTTGAAAACGAATGGGGCGAAGTTGATTTGGCCGACGGCTGTCGGCACGGGATGAGGAAGAAACCGGCGTTTGCGATTCGGCCATAAGCAGCGGGATATTAATGCGTAATTCATATGATCGTCAAATGGTTGCATGCGCAACTGATGCAATGATTCAAGACTTTCATCTTAATGTGCTGTCGAGTTGGACACCGCCAAAACCCTCAAATTGGCCTGTAATCTGCTGCAAATTCTTGTCCAAAACCTATAAAACCGGTGAATCACAACCAGAATATTCCATGAAAACTTGTTCTCCGCGTTTGCTCGTTCTTCCAGTGCTGCTCATCCTGGTTCATCACGCCGCCGCCCAGAGCGGAAATTTTGCCCCGGCCACCTCGTTCCAAGTCGGCTCCGGCCCTACTTGTGTCGCGGCAGTGGATATCAATGGGGATGGTAAAATCGCGTTGGTCAGCGCGAATCTTAACGAAGGGACTCTTACGGTGTTGACCAACAATGGCAGTGGCGGGTTTGGTTCCAATGCCACACTGGTTGTCGGCTCATATCCCCTCGGGGTGGCAACGGCGGATGTCAATGGAGATGGCAGGCCCGACTTGATCTCCGCGAATTTAGGTGATGGCACCTTGACCGTTTTGACCAACAATGGCAGCGGTGGGTTTGGTTCCAATGCCACACTCAACGTCGGCTTAAATGTTAACTCATCAGCCCCTGCTTTTGTTCTGGCGGCGGATGTAAACGGCGATGGCAAACCAGACTTGATCAGCGCAAATTCCGGCGACAACACGGTCACCGTGCTGACCAACAATGGCAGCGGCGGGTTTATCCTTGATGCCACATTCACTGTCGGCGCTTACCCGGTGTCCGTCGCGGCGGTGGACGTCAATGGGAATGGCAAAATCGCGTTGATCAGCGCGGACGAAAATGACGGCACCTTGACAGTCTTTACCAACGATGGCCGGGGCGGGTTTGGTTATAATGCCACACTCAACGTAGGTTCAGGCCCTGGCTCAGGCCCCGCTTCGGTTGTGGCAGCGGATATCAATGGAGATGGCAAAACCGACGTGATAAGCGCGAATTCTAATGACGGCACTTTGACAGTCTTGACCAACAATGGCCACAGCGGGTTTGGCTCCAATGCCACGCTGGTTGTCGGTTCCAGCCCGCTTTGTGTGGCGGCGACGGATGTTAATGGGGATGGCAAGCCCGATTTGATCTGCGCGAATTCTGGTGACGGCACTTTGACAGTCTTGACGAACAATGGAAGCGGCAAATTTGGTTCCCATGCTACGCTGGTGGTTGGCTCCATTGTCAGCCCATACCCACAGTTCGTTATGGTGGCGGATGTCAATGGTGACGGCCTGCCGGACCTGGTTAGTGCGAATTACTACGATAACTCCCTTTCAGTGCTTCTCAATGGCGCCAGCGCGCCCGGTTCACCAGCGCTCGCCATCAGCCTCACCGGCCCGAATACCATCGTTGTCTCGTGGCCGTCGTCTGCAACTGGTTTTGTCCTGCAACAAAATTCAGACCTTGGCGCGACGAGTTGGCCGGATTTCAGCGGCACGGTCAACACTAATGGAACGACCATAAGCGCGACCATCAATCCGACGACGGACAACCGGTTCTTCCGGCTGTTCCATCCGTAGAACCTATTTTTTTTTAGCTTCAATTCCGGCGAACAGGCTTTCCAAGCTGTTAAGCCGCGCCTGTTGCGTCTCGTTTTTCGGGTTCAAAACTTGTCGCAGGTATTCAACGCCATCGGAAATGTTCCGGACGGATTTGGGCAGAATGGCGCCGGCGGCGTTGGCATGGCCGCCGCCCTGAAATTTTTCCGCCACCTTGAGCGCATCGCCGTTGCGGCTGCGAAAGCTGGCAAAAACCGCGTTCCCGCGCCGGAACAACGTGACCAGCACCGGATATTTCGTCGCCTGCTGCTCCAGCAATTGGTGGACAATGAGATTATTGTTGCCGACCACAGTGTCCATGAACCCGACCGCCGGACTGATTGCCGTGACGTTCGATTTGCTCCATTCAAAGCCCAGCGGATTTTCGATGCGCCGCTTGACCGCCATGACTTCGAGCAGCGGATGGTCGAGCAATTTTTCAATGTCGCCGCCAATGAGCGTGTGCAGGTTCCAGAACTGGTAAATTTTGACGAGGTTGGCGTAGTCGCCCGCAATCTCAAAATCGGGATCCTCTTCGAGGAACAAATCGGCGACGTTGTTCAAATGCACCAGCCGGTCCAGTGCAGGTGAACTGACACCGTGCTGCCGGCACAACTCGTAGCAAAGCAGCCCGGCGGACTTGTTCACGTCGTGAATGAGTAGTGCGCTTTTGGGCGCGGTTTCCGTGACGTGATGGTCCACCACCACCCAATCCGGCTTGTCGAGGCGTGGTTCGAAGGTGAAGTCTGCGACCCAGGCGGATCGCTCGCGCAAATCGCGCTGCTTCCAGAAATTATAGTGGTAAGCCTCCAGCGGAACATCCGTGCCGAACAGTTTTTGGGCCAGCCGCTGCAGCAACGCGCCCGACAACAACCCGTCCAGATCGCTTTCGTGCGTAATGATGACTTCCGGTTTCGGCAGTGGTGCCATAAGATCACAGCCTAATCCAGATGGCAGTGCATGGCGAGCGGGGAATTCGCAAAGCGATCCTGCCGCGAAGAATCTGCGATGGCAAACTTCGACGACGACCGGCGTATGACCGGCCTGATATTTTAAGGCAGCCGGTGACCGGGAATGCTGCACTCGGGCGGTTGGCCAACCGCATTGATGGTATAGGTGCCACCGGCCGGGCAATGGGGAATTTTTGCCAGATAGGGTTTCAAATCTTCCATCGTGGGCACATCCGTGGACTGTTTGCCTTTTTCCAGCGCCCATTGCTGCTTGGCGGCGTCAATCTGCCGAAGGTTGTTAATGCAGGCGTTTTTCTGTGAGACGGCCCGGGCTTTGACGAAGTTGGGAATGGCGATGGCGGCCATCATGCCGGTCATGGCCGCGGCGGGCAGCAGCACGGCGTTGGCGTAGCTCTGGCTGCCGTTGCCGATGGTCAGACAGCCTTCCGGCGTGTTGATGCCGACGGAATAGGCAAAGGAATAGGCAAAAGCGGGCCGGTTGCGGTAAAAAGATTGCATCCATTGCGCCATCTGCGGTTCGGTCCTGGCGCTGTTGGCCATGGCCTGTTGCTGCACCTGGATCAAGGTCTGGGCGAACCTCTGGCTCACGTAGCAGAACTGGTTGCCGTGATCGGGCAGACCTTGCGCAAGATGCCTGAATTCATCAGTGGCTTTGAGGCCGGGTCTTTGTCCGCTTTTCACGGCGAGAGCATCGTCAATCAGCGCGTCGCTGGCGGCGATGAACAGGTAGCCGCCGCTGCTGGCGGCGCTGGGCCGGAGCGCGATGGGCAGGGGCAGGGGCACGGGCATCGTCCGCATCTTGAGGCCGGGCTTGTCCACGCTGACGACCTGCGGGTTGGCTTTCAATTGCTCGTCAATGCAGTTGAAGATGGTGTCGTCGTTGACCTTCACGGCGATCAGCAGGCCGGGCGCGGGAATTTGCAGCGCGCCGCCGGGCAGTGGCACGGGCACGTTGTTGGACGGGTCGAGCGTGATGACCAGGCCGAATTCGCCGCCGAGCGAGTTGATGAAGGCATCCCATTTGATCTTGGTTTTCTGTTCAAATTCGGCGGGGAGTTTCTCCAACCATTCCTGCGCCTGGGGCAGATTGGCTTGGGCGACTTCCTTTTGCGCAACGGTCCAGAGCACCGGCAGGTCCAAGTCCGAGAAGATGGCCAGCGCAGTGTCGGCCGGCAGGAAGTCAAGGCCGGTGAGCGGATGCGGTTCCTTGCCGGCGAGCTGCCAGAGGAAACCAGTGCCTTTTCCGGGATAATGATGCAACAGCGCCTTGTTGCGGAACATGCCCTTTTCGATTTCCACCGAACTCAAACCCACGCCACTGACATCTTCAATGCCGCTGTCCTTGATGAGGCGGGTGACGATGTCAAACGCCTTGTTGACGTTGGTGGCGGCGTCCGGCTTGAGGCCGGGCATGGCGGTGACCGTCTGCCGCCAGGCGCCGACCTTCGCGGCGAGGCCGTCGAGCCATTGCGCTGTACCGAGGTACAGGTAGAAATTGCCACCGGGATCGAGCTGTGACGTGACCTCGGTGAAGCTGGTTTTTTCCGCCGATACGATCGCGGGTGCCTGCTGCCCGCCGGTCGGCGGATTTTGTCCGGCGGATGGCGTTTCTTTTTTTCCGCAACCGTAATTGAGGGTGGCAGCCAGCACCAGCAGGACCAGCACCGGCGCGTAAATGAAGGAACGATTTGGTTTCATGTGTAGAATTTGGTTTCCAATTTTGAACAGCCCGAATCAAAGAAATCCAAGCAGGTTCCCGGAAAAGGTAAAGCGAAAAATAACCGTTGCTGAAATGAAGCGTTGGTTTGATTCGCGCGAAGAATGATTTGAAAACGGCGGCGGACGGTTCATAGTAGCCGTATGAAAACCTCATCCGGGCGTTTTTCAAACCAAGGTTTCACCCTTGTCGGACTGATCATTATCGTGGCCGTGCTGGCCATCCTGGCGGCGATGCTTTTGCCGGCACTGGCTTCCGCCAAACAAAAGGCCAAACGCATTCAATGCGTCAACAACCTGAAACAATGCGGGCTTGCGTTTCGAGTTTGGGCTGGCGATCAAACGGATAGGTTTCCCATGGAGGTTTCAACAAGCAATGGCGACACCAAGGAATTTGACACCGGAGCGGATACGTTCCGCCATTTTCAGGTCATGTCCAACGAATTGAGCACGCCGAAAATTTTGATCTGTCCGAGTGATACGCGCAGCGCCACTTACAATTTCGCCCATTTAAAGAATCAAAATGTCAGTTACTTTGTTGGTCTTGATGCCAGTGACTATCGTGAAGGACTTGAAGGACGTCGGCGGACATTCTTGGACGGTGACCGGAATATTAGTGCCGACAACGAACCGGAAAATGGGATCCTCAAGCTCGTTCCCGGCCAGCGCGTAAGTTGGACGCAGACGATGCACGTCAATCAAGGCAACCTCGGCCTGTCCGACGGCAGTGTGCAACAACTTTCCAATTCCGGCCTGCGCGAGGCGTTGGGAAATTCCGGCGATGCGACCAACGCCTGGCGGATTGCGCTGCCGGAATAAGATGGGCCGTGGGGGGGCGTTGTCACCCTCACTTTTACTTTGAAATCCGGCGCGTTTCCCGCCACCATGCTCGCTCGATTTTACCGCGCTCGTCACGAGACGCGGCTACGAATTTTGACATGAAACGCACACATCATTGCAACGAATTGCGCCCGGCAGACATCGGGCAAACCGTCACGCTTTCCGGCTGGGTCCACTCACGCCGCGACCTCGGCGGATTGATTTTTATTGATGTCCGCGACCGCGAGGGCCGCACGCAAACAGTCTTTGACCCATCGGATTTGCCCAAGGAACTGTTCGAGCGCGCCGCGGCCTTGCGCAGCGAATGTGTCGTCCGCGTCACGGGCAAAGTCCGCCAGCGTCCCGCCGGCACGAACAATCCCAAAATTCCCACCGGCGAGATGGAAGTGATGGTGAAGGAACTCGAGGTGCTCAACGTCGCCGAGGTGCTGCCGTTTCCGGTGGACGACCCGGAGGTCACGAACAAGGTGAACGAGGAATTGCGCCTCAAATACCGCTACCTCGATCTGCGCCGTCCAGAAATGGCACGCAACCTTCGCCTCCGCAGCAAAGTGGCCACGGCCACGCGCGTTTTCATGGATGAACAGGGCTTTCTCGAAGTCGAAACGCCCACGCTCTTCAAGTCCACGCCCGAAGGCGCGCGGGAATTTCTCGTGCCGTGCCGGACGAACCCCGGTTTGTTTTACGCGCTGCCGCAATCACCGCAGCAGTTCAAGCAAATCCTCATGGTGGCCGGCGTGGAAAAATATTTCCAACTCGCGCGCTGTTACCGCGACGAGGACCTGCGCGCCGACCGCCAGCCGGAATTCACGCAGATTGACATCGAGATGTCGTTCATCGAGCGCGAGGACATTTACAGTTTGATTGAGGGTCTGCTCCATCGCGTCTGGAAAACCGCGCTGAACATTGACGTGCCAGTGCCGTTCAAGCGCCTTACCTTCGAGGAAGCGCTGAACCGTTACGGCATTGACAAACCGGACACGCGCATCGGCATGGAACTGGCGGACTTCACCGGGGACTTCCGCGCCAGCAAGTTCAAGGTCTTCAGCAGCGCGGTCGCCGCTGGCGGCGTGGTGAAGGCGCTCAATGCCAAAGGCCTCGCGTGCGCAACGCAGGGCCAGATTGAGACGATGACCGAATACGCAAAAAGCTTCGGCGCCAAAGGCCTGGCTTACATCAAGGTCGAAGGCGGTGAATGGAAATCGCCCATCGTCAAATTTTTCAACGACGCCGAGAAGGCCGCGCTGACGAAGAAACTGTCCATCGAAGAAGGCGATTTGATTTTGTTCGCCGCCGACCAATGGCTGAACGCCTGTGAAATCCTCGGGAAAATCCGGCTGTATTGCGCCGACATTTTGAAGGCACTAGGCAAGCTGGCAATTCCCGCCGACCGGTTCGATTTCCTCTGGGTGGTGGATTTTCCGCTGCTCAGCTTCGACAAGGAACAGAACCGCTGGTATTCGAGCCATCATCCGTTCACCGCGCCGGTGACGGAGGACATTCCGCTGCTCAAGACGGATCCGAAAAAGGTGCGCGGCCAGCATTACGACATCGTGGTGAACGGCGTGGAACTCGGTGGCGGCTCGATTCGTATTCACCAGCCCGACGTGCAGAAAACGGTGTTCGAGGAGGTGCTGCAAATCCCGCCGGACATGGTGAAAGCGCGGTTTGGTTACCTGCTCGAAGCGTTTCGATTTGGCGCACCGCCGCACGGTGGCATCGCGCTCGGCTTCGACCGGCTCATTGCGATTCTCTGCAACACGCCGAGCATCCGCGATGTGATTGCGTTCCCGAAAACCGCCAAAGGCACTTGTTTGATGACGGACTCGCCCGGCAGTGTGGAGCCGAAGCAATTGCGCGACTTGCATCTGGAATTGAAAGTGGCGAAGAAGGAGTAAACATTGTGTCAGGCAATGCGCCGCTCCTCAAAACGAATTTAAGGCAGCGAGCCATTCGCATGTTGCTGGCGCTTGGAATAGCATACGGTTTGTTTGTTTTGGCCGCGGCGATTTTTCAACGGCGGCTGATTTATTTTCCGAGGACCATCCCGCCGGCACTCGCCGAGCCGGCAGCGGCTGAACTGGGGTTCGTCTCGTGGCGAAATCCGTCGGGTCAAATCATCGGCTGGAAATTACCCGCCACCTCATCACCAGTCGCGAGCGTTTTGATAACCCACGGCAATGCCGGCTGCGCGATTGACCGCGGATATCTCGCCGGTCCTATCCATGAAGCCGCGCCGGTTGACGTGTACGTTCTCGAATATCCCGGGTACGGCTCCCGGGGCGGTGCGCCGGGCAAACCGACCTTCCTTGCCGCCGCTGAGGAAGCTTTTGGTTTGTTGACCAACGGCCTGCCCAAATACCTCGTGAGCGAATCCATCGGCGCGGGAGTGGCTTGTTATCTGGCCAAAGTACACTCCACAGAAGTCGCCGGACTTGTGCTTTTCATGCCCTATCACGATCTGGCTTCCGTCGCGCAACGCAAAATGTTCTGGCTGCCGGCGTATTGGCTTTTGCTTGATCGCTTCAATCCCGCCGAATGCCTCAGGGACTATCGAGAACCGGTAAAAATTGTTCTCGCTGGCGCGGACGAAATCATTCCGGTGGAATCCGGACGCCGATTGTTTGAGGAATACCCAGGGCCGAAAAATATTCAGATTATTCCCGGCGCTCACCACAACGAAGTTGCTGAACAATCCCCGGAGTGGTGGAAGGAGGTTTTTTCGTTCTGGCAGCAAAACCGCCCGGCGAAATCGGGCCAGTCACAATGAGCCGCACAAAATCCGCTTCGGCGTGAAGCCGCCCGGGTTTTTCTGTTCGATGGCGAGGTTGTCTAACTAATGACTGGTTTAGAGAAACTGTTTCATGGATCATGCCCTGTGATTCGTCTTGCCGGGTTTCACCAATTTTGCAATGATTATACACGAGCGGCTTTATGAATGAACTACTTCAAAATTTGGTCAAACTTCAATCACTCGAATTCGCCGGCGTCAAAGATAAAAACGCGGAGGCTTCGCTGGCGGAGTTGCGGGCCAAAATCCCATCACAAATCCTCGGCCACTACGACCGCCTGGTTGCCCACGGGAAAAAGGGCCTGGCTGCCGTTCGCGGCCAGGTTTGCACGGGTTGTCACATGCATCTGCCCATCGGAGTCGTCACCACGTTGATGCGCGACGACGACATTCAGCTTTGTGATAATTGCGGTCGCTATCTTTATTTGCCGGAAGCAACGAAGGCAGAAGTCCCGAAACCAACCGCCAAGCCGGGGCCGGCTAGAAAGCCGCGAAAGTCAAAAGGTTCTTTGCTGTTGGTTTGAGTGTTGAACCTGCCGGTCATCCCGCCATTAAAGGGCGTGAATTGCGGGAACAGTCAAAGCACGGTTTCCAGTTCCGGTATCCCCGAAAACAAAAATCCCGGCAGCGCCTTCGCCGCCGGGAGGATGGGGAAACGGTGCTGTCGTTGGTCTTTATTCACCGTAAACGGTTACCGTGTACTTCGCCCACAAGAAAAGAATGCTCTCAATACTCTGGTCAACGTGTTGGATCTTGGTGATCCCGGCGCTGGATGCGGCCGCTTGTATGCTGGCGTCTCCGGTGGCGATGATGCCTAGAATCGAAGTGGCAGAGGCACTGCCTGACTTGGAGGATCCGGAGTTTGTCGTCACCCACAGGGGGGCGGCGGTTTTATTGTAGACGAATCCAGTGAGTGCCCCGCTCTGCGCCGGTGGCTGTACCCCCGCGCAGCCGGTGAGCAACGCAGCCAGTGCAACAGCAGACGCACAACCGATTAATTTTCTCATAACAGTTCTCCTTTTGTTCCTGGTTTCAGTTTATTGTTTGTTTCCCGCAGGTGAACGGCTAAGAAAACAACATTCCCCTGTCAAGCGCAGAAAATTGCCGGAGGGTGGAAGGAAGTGTTTGCCTTCCGGCTGCAAAACGGCCGGGCGACAGGCGGAAGGCCGCAGTGAACGTCGCCAAATTTGGTTCCCGTGCGAAGCAGACTGGATTCTCCAGTTCGATGGCGGACGCGGGTTGAGTAATTTCCTGCTCGCCAATCGCGCTGTTTTCACCGATTTTTAAGGCGAATTGATTATGTTCACCGGTACTTACACCGCGATTGTCACCCCGTTCAAAAACGGCGCAGTGGACGAAACCGCATTTAACCGCCTGATTCAATTGCAAATCAAGGGCGGCGTGGACGGCATCGTGCCCGTCGGCACCACCGGCGAATCACCGACGGTGGATTGCGAGGAGCACATTCGGATCATTGAACGTTCGGTGACCTTTGCCCGCGGCAAAATCAAAGTCATCGCCGGCACCGGCGCGAACTCGACGAAAGAGGCGATTTATCTGACGCAACGGGCCGAGGATGTCGGCGCGGACGGTTCGCTCCAGGTCGCGCCCTATTACAACAAGCCGACGCAGGAAGGATTGTTCCAGCATTTCTGCGCCATCGCCCGCGCGACGAGATTGCCTATCGTGCTTTACAGCATCCCGGGACGCTGCGGCGTTGAAATCGGCGTCGAGACGGTCGGCCGTCTGGCGCGCGGGTGCAAAAACATCATTGGCATCAAGGAAGCCGGCGGCAGTTGCGACCGGGTTTCGCAATTGCGCGCGGCGCTCGGTCCGAAATTTGAGATTTTGTCCGGCGACGATTCGCTGACGCTGCCGTTCATGGCCGTCGGCGCGCAAGGCGTCATCAGCGTGGCGTCCAACGTCATTCCGCGCGAAGTCACGCAGATGGTGAATGCGTTCGCCCGCGGCCAGATCCGGAAGGCCTCGCAACTGCACGCAAAGTTTTATCCGCTGTTCAAGGATTTGTTCATCGAGACCAATCCGGTCCCGGTCAAGGCTGCGCTGGCGATGATGAGGCGGATCGAGGAAGAATATCGCCTGCCGCTGGTACCGATGAGCGCGGCCAACCGCGAGAAACTGCGGAGGACGATGAAGGCATGCGGAATTTTGAAATGATCGTTGAAACGTGATGCGTGAAACGTGAATCACGCATCGGCATCATGCTTCACGTTTTACGTTTTACGTATGACCAAAATTATCATCACCGGCTCGAAAGGCCGCATGGGCAGGGCGCTCGTCGCCTGCGCGCCGAATTTTCGCGAACTTGAAATCGTTGGCCAGATAGACGTCGGCGACGATTTGAGCGCCGTCATTGCCAATGGCGATGTCGTGGTTGATTTCAGTTCGCAGACGGCGACGGTCGGCGTTGCCGACCTTTGCGCGAAGCACCAAAAGGCGCTGGTCATCGGCACCACCGGGCATACGGACACGAACACGTTCGAAGTCAGGTTGCGGAAGGCGCACATTCCCATCGTCTGGGCGTCGAATTTTTCGACCGGTGTGAACACGCTGTTCTGGCTCACGCGCAAGGCGGCGGAAATCTTGGGACCGGACTTCGACCTGGAAATCATCGAAATGCATCATCGCCTGAAAAAGGACGCGCCCAGCGGCACGGCAAAAACACTGGCGGAAATTCTGGCTGACGTGCACAAGCTGCACCTTGAAAAGGCGGCGCGGCACGGGCGCGTTGGCATGGTCGGCGAACGCACCCCGACGGAAATTGGCATTCATTCCGTGCGCGGCGGCGATGTGGTGGGCGATCACACGGTCATTTTTGCGAACACCGGCGAGCGGCTCGAACTGACCCACAGGGCGTCGAGCCGCGAAACGTTTGCCAACGGCGCGTTGCGCGCAGCGCTCTGGGTCGTGAAGCAAAAGCCCGGCCTCTACAACATGCAGGACGTGCTGGGGCTGAAATAAATTCGGAATGCGGAATTCGGATTGCGGAATGAAAAATACCAGCTACCCCGCAACTGAATCCGCACTCCGCACTGCGCACTCCGCACTTGCCTTCGTGGCGCTCGGTTCCAATCTCGGTGATTCGCGGCGAATCATTCTGGCTGCGATGGCGCGGCTCCAAAAAATTTCCGGCCGGCCGCTGCTTAAATCTTCGCTGTGGCAAACGTCGCCGGTAAATTGTCCGCCGGGTTCGCTGACGTTTGTGAACGCGGTTATCAGACTGGCGCCCCGCGTCGGCGAAACGCCGGAATCGTTGTTTCAGAAGCTCCGCGCGTTGGAAAAGGACTTCGGCCGTCCGCCGAAAAAAGTCTTGAACGAGCCGCGTTCGCTGGATTTGGATCTGATCGCGTTCGGCACGGAAACACGCCACACACCGGAACTGGTCCTGCCGCATCCGCGCGCACATCTGCGCCGGTTTGTGCTTCAGCCGTTGAGTGAAATCGCCCCGGATTTGGTTTTGCCGGAACAATCCAAAACCATTTTCCAATTGCTGGATGAACTGTTGGATGAAGAAATTGTGACGCGATTGATGTAACCCGCCGGTGTGTTTGCAAAATCTGAAAAGGCAGCCGCACAGCGGCGAAAGAGAGTCGCCCACGGCGACCAGCCGTGGGTTTCAGGAAAAAATCAGCATCAGCCCCGGCAGGGGCGGCAGAGCAAAACCGTTGAAACAATGAGGCCGTTCTTTCGCCCCATCCGGGGCTTATGTTTCATCTCACGTTTTCCCACGGTTTCACCGTGGGCTACTCTCTGACGCGTCTCCGGCGCTGCAATACCAAATCAACAATTCTAAAGACACGCTAAGGCGTTTTCTTTGACCCATCCACCGGATGCCACTTCCCGTCATGGCCGACCATCTCGATAACATTTTCGCCCACCGCATGAAATTCCGTCCCGGGCGCAGAGGGTGCCGGGGCGGACGGTGAAGTTTGTCCCGTCGCGGCTGACTTGGTGACGAGCGTTGTGGCTTCTTCGTCGTGAATACGGGCGGCTTCCATGAGCAGGAATTCCCATTGGCCGTGGACGGTGCGTTCGGGCGGCTGCCTGAAGGGTTGCAGGTGAAACTCGCCGCCGGTCAGAGACAGCAACCGGCAAAATGCCTTTTCACCCACCAATGTTCCCGCGGTAGCGTGAACAATCGCGCCGGCCTCGATATAAATCTGGCCATGCATGCGCTGATTCCGGACTTCAAGAATCGAGGAATTGCGTCGCAAACATTCAATCTGGATGACATCCGGCAATCCGACCTGGCGCAGCATGCCGGAAAAACCCTTGCGTTGCGCCCACGTAATCAACTCATTCAACGTGGTAAAAACCGCCTTCATCCCGTCGCTGGAAAGCGGTTTTTGAATGAACAATTCCGCCCCGTTGGCCAGACAGGCCGTGCGGTCGCTGGCGCTGGCACTGCCGGTCAAAATGGCTTTTTTGACGTCGGGATATCGCCGGTGGATCAGGTTGAGCAACTGCACGCCATCCAACACCGGCATGCCAATGTCCAACACAACCAGATCAATTGCATTTTGCTGCAAAACGGCAAGCGCCTGGTCCGCAGTGGAGGCACGATGGATTTCCCATGTTTTATCCCCCAGAATGGCGTACAGCTCGGTGATCGCTTCGAGGAATGCGTTGTTATCATCCACGAAGAGCACTTGATGCTTTTTGACCGGTGTATTTCCCGGTTCAGGCTGATTGCCCGGCTTGGGAACCGCACCGGTATTGGCATCAGAACCGACCGGTCTGGCCGGCACCGGTTCGTTCAGGCCGGTTACCTTCGCTAAATCCATCGTGGATTCAAGTCTCCGGGATGAAGATGGAGGCAAAACGTTTGGCGGTGTAACCATTCGCGGAGAAGGCGCATTCGGCACCTTGGGAGTGGAAGGCTCGTCCGCTGGTATGGGCACCGGTGCCGAGGCCGGCTTGGGAACGGAAGGTGAAGGTGCGCCGGGTGCCGCTGAAGCAACCGGCGTGGAAGCTTCAAGGCGCAAGTTCACCCGGCCAAGGCGCAATATCTGTCCGGGCTTCAGGATGGCTTCGGTGATTCGCTCACCTTTGATGAACGTGCCATTGGTTGATGTGAGGTCGCGAACAACCACTTCATTGCCACGCAACAGGATTTCACAATGCCGGCCGGAGACTGACGGCTCGATGATTTGAAACAGGTTCCCATCCGCGCGCCCGACCGTGGTCGGGTTCACACTCAACTCGTGTGTCAAACCCGTCAGGCCCTCGGTCAGGATAACAAGTTTGGCCATATTGAAATCAGGACTTTCTGATTGTGATATGATTCAGTGGGCGGGAGTCAAAACAAATCGCTGCCCGGGGACAGACCGGGTGTAATGAACTGGGAGCGCCGGCCTGTCGCGCCATAGCTTCAGAGCGAAGGCTGACGTCTCGCCGGCTCGTTACCTGGCTACGAATCAATCCAACCTTTGCCGGCGGGACGCCGGCGCTCCCAGGGAAAAAGTTGCGCCCAAATCAAGCCTTCAGGGTTTCGCCAAAAAGCCGTTGGTATTCGAGCATGACATAGCGGTCGGTCATCCCGGCCAGGTAATCGCACACGGCGCGATGCAGCCCGGTCTGGCGGATGCGGCGGCGCGCGCCTTCGCCGATTTCCTTCGGATGCGCGAGATAATATTTGAAAAGTTGCTCGAGGATTTTCGCCGCGCGCAGGTTCGGTTGATGGACGACGGGGTTGTAATATAAATTTTTGTAAAGGTACTTGCGCAGTTCGAGATTCAGCTTGCGGCGTTCGGGGCTGTGTTGCACGAGCGCTTTGGGAAAACGCCGCACGTCATCGGCTGAATTGATGCCAGCGGCGCGAATGAGACGTTCGCTGTTCTCGACGACATCCCGGATCTGCATGTCAATGATGGTGCGAATGGTAAAGTAACGGCGGCATTCATCAGGCAAATCACCGTGCTCCTTTTTCACCAGGTGCGCGGTATGTGCCCAGACGCGAACGTCACGGCGCAATTTTTTTTCGGACAACAATCCGGAATCCAAACCGTCGTCGAGATCGTGGCCGTAATAAGTGATTTCGTCGGCGAGGTTGGCGATTTGGGCTTCGAGCGAGGAGTTTTTGGCGTCGAAACCCTTTCGCTGGCCGGGGTGGTCGTAGGCGGTGCGGTGCTTGACCAAACCTTCGCGGACTTCCCAGGACAAATTCAGGCCGGGAAAATCCGGATATTTTTGTTCCAGTTCCTCGACGATGCGAAGGCTGTGCCGGTTGTGCTCGAAACCACCATAACCTTTCATCAAGCGCGCGAGAACCGCTTCGCCCTTGTGGCCGAACGGCGAATGACCGAGGTCATGCGCGAGCGCAATGGTCTCGGCCAGATCCCCGTTCAACCGCAACGCACTGGCGATGTTGCGCGAGATGGCGGCGACTTCAATGGTGTGCGTGAGGCGCGTGCGAAGGTGATCGCCGGTGCCGTTGAGAAAAACCTGCGTTTTGTATTCGAGCCGGCGAAAAGCGCGCGAATGAATAACCCGGTCGCGGTCGCGCTGGTAATGCGTGCGCCATTCGGGCGGCGGTTCCGGATGTTCGCGACCGCGCGTGTCGCCGCTGAATTGCGCGCCGGGCGCGAGAACCTGCCGCTCGATTTGTTCCAGTTCCTGACGGGTGCGGGGCATGATGAAATTAAAAAATTAATTGGGATTGTATTTGCCGCCGTAACCCGGCTGGTAAAGCCGGATGCCCGCGCCGGAGCGATACATCAATTCAAAATGTCTGTCCACGGCGTAAATGCGACAATCCGCTTTCACCGAAAGCGTGGCGATTAGAATATCGTTCCAGGGAGCCGTGCAACCCCGGTCCCGCAACCGCCAAGCCAGGTTTTTGGCGGAATTCCATGCCGTATCGTTCATCGAAAAATAAGGAATGCAACCGAAGTGAAC
Organism: Verrucomicrobiota bacterium; assembly: GCA_049510295.1. Lineage (GTDB taxonomy): Bacteria > Verrucomicrobiota > Verrucomicrobiia > Limisphaerales > UBA11358 > UBA11358. Next base: position 67,475 of record JBEKZC010000007.1, on the reverse strand, counting down.
TTCAAGATGTTTGCGGTCTTGCGCGCGGGCACCGCCCAAAACCTCAAGCTTCACCGGGCCGCACCAGGCGGCTTCGTATTCCTCCAAAAGATTTTCGAGGGCCAGCTTCACCTCCAGCCGGCCGTCACGGCGCAGAGCCTCAATCCAGACCGATGAATCCACCAGCACCATGAGGTTTTGTCTCAAATGTCGCGCCGCTCGACTTCGGCATTCGTGGCGGGATAATTAAACGCGCCTTCCCGCAACATCCGCCCGAAATCCCGCGCTTTTTTCCGGTTGATGAAATCCCGCACGGCAAACGCCACCGCCGGACTGTTTTTCCTGTGACCGGTGATTTTCAACAATTCACCCAGGGTGCTTTTGTCCAATTCGACCGTCATTCTCATGCTGCCAAAATGATGTTTTTTTCATCTTTTGTCAACGTAAAAATCATCATCAATTTTTGAGCAGTTCCTGCACCGAGATGCCGCGCAGTTCGAAGAGCCGGCGGATGGTGTCCTCGATCAGGTTGTTCGGGCAGGACGCGCCGGCGGTGACCCCGACGGTGATTTTGCCGTGCGGCAGCCAGTCGCGCGTTTCGATTTCTTTTTTGTCGTGCTGCTCGTAGTGGCGAATGAGTTTGTCCGATTCCATTTTGGCCGCGTTCTTGATGAAGTAGGTCGGGAGTTTGGCTTCACCCATTTCGGCGAGATGCGAAGTGTTCGATGAATTGTAACCGCCGATGACAATGAGCAGGTTGATCGGCTCGCGCAAAAGTTTCTGCAAGGCGTCCTGACGGTCCTGCGTCGCGCCGCAAATCGTGTCGAAAAAGCGGAAATGTCTGTCAATTACCGCCGCGCCGAACTTTTTAATCATCGCGGCCTTCAGGCGGTTTTGCACCTCCTCGGTCTCGCCGCGCAGCATCGTAGTTTGATTGGCCACACCGATGGCCTGCAAATGTTGGTCAGGGTCGAAGCCCTCGGAGTAGGCGCCCTTGAATTTTTCCAGAAAGTCCCGTTTGTTGCCACCGTTGATGATGTAATTGCAGACGTAATCCGTTTCCTCCAGCGTGAAGACAACGAGGTAATGTCCGCTGCCGTAAGCGCGCGCCTGCGAACTCGTGGCCTTGGTTTCCTCGTGCCACGATTTGCCGTGAATGATGCTGGTGACTTTTTCCTTGGAGTATTGGCGGACGCGTTTCCAGACGCTCATCACGTCGCCGCAGGTGGTGTCCACGAGCACGCAACCCTTTTCTTCGAGCCGCTTGCGGGTGGCGACTTCCGTGCCAAAGGCGGGAATGATCGCCACGTCGCCGGCCTGCAATCGTGCCACTTCGTCCTCGGTCGGCTTGGGCGAAATGATCTGGATGCCCATGTTGCGAATCTGGTCGTTTACTTCGGGGTTGTGAATGATTTCGCCGAGCAGGTAAATCGGTTTGGACTGCGGGAAAAATTTTCGCGCGGCGTAGGCAAGGTCAATCGCGCGCTCAACGCCATAGCAAAAGCCGAATTCCTTCGCGAGTTTGACGGTGAGGTCGCCGGCGGAGATCACGTGGCCGTTGGCGCGAATGCGCTCGACGACTTCGCTGCGATAATGTGAGAGGACTTGCGCCTGCACGGCTTCCATGATGTCGGGCCGGCGAAGGTTGACTTTCTGGGCTGCAGGCGCTGATGTTGACATGACGGAGGGAATGTAACATGGCCGTTGGCGCCGTCCAGCCGGAAAGCCGGCTGAAGATGGGGTGATGAAGTAGCGGGGTCATGGAGTATTGGAATGTTGGAAGTTGTCCGTTCCCGCAATGGCCCATTACTCCAACGCTCCAGCACTCCAATCGCTCCAACGGAATCTCATTGCGGAACCGGCTGAATGTGTGGATATTTCAGTCCGCGCGTCGGAGCGTAGCTCAGCTTGGTAGAGCACCAGCTTTGGGAGCTGGCTGTCGCAGGTTCAAATCCTGTCGCTCCGACCATTTCTATTTCTCAATCCCGGTTCCGTAACTTTCTCCACGGATTATTCATAATGTTGCTCACATTTTTGTTCGCTGGTGGGTGGCTAAAATCTTATCGGCTGGGCAAAAGGAAACAGAGATGGCGGGGGTTTTTGAACGGCATCAAATTATTAACACACAAGAAAAACCGTTGTAAACAGGGCGTTTTGTGCGTTTTCGCCTGGCGGTTCCACCAACTGGCATCACCGGTGCTAAGCGGGTGTGGCTGAGTTGAGCCAAACGCAAGTGTAGTTGAATAATTGAATGACACTGTGTGAAAAACATGAAAAAAATTGAAGCCATCATCAAGCCCTTCAAGCTCGAGGAAGTCAAAGACGCCCTCGGCGAAGTTGGCATCGAAGGGATGACGGTGAGCGAGGTCAAAGGTTTTGGCCGGCAGAAGGGCCATACTGAAATCTACCGCGGCAGCGAATACACCATGGACTTTCTGCCCAAGGTCAAAGTCGAAATCGTCGTGTCAGACGACCGTGCCGACAACGCCATTACGGCCGTGGTCCACGGTGCCAAGACCGGAAAAATCGGCGATGGGAAGATTTTTGTCACGTCGATAGAACAGGCAGTTCGCATCCGCACGGAAGAAACCGGAAACCAGGCAATATGACCGGTAGCGTAGAAACCAAACAAACCAGCAAACCAGAAACAGTTAAACGAACCAACAAGTATGACAAACGAACCAACATCACCTGGTGGCGGGAACAAGCCCACCACCAAAGCAACACTGGGATTAACAGGACTGACCATAAACGCCATGGCCTTGATTGCACCCGGCGCATTTCTCTGGCTGACGTTTCAGGAGCAATCACTCTACGGCGCGCCGATGGCCGGCTGCGCGATGTGGGTCGGCTTGCTGGCCGCGTTGCTGTTGTGCTTCGCGACGGCGATCAGCTATGCCGAGCTCTCCAAACTCTATCCCGGCGCGGGTTCTTCCTACCTTTACGCCGAGCAGGCGTTCTTGTCCAAGACCCATGCGTATAAATTTGCGCGCATCGCCAAATTTTTCACCGGCTGGGCCAGTCATTTGTATTACTGGGTTTATCCCGGCCTGATGGTCGGGGTGACGGCCATTCTCGGCGGCTATCTGGCGAATCAGTTTTGGCCGAACACGTTCAGCGGCACCTACAACAGCCCGTTGTTCATGTGGCTGTTCTGCATCGTCTTCTCACTGCTCGTGGGTTACATCGCCTACCGCGGCGTGAATGGCACCACGGCGGTCAACATGGGGATTAATGTCATCCAGATCAGCGCGCTGGTGGTTTTCGCGGTCATGGCCATCGCCTATCGCACCAATCATCCGCAAGGATCAGTGGGCTGGCATCTGTCTAACGGAACTCCGGTGAGCTACAATGTTGATCAAGTCAACGTGCTGGACGACAAGAATCAGCCCGTGCAAGACACCTGGGCCGATAATTCTCCGAAATTCGCACAAGATGCGAATGGCAAGGATTTGATGGGCAAAGATGGCAAACCCGTTCCCGCCATCAAACAACAAGACCGGCAAGTCACGGCTGACGACCTGGACAAAACCAAGAATACGGACGCCGTGGTGTTGGGCACCTTGACCGCAATGGGACTCGCCGTGGGCGACCCGTATCCGGTCTTTCAAAAGGACGATGCCGGCAAGCTCAAATTGGACAAGGACGGTCATGCGATATCCGACCCGTTCATTTTAAGCTACAAGCCCGAAGACGCCGTCACCGGCAAGCTGGGTGACGCGAAGGATCCGCAAACCTTTAATTTTCACACTTCGGCCAAGTCGGTCATTGTTCCGCATAAAATGAACTACCTGTTCATCCAGGCGTGCATCGCGATTCTCCTGCTCGTGGGTTTCGAGTCGGTGACATCCATGGGTGAAGAGGCAAAGAATCCGAAGAAGGACATCGGACGCGCGGTATTGCTGTCCCTGGTGATTCAAGGCGCAATGTGTTACATGTTCGAGTATTTTGCCGCGAATTATTTCCTGAATAGCGGCTACACAGTCTCGAACGCCGGCGCTTCCGGCGCGCCGCTGGGCGACATGATGGTGCTCGTCGGCACGTGGGCATTCGGCAGCTATGCGGCAGGCCGGGCGTTCATGCTCGTGCAAGCCGGCACTGTGTTCCTGGCGTTGATCGGCACGACCCTGGCCTGCATCAACACCGGCGCGCGGGTGACTTATGCGATGGGCCGCGACGAAGAAGTGCCGTCGCACTTCGGCTTGATACATGGCCGGACGCTCTCACCACACCGGGCCATCTGGACGCTGGTGGTGATCTCGATGGTCATCGGCATTCTGACAACGCTGGTCTATCTCGGCGGGCAATCCTCGGACTTGGCGGCGTTGGACAAACACAACTTTTGGTATAGCTTCGGCATCTTCTCACCGCATGCTTATACCTGGCTGCCCAATTCGCTGGTCACCATTACTCTCATCAGCAACTTCGGCACGTTCCTGCTCTATATGACGACTTGCATCGTGGCCATCGTGGCGTTCAAAGAGCACCACAGTTTTCACGGGTTCAAGCATTTCGTTGTGCCGATCTTCGGACTGCTGGCGAACCTGGGCTGCATGTTGTTCTATCTGGTCGGCCCGTTCTCGGTCAGCGGCATGAGCTGGCATGAACCTTACATCGCGCTTGGTTTCGCTGCGGTCTGGGGCATTTACGGCGTCATTTACTTCAAATCGAGAAGCGCCAAACTCGGCAGATCAGCGATTCTTACCGAGAAACCTGCTTATTAAGTTGAAGCCAAGGAGGACAAGGCACAGCCCGGCCACCGTGATGGTGGCCGGGTTTTATTTCCACACGCTGCGGGACAACGTCCGCTCGACTTACAGTCTTTCGCTCAACATAATTGTCGGATACTCTTGGCCAGCCCATGAAAATAAAATGCTTCCAGCTTTCCAGCATAGGAACCGTTCGCGACCACAACGAAGATTTCATCGCTTTTTGGGAACCGGAAGATTTTCAGCAGCTACAGGCGGTCGGCAGCATCGCCGTTCTGGCCGATGGTGTGGGCGGCGAAGGCAACGGTGATATCGCCAGCCGCCTGGCGGCAGAAACTGCGCTGGAAATTTTCAAGGAAGCCAGGCCGGAAACCCCCACCAATGATTCAGTCCGCCGGATTTTCGACGAATCTGCCGCGAGAATTTTTCAGGCCGCCCAAAAACAAGGCCGCATGTCCACCACGCTGCTGACCTCCATTTTTCGCGACGACAAGGTCACCATTGCGCACGTCGGCGATTCCCGCGCCTATCTCATCCGCGCCGGAAAAATCAAGCGGATGACCACCGACCATTCTTACACCTCGTTGCAGGTCAAATTGGGATTGTTGCTGGAACGCAATGCCATGACCAGCCAGCACCGCTCCACACTGACGCGCAGCGTCGGCTCGGAACCGATTTGTCATTACGACATCAAAACAGAAACCCTGGAGCAGGGAGATTTGATTTTGCATTGCTCGGACGGACTTTACGGTTTTGTTTTGGACGAGGAAATTCTGGACATTATCGTCAAACATCATCCCGGCGAAGCGTGCAAACGGCTGATTGAGCAGGCGGAACGCCGCCAGGCCAGCGACAACGTTTCCGTCCAGATTATTCAGGTGTGGCAGGTGGAACAGTCATTGCAAGCCCAGACTGCCGCTGTCAAAACCCGCCGCGCGCCCGGCAATGACATCGGCGTGGGGCATTTGCTCGATGAGCGGTTTGAAATCACCGATGTCATCGCCAAGAGCGGCATGGCTTCACTTTTCAAAGCCAATGACCGGCAAACCGGCAAGGCGGTGGCCTTGAAAATTCCCTATTTGCAAATTGAAAGCGACCTGGCGGGATTTGAACGTTTTCGCCGTGAGGAAGAAATCGGGATCAGACTCAATCATCCCTACATTTTGAAAATTCTTCCCGTCGAAAAAAAGAGCCGGCCTTACTTTGCGATGGAATATCTCGAAGGCCAGACCTTGAGCGAATTGCTGCGCAACGTGCGGCCTTTGCCGGAACCGGATGCGGTCAAAATCGCCAGCCACATTTGCACCGCCCTCTCCTACATGCACCAAAGCGGAGTTGTGCATCGCGATTTGAAGCCGGCCAACATCATGCTTTGCAACGACGGCTCGATTCGCATCATGGATTTTGGGATTGCCCGGGCGGCAAATTCCCGGCGGCTCACCTTTGTCGGCTTCACGCCCACAATGGGCACGCCCGATTACATGGCGCCGGAGCAGGTCAAGGGCAGCCGGGGTGACGAACGGACAGACATCTACAGCCTGGGTGCGATCCTGTACGAAATGGCCACGGGCGAACCGCCATTCGCCGGCGACAGCCCTTATGTAATCATGAATGCCCGCGTCACGGGTGACCCGCAGGCACCGCGAAAAATAAATCCGAAACTGACTCCCGTGCTGGAGGAAATCATTCTTCACGCGATGGAGCGCGATCCGAAGAAGCGGTATCAAACCGCTCTTGAAATGAGAACCGAACTGGAGAATTACGAGGTCGTGACCATGACCAGCCGCCACAGCCGGTTGCGGGCGCCACAGGTCTGGAAATCGCGGTTCCGGCTGTTGCCCATGATCCTCGGCTTCGTCATTTTGCAGGTCATTCTATTTTTGCTCTTCTTGCTCTATTTCCGGAAGCACTGATGGCGGCGACGAATATGGGACCTCGAACCCGCTGGCTTTTAAGCGTTTTTGCGGCCGCGCAAATTGACCAACCATGACCGCGCTGGTTGTCACTGGCAAGGAGTTTGCTAATTAAGTCTTGCGAAAACAAGAATTCAGAACCGGGAAAAATGGTTGCGTGAAGCAACTGCGGACAACATTTCCAACTGCAGCGAGAAATCGTTGTGGTTGGTTGCTGGGTGAGTGCGGCGGGTGCCGCAAGGTGCCCGCCGCTTTGTGAAGATCGCCAAACTTAATGAAATAAGCTTACTGTGAAGCGTTGGAATCGTGGTGTTGAAGAATGCCCTGGCTGCGCAAAACACAACAGCGTCGGAAGTGTTTTCCCCTTCGCTGTTTAAAAATGTTCCGTTGCGCATCAAGGTGTTGCGCGAACTGCGGGAAGAATTTGATGTGCTGGCATTGCCGTTGCTAAAGGCGGCTCAACCATACCCGGTGTGGCCTGTTCCACTCACAAGCGGTGCCGCCGGGCTTGGTCAAAACAAACAACTCAACCCAGTATTAAATGAAGAAAATCGAAGCGATCATCAAACCATTCAAGCTCGAAGAAGTCAAAGACGCCCTCGGCGAACTCAGCATTGAAGGCATGACTGTGAGCGAGGTCAAGGGGTTTGGCCGCCAGAAAGGCCATACCGAAATCTATCGCGGCAGCGAATATACCGTGGATTTCCTGCCCAAAATCAAAATCGAACTCGTCTTGGCGGACAACCAGGTGGAAGCAGCCATTGGCGCCATCGTCAAGTCGGCCCGGACCGGCAAGATTGGCGACGGCAAAGTGTTTGTCTCCGGCGTTGAACAGGCCGTCCGCATTCGCACCGAAGAGAAAGGTGATTCGGCCATTTAAGCGATTAAACCAACTTGAACCTCACCCAAATTAAAAAAATGAAACGATATCTTTTGACACTTGCTTTGATTGCAACCACCGCGCTTGGCGTATTCACGTCACGCGCGGACGACACGAATGTGCCGGTTGCGGCACCGGCGGCCACGAATGCCGCACCGGCCACACCACCGCCATTGCCCGCGGCTTCGCTGGACCAACGCGTTGCGGCACTGGAGGCCTACATCGCCAACAGTGACCCGACCGCGCCGCTTAAAGACACCAATGGCACCCAGGTGGTGTCCGACACGATCATCGGCAATCCCGGTCCCGGTCACAACGCGTGGCTGTTGACCAGCACGGCGTTGGTGTTGTTCATGACGCTGCCCGGTCTGGCGCTGTTCTACGGCGGTCTGGTCCGCCGCAAGAACGTACTGTCCGTGCTCGCGCAATGCTTCCTGATCGCCGGCCTGGTGACCATCCTCTGGGTGTTCGTCGGCTATGGCATGATCTTCGGGGGCACGGGCACCGGTTCAGACCCGGCAGCAAGGCATGCTGCCATGGCCAAAGAGGACGTAATCACTGGCGTTGTTGGCAGTCCAACGGTTGATTGGATGCTCAATAACGTTACTTCCGCGCCGAACTCGAACTATGCGTATTGGGTTTCGGAAAACGTGTTTTCCATGTTCCAATTGATGTTCGCCATCATCACTCCGGCGCTGATCATCGGTTCCATCGCCGAGCGCATGAAGTTCAAGGCCATTCTGATATTCATGACGTTGTGGATGTTTATCGTTTATTTCACCCAGGGCCACATGGTCTGGGGCATCAACGGCATGATGAACGGTGTCTGGAATGCCGGCGCAAAGATTCACGCGATTGACTTCGCCGGTGGCACCGTGGTGCATATGACCTCCGGCTGGTCGGCGCTGATTCTCTGTCTGATCCTCGGCAAACGCACGGGCTTCGGCAAGGTAAACTTCGCGCCGCACAGCATGGTGCTTACCTACATCGGCACGGGCATGCTGTGGGTGGGCTGGTATGGGTTCAACTCCGGCAGCGCGGTTGCGGCTGACGTGGTTGCGGCGAATGCGTTCACGACCACAACGATTGCCACGGCGGTGGCCTCGTTCGTCTGGCCGATGATGGAATGGATCACCCGGGGCAAGCCGAGCGTGCTGGGATTCTGTTCCGGCGCGGTGGCCGGCCTGGTGGTGATTACTCCGGCCTGCGGTTTCGTAACGCCGCAGGGTTCAATCTGGATCGGCATTGCCGCAGGCATCATTCCGTGGTTCTTCTGCTACAAGGTCAAGGGCTGGTTCGGCTATGACGACGCCCTCGATACCTTCGGAGTGCATGCCATCGGTGGCACGACTGGCGCCATCATGACCGGCATGCTCGCGCGCAATGCGGTGAATGCCAACCTCGCCACCAACCTCAAGGCGTATGTCACTGACCGCTGTTTCCAACCGCTGCTTTGGGAACAGCTCAAGGCGGTCGCCATTACGTTGGTGTTGGCCGTCGTGGGCACAATCGTCATCGCGTACATCACCAAGGCGCTGGTGGGTCTCCGGCCGGGCGAGGAAGTTGAAATCTCCGGCCTGGACATCGCGGAGCACGGCGAGGAAGGATACACGGATTAAATTAAAAAAAACTCGACGCTGCGCCGGTTGTTGGCAAAATCCAACTCCGGCGCAGCATTAGATTTTGACTGTAACAACACGACAAACAACCAATAAATACACATTAACCAATATGGCAACACCCAAGAGCGTAATTGAAATGGCAAAAAAGGCAGGGGCGAAAATGGTGGACATCAAGTTCGTGGACACCTTCGGGACCTGGCAACACTTCACCATGCCCATCGGCGAACTGTCCGAGGAAACTTTCGCCGAAGGCATCGGTTTCGACGGCTCCTCCATCCGCGGCTGGAAGAGCATTGAAGCCTCCGACATGCTGGCGATGCCTGATCCCGTCACGGCATTTATTGATCCATTCTGTGCCGTTCCCACGTTGAGCCTCACCTGCACCGTTGCCGAAACCGGCACGCTGGAGCCTTACAGCCGCGACCCGCGCGGCATCGCACAGAAGGCGGAAAAATATCTCGTCTCCACCGGCATCGGCGACCAGGCCTTCTTCGGCCCGGAAGCCGAATTCTTCATTTTTGACAATATTCAGTTCGACTCCAAATGCAATGGCACGTTCTACTCCATTGACAGCGAGGAAGGCATCTGGAACACCGGCCGCGATGAAATGCCCAACCTAGGCAACAAAATCCGCCACAAGGAAGGGTACTTCCCCGTACCGCCGGCTGACACCCTGCAGGATATCCGTACCGAAATGGTGCTGACGATGGAAGAATTGGGCGTCAAAGTTGAAAAGCAGCACCACGAAGTCGCCACCGCCGGCCAGGCGGAGATTGACTATCGCTTCAGTACACTCGTCACCGCCGCCGACTGGATGATGATTTACAAATATGTTGTCAAAAACGTGGCCAAGAAACACGGCAAAACCGCCACCTTCATGCCCAAGCCGCTCTTCGGCGACAACGGCTCCGGCATGCACACCCATCAATCAATCTGGGGCAAGGGCAAGCCGCTCTTCGCCGGCAAGGAATATGGCGGTCTCAGCAAAATGGCGCTCCATTATGCCGGCGGCCTGCTCAAGCACGCCCGCGCCCTCTGCGCCTTTTGCAGCCCCACGACGAACAGCTACAAACGCCTAGTGCCCGGCTACGAAGCGCCTGTCAATCTTGCTTACAGCGCGCGTAACCGCAGCGCCGCCGTCCGCATCCCGACCTACAGCGACAGCCCGAAGTCCAAGCGCCTCGAATATCGCCCGCCGGATCCGGCGGCGAATCCGTATCTCTGCTTCGCTGCGCTGCTCATGGCCGGACTGGACGGCATTCAAAACAAGATTAACCCTGGCGAACCGATTGACAAAAACATGTATGAATTGGCGCCGGAGGAGCACGCGAAAATTCCGCAAATCCTCGGCAGTTTGGAGGAAGCTGTCGAAGCCCTCGAGAAAGACCATGCGTTCCTGCTCAAGGGCGGTGTCTTCACCGAAGACTTCCTCGAAATGTGGATCAGCAACAAGCGGAAGGAACATGACGCCATCCGGCTGCGTCCGCATCCGTACGAATTCTTCATGTACTACGACGTGTAAAACACGCTCCGGAGGAGCTGGGGACAACGGCGCGGGTCAAAAACCCGCGCCGTTTTTATTTCCGGGGTGAAAACCTGCCTTTTGAAAGCGGCGTCAAATTGCTGCGGAGCAGCGACAGAGAGTAGCCCACGGCGTCAGCCGTGGGTTTGAGGATTGCAGATTCCAAGCCGCGTAGCGGCGAAAGAAAGCCCGTTTGGAAAACGGGTATCCATCTTCATGTCTCGGTCAAAACTGAAGGGGCTGTATCGATTTGTTATGTGCCTTCTCTGGGCTTCTCATGTGATGATGATCGAAACACCAAAGGGTATCTCAAGCGCAGTGAAAAGCTGCAGGCTGGTGTGCGGGACCTCAATGCCAACGTGGTCGCAATTCGACCGGTAACCGCAGAACACATCAATCTTGTATTGCTGCTTTAGTGACTTCAGGTAATGGACATGCGGCTTGAGCACTTCCCAAAGCGCCTCGATATGCTGTGCAAATGGTGCGACTTCCGGCAATGCCGGTTGGAAATGCCACGCGTCATCATAATAGGGAGGTGATTTCGGACGACGACGCTCGCCTTTGCGATGCGTACTCGTCGGTGCGACTCCAAGCTGCTTTCTGATTTCCTCGAAAGGGAGACCGTCGCCATGGATGCGGAGCCCCGCACGATAAGCAAAGTAAGTTGGCTCGTCCGGTTCTTCACTGCGAATGGCACCCCTCAAAGTGTGGAAGGCCCTTGGTTTGCCAGAGTCATTCATGGCACATATTAGGCCGCAGATTGTGGTTAAGCTCAGTTGTCATCAGGCCGTTGTATTTCTGACTTTCTCTTTTGTCGAGAACGATTTGGGTCTTCAAAAAGGCAAAATGTGAAACTGGCAAATACCGCACTTTATTTCAATTCCGCCGCAAGTTGTTCGCCCAGCGCCGCCGCTTCGGCAATCTGGCGTTTCAGGTTTGTTTGGGTTTGATTTCTCCGCTCAACAGGCGCTCCAATTCGTTGGTCAGTTTCAGTTCGTGCGCCCATTGCTTCAGGTAATTTTGATCCAGCGCGCCCGCTTGCACGGCCACCACGCCGGCAGCGTCGCCAAGTTGCCGGTCGGAAGGAGTGATGCGGTTCCAGACGAGCTTGTGCAGAATGACGTCTTCCGCCGTGGTAATCCATGCCGGTTCGCCAAAAAGTGTAACGGACAAGCGTCGCCGGAGCATTTCCCGGTCAAAGGGCGCGGATTTGGGCAGCCAGAAATCCACCTTCAACGCGGAACGGGTATCAATGGCGTTGAATTGGTGCGGCGGCCGGTGCGCAGCGCGCACGGCGGCTTCGTCAATGTGGAAATCGCCGCTGAAAGCCTGCACGATGGCGGTGACAGCGGATGCCGGCAGCAGCACGACGAAATCCAAGTCGTGCGTGGTGCGGGGGACGCCCCAGTAGTTGCTGGCCATCGAACCAGTGAGATAGTAAGTCACGCCACTCCGGTTCAGCCGGCGCAGGCAATCCACGAGCAGTTCGCGTTCGTTCATGTGGCGCGAGCCAGTTTGAGGCGGGCGTGCAGGTGACGTTCAATCTCGGCGGCGTCGGCTCCCGGATGCTGCCGTCGGATTCCTTCGCGGGCAACTTCACACGATAATTCGTGCAAATCCAGTGCCACCGCCAGCCGTTGTTCACCGGTCATCTGACGATAGCTCTCAATCTGTCTGTCCCCGGCCGCAGTCGCAGTCATATCACGAACCTCATTTTCCTGATTTCAACCTAAACTTATCGGCGGGAACTGGCAATGGTTTGTTTCCACCTCTTAGCGGAGACAAAGTTCATTTCAATTCCGCCGCAAGTTGTTCGCCCAACGCCGCCGCTTCGGCAATCGGGCGTTTCCCTTCGCTGCGCCTGGCCGGTCCTTCGCGGAACGACACCGCGCGCATCTCCATCCGGCTGCCGTCAATTTCAGCGTAGGCGGCCACGGGACTCTGGCAACCGCCGCCCATCGCGCGCAAAAATGCCCGCTCCGCCGTCACGCATTGGAAGGTGTTGAAATGGCTCAGCCGCTCGCAAATCTTGGCGATGCGCTCGTTGTCCGCGCGAATTTCAATGCCGATGGCCCCCTGCCCTACGCACGGCAGCATCACTTCCACATCCAGAACCGTCGCCAGCAAACCGTCCGGCACGGCATCGCCTTCGAGTTTGCCTTCAGGCGTGACACGAAAATTCAGCCGCGTCAGACCGGCGAGCGCGAGCACCGTCGCGTCCAGTTCACCGCGCTCGGCGACCTTTTGCATTCGCGTGGTGACGTTGCCACGGATTTCCACCACGTTCAAATCCGGCCGCGCTGCGAGCAATTGTTCCTTGCGCCGGGTGCTGCTCGTGGCAATGGTCGCGCCTTTCGGAAAATCCTTCAGTTTCAGGTGCGGCTGGAAACCGCGCAACGCACTTTGACCCGGGATCCATTCAACTGGTTGAGGGTTGAGAGTTGAGAGTTGAGAGAGAGATTCGGCATCGCGGTAAATCAGCACATCGCGCACATCGGCGCGTTTGGGTGTGGCGGCGAGCACCAATCCGGCGGGCAAATCAGTCGGCAAATCCTTCAAGCTGTGAACGGCAAAATCGGCCCGGCCTTTGATGAGCGCGACTTCGAGTTCCTTGGTGAACAGGCCTTTCGGCAAACCCTCACCGACTTTTGCCATCGAGGCTTTTTGCAATTTGTCGCCGGTGGTCTTGATGATTTTTAGCTCGAATCGCAACTTGGAAAACGTTTCGCGGCATTGCGCGGCGATCATATTGGCCTGCGCGAGCGCGAGCGCGCTGCCACGGGTGGCGATTATGATGGGTCGTTCGGAAGCCATGGTTTCAACGCAGAGACGCAAAGAACGCAGAGGTTCGCGGAGAAAATCCTCTTTGCGTTTCTCCGCGATCTCCGCGTCTCTGCGTTAAATTCATGCTCACGATTTGTGCAAGGATGGTATCGGACGTAAATCGACCAGCAAACTCATTGGCGACCGCGTCTCAAGCAATGTTTTCACCTTCTCGGCTATGATCAGTTCGCAACGGGCAATTTCCTCCCTGCGCTGTTTCAAATAGTCGTTGGCAATGGCCTGGAGGTCGTCAATGTTGTAAAGATAGACGTTCTCCAGAAAATTCACTTCCGGGTCAATGTCGCGCGGCACGGCAATGTCAATGAGCAGCAACGGCCGGTGATGGCGCAGTTTCATCAATGGTTCGAGTCTGGCGCGATCGAGAATGTGATGCGGCGCGGACGTGCTGCTGATGGCGATGTCAATTTTTTGAAATTCCCCTGCCCAATCGTCGAACTGCACGGCGCGGCCGCCGAGTTCATTGGCCAGCGCCACCGCGCGATCGTACGAACGATTGGCCACGATGATGCTGCGCGCACCGCGCGAAAGCAGGGCGCGCGCGGTTTTTTCACTCGTTTCGCCGGCGCCGATGACCAGCACTTCGCGGTCGTTGAGCGAACTGAAAATTTTCTCCGCCAGCTCCACCGCGACCGACGCCACGGACACGCTGCCGCGTTGGATGTTCGTCTCGGTGCGAATGTGTTTGGCAACGTGAAACGCGCATTGAAACGCCTTGTTCAGTCGCGCGCCGGTGTGGCGGTGCCGGAACGCAAGGTCGTAAGCCTTTTTGAGCTGGCCGAGAATTTCGGTTTCGCCGAGCACCATCGAGTCCAGCCCGCACGCGACCTTGAACAGGTGCTGCAGGCTTTGCGGCTCGGTCAGCGTGTAGAGGGTGTCGCATATGTCGGTAGGGACGGCGCGCTGCGCCGTCCGGTCATCGCAGCGCGATGACCCCACCGGCTCAACTCCCTCTCCCCGCCCAAGCGGGGAGAGGGCTGGGGCGAGGGGATCTGAGCTTGAAAAAACGGCCTCCTCACCCCGGCCCTCTCCTCGTTGAGGAGAGGGAGAAGAATATTGCACACGGATGTCAGTTTGCGCTTCGCCTGTCCCTGTGAAACCGTGGAATGTCGTCAGAAAATTCTTCAACTCAGCGAACGCCCGGGCGGGTTCGAGCGAAGTCGCAACGTAAATTTCCACCCGGTTGCACGTCGAGAGAATCACGGCTTCGCCGGCGATGCCGGATTCGCGCAGCGATTTGAGCGCATCGGGAATTTTCGCCTCGGCAAAGGCAAACCGTTCCCGCAGTTCAACAGGCGACGAATGGTGGCTCAGGCCGATGACGACAACGTTCATGCGCGGAAAGTGACGGGTGGCGGGTAACGGGTGACATGAAGACGAACTAGGGCCGACGACGCCCGGTTTTGGCGCACTCGACACTCGACACTCGACACTCGGCACGTTTGGTTCATGGATGATGCAGGGTCGAGAGCAGGTTCGTGCCCCAAAAGGTGAGGAGCAGGAATGCGAACGCGCCGATGACACCGGACGCGAAGCGGCGGCTTGATTGCGGGAAAACCCGGTGCAACAAGAGCAGCGCCAGATAGACCAGCCACATAAAAATGGACCAAACGACTTTTGAATCCTGCCAATAGCTGACGCCTTTGGGCCGGGGCAAATGTCCGCCCGCCTCAAGTCCGATGGTGAAAAGCACCAGCCCGGCCAACACCAGCCAGCCGGCGACGATTTCGAGCCGTTGAATCGGCGGCAACAGCGACAGCACGGCGCGGAGTTTGTGGAATTTCAAATCGTGCTGCTGCGTCAAAAACATTCCTGCCGCCACCGCGCCAAGACCGAACGCGCCATAGGCAAGCATGATCGTCGCGGCGTGCAGACTGGTCAACGCGCCGGAAAATTCCGGTTTCGGCCCGCGCGGCGGGTCAAGCGCGGGCATCAAGGCGAACACGCCAATCGCGAACAAAACCGGCGACGCAAACGCGCCGAGGAAGCGCAGTCGCGGCAGCAACCCGACGACGAGATAGGCGGCCACGATGGCCCACGCGGTGAAGGTGGTGGCTTCGTAAAGATTGTTGACCGGGCATTGGTTGAGGGAAAAACCGCGTTTGAACATGGCAATCGTGTGAAGCCCGAACGCAGCCAGCAGCAGGAAATAATTCACGTGGTCGTCCTTGCGAAAACCTTTTCGCCACAGGAAAACCGAGTAAATCATGCTCAAACCGTAAATCGCAACGGCGAGCAAAAAGAAATGTCGGTCAGTGAACCCAGTCACGTTGACAGGTTAAACGCGGAAATGGACGGGGCAAGCGGGAATTCGAAGTTGGACCGTTTTCAAGTTGAAGCAGGCGCGCCCGTTGCGCGTATGCAAATCAACTCGACAGCGCACCCGCAGCGGCGGCGGTTTGATTGAATACAAGCTTGTCCTTGTCGGAAGTGACAACGATTGGCTCGCCGGGATGCAAGTTGCCCTTGAGAATTTCCTCAGCCAGCGGGTCTTCGAGAAAACGTTCCACCGAGCGGCGCATGGGACGCGCGCCGTATTGCGGGTCATAGCCTTTCTCAACGAGAAAATCCTTCGCCTTGTCGTCCAATTCGAGCTTGATGTTCTTATGGCGGAGCCGTTCCAAAACCTTCCCGACTTCCAGGTCGAGGATTTGGATGAGATCGGCCTTGGTGAACGAACGAAACACAATCAGGTCGTCCAGCCGGTTCAGGAATTCGGGGCGGAACGTCTTTTTGGCCTCGTCCATGATCCGTTCGCGCATCTTTTCATAGCTGGCTTCGTCGCTGATGGGCGAGAAACCGAGCGTGGACGTGCGTTTGATGACGTCCGAGCCGACGTTCGAGGTCATCAAAACGATGGTGTTGCGGAAATTGACAATCCGCCCGACGTTGTCCGTCAGTTTGCCCTCTTCCAGAATCTGCAACAGGATGTTCCACACGTCCGGATGCGCCTTGTCAATCTCGTCGAAAAGCACGACGGAGTAGGGATTGCGGCGCACCTTTTCGGTGAGCTGGCCGCCTTCCTCGTAACCCACGTAGCCCGGCGGCGAACCGATGAGGCGCGAGACGTTGAATTTCTCCATGTATTCGCTCATGTCGAGGGAAACGAGCGATTTCGCGTCGCCGAACATCTGCTCGGCCATCGTCTTGGCCAGAAGCGTTTTGCCGACGCCGGTCGGGCCCAGCAGCAAAAACGTGCCGATGGGCCGGCGCGGGTCCTTCAAGTCCGCCCGCGAACGGCGCAACGCCTTGCAAATCGCCGAAACAGCTTCGCGCTGGCCAATGACGACCTTTTCCATCTCGGTTTCAATGGTGAGCAACCGTTGCGTTTCGTCCTGGCCCATGCGCTTGATCGGAATGCCGGTCCATTTGGCGACCACGTGAAAAATGTCGTCCTCGTCCACCACCACGCGCTTTTCCTCGCGGCTGACGCGCCACGCGGCGAGCATGGACTCCAGTTTTTCCTTCGCCTGCTTTTCCTTGTCGCGCATTGAGGCCGCGCCTTCAAAATCCTGGTTCTTGATGGCGCGTTCCTTTTTGGTTTTGATTTCCTCAATCTCAACCTCGAGCGCCTTGGTTTCCGGTGGCCGCGTCATCGTGCCGATGCGCGCGCGGGAACCGGATTCATCCATCACGTCAATCGCCTTGTCCGGCAAAAACCGGTCGGTGATGTATCGGTCGGATAATTTAACGGCGGTTTCGACGGCTTTGTCCGTGAATTCAACCTTGTGATGATCTTCGTATTTTCGCCGCAGGCCTTTCAAAATCAAAACCGCCTCGTCCACCGAAGGGGCTTCGACTTTGATGGCTTGAAAACGGCGTTCGAGCGCGGCGTCCTTCTCAATGTATTTGCGGTATTCGTTCAGCGTGGTCGCGCCGACGCATTGCATCTCGCCGCGGCTGAGCGCGGGCTTGATGATGTTCGAGGCGTCCATCGTGCCTTCCGCCGAACCGGCGCCGACGATGGTGTGCAATTCGTCAATGAACAGAATGACGTTCTTCGCGCGGCGAATCTCGTCCATGACGGCTTTGATGCGCTCTTCAAACTGGCCGCGATACTTCGTGCCCGCGACCATGAGCGCGAGATCGAGGGTGACGACGCGCTTGTCGCGTAAAATTTCCGGCACGTTGCCACCGGCGATTTCCTGCGCCAGGCCTTCGACGATGGCCGTCTTGCCCACGCCCGCTTCGCCGAGCAAAACTGGATTGTTCTTGGTGCGGCGGCAGAGAATTTGAATGACGCGCTCGATTTCGTTTTTGCGGCCGATGACCGGGTCCAGGTCGCCTTTGCGGGCGATTTCCGTAAGGTCGCGGCCAAACGCCTTGAGCGCGGGCGTTTTGACTTCGCCCTTTTTCTCCGGCCCCGCACCCGTCACTTTTTCTCCAGGCTCGGCAATGGATGATTCCTCGCCGGTGAAATTCGGATCGAGCTCCCTCAAAATTTCCTGCCGCGTCTGCTCGATGTCCACGTCGAGATTTTTGAGCACCTTGGCGGCAACCCCGTCGCCCTCGCGGAGCAGGCCGAGCAAAATGTGTTCCGTGCCGACGTAAGTGTGATTGAGCGCCTTGGCTTCCTTGGAGGCGAGCGCGAGGACCTTTTTCACGCGCGGGGTGTAAGGAATGTTCCCGATCATTTTCTGGTCGGGGCCGGTGCCGACCTGTTTCTCGACCTCCATGCGGACGGTTTCGAGGTCGAGACCCATTTTTTGGAGCACGTTGACAGCGACGCCCTGTCCCAATTTGATCAAGCCCAGCAACAGATGCTCCGTGCCGAGGAAATTGTGATTGAACCGGTCGGCTTCCTTGCGCGCCAGCGCCAGCACCTGTTGTGCGCGCGGCGTGAAATTGCTCATGGCTTCGTCACTCATAACCGCAATATAATGCAACTCTTATGCCATTTTGTCCAATACAGTTTGGACAATTTCAAATGCCCGGAAGCAACTCGACGCCCTCGTTAACACTGCGGCTTTAGCCCGGTGTTGAATCGAAGCCGGAGTAAAAACCGTTTCACCGGTTTCAAATCCGAATCAAAAAAACTGTTGAAACAGTTTTTCGCCACAGGACTCTCGCTTCACCGGGCTGAAGGCCGGTGTTAATGAAACGTTTTCAGTTCATTGCATGCAAAATTCCGCTCGACGGAAAATGTTCTTGGGAGCAAAGTCAAAATCGCAAATGAACGGAACTCAACCAAACCGTTCCGAGTGGCCGGCGGCTGTTGTTTTGATTTTTCTTCTTACCATCATCGGCGCAACACCTTTGTTGCTTTTGATAAGTTATTTATACTTAAATTCTCCGTCAACCAAACCGCCGCTTCCGCTGACGATTTGCACTTTCATTCCGGGCTTTCTGTTCGGCCTTTGGTATGCATGGAAACTATTGAACAAGGAACGTTGGCGTCTAACAGAAACTGAATTGATTTGCGGTTCTTCTGTCCAGCAAGTTTTTCCATTGGCTTCAATCGAAAAAGTTATTGTTGGATTGCCCATTGGCGTTGTCGGCGAAGTCCTTAAACGTGACAAACCGGGGTCTGCTGTAAGTGCAGGGCTTGATATTCTTTCTGTTATTGCTCCTATCTGGAATACGGTAAGGCGGATTTATTTGCCCGCACGAAGAGATGCGTTGCTTTGATGTTTTAAGGACGGCTCTCGTTTGCCTCTTCGTTTGTATGTGCTGCCAAATGGCCCGGCAGTTATGGCGGAACTCCGGAAAAAGTTAAGCGACCGTCTCGTCCGCGATTATGATTATTCTACTGAAGAAATCCGTTTGCTCCGCGCTGCCGACATTAACGAGTTAATTCCAACTCGAAAATAAATTGGATTCAATTCCCCGTCCCCGGCGCGCCGAAATGTTTTGCCACCGGCCGGCCCACGCTTTTCAAACGTTCGCGCAGCATGTCGGCGCGAATCAAATCGCGTTCCTCGGCGGACAATTTGTCCGAAAGCTGTTTTTGCAAATGCGCCGGCTGCGTCAGGATGAACAACTCATCCACCAATGCGCGTTCCATGCCAGGAAACAAGCCCATGTCCACGCCCAGCCGCATGAGCGAAAGCAGGTTCATCGTTTCCTTCGACGAAATGCTGTGCGCGTTGGCCAAAATGCCGTAGGCGCGGCCAATGTGGTTGTAAACGACCTTCGGTTTTTTCTCCAAAAGCGTCTGCCGCGCGTTTTCCTCGTGCTCGATGATTTGGGACAAAACCTTGTCCAGCCGCTCAACAATGGTTATTTCGTTTTCGCCGAGCGTCATTTGATTCGATACCTGGAAAATGTTGCCGAGCGCTTCCGTGCCTTCGCCGTAAAGCCCGCGCACCGCGAGGCCAAGCTTGTTGACCGATTGAATGATCGGATTAATCTGCTCGGACAAAACGAGTCCCGGCAGATGCAGCATCGCGCTCACGCGAATGCCCGTGCCCAGATTGGTCGGACACGCGGTCATGTAACCCAGGTCGTTGTTGAAGGCGTAATCGAGTTTTTTCTCCAGCTCGGAATCCAGATGATCAATCGCGTTCCACGCCTGCCGCAATTGCAAACCGGGACGCAATGCCTGCATCCGCAAATGATCCTCCTCGTTGATCATCACGCAAAAAGTTTCGTCGCGGTTCAGCACCAGGCCGCTGCCGGAACTTTTCGCGGCGTGTTCGCGGCTGATCAAATGCCGCTCGACCAGAATCTGTTTGTCGAGCGCGCTGAGATTGTCCATCGCCTCGGAAAAGGCGCCCTTCATTTCCGGCAAACTTTCGATCGCCGGACGGATCAAATCAAACACGCGAACGCGCTCCGGCTTTTTCGCCCAGCCGGGAAACGTGGCGTCCTTCAGATTGCGCGCAAGCCGGACGCGGCTCGACATGACAATCCGGTCGTGCGGGCCGTGCCGTTGCGCGATCTCAGCGGGTGAAACGAGAAATTTGTGGATGTCCATGGCTCACGTCACCGTCAAACCCGTCCCGCGCGGAGTGATTTGTTTGATTTCATCGCGCAATTGGGCGGCCTGTTCGAAATCTTCCTCTTTGATGGCCTTGTCCAGTTTCTTTTGCAGCGATTTGAGCCGGTCGGCCTGCTCGCGTGATTCCCGCAACGCTTCCGGCACCTTGCCCGCGTGCCGCGTGCCTTTGTGCATCGTTTTGAGCAAACCTTCCAAGCCCTCGGCAAAGATTTTATAACACTCCGGACAACCGAGCCGTCCCGATTTTTTGAAATCCGCCTGCGTGAAACCGCAGCGCGGACACCTGGTTTCCGCACCGCCGGAAGATTGTTCCATCTCCTGCGACGCCCCGAGGCCGAGCATCAAATCCGCGAGCGCAAAACCGCCCGGATCATTCACGCCCTTGGCTTTGGCGCAATCCTCGCACAAATCCAACTGCTGCATCTTGTCACCCACGATTTGGGTCAGATGCACCGTCGCCGGCTTTTCTTTGCAATTGGAACACAGCATAACGCTATTGGTATATCGGCTCGCCGGAGACTTTCGTCAAGGCATGGTATTCATCCTCCAGCCGGCGCGTGACCCGGCCGGGTTTGCCCGTGCCGATGACCCGCCCGTCAATTTTCACCACCGGCACGATTTCCGCGCCCGTGCCCGTCAAAAAACATTCATCCGCGCTGAACAAATCGTAACGCGTCAGGTTCGGCTCGGACACCTTCAAGCCGGATTCTTCGGCCAGTTCAATCACCGTCTGCCGCGTGATGCCGTAGAGCGCGCCCGCCGACAGCGGCGGCGTGAACAGCGCGCCGTTCTTCACAATGAACAAATTGTCGCCCGTGCATTCGGCCACGAACCCTTCCGCGTTCAACATCACCGCCTCCTCGCAACCGCCGTTGTTCGCCTCGATTTTGGCGAGGATGTTGTTGAGATAATTCAGCGACTTGATGGCCGGGTTCAGCGCACTGTGCAAATTGCGCGTCGTCGGCACGGTGATGATGTCCAGACCGCGCTGGTAAACTTCCGGCGGGTAAAGCTGGATTTTGTCCGCGATGATGATGACCGATGGACGTTTGCAACTCTTCGGGTTCAAACCGAGCGTGCCCATGCCGCGCGTCACCACGAGCCGGATATAGCCGTCGCGGATTTTGTTTTCCCGGCAGGCCTCGACCACGGCGCGCGTCATTTGCGCGGGCGACATCGGGATTTGAAGCAGGATGGCCTTGGCCGAATAAAACAGCCGGTCAATGTGCTCCTTGAGTTTGAACACGCGGCCGTGATAGGCGCGAATGCCCTCAAAAATCCCGTCACCATAAAGCAGGCCGTGATCGAAGACCGAAACCTTTGCATCATGCTCGTCGTAATATTTGCCATCAATAAAAATTTTCATTTCAGAATCAATGCAGGTTATCGGAAAAATGAGGTTGAAGCAAACTTGAATTTGGCGCTGTAGCGGCGGCCATCTTGGCTGCCAGTGAACGCGGCTGGAAGCCGCGTGAATTTGCGTGTTTAAACACACAATCTCACCCTGAAGGGTGTACACCCAACGCTGGGATCTGTTTGGTGTCCATGCTCTTGCCGCGGCGAAACGTTTAGTGAAGCCTGGGTTAGTGTGTGTTCGATGTTCCCTGCCGCGTGAGTGGGAATGGATGCCCGCCTGTTTTTGGTGAATTTGCGTGACAGTGGGTGGGCGATGATTATATTTGCGCGCTCTGGTGACCCTATGGTCTAGCGGTTAGGACACCACCCTTTCACGGTGGTAGCCCGGGTTCGATTCCCGGTAGGGTCGCCACCAACCCCGTTTTTTCGCCTTTAACGATTGAGCTGCTTCTTGTCGTCAAATTCCAAATTACACAAACTGTTGGCATCCAAATCAACGACTGAAACGACCGGAACGAATCGCGCCTTGCACGCCGTCCGCACCGGTCAAAAACAAACACAGCTTTAATAAAAAGGCTGTTTGACGAGAAAAAGGTCAAAAACACTGCTGTCCCAAAAACACGGTTTTGGACAGCAATGGTCCTTCGCCATTCTCAATGCGCCGGACGGGTCGTTTGAAGCCACGCCGCATAACTGGTTTGGAGTGCATTGGGCGTCCATGCCCGGGGTTGAATCGCCATCCGATAATCAAGATTCATCCGTTCGCCCGCGGCGAGAGTGCGGATTTTGGGAGCCAGAATGGCGGCACAGGCAAAACGAAATTGTTCGGAGTTGATGATATACCATGGCGCATTCTCACCGGCATTCTTTGGATCGCTGAAGATGGCGATGCCGCCGATTGGCTTCGAACCTTCCGTAAAATTGCAGCCCACGGCGGCGGCGTTTGGCCGGGCACGGTCGCTTTCAAAATGGGTCACCAGCCCCGTGGTGCAGACCACCGACATCGTCAGCGGCAAACCCGCCATGCGGATGCCAAGGCCGGCGTAACCGCCGTTGACCTTGCCGTCGGGTTCGCCCAGCAGGGGCGTGCGATCCAGAATGGCCCCTTCCTTTCCGGCGGTGAACCGCGCGCGCCAATCAATGGTGTAGCCGCCGTCGGAGCTTGGCGCGGAAACCTTCAACTCGCGGCTTTCGGTCATGTCCACGCGATTCGAAGGATTGGTGTAGGTGACATCAAACCGGATCGTGGCGCTGCCGTCAGGTTGCGTCTCAATCACCGGAGTGCTCCAGCGGGTGGCGCCTTCCGCGTGACCCGTCGTGCGGTCCTCTTCCCAGTAGTTCACGTGGTTGATGTATTTCCAGGAAAACCAGAGACCGTAGTGCCACGGATGGTCCGCAGGTTTGAAGTTGGTCAGGGCCGGGCCGCCGGCGACCGTCAGCGGATGAAAGAACGGTTTGCCCTTTTGAGGATCAAAACTGAATTGCCACAGCACATTGGTGCCAACGCGCCAGGCAAGGGTGGTGTCCGTACGCTGCCAGTCGGCACGCGCGGCGGGTTGGGGCAGGCAGAAAACCAGCAGCGCCATGAAAGCGGCTTTACAGGAAACGCGGGGAAGTGGCATGCTCATGTGCATGACCCTGACAAAGAAGCCATCCATGGTCAAGCAACGGCTTTCTCGCAAACCACGCAGCAGCTTTCGGCAGAAAGCCGCAAATTACGGCGGCGGTTTGCCAACCGCCGCTACGCCGCCACCACATACCATGAATAAAACCCCTTTAAATTCCCTCACTCGCCGCGATTTTTTGAAGACAACGGCGGTCGGCACGGCGGCACTGGCGTTGCCGCTCATCGTCCCATCCCGTCTGCTCGGGGCGGACGCGCCCAGCAACCGGGTGCGCGTGGGCCAGATTGGATGCGGCCGGATTGCGACCGTGCATGACCTGCCCGGCGTGCTCAATTCCGGGCTGGCGGACATCGTGGCGGTGTGCGACGTGGATTCGAAACGGGTGGCCGCCGGCAGGGAGTTCGTTGAAAAATTTTATCGCGACAAGAACCTGACACCGCCCGCAATGACTGCGCATGGCGATTACCGGGAGTTGCTTGCACGGAAAGACATTGACGCCGTGGTCATCAGCCTCCCCGACCATTGGCATGCGCAAATCGCGCTGGCCGCAATTTACGCCGGGAAGGACGTTTACCTGCAAAAGCCGGTGACGATGACCCATGCCGAGGGCGTGTTGCTGCGCGACGCGGTGGCAAAATCGGACCGCATCCTTGAGGTCGGCAGCCAGCAGCGTTCCTGGGGGCCGAACGAGCAATTCCGCAAGGCGTGCGAATTCGTCCGCAGCGGGCGCGTCGGGCGTTTGCAGCGCGTGCAAATCGGACTGCCGGTTGACCCCACCGCACCGGATGACCCGCCGCAACCGGTTCCGCCAAATCTCAACTACGAGATGTGGCTCGGCCCGACTCCGGAAGTTTATTACACCGAACAGCGCGTGCATTCACAGCACGACATCACCTCCCGTCCGGGCTGGCTGCGCAACGATTCCTACTGCCTCGGGATGATCACCGGCTGGGGCGCACATCATTTCGACACCGCGCATTGGGGCATGAACCTGGAGCTGAGCGGCCCGAGCCGGATCGAGGGCAAGGGAGAATTCCCCACCAACAAAATCTGGAACGTGCATGGCGCCTACCACGTGGAACTGACCTATCCCGGCAACATTCGGATGACCGTGACGGACAAGTTCCCGAACGGCATCCGGTTCATCGGAGATGAAGGCTGGATTTTTGTTTCCCGCGACCCGCAATCCTCCACCACGGCCAGCGACCCGGCCTCGCGCCCGACTTCCTTGAAGCCGCTCGACGCGAGCAATGAAAAACTTCTGGATCCGAACGGTGTGACCGCGCAGTTGCCGCACAGCCTCGAACATCACCGGAACTGGCTCGAATGCGTCAAGTCGCGCCAGACCCCGCTGGCCCCGGTGGCGATTGCCCACCGCAGCAACAGCGCGTGCATCTTGAGTTGGATCTCGATGAAACTGGCCCGTCCATTGAACTGGGACGTTAAAACCGAACGGTTTGTCAACGACGACCAGGCCAACGCCATGCTGTCGCGTCCGGAACGCGCGCCGTACGGGGCGTTTCGGCTGGCGAAGGGTTGAGGACTGAAAATCCGTGTATTGTTTCCCTGCACCCCGTAGCGGCTTTCGGAAGAAAGCCGCAAATGTTTCAGCGGCGGGTTACCAACCGCCGCCACGCCTGTACCGCGTCATTGGCAGCAGAGTCGGAGGTTTCTGAACATGAATCGCTTTCTTATGATGATGATGATGTGCGGTGGAATCGCAGCCGTAAATTCCGGGTTGGCCCAAACCAACGACGAAGGCGCCCGATTTAAGTTGATCACGCTCGACCCCGGGCATTTTCACGCGTCGCTGGTGCAGAAATTCATGTACGCGGACATGGACCCGCTCGTGCAGGTGTATGCGCTCGCCGGCAAAGACCTGCAGGAACACCTCAAGCGGGTTGAGAGTTTCAATTCACGGTCAAACCAGCCGACGCACTGGCGCGAGGAGGTTTACACCGGCCCGGATTTTTTGGAGAAGATGCTCGCCGACAAACCGGGGAACGTCGTCGTGATCGCCGGCAACAACACGCGGAAGACGGAGTACCTCCTCCGCTCGGTGCAGGCCGGATTGAACGTCCTCGCGGACAAACCGATGGCCATCACGCCGCAGGATTTCGGCAGGTTGCAGCAGGCATTTGCGGTCGCGGCCTCCAATCATGTCCTGCTCTACGACATCATGACCGAGCGTTATGAGATCACGACGGAGTTGCAACGTGAATTATCGCGGCAACCGGCGCTGTTCGGCGAACTGGTGAAGGGTTCGTCAAATGAGCCCGCCATTACCATGAAAAGCGTCCATTATTTTTCCAAAACCGTGGCCGGTGTGCCGCTCAAGCGCCCGGAATGGTTCTTCGACGGGCGCCAGGAAGGCGAAGGCATCGTGGACGTCAGCACCCATCTGGTGGACCTGGTTCAGTGGGAGGCGTTCCCGGAACAGGCATTGAACCCGGCAGATGTCAACGTGTTGAGCGCGCGCCACTGGGCAACGCCCCTCACGCGCGCGCAATTCAAACAGGTGACGGGCGCGGAAAATTTTCCGGAGTTTCTAAAAAATGACGTGAAGGATGGCGTGCTGCAGGTTTATGCCAACGGTGAATTCACTTATCGGTTGCGAGGGGTGTGCGCGAAGGTATCCGTGGCTTGGGATTTTGAAGCGCCACCGGGCTCGGGTGATACGCATTATTCAGCCATGCGCGGGACCAGGGCGCGGCTGATCATCCGGCAGGGCGTTGAACAGAAATTCAAGCCGGTTCTTTACGTGGAGAAAACCGATGGGGTTGACGACGCGGCATTCGAGGCGGCACTCAAAAACGTGATTGCCGGCCTGCAAGGCAAATATCCCGGGGTCGGCTTCCGGCGGGAAGGGAATGCGTGGCAAATAACCGTGCCGGCGAAGTATGATGTCGGGCACGAAGCCCATTTTGCCCAGGTCACCGAAAACTTTCTTCATTACCTCCGCGACGGGCGATTGCCGGACTGGGAAGTGCCGGACATGATTACCAAATACGCCACGATCATGAAGGCCTACGAACTGAGCCGGTAGCCTTGTCCCGCCCCGGCTGGACGAACGTTCAACACCCGGTCCGCCAAGACGAAACTTGCTCCGAAGCCGCCCGTTTGCGAAGGCCTTCGGAGTTCGGAACAAAAGTTTGCAAGCGGTCGCCAGGAAGGGTGGTGGCCGACCGGTTGTTCAAGACCTTGGAAGAATTTCGATCCCGTTGATTTTGGGGTTTTCCTCTTTGGGGGTGAAAGTAATGTCCAGCTTGCCGTCGGTGACTTCCACATCAACGGTTTCGATGTAGGCCCGGTTGGAACCGCCGGCCTTGACCCAGATGTCAAAATCCTTGAATTCCTGGCCCTCGACATTGAACGAGAAAACACGCATGCCCGGGCCGGTGATGGCATCGTAAATCTCGGCAAAATGAAGCTTCACGGTGTATTTGCCGTTGGGAACCGGATACGAAAACGAAGTCATGTTGTACCGTTCGGTGCGATAAATCGCGGGGGTTTTGGTGTTGGCAATCTGCGCGTCGGACAGCTCATACGTGTCTCCGTCCGTAAAGCCCTGATCGGGAAGCCAGACATTACCCTCTGAATCCGTGAACGGAGCGGAAAGGCCGGCCTTGATGCGAACCGGCGGCACCACCGGCGTGGGTGCGGGAGTCGCAGCCGGAGTTGGTGCAACAACCGGTGCGGGCGCTGCAACGGGTGCGGTAGTCGGAGCGGCTACTGGCGCCGGGGTGGCCGGCGCAGCCGTCACTGTTGTTACTTGGGCCGGCGTTTTAGTGCAGCACTGTTCCTTGGGCGACTGGCAACCGGCAAACAAAAAGATGGTGAATACGGCAACGACACCGGGGACAAAACGTTTATAATTCATGTGGAAAGAATGCAAAGACCGGAAACGGGCGACAAGCAGTTTCTTCGTCGTGTCAATGCCGTGCTTACGTCCCAAACCTGAACCCGCCAAGTCAGAAAATCAAGGCGCGAGTTCGGCAATCAGACGTTCAATTGTCCACGTTTCGGCAGCCAATTTCAAGCCCACTGCTGGCGTGCATCCGAGCGTGCCGTGAACCTTGCAGAAATTGCAGGCCGCAATGAACAGGCTGATTGCGTGGCGGTGGTTTTCCAGCTTTGTACGACCACCTTGTGCCGGAAGGCCGAAATCAATCCGATAGGGAATTTCGTCAAAAGAGAGGCGTCACGGGATGGATCGCCCTGACGGTGCTTTTCACCAGTGCCCCGCGGCCGTTGACAGTTAAAGCAACCCGTGCGAGTGTGCGGTGTTGGAATATACAGGTGATTTTATGAAAACAAATCATTTGCAAAAAATGCTGGCGGTCATGGCCGTCGCAGGGCTGGCTCTGTCGGCGTCAACGGCGCTGGCACAGAATTCGTCTGCTAAAAACACTGTGCAACCGGCAGCGGTCAACGCGCCCGTGCCACAACTGGCTTACGGCGTGCCGCAAATCGTGCAGCTCGCGCAGGCGAAAGTCGGCGATGACACGATCATCGCTTACATCAAAAATACCGGGAACAGCTATGGTTTGAACGCAGACCAGATCATTTATCTGCGGCAACAAGGCATTTCTGACGCCGTCCTCACGACGATGTTGAACCAGCCCAGACCGGGGGTGGCCGTAGCCACACCGACAACGCCCGCGCCGCAGCCGATGGTTTCGACTGCCTATAGTGGACCAGTTTCGACGGCCACGGTTGCGCCGACGGTGACGTATGTTCAAACCGTCCCGAATACGACTTATTATTGCCAACCTTATTACTACCCGGCTTATGCTTGGTATCCACCGGTGACATTTTCCTTCGGCTGGGGCGGAGGCTGGGGCGGCTGGCATGGTGGAGGCTGGGGCGGAGGCTGGCGTGGTGGAGGTTGGCACGGCGGCTGGCATGGCGGAGGTTGGCACGGCGGCTGGCACCACTGAAAAATTCATCAGTGATGGTGACCGGATTTATCTTTTCGAGCCTAAAGGGGTCTTATTATTGACAACTCATAACGCCCCTCAAAGCATCCGGTTCAACAGCAGAAACCCCACGTAAAAAATGCAGGCAATCAACGCCAGCAGGGTCACGGCCAAAACAAAGTAAATTGCCCGCCTGTTCATCCGCGATTCAGCGATTAATCCATTTGTTCTGGTCGAACTCCAAATTTCGTGAACCGCTGGGGTTAAGGCTCCGAGCTGGGATTTCGAGAATGTGTTGGACATTGGGGTATAGGTTTCGTAGCTATCAAAACGTGCTCGGAATTACCTGAATGATCACCAAGTTGAATAATGCTTCAATGAAAGTTACAGATAACGCAGCAAACAGAGGGTCCGGTCCGCAATTGTGGGAGCGAATTGTAACTTTATCGACGGCAGTTTTCATCATAGTTACGGTCATTTTCCTGCTTGTTCGGAACGAACCATTTCGCGATCCAAATCTCGTTGTTCTAGCAAGGATTATTCTCTCGCTGGCAACGGCCCTGCTCGGGGCCGTTTTGCCGGGATTTATCCATGTTGATTTGCGGCTGCGAGGGCTAATTATCAGAGCGACCGGTGCTTTTGCGCTATTCGTTCTGACTTTATACGGAACACCCGCAGTATTACCCAACCTCAATTTGGGACTCGATCAATTAACCCCAAGGTTTGACAAGCTGGTTAACAGCCTTGATGAAATACGCAAAATTTTGGAAGCCAAAAATATGCCGGATAGCGAAAAAGAAAAGATAATCGTTCTGTTCAACAAAGGGGACAAATTAAAAGATGAGTGGCACTCTTTGCGTAACCAATACACTGAAAATGAACATGCCAGTCACGGGCTTTCATCAACTTTTAGCAAGGAGAAAACTCAAGTAGAAATGGCCGAAATTATGAATGATCTGGAAGAGACCATTGATGGTCTCACAACACTTGCAAAAGACCTGCCGTCTGTGTCGCCGCCACCTTCCAAGCCTGCCACTTTCCCGGTCGGATTGGAAAGTATAGCTCGTCCCTTCATTCTTACCAATGATTACATATATCAACCTATCGAAACGGGCGAAGCCAATGGTGGACGGGCAATTTTCAATTTTACCATTCCCGATGCCGGCTACTACGCAATTCAAGCGGTGGTTGACGCGCCGAATACCGAGGCAAACTCATTTTACGTGAATATTGATTCGCAACCGCAGGATCCGATTATGATCTGGGATATCCCGGTTACCTCTGGCTTTGAACGCCGCATCGTGAGTTGGCGCAACAATGGTATGCCAACCGAATTTCCGTCTGGCCAAGAACTCTTTAATCTTAGTCAAGGCAAACATCAACTTGTCATTGTCGGGAGAGCGGCTAATACGAAATTGAAAGTTATTAATCTTTGTATCATACAAGCGCCACCTACGCCGCATTTGCGTGTAATTGGAACGGTTCCTGAATAAATCGAATAACCTCAAGCTTTTTTATTCTCAAATTCTCTAGCTTGGATTTATACATTCTGGCGAATCGTTTCGGGCGTTGTTTACCAGTTGGGAGACCCGGTAACATTTCACTTGCCGGGGCGCTGCTTGATTTGAGCAACTTGGGAAGTGGCGAAAAGGATTTGGCTTCGGCAAAGGCCGTGAGGCCGACTGAGCGGGCGCGAAGGAGCCAACCGCGGGGCGAAAAAGGCGACGCAGCAGACGAAATTAAAAAACTTGGCAAATTCGGCCAAATCCTTTGCAGCGGAATAACGAGCACACATGATTTCTGCCGCAGCGTAACAGACAGCGTTAGACAATGGCAGTCTGTGCCGGAAGCAATTCGCTGCCGTGGACGAAACGGATGGCCGGACGAGACAGGCTGGATGTCCGGCGAATTGGTTTTGGCCGGGACAACGGCTGCGACGACAACGGGTGGCCGACTTTGAGACTTTCCGGCAGATCGCGGAATAGGGCGGGACGTTTTTTGGCCAGCACGCCGGCCAGCCAATGGCGCATGGCTGTCAGGATGGCATTGCGTCCGCGCTGGAATTGAAATTTTCGCTGCCAGAAGGGATGCCGGGCAAACACGGCCTCGGCACGGTGGGCGAGTTTGGTCGCGAACGCTTCCGGGATGGGTGTCCGAAAATAATCGCGCGCCTCGTCGAGGATGCGCCAGGCCAGATACAGCGGACAATAACTGGTGGCCCGTTCAAAATGACCGACTGGCTCGTAAATTTTACGTTCCATGCGAGCGATTATCTTATTTCATGCCCTGCGACAAAGGCTGTCCAACCCGACTTTAATTTTCTTGAGGAACCGGCACTGGATCGGCGATTTCCCTCAGCCCCTACGCCGCGCGTCCGCTTCCAGCGATTTGAGCAGGGTTGTCTGATTGCGAAGGGCAAAGGCGTTGCGTCGGACCAGAAGTTGTTTCAGCGCACGCGCGTTGGCGATCTTGACTTGTGCGGCGGAGGGTGTCCAACCGCAATCCGCCTCGCAAACGCATGCGACCGTTTCCACCAGGGAGAGGAGACGCTCGTTGCTCCGGCAAGTGAATGAACGAAGAAATCGCTTGTAAACATCCAGACCTCGCAAGGGGGGAAAGAGCCGGCGCATTATCCAATACTCCTGCCAGGCCCAGTTGATCTGGTTCGCCAGCGCCTCCGGTCCGTGAATCCAGGCGGAGGTCAGTTCGTTCACACGTTGGAAGAACTCGTCGAGACGCGGATCGAGGAAATCGTAATCAGGGGTTACTACATCACCGCGCAAGCGGCCTTCCGCGGCCAAACGCTCTTCGATGGGTGTGCCAGCGTATGGCAGCAGGCGGCAGAAGAGGGCGGCCGTAGAGCCATCGCCGGTGATCTGCCGTAGGAATTGCGCGTTGATCCGAACGGTTTCCAAGGTGCTTGAGGGGTCGAACATCATGAATCCGTAGCATACAAACAACTCCAACTGCTTCAGGAGCTGGACTGCCCGCAGGCTGTCTTCCACGCGCAGTTGCTTGTTCAGCGTGCGCAAGCCGGTGGGATTGCCAGACTCGAGGCCGAGATAGACCATGTAGAGGCCTGCCTCTCGCATGCGGCTGAAAAGCTCCGCTTCCACCTCGTCGGCCCGGCAACTGATTTTCCAGATCACGCGCCCACTCAGGTCTTCCGTGTGCAGTGCCTGAATAAACTGTTCCACCCAACGCCGGCCAAAAGCGCCCCAGATGGGAAAATCGTCATCCTGAAACAGGAAAATGGAAGTGCCGCGCTCCTCGTGCAGGACCCGCATCTCTTCCGCGACCCTGGCGGGATTGCGCACCCGCACTTTCCGGCCGTGAGCCTGGCCGTAGAATTGCCGGATGGAGCAGAACGAACAGTTCCGCGCACACCCGCGGCTGGCCAGCAAGGGCGCGACTTTCTTGCCAAGGATCGTTTGATTGTTGTCCGGGCGCCGGGGAAAGGGCAGTTCGTCCAGATCGGAAATGAGTGGGCGCGGTGCAGTGGTGACACATTGATGGTTGTTGCGGTAGGCCAACCCAGCCACTCCATGCCAGTCCCGATTTGCCGCAAGGCACTCCATCAACTCGGCCAGCGTCAGTTCGCCCTCACACCGCACGACACTGTCCAACCCGGGCACGAATTGCAACACTTCCTCATTACGCAGGGTGGGGAAGTGCCCCCCGGCGCAGAAATGACAGTTCACGCCGTTGTCCCGGAGATGACCCACCAAGTCGGCAAATTGCGGTAGGTAATACTGAAAGATCAGGGAAAAACCTACCAGCAGTGGGCCAACTTCACGAATCTCGTCCAATATGGCTTCGTGTCCTTGGCGGAAATCCAGCGTTTGCACGGCAAATCCGCGCTGGGACAGCACCGAAGCCAAGTATCCCAAACCAAGATTCCCCTGATCCTGAAACCCAATGAGTACTGCTCCGGGGCGACTCACGCCCACCTCCGGGTTCATCGTGCAACGAATGAAAAATATGCCGATTACCTGACGTTGCCGATAATTTCTTGCGCAGCCTTGGTGGCTTTCAACTGCGCCTCCAAGACGTTCCGCCCGAATTCGAGTTGAATCTTCGCCATTTGGATAATCGCTGCACGGTCAAGCCGGTTGATAATCCAATCGGGAACCGGATCAAAGATCGGACCAGGTTGCCAGTGTAATGCTGTAGCCAGTGCTTGAGGTACCTTTTTTGTCATAACGTCTTCCCATTTTTTACCTAACGTTTTCTTTTTGTTCCCAATGATCGCGACCATCCGATCACGACCCTCTACCGGGAGGTTATATGATTAGCATTCGCGTCAGGTGCGCGCAAGATCAAATTTCAAATGGGTCAATTCCTTCAAACGCGCCGCAAATTCCCACATCCTGGGTAAAACGGAGGAAGGTCACGGTTGTCTTCGTTCCACTTCGTAAACACCGCAGTAGAATTGCTTCATCTGCACTTGGGTTCGGTGCGGTAGCCAAGGAAGGGCGTGCGGGAAATTTATCAGCGTCAACCCGCGTTCATCGGCAAGATTCATTCCCAATTTTTGCGCGAGTCTCATTTGGCGGTTCCTTCAACGATTTTGATTTCGGCGGGGGTGAGGCCGTAAAGGTCACAGACCAGGGCGTCAATCTGGCGGTCGAGGCTGCGTAAAAGGGTTTCACCCTCACGCAGCGGGCCCCGTAAAAGGTTTTTGCAGCCCGCATCAAACCCGGCTGGCATGGTGGAAGCGAGTGTGCGCCGAAGATTTATCCGCGTCAATCCCGCGCTGGTTGAGGGCTGAGAGTTGAGGGTTGAGCCTCCGTCGCCAGGGCTTTTGAGGACAGGGGCTGAGCGCCGGCCATGCGGCGCTCAGATGGAGACACGGGCAACCAATCGTCATCAATTCTGCCAGTGATAAACTATGCCGCTGTCTCCGCCGCCCGCGATTGAATGTCCATCGCCCGAAATGGCGATTGGCCAGTTCATCGTTGAGGTGGCGTAATCCCAGATTTGCGCGCCGGTGACGGCGTTGAGCAGGTAGAAATGGCCGGCGGAATTGTAGCCATCCGCACCAACGACGTACTGGTTGTTGTCATCCATGCCCAAGCCCGGATTCGGACCTTTGATCGTCGGAAAGTTCCACAGAAGGTTCGGCGTGTAAGTGCCGCCCGATCCGGCTTTGTTTTGAATCATGCAGATGCCCCCGCCGCTGCCGCCCAACTCGAGACTCGCCGCAGCCACCTCCGTACCGTTGGTCGCCACATGCACCGACCAGACTTTCTTGCCGGTCGTGTTGACCGTGTAATCCCACACCGGTTTGTCCGTCGAGGCGAAACTGGCGCGGTTGAACATCTCCACGTGGCCGTCCAGATAAGCGACCGCAAACCAGTTTCCATCCGGCGTCATGTCCACGAACTGCGCATAATAGGTTGACGCGTTTGTCTGCCACAATTCCGTGAGCACCAGCGTGTTTGACTGGTTCTCGAAGAGGCGCACTTTGCCGGCCGAACCGCCGGCCACAATCCAATGGCCGTCTCCCGACATGGCCACTGTGTGAAACGTATCTCCCGACGGCGCATTCGTGCTGGTGGGCGTGTAGAATATACAGGTTTTCCAGATGGGGATCAGCCAATTCCACCACGGGACATGGATGTTTGGCACTATCTTGGAATTCCACACCAATATCGGAAACCTCAAAAAGCGAAGTTGATAAAGGCGCAGGTCTTCCGAGGCGGAGACAAGCCATGTGCCGTTGGTTGAAAGCGCAATCCCCTCCACCCGGCCCGGCGGACGGTCATCCAGCAGGCGCGCGCCCGTGCCGGTGGCGTAGGCGCGGAGAAAACCCTGATGCGTGGCGGTGGCGACCCAGCCGCCGGCGGCGGCGTATTGGCCGTCCCGTGAAATACCCGTCCAGTTCACGCCCTCGTAAAAATTGGTGAAGTCATTGTCCTGCCACAACATTGTGCCGGACTTGTTGAAGCTGGCGACCGTGAAGTTTCCCCAATTGGTGAACGCGAACGTGCCGGTGAAAATCACGTTTCCGTCACCCGACATCGAGAGCCAGTTGATGGAATTGCCCAGACTTTTGTTCCAGTCCGGCGCGCCATTGGCCGCTTGAATGGAGATTAAACTGCCCAGCAGACCCATTATCGCTATACGAAACAATTTTATTTTCATAGCCGTTTGCACGTGACGCAGTACTTTCCCGCGAGTGTTATAGACGTATAGCACTCACACGCTCATACGTTATGGCAAGCTCATACGTTACGACAACTGAGAATCTTTCAGAAATTTTACTGAAACAGAAAGGTGTCAAACCCGGCTGTCATGGTGGCATCGAGTGTGCGCCGAAGATTTATCAGTGTCAATGCCGCGTAAAAGGTCTTTGCTCTCACGCGGCACGCCGTCGTCGTGACGGTTTGGGAACCGGCCCGTTTCTGTCTGCGGCTGTTTCCTGCGCTCAAACCTCGATTCCAAACTCTCAACGCCTCGTCACACCAACATGCAGCAAGCGGATGAATCTTCAACATTAGCGCTTGATTATCCGTGGTACGTTTCATAGATTCCGCGCATGAAACATGGGCATCTGCCGTTGTTCACCATATTTTTACTGGGCCTGCAGGTTTGTCTGTCGGCGCAAACAGATGTGGTGACCACGGTTCAGGCAGGAGCGTTGGTCGCAGCGGCTCCACTCAAAACGAACACGATGGCCGCGCCGGCAACACCGTTGGAAGGTGAAGGCGGCAAATTTCTGTTGGGGATGCTGGCCGCCGGTCTGGGCGGGTTCCTGGCGTGGATTTTCAAGACATCGGCGGGATTCCACCTGACCCGTCGGCGCCTGATTTCCTACCTTCTGGTCGCCATCAATTCGCACCTTCGCCAATATAAAGATTTGAACCCGTGGCTTAAGACGGTGATGGAGAAAACAATCAAGAAAGGGCACAGCGTCAATCAGGCCGCCAGATATACCAAAGATGAATTGGGGGATTTGACGGAAATGCGTTCACAATGTCTCACCTACCTGAATCAGAACCAATTGGTCCAATTCACCCTGCTCTGCCGGCTGATGTTTGAATTGGAGGCGCTTTTGGACGGCTTCTGCAAGACGCTGGACGATTACAAAACGAAAGCGACCGTGCTCACCGATGACGATGTCGATTACCTAAAAAGGAAATATAATAGAATTCTCAGCTACCTGAAGGCGTTGCCGGTCGATGAGGTTAAAGACATCAACAAATTGCCGCAGGACTATTCGGGCATTGAAGGGGCGGAAGGCATTGTAACAGACAGCATTTCAACCCCTCCGACTCCTGCCGTTAAAACCCCGTGACCGGCGGGTGTGGCCTCGGTTGCGAGTGTGCGCCGAACATTTATCCGCGTCAAGGCCGCCGTCGTGACGGTTTAGTGAACTGTGGATGCCTGCACCGACTTGCCGCGTCGTAGCTTTGGCGAAGACGGGTGTTCATCCGCGATTTAGCGATTTATCCATTTGTTCTGGTCGAACTCCAAATTCCGTGAACCGCGGGGTTAACCCAATCGTTATGCAACTGAACAGGGCCTCGCGGCGGAAAAGGCGTTTAAAAAGGGAAGAAAAGTGTCGCGTAATAGGTAGCATGATAGGGAACGATCAAAATATTGAAAGATTGGCCCCATTTTTCCGTATCTCTTTTCGTATCTCTCTTTTCGTATCTCTTTCGTATCTCGTATCAAACGAATGGAGAGTACGGACGAAGAATCAATGGGGTCATGGCACGATCAGCTCCTCTTACTAATATTCAACAGTGGCTTAAAATGGCTGAGGAATCAACCTACAGCGCCTTGGTTATGTCAAAAAACCTGGAAGTTTCCCCGCGGCAATTACGGCGTTATACGCACACCCGCTTTGGACGCAGCCCGCAGGATTGGTTGAACGAGCAGCGGCTGATCCGCGCGGGCCAGATGTTGAAGAAAGTTCGGATGGTAAAAACGGTTGCCTTTCAACTCGGCTTCAAACAGGTTTCTCATTTCTCGCGGGAATTTAAGCTCCGATATGGTGTTCCCCCGACGGATTTTCTGGTTTGGAGTAACGGTCAGAGAAATCTTCAACTCCGGCAGAAACATGTCCGCGTCAGATAACAAATGTCCGCACCAGATAATACATTGTTCTTGGGGATCGCCTGAAACACGTCATAGCATAAGTACATAGCATCTTCATCAAAACGCAATGCCTGATGTGCTGTGTCGGATGGTAATGCGCCAGTGATATAGGGTTTTGGACTAAAGAGATTCAATTAGAAATGAGAGAGAGTGATTTATGGCGCCATCAAATCAAGTGACCCAAAATGGGAATAGCAGCGAGTACAATGTTAATCACCACCTTGTTGCTGCGCGCATAAATGTCCAAGTGAATCCGGGTCCTGGTTTCTTCCCGAGGTTCCCGTTTGACGTTGAACGCCAGGATTCCAAACTTCATACAACCACAACAACCACAATAAAACAGTAATTACCTTTATGAAAATCCACATTATTTCGCATTTAATTCGAAGAATTTTACTTTTCACATGTTTGTTCCCCACAATTCTGTTGGTCGGACCGGCCAATGCCGAAACCATGGCATTGTGTAATTTCGACGCGACGAACAGCACTGGCCAATGCGCCAACGATTTCGAGATCTTTCTCGGCGGCGTAGAAACAAACGACATCACATGGCTTTACACGGAAATAAAAGATGAAAACGGTCTCAACGGTTTTCCAAACGTGACCAAGACCGAAGTCCCCGGCGGAACACTGGTGACTTGGACCGGCAACACCAACTGCGGCACCAGCAGCCATTTTGGCGTTACTCTCGCGAATGGCGTCGTCCCCACTTCCACCAACCTTTCAGGAACTCTTTACACTTGGACTTATAATTCCGTACCGATCGGCAATATACCTGGCGTATGGCAGACACTGATCCTTACAAGCGGGTCGTTTCAGGTCGTGGTCAACAATCCTCTGCTGAACGAGCCCATATTTGTTCAACGCCGGATCAACTTCTCAACAAATAATCTGGCTCTTAATGATCTGATGCCCGATATGCCTATCTATACCAATGCGGCCATAATTGACCCCTCGCCCGTGATCATCCCTCCGGGAGGGGCACTGA
The DNA here is from genome assembly GCA_049510295.1 of Verrucomicrobiota bacterium. GTDB lineage: Bacteria > Verrucomicrobiota > Verrucomicrobiia > Limisphaerales > UBA11358 > UBA11358. The sequence goes on along the minus strand of JBEKZC010000007.1, from coordinate 30,075 downwards.
CCAATTTCTATATTGTGAACACAAATTATGCCGCGTACGCGCCGATCGTCAATGTTTTCGTTAACAATAACGGCCTGCCGGGTAACTTCGCCATCGGCCTCATCAACGCCATGAACGTTACGAATAATCAATTCTCTGGCCCTATTGAAATCAACACGATGGGCAACTACACCGTGACCAATAACACCGGCCAGGTTGCGAATGACTTCGAAACGTTTATCGGTGGCATTACCAATTTGAACGAAATAACCGGATATTGGACTAACACCAGCGATTTTTTATATCCAGGCTACCCGACTGTAACCGCGCAATTGGTTCCCGGCGGGGCTGTAATCACTTGGACAGGCAGCCAGACACTGCCCGGACACTATAGTCATTTTGGTGTAAGGGGTGTACAGCCAATCCCGCAGATGATGCCGGCCGTCAAATGCACTTGGACTTCGAACTCCATCGCGATCGGTGACTCGCCCGTTACTTGGCCAATCATTAGGCCTGGTGGAGCGGGCTTTCTTCAGGCCGTCATCGGCAATCCTTTTCCATTCAACATCTGGATCCAACGCTGGACCAACGCCCTGGCCGTGCCCCCCAACCTCGAGGCGTTGACGGTCACGTCACCCATTTGGACCAATGCGACCACCATTGACTTGCAGCCTGTCATGCTTGCCCCGGGAGAGTTTTTGACCAATAACTTCCTAACTTCTACGCAGAACAATACCTATGTCTTGGGTTACCAACTCACCGACATCAACAACACTCCGGATGTAGAATTCCTGGCAGCCTATGCGGTTGCCTCGCCACAGCCTGTGTTCACCAGCATCAAACTGTCTGGAACAAATGCAGTGATAACCGGTTTCAAAGGTTACGAAGGATTTCATTATGTCGTTCAAAGCTCCGCAAACCTGGCCTATCCGCAGCCCTGGGTGGAACTCTCGACCAATGTTTTCGACGTGGATGGTCAATTTAATTTCATTATCCCAGTGATTCCTGGTGTTCCACAGCAGTTTTACCAGCTCCAAACGCAGTAAGCAGAACGATTCTCCTTCTCCGTGGGGAGATTTACCCGCATGAGAACGGAGTGTGCGCCCGGGACCGTACCGACGTCAATGCCGTCATCGGGGCGGGTGACGGGTGACACCTACGCCGCCCTGATACAGACTGGCGAATCGTTCCGGGTGTTGTTTGCCAGTTTGGAGACGCGGTAATAATCCATGTTCTGTACCGGATACCATCCAATACGGGGTTTCTTCCTCGAATCCAGCGGCTCCGTGGTCGGTGGCAGGAACGAATCTTCCCCAAACGATAAACACAAATCCTGTTCAAACATTACCCAATGGTGTGATCTGCACACTCGAAAACGACACCAACTGCTACGATTTCATATTTGCATCGGCGGGAATTCTGGCCCGCTGCACTTGGACGGCGAGCAACGATACTACGGTGATTACCACCAATTTGGTTGGCATTGAGCGTTCTCAGGATTTAACTACCGGAAGCTGGCAGTTGATGTTCACCAACTCGTTCTGCGCGCTGGACACCGTTTACACGTTTACCGACACCAACGCGCCTGCCGGTAATGGATTTTATCGGGTTCTCTACCTAAATACGCCGGACATGGTGGATACCAACGACGTTGATTGACGCTGTCCCCAAAGTCCCTACTTTTTATATCCAACGGAACGGAATTGGATGACTGTATATTCTTGAATTTCGCCCAAGCGGAAGCCAGACTTTTGAATCTCGTTTGCAATTCCCGGCATGTGGACCACTCCCCACGGCACGATAATGTTATCCGATTGCGGAAGCCGGGCCTGGATTTCTTCCAAGAGGTGCCGGTTGCGCTTCCTGAGAAGATCACCCATGAGTTGCTCCTGAAAATCGGGAGGCGGCGAGTATTGTACCAGTTTCATTACAGTATCGGCGTCCACACCCTTTGAATGAATGAGCATGACCAGGTTGAGGAAATCAATTGTGTTCGTTGAGAACTGTGCGGTGTCCACATCCGCCATCACCATTTTGCCTCTGGTTGGCTCAAACCCCTCCTGTTGCTCGGCCAGATGGAGGAAATGCGCCATCCGTTTGTAACTGGGTTCGTTCGTAATCAGGTGATTCCGGTCAGTCACTCCTTCCATGAGAATGATTGAGTTTGTCGGGAACAATTGCGACACCTTGCGGTAAAAATCGGCTTCGGCGACGTGCTCCATCGGAATCAACTCGACCGTCTTGCCATCGTTGCGAACGTATTTTCTCACCTCAACCGTCAGACCACCCGGTCGCAGTGCCATGAAGCCTTCGCTGAAATGATTCACTGCCAGGGCAGCACAAAGGACAAGATAAACAACTATCGCGGGCAGCAACACGAAAATGTTCACCAGCAAGAACACGGACAGATTCAGCCAGCTAAAACGCCGGTTTCCAAGGTGTTTGTCCTCGACGATTGGCCAGCGGAACTTCAATCCACCCCGGAGCCAGTAAAGGATGCCCAGGCCGAAGATGACCTGACAGAACGAAATGGCCCAGTCCAGTTGCAGAATCCGGTGAACCCGGTCGTTGCAATAAATTAAAGCTGGAAACACGACAAGAAAACCTGCCACATAGAAAAGTGTGACCGGTAGAAACACGCGCTTGGGGATGATGGGAGTAAGTCCCATCAGGCCATAAACCAGCATCGCCACGAGAAATGCGAAAAAGGACAGAATCCCACTCATCACCGTAAGGAGATGAAGGCCAAAAAGAAGGCGCAAAGAGTCATCCACGAGGGAAACAGCGCCACAGGCCAGAAACAGGCCAAGGCACAGATTCAGAAGGATGGAAACCACCTTTTTCACAAATAGAAGAAGAACGCAGTTCCATTCATAGTCCTCGACTTAAACAAAACCGCGCTCTCGTCGCAAGAAATTCCGATGACGTGGTATGCACAATGACCGGCATCCGGTCGTGAATCGCCGCGACCATTTTATTTGCCGTCGTGGTGGTAAGTTGACGGGGGCTTGCTGGCGCGGGGCGATGTCGTAACGTATGCGCCTGATGGAGCACGTCTGGAATCGGGTGCCAAGTCACTGTCTTGTTGCTTCGCAGCCCGATAGCCGGTAAAACGAAACCAGCGGTTAGAACACTTTGTGGGCTGGTGGATTGACCACATTCTCCTGCTGGAATCCGAGAGATTGATTGGTGCAGTCCCGGTTCTGAGACCGGTCCGACCGCGATAAAATATGATTGAAACGTCAAAATCCGATCTATTGAGACCTCCGGGTTCATCCGAGGAGGACAACGCCCCGGTCAATGTTGATGCCATCCTGCAATCGATACTCGGCAGGGGAGGCGAACGTTTCGGCATGGTCGCCGCCGTTCTGCGGGGCGAGCGCATCATCGCCCAAGGTTCCGCCGGGGTTCGAAAGAGAGGGACCGCAGAGCGCATCACGCTCGATGATCGATTTCACCTTGGTTCCGCCGCCAAAGCCATGACCGCGACGCTCGTCGCGATGCTCGTCGAGGAAGGCAAGCTAAATTGGGCCACCACATTGGGCGAACTCTTTGCCGACACGGTGAAGCCCATGCACCCGGCGTGGGAGAAAGTGACATTGCGGCAGGTTCTCGCACACCGCTCCGGCTTGCCCTTGGACCCGGACGGTCTAGGTTGGGTGTTTAACCACCTGTTCCTCGCACCCTACGCCAGCTTGCGCAGCCTTCCCGAGTCGATGCGTTCTTCCGAGGAAACTTTGCCGCAGCAACGCCTGGAAATCGCGAGGCAGGCCCTTTCGCGCCCGCCGAAAATCCCTCCGGGCACCAAATACTGGTATTCCAATGTCGGCTACATTCTCGCGGGGGCAGTGCTGGAACACCTCACCGGTCGTGCGTGGGAAGACCTGATGCGCGAACGACTGTTTCAGCCACTGGGCATCAGCACGGGCGGATTCGGGCCGCCGGGCACCGCTGGTAAAACCGATCAACCTTGGGGCCACTCCTCGGTCGTTGGCAAACCGCTTGACCCGGGCAGCCCTGCCGCGCAATTCCCATTGTACTACGGCCCAGCCGGCCTGGTACACATGACGATTACCGATTGGGCAAAATTTATCGGGCTCCATTTGCGCGGAGATCCGGCCAATCCGCATTGCCAGGCCGCGCTGCTCAAGCTGGATACATTTGCGAAATTGCACGCGGTCGCACCCGCCACAACTTCTAAGGGGTGGGTAATGCGCGGGACAACCTTCCTGTGCACTGGTGATGCCGCACCCGCCGTAACTTACTGTGCCGGATGGTTTATCAGCCCAGCCGGTTGGGCAAAAGGCACCCGGCCTGGAGACACCGGCCGCCGTTTCTGGACCGGCGGAAGCAACGGACAGTGGCTCTGCGCCGCGTTCATCGCACCCGAAATTGACTTTGCCGTGCTCGTCGCGTGCAACCGCGGCCTGGACATCGCTATCTGGAAAACCCGCCAGGCGGCCAGGGCATTGATTCGGACATTTGCGCCCAAACGGACCTCATGATACTGGTCCGGCTCAGAAGTTGAAAACTGAAGCCCAAGTTTGAGCGGATGCTGATTTGTTCAAGCTGCTGAGCGATTAGTTTCTCCTTCGCGTTAGCTTTGACCCACGCCGCTGGTGTGAACTCTTTGATCTGGGTAATTTTTGCTGCTGGCAAGCGTGAGAACAAATCTTTCAAATAATCGAACGGATTTATTACGTGCCGCCGGCAACTGCCCAGCAGTGTATAAATTACTGCACTGCGTTCATCGAGCGCTTCGGGACCGAACCCAAACAAGGTCCGGTATTCCTGCAGGAATGCCTTTACGGGACGGTCAGGATCATCCGGGTCGACATCTGCGCCGTGGCTTCGGACACGGTGACGCCCGCGCCGCCGGGGCCGGTCAGATAGCCGAGGCGCGGCAGGACGGATTTGGGCGACAACAGGACCGGATCGTAATCAAGCTGGATTTGCGGCCATTGTTCCTTGAACCGGGCGACGGCCAGTTTCAGCGCCGTGGCGTTGGTTCGGAGCACAGACTCAGCATGGCTGGCGTCCAGTGGAACGGTGCGGCGCGAGTCGAAGTGATTGAGGCCGGAGTTGGTCAGGATGTTTGCGCCGGTCCCGCGACCGGTCAGCGACGCAATCAGCGATTCAGTCAAATCAATCACCGAATAATTTGGAACCACCGTCCGGGTGGTCGCCTGGGCTTCCGAGTATGCGGAGCGATGCACTTTGTCGTCCGTGGTGGCGACGCGGTAGCGATAGCTGGTTTCCGGATTGAGATTCGGGTCGGCGTAATTGGTTTCAGCAACCGGCACCCTGCCAATTTCAATCCAAGCGGACAGGTCGATGTTCCATCTTTCTAGGAGAACGCTGCTGGCCGGTGTGTTCGTGGGCAACAACTGCCAATTCAGTTGAATCTCCGTGGCGGCGACGGCTTGGGCAACGAATTGTGCCGGGACCGGCAGGTTGGCGTCTTCACTCCGCTCGATGAAGAGTATCCGCCTGACGCGCCACGTTTAGTTTTCGGTGTCAGATCGTGAAACCTTGCCGGCATGGATTTTTGTTGCCGTCTTGCGAAGTTTTACGCGCCATCCTGATTTCTTTTTTTGTCTTGATGGTTTTACGATGTATTGTCAAAATAGAATCAATCAAGTGTGACCCATGAACGAGAGATCCTGTCAGACACGATGTGGGGCGGTCGGGAATGCGCCAGTCCTGACCAGTTTTTACCATCTTTGCCTTCTTTGGCTATTGCTGATTGTTCCGATGGTTGTGCGGGCGCAACTGGTGGCCGACGGCCAAACAAACGTTCTGGACGGCGTGGCCACAAACCTCACCGGCGGCATCATCATTGGCACCAACGGATCGTTCACTTTGCTGGTGATCACCGACGGCGCCACGGTAACCAACAGCGGCGGCAACTTCGTCATCGGCTACAATGCTTCGGCAAAAACGAATCGCGTGGTCGTGACGGGTGCGGGTTCAATCTGGAACAATGGCGCCAATGGCTTTACCGTCGGCCAAAATGGTTCGGCCAGCGAACTGGACATCCTTAATGGCGGAGTGCTCCAGGCGAGCGGCGGTTCGGTCGGGCAAAACTCTACGAGCAGTAATAATCTTTTTCTGGTTTCTGGAATGGGTTCGACGTGCTCAAACACGTCGGGCTTGGTTGTGGGGAATGGTTGTGCGCACAACACGCTGATCGTGACCAACGGTGGCAAGGTGTTCAGTGGAAACAGCGGCGTCGGGGAAAATGCTTTTGGCGTGTCAAGTAACAACGTTTTCATTACCGGACCTGGTTCAAGCTGGAACAGTGGCTATTTTTATCTGGGTTACAGCGCCGCCGGCCATAACCAGTTCCTCATCAACAACGGCGGCACCTTCACCACTTCCAGCACGCTTGATATTGGTGTGTATGACAATTCCAACCTCCTCACGGTGGCCGACGCCGGGTCCTCGGCGCAATGCCAGACATATCGCATCGGCTATTCCAGCACCGGCAATCAGTGCGTTGTTAGCAACGGCGCGACGCTGGCAGTGCTTTTGTCCAGCCAGCCCACCGCAATTGAGGGAACCTTCACTACCGCGACCGTCACGGGCGCGGGTTCGGTTTGGACCAACGCCGGCGACCTTGACTTTGGCCAATATTCCAATGTCCTCTCCATCACCAGCGGGGGCATGATGGTGGACGACGACGGTTACATCGAGGGCAACAGCGGCAACACTGTCAAAACCAACGTCGTCATCGTGGCCGGCACCAATTCGTTGTGGAACAACCTGGGCAATCTGCACGTGGCCGACAGCGGCGCGCAGCTCTTCATCACCAACGGTGCCATGGTGGTGGACAAAAACGCTTATGTGGGGGAAAACGCGGGAAATAATAATTGTTATGTGTTGGTTGCCGGAGCTGGTTCAATGTGGACGAACCGCAATGCCTACCTAGACGGGAATGATGAAGGCTCGCTCTATCTCGGCGAAAACGGCGCGACCAACACATTGATGGTGACCGATTCCGGGAAAGTCGCGGCACCGGACATTTACGTCAGCAACAACGGACGGTTGGTGGTCATGAATTCCGGCACGCTGCAGGCTGTGCGCGACATTTGGAATGGTTCGAGCGGTGGCCTTTATGTCGGTTACACCGGCGGCAGCCCGAATCAACTGGTCATCACCAACGGCGGCGTGGTGACGGTGAGCGGAACCATGCAAATCGGAAATTTTGGCGGCGGGCAAAACAGCAACTCGGTGACGATTGATGGAAGCAGCTTGGTGGTGAGCAATGGTTTCACCATCGCAAGCCCGGGGACGTTGGTGCTGAATTCGGGAACATGCCGGGTCCGGAGTTTTTCGATCTATAATTACCAACAGCAAACCAATGCCATCGTTCTCAACGGCGGCACCCTGCAGGCTGGGGGCATTGCTTATGGTTCATTTTCCTATCCTGAAACGCTGGTCGTGGGCGATGGCATTCATCCGACAACATTTCAAATGCAGAACAACGGCACATTTTCCGGCGGGTTCAGCGTTGTGAGCAATGCTTGGCTGACGGGAGCCGGCACAATCAATGGAAATGTCACCGTGTGGCCCGGCGGAACGTTTGCGCCGGGAATCACGAATCTTGCGACGGTCACGTTGAACGGCGGCCTTGTTTTGAACAATGGCGGCACCAACTTCATGGGATTACTGCCGTCCACCGACTCGGCATGCAACATCCAAGGAGTGACCAACGTGACTTACGGCGGCACATTGCAACTCACCAATCTCGGCGGCAGTTATGCCAGCGGACAATCTTATCAGTTGTTTTCCGCGACCCAATACAACGGAGCCTTCAGCAATCTGGTGCCGGCCACACCGGGCAACGGTTTGCGATGGGACACCTGGCAATTGAACGTGAACGGCACGTTGCGGATATTTTCCACCAACACGCCGCCGCCCGTCGTGAGCAGTGTCGCTCTGGCTGGCACCAACCTGACCATGACGACCACCGCCGGCATCTCCTATGATCCGTGTTATCTTCTGACTTCGACCAACCTCGCCACGCCGTTGTCCGGCTGGTCCTGTGCGGCCACGAATTATTTTGATGTGAATGGCACGACCAGCTTTACGAACACCATTTCTCCCGACGAACCGGCGCGGTATTTTCAATTACAAGTCAATTGACCTCGGATGTCCGCGCAACCGGATCAGTTGCATCCCTATCCTGACGAAGGACGCAGTTCTGTTTGGCAGTGGCTTTGACCACCCATGCTGCTGGCGTGAACTGTTTGATTTCCGTGATATTAGCTGCTGGCAAGCGTGAGAACAAATCTTTCAAATAATCGAACGGATTTATTACGTGCCGCCGGCAACTGCCCAGCAGTGTATAAATTACTGCACTGCGTTCATCGAGCGCTTCGGGACCGAACCCGAACAAGGCCTGATATTCCTGCAGGAACGCCTTCACCGGGCGGTCAGGATCATTCGGGTCGAACATCTGTGCCGTGGCGTCCGACACGGTAACGCCCGCGCCGCCGGGGCCGGTCAGATAGCCGAGGCGCGGCAGGATGGATTTGGGCGACAACAGAACCGGGTTGTAACCCTATTCTCCGGCCCAGTCCGCGCAGAGGAGTTTTGCCTGCTCCAGGACTGTTTGGGTGGCCTTTTCCTGTTTGTCGGGTGGATAGCCGTATTTGCGGAGGATGCGGCGGACGAGGACGCGGATTTGCGCCTGCGCGCTTTCTCGTAGCGTCCAGTCAATTGTCACGCTCTTGCGAACGTGCGAGACCAATTCGCGTGCAATGTTTTTCAGCGTTGGCTCGCCGAGAACTTTTACGGCGCTGTCATTTGTTTCCAACGCATCATAAAATGCCACTTCATCATCTGTCAGGCCGAGACTTGCGCCGCGCTTCTGGCCTTCTCGCATCTGCTTTGCGAGTTCGATCAGTTCGGCAATGACCTGCGCGGCCTCGATGGTGCGGTTCTGGTATTTGCGGATGGTGGCTTCCAGCATTTCGGCGAACGAACGGGACTGGACGAGATATTTTTTCGAGCGGATTTTCAGTTCGTTGTTGAGCAGCTTTTGCAGCAACTCCACGGCGAGATTGCGTTGTGGCAGATGCTGGACTTTCGCCAAAAACTCATCGGACAGAATCGAAATATCCGGCTTCTTCAATCCGGCGGCGTCAAAGATGTCTATCACCTTGTCGGATGAAATGGCACGCGAAACGATCTGCCGGACGGCCAGCTCCAGTTCTTCCGGTGATTTCCCGCCTCCTTCGCTGATGCTTTTGGCCAGCACCGCCCGGACTTCCTGAAAGAATCCGACTTCATCGCGAATCTCCAAAGCCGAGTCGTGCGGCACGGCCAAAGCAAACGCTTTCGACAAATCCGACACGCCTTGCAGATACCGTTGCTTGCCGTCCTTTTGTTGCAGCACATGCTCGGCGGCTTGCGCGATGAGCGGCAACCGCTTCGCCGCCGTGGTTTCGGCGGCGGCACCAAAATCAAACCCGTGCATAATGCCGCAAACGCGCTCATACCGTTCCAGCATCACGGCCACGGCTTCTTCCTGATCCAACGTGATGTCGCCTTTGCCTTTGCTGTTCGTGTAATCGGCCAGTGCCTGCTTCAATTCCTCGGCCAGTCCAAGATAATCCACCACCAGCCCGCCGGGCATGTCGCGAAAGACACGGTTCACGCGGGCGATGGCCTGTATGAGGCCATGGCCTTGCATCGGTTTGTCGGCATACATCGTGTGCAGGCGGGGCGCGTCGAAGCCGGTCAGCCACATGTCGCGCATGATCACAATCTTGAAGGGGTTCTTGGCGTCGAAGGCGTGCGCGAGGCCCTTGCCATCGAAGTGGACATGTCGCTGCCCGCCCTTCGTGTCATCCGGGTTCTCGAACAGCTCAAGGACAGCCATCCGCTGCCCGAACAGATCCGCGTCGACAACGGCCCGGAACTCGTCTCCTCCAAGCTCGTCGCGTGGTGCGGGTTAACGGAGTCCGCCTCCACCACATCCAGCCGGGCAAACCCACCCAGAACGCCTACACCGAGCGCCTCAACCGCAGCATGCGCCGGGAAGTCCTCGACGCACACCTTTTCGCCACCCTGCGCGAAGTCCGCGAAACCCTGCATCGCTGGATGCTCTCCTACAACGAGCAGCGTCCCTACGCATCACTTGGCCCCCCCCGTGAATCTTCAAACAGCAACTAACCAAACAAATAAAAACAACCGAAGCGGCCTAAAACTCTATTTTTGAAATGCTCTTTGACGGGGAATCTTACAATTCGTTCTTCGTCTCCAACTTCCGAAAGCCTATCCGCTACTCCCCAACCGACCAGCGCCAGAGTTTGACGATCTCAAATACGCTTGATAGTTCTTCGACGACTTCAGCATGTAGCTTCTCCCTTCAATCACAAAGCCATCCAAATTGTGCTCTATCGTATAGGCCGAGAGATCGGCTATGTTGTTTATGAATCCTCTTCCTTTGAAATTCAGGGAAGTATTGCACAAGACACCGTAACCGGTATGTGCCTTGAACGCCATAAGCAGCTTATGTAAATGGCTGTTAGTCACGGAGGACACCGTTTGAATGCGCGCCGTCCCATTAACATGGGTCACCGCAGCTAGCGCCTCCGTAGAAACAAGCTGAGTGTAAAGCATGAATGGGCTCGGGTGATCGCAGCCAAACCATCTTGCAGCATCTTCTTCGAGGCAAACGGGCGCAATCGGACGAAACTGTTCGCGCTGCTTAATCTCATTCAGCCGAACCCTTGTGCTACTATGGAACGGCGAAGCAAGAATAGAACGGTTTCCCAACGCGCGTGGTCCGATTTCGCATTTTCCATTTACCCATCCGATGATCAGGTTGCTAGCCAGCATGCCGGCAACCACTGCGTAGTTCGTCTCGTCCTCATCAAATAAAGATGTATCGAATGCGTCATTGGCTATAAACTCAAGACCCGAGTAGACATTCCAATCTATCTTTGGGTTCCCTGTAAAATAGAACTGCGCGTCAATCGCCGTGCCGATCGCCGAGCCTGAATCGTTGGCAACAGGCGGCACAAATACCTCTGAAAAGAGATTGATCTCCCTCCACTTCGTGTTCCAATCACAATTTAGTCCGCACCCCCCAGTGATCAGCAACGGCATGCCTCTCTTCATATTCGACTTGGCAAATTGATAAAAACGATCGAATATTCTGTTGCTGAAAATACCTGCGAAGTTACGAAACTCCGGATCATCCAGCCCTACGTTGTAGTGTCGGAAATGCCGTAAAACCTCACACTCCTTCGGCTTGAGGTGCGGGCAATCCTGCATTAGAAACGCGATTATTTTCTCCTCATCATCCAAAGGCTTGCTTCGCTTCGAAAATGAAGCCAAAGCCATGAGCTTTCCCGCGTCAGAAAATCGGGAGAATTCTGCAACACTCTTATCAAAGGTCGGATCCGCCAAACCGTAGAGCAGGGCATAACGATGTCCAGGTTCAGGCATGACATCGGCGAGCTTTGTCAAGTTCAACTCGGAATCGATTTTGTAGAATGAGCCGATCACTCCTTCCCAAAGTAACGCATAGCACGGAGTGCCCTTGGGCAGATTCGACATGCCAAAGGCACAGAGAAGATGGGAACGTTCGTGGGAAGATGAGAAGTATTCAACCGTCTTCCCCAATAGGCGTTTTTGACCAACTATAATGTCGCTGTTACTGACGCCATGGTATCCAGCAAGAACGTGCTGCTCAGACATAGGCGCGTCGCTAGGCCACCAGCCAAGATCGTCCCAAAACTGCACTATGCGTCTGGGAGGTGGGGCTAGGTGCCCCGCGGGCACCCGGGCCGGCTCATTGGGACGTTGGACTAACTCCCGGACGAAGTTGGAGCGATCACGATCGTCGTTTTCGAGAGGATCTTCTTCACAGAACTCGTGCACAATCATGTGGTCTCATATTGTATCGATGGTTCCTGCCCGTAAACCGCGATGTCGCCCACGCGCCCGCCGTGTTCTTCCACGAATTTTTCCGATTGCACGAACATGCCGCCCGAACCGCAGCAGGGATCGAACACGCGGCCTTTGTAGGGTTCAAGCATGGCGACGAGCAGTTGCACGACGCATTGCGGGGTGTAGAATTCGCCGCCGCCCTTGCCTTCCGCGCTGGCGAACTTGCCGAGAAAGTATTCATAGACGCGCCCGAGCACGTCCTTGGACTTGGCCGCCGATTCGTTGAAGCCGATGTTGCTGATGATGTCCACGAGTCCGCCGAGCCGGACTTTGTCGAGGCTGGGCCGGGCGTAATCGCGCGGTAGCACGCCTTTGAGAGTGGGATTCTCGCGTTCAATCGCGCCCATCGCATCGTCAATGACCTTGCCAATCTCCGGCGATTTGGCTTTGGCCTTGATGGTGTGCCAGCGGGCTTCGGGCGGCAGCCAGAAGACATTTGCGGCCATATACTCGTCGCGATTCTCGGCGGCTTCGGCGCGTTGCGGTTCGTCTTTGATGAACCATTCGCTCTTGGGATCGGAGAAGCCGAACAACAGTTGCTCGCGTTTTTCCTCGAAGGCGTCGGAGATGTATTTCAGGAAGATGAGGCCAAGGCAGACGTGCTTGTATTCCGAGGCGTCCATGTGCCCGCGCATTTTGTCGGCGGCAGCCCAAAGCTGGACTTCGAAGTCGAGGGCGGAGCCGTTGGCGGTTTTCTGACTGTTACCCTTTGCCATGATGGAAACCGATTGTGCGCCTAAGATTTATCAGCGTCAATCCCGTCATGGCGTTTGAGCGATGAGGGCATTAACACCGTCGCCAAAACGGCAATTCAAAACAATTCCCGCTCCATCGGCGCGGGGGCAGACCCGCCTTCGTTTGCTCCGGCGCGGTTAATGAGGTCGGGGCTTTCGTTGCGGACGTTGTTCACGTCGCGGCTGGCGGGATAGCCCGGCGCTTTAGTTCGCTGCCGGTCGCCCGGCGCGTTGCGCTTCAAATCAGTCCGCCCGGCGTGGCCGCATCCCAAATCGGATACACTTTGATAAACCACACCATCAACTTCTGCCGGAATTTTCCGTTCTCCAGCGCCCGCACCACCCGTTCCATGTTCGACTTCGACACTTCCCACAGGCGGCGCAACTTTTCCGCCCGCGCGGGCGTTCCCGGCTGCGCCAGCGTTTCCAGCAACGCCGTCTCCATCTGGTTCAAATCCTTCAACGCCGCCAGCCCTGCCGACGGCAATTCCGCCCGCGCCTTTTTAGCCGGAGGATTTTCCACGAAGAAGCCGTTCTGCTGCGCGCAAATCCAGTCGGTCAGCCGCCGGTCGGCCGTCACCTCCAGCAGCCGCGCCACGCGGTCCAGCGGATTGGCCGCCGCGCTTTTGCCGCCGTTGCCGCGCGACCATTGATGGATGAGGGACAGCGACAGGTGCATCTCCGCCGCCACATTTTTACAGCCCATCTTTTTGAACGCCGCCCGCAGAATTTCATAAGATTCCATAAGTACCCTTCCGGTTGCCCTGCTTAAGGATTTGCAGGCGAACGATAAATTAACGCAGCTTTATCGCAAGCCGATTTTATCGCGCCGAAATTATTTACGCAGGCGAATGACAAGCCGGATTTGAGCCGATTGGGAACCGGCGAGCATGGCAAACATTCAAAAACAGCAATTTTATTGGCATTTTTGCAAATCGGAGGACTTGCAAACGTCGTTTCCAAGGTGTCGGACACCGTTTCCCGACTGTCGGATGACGTTTCTGAGTCGTCGCCCGTTGTTTCCGGACTGTCGAACGTTGTCCGACAGTTGTCCCACAGCGTTTCCGGACTGTCGCGCTTCGTCCGAAAGTTGTCGGACAATGTTTCCGAGTCGTCGGATGATGTTCGACAGTTGTCGGATGACGTTTCCGGGGTCTCCCGCGATGCATCCTGGGTGTCGGACGTTGTTCCCCGGCTGTCGGATGATGTTTCCCGACTCGGAAACTTTGTCCGCAAGTCGTTGCGAATTATGTCCGGAATCGCAATAGGCAGGCGCAAGGAGGTGTGGTTACGTCGGCATTAATCCGGCAGCGGGTGCTGGCGGAGAAAATCGAACCGCAACCAAAGGCACGACGATGGCCAGCTATGATTCACCGGGTCTGACGTACGACAGCGGGGTTTTATACGATGACATCGTGTTGCCGCAACCCACCAGACGTATGCCAAAGATAAAAGTCAAACTTGACCTTAAAAGCAAATCGGACAGTGACCTGCTCACGTTCGCGCAGGCGCACGTGACGGCGATAACAGGCAATGTGAACTTCACCACGCCGCTGCCGGCGGCGACGGCGTTTACGACGACGTTGACGGCGTATCAAACGGCGCTGGGCAATTTCAACACGGCGCAGGCCGCGGCCAAAACGGCCACGACCACCAAGGACACGGCGCGGCTGGCGCTGGAATCGGCGTTGACGCAGCGCGGCAATTACGTGGAACTAACGGCGGCCAACGCGGCGGATCCAACGGCAGTGGTCGAAAGCGCCGGCTTCTCGGTGCGCGCGGCGGCGGCGGCCACGCAGGTGCCGGACATGGTGCAGAATCTGTCCGCCTCGGCGGGTGACAACGCAGGGGAACTGGATTTTCAGTGGGACCCCGCCAGCGGTGCGTCCTCTTACGACGTGCATGTGAGTCCCGACCCCGTCACGGCCACAAGCTGGGCGCCGCAAAAGGGTGTGACAAAATCCAAGGTGGCTGTTTCCGGCCTGACCAGCGGGGCGAAGATGTGGGCGCGGGTGCGGGCCATTGGACCCGGAGGCACCGGCGCGTGGAGCGACATAGCCACGAAGATTGTACCTTAAAATTCTGGTTGAGGGTTGAGGGCTGAGAGTTGAGAGCCTTTTGCATAGTTTACCCCTCTCAATTCCGGCCCCACCCTCAACCGTAATTCCAAACCCTCAACCTTCAACTCTCAACTCTCAACCACTTTATGGCTTTCGATCCAACCAAACCGGCGGACCACGCCCCGATTGTTGCGGCAGAATTGCGGAGTCAGTTCAATGCGTTGCAGGAGCAAATCACGGCGTTGCAGCAGCAATTGGGGGCTTTGATGCCGGTCTTGACCGCCAACAATACGACGATGTCTCTGGATTGGACCTACAGCGGCCCGCCTTGTGATGGCTTCCATATCTTTGTGCATCAGCCCAATGAGGCGCCCGGCATCTTCAATGACCGCGTTCAGGTGCGGGGCGACTTGCGCACCTGGGCCACTGGCTTTGATAGTCCGGCGGACGCGGTGAGCTACAAATATTACATCGTGCCCATGGACGGCGATGAGAACCCGCTCGCGCCGCCCAGCAACACCGTCAACTTCGCCGCCGGATGAAGCTGAACAGGGCGCCGTTGTTTTAGCTCACCGTGAAGGTCACGGCATATATTTCAAATCGCCCGCTGGGTCCTCTCGTTCCAGCGGGCATTTTTAAAACAATTCAGAAAAAGGAAAAACGATGAATCTGTACCAATCTGTGCAATCTGTGGCTTGCCTTGCTGTGGCCGGCTCACTGCTCATTTTGACCGGTTGCTCTACAACCCGGGCGACCAAACCTGCGCTCATCAGCGCCACGCGCCTGCCATCTTTCAATTATACCAGCAGCCGTGCGACCAATTATTATTTGACGATTTACAACAACGCGGCACCGACGGAGAAGGTGAAAGTCAGAAATGCCATTCTCAGCGATTTGATGGCGGTGATTGATTTCAATTATCACGAATTTGAGGTCCGGCTGCATTCGGAGAAAGTTTTGAAGAACACAACCGCTGACATTGTCACGCTCGGTTTGACCGCAGCTTCAACCGCTGTTGGAGCTGAGGAGGCGAAAACGATTCTTTCCGCGATTGCGACCGGTGTCGTGGGCGCGAATACAGCCCTGGATAAAAATGTTTTTCAAAACAACACCATTGAAGCTCTTGAATTGGAAATGCGCTCGTTGCGCGCCCTAAAGGAGCAGGATCTGATAAACGGCATGGCAGACACGGACGCGCATTATCCGCTACAAAGCGGCATTCGGGATGTCATCGCCTACTACTATGCCGGTTCGTTGACGGATGCCATGCTTGGTCTGGTTGAAAAAACCGGTGCCGACGCCCAAGCTAACCGCGCCAACGCCACCGAAGCCCGAAGGACGCTCCAATCCTCACATTGAGCATCAGTTAACCATTTTTAATTGCACGCTTGTTGTTCCGACAAGCTGCAGCAACAGCTTTGGGATTGCCTGTCGCGCTCGTTTATCTCTCTGTATGATTTAAACAGCGGCAAAATCTCACTCAGTCTGACCCGTAGAGCCGTCCTGTGTCATGGTCATAAGCCAGCCAGTGCGTTCCAACCGTCCAGCGCGGAGTGGGACCAACGCCCGTGTCGCGGTATTTGATTACGAACAGACGTTTCTCGATTCCAGCTACAGCAAGGCGCTGGAAGTCACCCACGAACTGGGCGGCGCCGGCTACGTTTTCTGGGGCGGACGCGAAGGGTATTCCACCTTGTAAAACACCAACATGAAACGCGAACTGGAACACCTCGCCAAATTCCTGCACCTGGCAGTGGACTACAAAATGAAAATCGGCTTCAAGGGCAAGTTTTGCATCGAACCGAAGCCGAAGGAACCGACCAAGCATCAATACGATTCCGATGCCGCCGCGTGTCTGAATTTCCTGAGCGAATACGATCTGCTCGGCGATTTGAAACTTGTCAGCGGTCACTGGAAACTGGCCAGCCAGGGTCGAAATGAACCAGCCAGTGAAATCGTGTAAGTTCGCATTTTCATTCCAAAAATCTCATCGTAACACTCTGCTATGGAGATTCTTGGAATGAAAATGCTCATTTCGTTTACGCAAAATCAGTGGCCGGATCAATTCGACCTTTCGTGGCTGGTTTTGATTCGACCGGTGACATGAAACTCAACATTGAGACCAACCACGCCACGCTGGCGAGCCACTCCATGCAGCACGAATTGGCTCGGCGAGCGCACTGGGTTCGGTTGACGCCAACACCGGCGACGTACTGATGGACTGGGACACTGACTGGTTCCCCGTATGGAGGCCCAAAGGAAAAGCCCTGTTTTGGGGGCGGGAATTATTTTTTAAAACTGCAAAATCCAGAGAAAATCGCTATACTTGTGATTGTATGGAAACTGATTTTATTACCATGCAAACTGTCTTTAAAAACATCGCGAAACTCGAATTCGAGGGGCCCAAGTCCAGGAACCCGCTGGCCTTCAAACATTACAATCCCGCTAAACTTGTCGAGGGCAAGACCATGCGCGAAAATCTGCGCTTTTCGGTCGTCTATTGGCACACCTTTCGCAGCGTGTTCTCCGATCCGTTCGGGGTGGGCCCGGCGGTCCGCCCGTGGGATGACGGAACCAATTCGGTGGCCAATGCAGAAAATCACGCGCGGGTCGCGTTCGAGTTCATTGAAAAACTCGGCGCGCTGTTCTATGCCTTTCATGACCGTGACATCGCGCCGGAAGGCCAGACACTGCGCGAGAGGAACAAAAATCTCGACTCCGTCGTCAAGGTTCTGAAAGCGGAACAGATGCGCACCGGCATCAACCTGCTCTGGGGTACAGTCAACCGGTTTTCCAAACAAATAAGGATTCTAATCAAGCAAATGTTTATGAGCGTCGGCGAAATCTTCATCAAAATCGTTCATGGATTTTTAACAATGGAGTTCGTTGCTCGAATCAAGCGGTTTATACGGCGCAAGCCTGACTGTCGGCTGATTGTCGTTAACAACAGTTGTGTGGTGCGAGGCGCGGACGTCGAGGTTAATGGCAAATTCATCGGCACAACCGATGAAAACGGTTATTCATCGCCATTCTCTGTGAAAAAAAATCAACGGTTATGTGTTCATGTGCTTTACAATCGAAACGTATATCGGAAAGACTTTAATTGTGCGGAAACAGTAATTGAATTCCAAATAAGACCTCATTCAAACTATCGTCGCAAAAAAAACTCTAACGAGTGCGGAGAGATGAAAGCGCACTCTGTTCTCTAAACAAAAGCGACAAAAAGATTGTAGGCGGATGCTTTGACGCCAAGTTGAGGGACCGATTGACCGCACCGGGGCGGGGATTTGAACCCACTCCGCCGTCACACCCGAACCCTTCTCCGTAGCAATCGGAGGAGCCGGGAATGGCCCTCTTTGGCTTTTGGTGCTGGCGTCGCTGCCAACCAGTGCGGACGGTGTCAGTTCCGGGCGCGGCTGGGGCAGCCTCACCACCTCTGCCGACGGATGGCAATCCAAAACGGGAATTGTCATGCGGCACATACTGCTCTAATCTCGCCGCGACAGGAAAACTCAAAGACCATAAAACAAATTTAACCAAAATCATTTCGCGCAGTTTTTGCTGCTGTCCGCATCAGGCACGTGGACGCCTTTCAAGGAGCAACCCGCAGACAGCACCAATTCGCTCATAAGCGAAATGAGAATGTTGGTTGTTCCGCTGACTCTCTTTACTGTTCGGCAAAGACGATGAACCTAAAGCAAATTATCACTCCGAAAGTAGTGCGCTGGTTTGCGGTTGGTTTGCTATTCACTGTCGTGAGCCTTGGGTTGCTCAAGTTGTTCGCCGACTCCTTCGCATGGCCCTACGCCGTCGCCACGTTTTGCTCAGGCGAGATTTGCACCATTTTGCGCTTCCTGGCGGTCGATCGGTGGGTCTTCAGTCACCGCGCGCCGACGTGGAAGAGACTTTGGCAGTATCACATCGTGAATGCTTTGGGCTTTGGCATTTGGTGGAGCGCCGCGAACCTGCTGGAGACCGCTGGAGTGCACTACCTGCTCGCGGCGGTGCTCGCCATGTTCTTCTCCGTCGGTTTCAGCATACTCTCCAATTTTCTCTGGATATGGCGCAAGCCCGCAGCGGCCGGCGTGAGTCAGGAGAGCCGATGAAGAAAGAGCCAAACCAGACTGTCCAGCAAACGGGAGCCAGCCGATTCATTCTAATAATCTTGCTGAAGCCCGGTTGGCGCCTTCAGTTTGCCGGGGAATCGTGTTCCTGCTTATGACTACGTTGGCCGAACCAGAAAAATTGATCCCGCTGCATGGCGGTTATGACCTGATCCCAATGCCGGGTATGATTGAGGGTTAAGTGTTGATGGCTGTAGATACACAACCATGATCCTTGGCAACGACCAAACCGGACCGACAACCATGACTGATGGCAGAAAGCCAAAATACACCAGGCCTTGGTTAATATTGATTTTGTTGTTGGGGCTTGGTCTCCGGGTCGCCGGGCTGGTGTGGGGACAGGCTTTTGGTTGTGGCTCACAGGGCGATTGCCTGGATGCTTACAGGGTAGCGGTGAACTATGTCCAGGGTGAGCCGCATGCACAATATATTGGCCAGCCCAATTTCAATGAACACTCGAAACTTCCCGGCCCGCTATGGGCAATGTTTTGTGCCGCTGGACTGTATCTTTGGAAGTCAATTGACGGAGTGGTTTGGGCGATCATTTTGTTGAACACGGCCGCAATTTATCTGACGTATTTGTTGGCGGCTCGAACGGTTGGATTTTCCACCGCGCTGTGGGCAGCTTTGCTCATGGCCGCTTCCCCCGCGGCGATTGAATTCTCCGTCGTTGTTTTCAATCCGGCGGTCATGTCATTTTTGGGGGCCTGCTTGTTTCTCGCGTTGTGGCAGGTGGTGCAGCAGGATCGTTCGCGGGCCGCATTTTGGTTGTTATTCCTGCCGCTGATGATGCTGCAATTTCACATGTCCGGGCTGATGTTGATCCCGGCGATAATCGTGGTGCTTTGGTTGAAACCAGCGCGACTGAACGTTCCGTGGTTGGTTGGCGGCATTGTCGCCGGATTGGCGCTTTATCTGCCGTATGTTTTCGGGGAAATGGCGCACGGCTGGGAGAATACCCGTGGCATGATGTCTGGCGCACATCATGGATATTCCATAGAAGCGTTCAAGATTTTCAGTGCGCCACCGGGTTTTCTGGTCAATTACTGGGATCCACGATGGACCTTTCAGCCCGATGAATATCAAGAGATCGGTCGGGCCTGCTTCGGCAGTTTCAGCCTGCTGTTGGCTTTCAATGTGATGTCGGCAATCCTGGCGATTTCATTGGTGGTTGGAGCTTTTGGGGAAACCCTCGCTGCCCTGCGCGGTTTTTGGCGGTCGCCGCGCGTGACTTTCGCCCGGTCACCGGGAATGTTTTTTTTGACGATCATTTTTGCCGTGCCGCTGATGACGAGCTTGGTGGAAGGGAAACGTTTTCACGGCCGTTATTGCATAGTGTTGCTTGCTCCTTTATTTTCCCTGGCGGCGGTGGCGGCCGTTCGATGGCTGTCCATGCCTCGTATTCGGAGGGTTTTCCTGCCCCTGCTCCTGGCAACACTTGGCGTCAATGTCTGGCTTGTTTTGGCGATATTCCGATATCAGGGAAAATGCATCGAACAAGGAGTGCTGTTTGCCCCAAGCTTTCACAATCTCGAAACCGTTTATCAGTCTCTGAAAGCTTATGCCGGCAAAAACCGGCTGATCCAAGTGGAAGACGATGAGTACATGCGGACGACGCCACCAAGGCGCGCACCCGGTTCTTATCCCCACCAGATTTGTCAATATGTTGCCATCCGTGAATGTGAGAATGCCTTGCCTTCGGCGATTCAGGCGCCCGTGTTGACCTACAAAATTTTCCTGGCCGACCAGGTCAAGCTTGATAATCCAGCCGTCGCCTACTGTCATCACGGCATTGCTCTGGTCGCTCTCCCGGCCAAGCCGTAAAAGACGGTCATCTCACGACGATGAATGTTGAAAACGGTTTAATCGTCTGTTCAATGCCACGGATTCCCGCAAGCTTTCAAACTCCTGACGACGCCAGTTTTCTTCAAAGCCGGGATGAACGACCAAGATTCCATTTGGCTCACGCAAGCAATCTGCGAATTTTGGCAGATAGCCGGGGTATTTGCGCCACTGTTTGAAATCATAAATGCCGGCGAAACCGTCATTGGTCGGCACCTTCACCGTGCGCAAGGCGCTTTGCATCCGCCTGCCGAATTCGCCGATGAAAACAGCTTTCATCCAGGGCAATTTTTGACGACGGATTGCGCCGACTGACATCCGCGTATTGCGGACATACGGGCGGTGTTCAGGCGGCAGGCTCCGTACAAAATCCGCCAAAACCACGCGCACGCCGGGCAATTGATGCGCGTGCAGATGCCCGTCAATATGATCCGGACATCTTCCGCATCTCGTGACGAAAAGTTCATATTGAACTGAGATCTGCCGGGAAATGTCCTGCGGGTTAATTCTTCCGAGCACGGCGCGCCGGAACAACGATTTAAATTCAGGAAGTTTGCATTCTGGCGGCGGAAGCGCCGAAGGCAACCCCTCATCGGTCAGGCAAAGATGCAGGCCGATGTCCACCTTTGCCTGGTGCGCGAGCAACCCACTCAACCCTTTGGCGTCGCATCGTTTGAACAACACCATGCAGGAAACCGCGCTCAATTTGTTGAGGCTGCAAAGTTCGAGAATCGCCCGGTCGATGTCTTCGCGCAGGCCATAATCATCGGCGCATACAATCATTATATGTCCTTCCGTCAGACTGGAGTGCAGATAAACAGCATGGTTTTCTCGGAATGTTTGTTGCTTTTGTCAAGCGGACAATGTTCCATTCCGGCATGGCCGCTTCCTGCCTGTTCGTCATCAATGGCCTTGGTCTTGGCAACAGCACCCGCTGTCACGCAGTCATCGAACAACTCGCTGCGGCCGGTTGCCATGTTCACGTGCTGACTTCGGGAAACGGCCTGGCTTATTTTGAGGGCAAACAATGCATTGAATCCCTCCACTCGATGGAATCATTCTTTTATTCCAAATCCGGCGGCAACATTAGCGGCTGGGCTACGCTCAAATCCATCGGTCCCCTGGCCAAACTGGCCAGGGCCAAGCGCAATTCTTTAGAACAGTTGCTTGATAAAGTAAATCCAGATGTCGCGGTCATTGATTCTGAATACGCCATTTCCCCCCTCCGTCACCGCCGCACTCCCATCATCGCCATCAACAATTCGGAAGTGGTCGTCACCGAGTTTCTCAAGCGCCGCCGCCAGGCGAAAGGAGTCAGAAGCCATTTTTGGTTGGTTGAGTTTTCCGACTATTTGTTCCATCGACATTATTGTGATCTGGTGTTGAGTCCCTTTCCTGTTCGCACGCCGACCCGTCATCCAAAATTTCGTCGTATCGGCCTGATCGTCCGCCCCACCGTCAAGGAACCGGCGGCGACCGCTTCACTCGAAGAAGCCTTGTCGCCACGCCAACTCCGCCAGGTTGTTTTTATGTTGAGCGGCTCAGTGCATGCCACCCAAATCAATTTCAACGACCGCCAATTTCCCTTCGCCGTTGAAGTTGTTGGGCGGTCAGGCGAATCGCACGGCAAGGTCACGTTTCACGGTCGTCAGATGAACAACACTGCGTTGCTCGCCCGCGCTGACGCTTTGGTCATCAACGGCGGTTATTCCGCGCTCTCGGAAAGTTTTGCCTTTCGCAAACCCACCTTTGTTCTGCCTGTACCCGGCCACGCCGAGCAATTCGTCAATGCCAGTCTCGCGTCCGACCTCGGTCTGGGCTTCAGTGTCACGGAGCAGGATGTGTTGGATCGCCTTCTGGAGATGCACCGACAGGATTGCTGGATCGGACGCAAACCGATGCCGCCGGCTTTTGAAATCAATGGTGATGTGGAAGCGGCCGAGGCCATTCTCGCCTGGGCGCGTGACGGAACGTACCGGCGAGATTGGTTGGTTGAGCCGGTACGGTCGCCACGAATACAAGCGGCATGACGGCGCAAAAGATGGCACCGAATAATTTTGAGCCTCTGGAGGCGATCCCGAATTTAAACCGTTCCATACTGGCCCTGCTGAAAACCTGGTTCTGAACGGTTCTGTTCCGGGAAGCCCTTGCAGCGCTTCAAAAATGGGTTTTAATACTCAGTCTATACCCGGTCAATAAATAGTTATTCACATCGGCGTAACCGCTTGAGGATAAATGAAAACAACCCAAAGTCCGGCGGATGCTTTGACGCCAGGTTGAGGGACCGATTGAACGCGTCAGCCACCACCTCATCCAAACGGTATTAGCCGTTCAGACTGAGGTTTTGCAGGTTATAGACCGCTGGTTGCGTGGCACCCGCCACACCAAAAATAAAACCGCTGCCACCATTGGCGGTGAATGTGCCATAAGAGCCCGGCGGCAACGTCACCCGGCTGACGTTGCCGTTGGGCGTCATATCGCGGATCGCATTTGATTACTTTTGGGCAGCCAAAACGTTCTGCAATTCTATCTTGGTGAAGCAATACGTAGGCTTTTCATTTTCATCCACAACGATGCCTACCACCGCTCCTTTTTGGTCCATCTGGTCATAGACCCTGGCGATTTTGTCGTCGAGCGATACTGTCACAAAGAAGGATGGGCCATGAAGTTCTTTAAAGTCACTTAATGCCGCCTTGTTATCGATGTCTGAGATGATCTGGGATAGTGGTTCGGTATCGTTGAAGGTGTTCTGCCAGAACACCCGGGCATGGATGATGTCTTCCATGGTCCCGTTCCCGGCTTTATCCAACACTGGCACAAACCAGTAATCTTTATGCGTTTTGAATCCCTCGGTAACATCGTGATACGTTTTGTCGGAACCAAACATGAAATCCTTGTTCATGGCCGTCAAAGTCAGGTCTTTAATCCGTTCGAACCTCGGCGGACCCCGCAGTCCTTCCTGTTGGATTCTCAGAGCCGCTTCAGTGGAACGGCTGCTCTCGTTCAAATTTTCCCTGCCGAAGAAATACGCCGCCCCGGCACCGATCCAGGCTCCAAAGGCGCCCAGTAAGACGGACAAGGCCTGTTTGTAATATTCCAATCGCGTGTCCCCGGCTTGGAATTGCGAGGGGAGAAGCAAGAGCAGCCAGATAATAACCAGCAGTATCACCAACATTATCACTACGAGCGAAAAAGCCAGCCAACTGCTGGTCTTGTCAGGTTGGTTTGGCGCGGTGGTTCCGTTTTTTATTGGAGACTGTTTATTGCCATTCATAGCTGACCTGTCCTTTCTGTTGTTCGCCGATGCGGGAATGCGGGCGCGGGGTTGAAATGAACTGCATGGCTTTCATCAACTCTGAAATCGGGTTGCTGTTGACGCGCAACGCGGGCGTGCCCGGCAACAGTCGCCGTCCATGCGAACAGGCACGGAAAACATATGAAAGCCCATGTTTTCATAGAGAGATTATTCCCGTTTGTCGGAAGCTTGGGACAAACCGGGCATACCATGACTACGGATGCACAAGGCTGTTCTTTCAAACATTCTCCACTGTAAGATTGCCGTTGAGGTTGGGCGCGTGTCGAACCGTGACGGCAAGATTGGTGGGTTGAGCCGGTGCGCAGGCCAGAAATGCAGGCATGATAACCGTGCCCAAGGCGGCGCTGATGAAGTTTGAGACGTGTGCGGTGAAACCCAATTTAAACCGTTGCATACTGGCCCTGCTAAAAACCTGGTTCTGAACGGTCCTGTTCCGGGAAGCCCTTGCAGCGCTTCAAAAATGGGTTTTAATACTCAGTCTATATCCGGTCAATAAATAGTTATTAACAATGGCGTAACCGTTTGATGGCGAATGAAAACAGCCCAAGGCGGGCAGACCAGCAGAGCGGTGATCTGAGAACGACATAATACGAATGCACATTATCCGCTGCAAAGCGGCATTCGGGAGGTCATCGCCTACTATTATGCCGGTTCGTTGACGGATGCCATGCTGGGGCTGGTTGAAAAAACCGGCGCTGACGCACAAGCAAACCGCGCAAACGCCACCGAAGCCTGGAAAACGCTCCAGTCCGCACATTGAGCATCGGCCCGACGGTGCCTGGATTGAGGTGTGATCGCAGATTGGAACGGAGGCGAGTGGGCAATAGTTAGAAGGATTTCACCAGGGCTTTGCGGAGGGCGGTCAGCAACCGCGTGAGTGAAACCGGTCTGGCGTTTTTGGGCCACGGGACACCGTTCATTCTCACCCAGAACTGGCGGGAGGCGGAAAAAGGGACGTGAACCAGCTGGATTTTGAGATTTTTGTTCCGTTTATAATCCTTGATAGAAATTCGCAGGTCTGCTTTCATAGCAGCATGATAACAGGCAGGGTTACAAAAACCAATCGTGCACGAGGTCGTGCACGACCCGTCGTATAATAAATAGTTAGACCTCATGGCGACATCCACCGAACAGATTGCGATTGGGATTCTTGAGGCACTCGAAAAAGAGTGGCAGCGAGAGCCAAGCATTGTGAAGTGTCGCCCCTCTTCGATTGTGCTCGGAGAGGTCATGGCGGCACACGGACTCGCGAACGAAGAGATTACCAAGACTATCATGTTTATGGCAGCGCCGGAGCGCCAGTATCTCCAGATTTGTAATCGGGAAGATGGGCAGGCGATTTTGCCATCAGATGCAGGCTTGCGGATGCTTGGCGCCATCCAGTTGCACAGGATTGATGAGGCCAAGGCTGAAGCCGCGGCACAGAAAGCAGAGGCGCATCGGCGGCTGGATGTCAGATTGAAGATATACCCGATCATAATTGCTCTCCTGTTGCTTTTGGTTGCTTACCTCTCTTACAGACTATCCGCGTCAGGTCATACAGCCACACCGCCATGACCAGTTGAATCACAAACATTACGATGATGAGGTCTAACAAATCGCTGCAGGCAACAGCCGCTGCCCCTTCCAGTTGCGGACCATTTATGAGTTCGTTTATCATTTTTCCTTTCCACGTCCTCGCTCGGCGGCTGTGCCTGAGCTCTGGACGTTAGGCGACTGTACACAATGAAAACATATTTGTGGCTTTTGACCCTTGCGTTCGCTGTTATTTGCATCAGTTGTTGGGCGCTTACGTCACTGTCACTGCATGTGCTATCAGAGATGAAGATTACGCTGCCAGCTATTACGATCATCGTGCTTCACCCTTGCAGTTGGATTTTGTTTTGTCCTGTGCCGTGGGTTCTTTATTCAGCGATTCTGAGTTTTCGGAAAGAAGTCACGACGAGTTCGGCATTCCTATTCACTGGCACATTATTTTTAGCCCTTGCCCTGGTTGTTTGCGCGGTAGCGGTCGCAGATATTGTGCCGTGGATTGCGATACATTCGTATGTATGAGCCTATGACGTCGCCTAACAAATCGCTGCAGGCAACGCGGGATGGCGCCTTCGGTTTGTCGAGAAGTCGCTGGTTGGCGGATGTCACCGGTCCCGCGTGCCTGAGCTCTGGACGTTAGGCATCACTGGACACGCTTATGAAATTCACACTTCCAATATTTGCCTTGATTTTGTTACTGACGGGTTGCAGCAACACGCCGAGCGATGCCGAGCTTCGTCAGAAGGTTCAGGGAACTTGGATGCCATATCACGATTCCAGGAAGACAACGGAACACAAGGCAGATGGCAGTTTTGTCTTCAAGTTTACGCCAGAACTCACTAATGAGATGACGGCTGAAGGCACTTGGCAAATCAAAGACGGATTTATGGTTACTACGATTACAAACGCATCTTGGCCAGATGCCAAGCTTGAGGTAAACCGTTACAAGATCGTCCACATTGATGACCACGAGATGATTTTACGTCATGATGGTGCGACGAATTTGTTGAAAGTTCTCAAAAAATGATGCCTAACAAATCGCTGCAGGCAACGCGGGATGGCCGCTTCCGCCGTCGCTGTGCTATGGCGCGACAAGCCAGTTCCGCTTCGCGGTTCGCGTCATTTGGTCCCGCGTGCCTGAGCTCTGGACGTTAGGCCGACTTCACGCACGTTGAGATGCCGATGTTCTTTTTCCAGTTTGAGGTTCGACCGAAGCAGACGCATCCGAAGCGAGACCAGTATGGCGGCGCGATGGTCAATTGCTGGGTTCTGCGTGACACACAGAGCCAGGCTGAGGCAGTGGCGCGAGGTTGGATTGGTGACGAGGATTGGCGCATCACCGGCGTTAAAGAGGTGATGCTTATGACGAGGGAGAGGCAGGCGGAGCATCCCGACGGGATGCAGTATTTCGAGCAGGCTGAGATTGATCGCGAAGTTTTTGTGTTTCATACTTGGCCAGTCGGAGCACCAGATGACAAAAACGTCGGTTAACAAATCGCTGCAGGCAACGCGGGATGGCGTCACCAGTTCCGCTATCGCGGAGGACGTCATTAGCCCCGCGTGCCTGAGCTCTGGACGTTAGGCGACTTTGCGTGACGGTAAACACTCAACTCTGTCAAAACGCATATATGAAAACACAGCGCATTATCGGCGCACTTTGGATGCTATTTAACGGCGTGCTCGGCATCTTATATTTGTGGCTGCTTTTATACCCTATTATTCGCTTTTCACGAGTCCCCTCGTCGCCAGGTTACTATTTGGGCGCTTTGTTTTGCCTGTTGTATTGGGCTGGCGCTGTAGCAGGTTTTTCTCTTTTTCGTGGTGCACGGGGGGCGCGTAAGTTTGTTACCTTGGTTGCGTTTTTGATCGTTATGGCGACAATCGTAGGATTTGTTACATTAAGATCGCTTCCAGGGATGTATTACATCGCCAGTGTTTTTGCGACGGTCTCGGCTGTGTTCTTGTTTTTACCGAGACACAAAACAGTCGCCTAACAATGGCGCTGCAGGCAACAGCCGCTGCCCCTGCCAGTTGCGATTGATTTTATGAGATTTGTTTGTCATTTTCATTTTCAACGTCCTGCTCGGCGGCTGTGCCTGAGCTCTGGACGTTAGGCAAAGCGATGAACACAATGTTTATCTTTGTAGTCTGCTTCGGGGTCTTGGTTTTTGGCGTTATTATCGCCACAAGTATTTTCAATGCGAGAGTCGGCGGCAGCTCTCAACCCGCGCCGTGGATGCGGCGGGTTCGTCAGTTCCAGAACGAAAGGGAGAACGCTGGCTGGCGAATCCAGATGATTCCTTACGATGACACCTCCAAGCCGATGACCATGAACTTGGGCGGCATTCTGTCTATCGTGCCGGCGGTGGGTATAATGGGATTCATCGGCGGGCTCGCCATGGCCACTTACGATGAACCAAGACACGTAAGTTCAGGGCTGATGCTTGCTGTCTTGAGTTTCGTGGTGTTGCTGGGTGGCGTGTGGCTCAAAGCACGTGTTGTAAGGCAAGGTTGGGATGTTGCTCCGGGTCGTTGCGTTGACCGTGAGCTACAAAAAGTCTGGATTCCAGCGGGCGTAAATACCGGTGGCCATTGGGGCTGGTTTTGGCGCATTATTTGTGAGTATGAGTATTTAGGAATACCCTATCGCGTCACGCCGGAGGTTTACTGGGCGAGCTTTAATTCTGAAGAAGTTGCCCTCAAATTTTTAGAAGAGAGGATTTCTCCGAATGGAGAATGCACGCTTCGCGTCAATCCGAAAAATCCTCTCCGAACCGAGTTGATGGATCAAGGCATCAAAGACAAACTGCTTTACTAAATTGTGTATGTCATGCTTCGCTTTGCCTAACAAATCGCTTCAGGCAACGCGGGATGGCCGCTTCCGCCGTCGCTGTGCTATGGCGCGACAAGCCAGTTCCGCTTCGCGGTTCACGGCTTTTGGTCCCGCGTGCCTGAGCTCTGGACGTTAGGCATCATCGTATGCGCAGATGGATTCCAGTTTTGTTCGGGGCACTCGGAGTTGTGTTACTCGGAGGCTGGCTTGGAGTGTATGCTGATTTGCTCGAATTGCCACGATGGGCTGACATCTTGATTGCGTCCCCTGTGACCAGGATAGATTTTTTCATTGGCCAAGTATTCTTTCACAACAAAGAAGTGGACGTAGGAGTGTTTTTTGTACCTGTTGCAGTGCTCTACTGTGCGAGCATTGGAGCGTTGGTCGGATTTGGTTCTAGTTTTTTGCTTTTCAGAAAGACAAAAGATGCCTAACAAATCGCTGCAGGCAACGCGGGATGGCTGCTTCCGCCGTCGCTGTGCTATGGCGCGACAAGCCAGTTCCGCTTCGCGGTTCACGCTGGTTGGTCCCGCGTGCCTGAGCTCTGGACGTTAGGTGTCTCACGAATTTATATGAATAACCAAAAAGCGAGCCGCACAGCCTTAGCCACGGCCTATTTGCGTGCAGCCCATCAATTGCTTGATGCCGCGCCAAAAATTCTCGACGACCCCATTGCCGCCAGATTGCTTGGCGAAGATGCCAGCCAGAAGATTCGTGAATTTGCCGAGCGTTATCGAAATCCCGAAGCAGCGGCCCTACGCTCGCACGTCGTGCTGCGTTCCCGGTTTGCCGAAGACAGACTGGCGGATGCGGTGCGGCGGGGCATCAGCCAATACGTCATTCTGGGTGCCGGTTTTGACACCTTTGCATTCCGACAGCCTGATTGGGCAAAGTCACTAAAGATTTTTGAAATTGATCATCCAGACACACAGTCGGTTAAGCGATCGTTTCTCACGAAAGCGAGCCTTGATTTGCCGGCAAATGTGCGTTTTGCACAAATAGATTTCGAGCATGAATCGTTACTCGAAGGTCTTTGTCGCTACCACGTTTCGTTGGAGGAGCCGACGTTTTTTTCGTGGCTGGGTGTGACCATGTATCTCAATGAAGCGTCCATTGATGCAGCATTGAAATCCATGGCGGCATATCCATCGGGGAGCGAGGTGGTGCTTACCTTTAAACAGCCGATTGCGAAAACTACCAGAAAAGCAGCAGAAGCGGCTCAAAAATTGGCTGAGAATGTTGCCAGCGTGGGCGAGCCATTTGTCAGTTTTTTTGAACCCGATGCCATGGAGGCAAAACTAACAAGCGCCGGCTTTAGCAAGGTCGAATTTCTCGATTTGGGAGCCGCCGGCACACGATATTTCGCATTACGCCCGGCAGACCTGCCGAAACCAAAGCATATAAACATTGTAAGTGGTATTCGGTGAAATGTGGCCGTCGCCTAACAAATCGCTGCAGGCAACGCGGGATGGCTGCTTCCGCCGTCGCTGTGCTATGGCGCGACAAGCCAGTTCCGCTTCGCGGTTCACGTTATCTGGTCCCGCGTGCCTGAGCTCTGGACGTTAGCCTGCTTGGCCGATTTATGTTTTCATCGCTCAAAAAGTTGTTCGGCGCAGAGCCAGCCCGGCCAACCGTTACGATAAAGGGCGGCGAGATATTTGCGTGGCGTCGCGGGATTCGTCTCCAA